>NZ_UCNV01000013.1:0-7003 GCF_900474015.1 Synechococcus sp. UW106
TCTCTAACGGGAACGCTTCATATATCTGACTCTGAATGGAAGAATCTTGTGCTAACATTTTGGGCTACTTATTCCCTCACTGCTACATATAGTACGTGGGAATATAGCTCTACAATAATGTGGTCGACCACTGCATCTGCCCTTTATAGGTTGAGTGTTGGTGTTACGACTTCTGTAAGCCTAACTACAACATTTTACTTTTCTGGCTCAACCTATACATACCTAACGGGCTACGCATCCACTGGTAGATACACAATTAATTTGCCCAGCGATTTTGCTGTCTATGCTCTAGAAAAATATACAGATACAATGAATTTATCACTCATTGGATTCGGTACCGGTCTTTCTGAAACTTTACGCATTGGAGCACTGAGTACTATAAATGGTTCCGATGGAATATTAAACACTAGCGGCACTTCGACTAGTCGTACTTTTTACACGGGCTTTTCAACATATTTAAGTACACGCTTGGTTTTCTCTAGCTCCGTAATATCCTATTCCATAATAACTCCCAGTGAAGGGAGTAGAACTTTCTCGGTTTTTGCAAGTGTGTATGGAACAACAACATTTTCTGGTACGTTCACCACAATTGTCTCCACATCGATGTATTTCACTGTATATAACATGATTCCTAGCACTACAATAATTCTTTCTTACCGGCCTGCATTCGCAGTAACTGCAACAGATGATATGAATTTGATAAATACTGATCGCTTAGATATACTTCAACCTTCGAAGGGTGTAACGATTTCAGCAATTACTTCTATGATGACAGGTAATCCAATCGTTACTGCAGCAAGTTTTGGCGTAAGTCAGCTTGCGCCTCTGAGTTTTGGAGTTAATGCTTTAGGCAGCCAATTCACAAAAACGACAAATTTAACGTTGAATTGTCCATTTAGAGTATTATTTGTTGATTCTGATAGTGTCAGTAATGGCCTTTACATTGTTTCCGGAAGTCTGACGTGGGCTGGCAATAGTCAGACACGTAGCCTGATAGGTATTCAATCTACAAAACGCCATACTTTGCTCAAAGGCTCAAGCCTTAATCCAATTGCCTTTGAAGATCTAAATTTCATTTAAAAGGGTAAGTCTAATATTGAAGCATATAGATTTTTGTTTGAGTCAATTGTTGTTGAATGATTTGCCTATGCATCAACGCAAAAGATAACAACGACATCTTTATCGGCTAAGGATCGCTCAACAACTCATTGCGAATCCTCCTTATATGTCTCGATGGCCGGCCTTGTTTCTGCGTACCTTTGCGATGACCGCTGGCGGTTTGCCATTCAGCTGTGCAGCGTTTACGGGTTACGCCCTGAGGAATTGCGCCACCTCGTCATCAACGACGGCGTAAGCGGGGCAGAACTGTGGACCACCTACCAAAAGTCCATGGGTGGCACCAAAGGTGCGAAGACTGAACCCCGCAGGCTTCATCCCCTGTTCCTGCGTGATGCCGATGGCAGCGTCATTGATTGGAACCTCCAGGCACGGGTGCAGGTGGGCGAACATCTGCCACCGCTCAACCGTGACGGTGATGGTGGGCAGGCGTTGAATCACTACCTGCGCCGCCGTGCTGTTTGGATGGCATTACGGGATGACGCCAAGCAAAAAGGCGAACAGCTCACCCCTTATTCATTCCGCCATCGCTACGCCAAAGGGATGCACGCCGTCAATATCCCCATCGCCAACATCAGAGAGGTAATGGGGCACACCATTGAGGTTCACCTGAAGAGTTAAGCGCGGTTCAAACCCAACGCGACGGTAGACCTCGTGGCAGCGGTCAACGTCTAATCACTTCTTCTCGTACACCTCAATCCAATCAATCGACCCCCAGCCGCCTTCTAGAAATTCCCTGCAGCGACGACGGGCGGCATAGTTCTCTGCCTCGCTGTGATTCCTTGCCTGCAGTTCAACTTGCTCCTGCAGCACACTCCAGAGAGAATTGCTCTATAGCTGGTCTTCAACCTCCCCTCGACATGGCTGACGTTGGCGTTTGCCAGCCATCAACGAAACGCCTCTAACGGGTAAACCTCCGCTTGCTACACCAGCCAAGACAGAACACGGTCGTCCTCGGGTTCCAGAGCCTTCAACCATTCCTGCAATTCGCGGTCTGATTGCTCAAGCCATTCCGCAAAATCCTTCACACTCTCCATCACCCCAACCTCCTCAAAGACACACGCGACAACAACACCATATCCATATCAGTGATGGTCCCCGAAGTCTGGGCATCAGACGCCTTGGCAACTTTTGTTGCCAAGGCTTCCCTCAATCGATGCAAGGTCAGAAACAACATCGCCCTTTCTGCTTGTTTGTTGGCTTGCAGCAAATGATCCAAGTGGGCTGGGAGTTCCACCAAACTATGTGGCTAAGTTGGTTGGTCATTCAATCAAAACGATGGAACGACACTACGAGAACATTCAACTCAAGAACCTTCAACCTGAACTGGTCGAAGTCCGTAAGAAGAAACTTGAACAAGCTGATTTCCAGACCTACGACCTTGAACTTGGTTGATCATCTGGTCTAGAGGTGATCGAAGAATCACCTCTAGAGACCGATAAAATCGTCTGTAAGGCCGATGGTCTTCGATCTAGGTGCGTTCATCTGGTGGTGGTGTTTATCCATGTTGATACTTGGTATTCAAACGACTTCATCTAATATTTGTGACCCTATTTTTATAGGGTTCCTTCCTTGAGTCTTATTCGATCCAGTGAGATAAGTCTTGGCCTATAAGTTTTTCTAAATTCAGGATAGATTCTTGATAGTAATCTTTCAAAAAATTCTTTGATTCTTTTGTCAATTTTATTTTTGATGTCAAGGAGGGATTTTTTTTCTTATCAAATCTTATTTGGGTGTCATTCGATCTAAAATCAAGAACAAGATTTTTACGGGCTTTGTTAAGTTCCAGAAAGTCAAATAAATCACTAAAAAACAACTCAGGATTGGAGCATAAAGAGTCGTATGTTAATATTTTTAGTTGAGGAAAGTATTCTCTCCATTGAATGATGGACTCATCATATCTGCCAATATTCAATAGCAAGTGTTTGTCTAATATTTTGTCAATATTATCCGTTGGTTCAATCCTTCCCATTAATATATGGTGATTATAGGCGGACTCATATCTTTCAATGGGATTTCTGATGACTGCGAATATTTTAGCATTTTTATTGAAATTATAAATTTGTTTAGCGGGATTCTTGTCAATTCTGGGGTTATTTGGCTGAAAATGTGAGGTGGAAGAATCTATTAGGTATTTAGACTTAGGTGAATCTTTAAAATTAAGCAGATACTCGTCAATGCCCTGTTTGATATGTGCTTCTCTCTTCGAAAAGAAATTCATTTCCTTTTCTTTTCCACAAGACACCAATCCGTTTCTCGTTAACACATTGTGAACATATGATGTTCCTGATTTTTGAGCTCCTATCAAGAATAAATTAGGAATCATCATTGACGATGAATTTTCACTAGATTACCACGTGGGATTTTATTCTGTTTGTTTGTATTGATTCTAAATTCATCCATCACATTCTTTCCGTTGGGTTCTTCTTCATTAAATCTAGGCCTCTCTTGAAGACATACTCCACATATTCTTGAGCCGATTCAAATCGAAGGTTGAATGATGGAATCTTTGACATCGACTCAAGAATAAATTTGATTGATTGTGTTGATTGTATCTCCTTGTTCTCTACCTAACTGCGGAAGAGCAGGACAGATTGCTGGGTTGGCACCTGGGGGTGAGACTCTAACCAGATGGTGGATGAACCACGCTGAATATATCCCTCGACTGGGGGAGTTGATTTCGCGCTGGAAGGGAGATGGTGTGTTCACGGGGCGCGAGTCCCACAACACACAAGAAACGACCATTGCTCAATATTGACAATCACCATCTTCACCCAATACTGATGAAGTAACCCATTTTCAAATAGCCTCAGAGATTTACCACCTAGTAAATCTTGGAAGATCATACGTTGAAGTCCCATCAGAAAAACAGTCCGGTAGCATTTATGGCCTAGGCATTTACAAACTTAAGAATAATTCTGGCAAGCTGTTATTAAGAGAGCGGGTCTCTACCCTGCGAGATAAACTTTAAACAATCAAGAGAAAGAAAGAATTAGACGAGAATCAGGCATATCTTGCAAAATGGCTATCTCATGAAAAGTTTCACATTCTTCCAGGAGGATATGAAAAAGCAAATGGTGGAATTCTTGATAGGACCACCAAGAATATTAGCATCTATTGCAATTCAGGCGCTGAATATCCTCGAGATATTTTCCCATTAGCAGATGCCAAATTTGAGCTTTATGAATAGCTGAATGAATACGACACTGGAGGGGGGTTAATTGCAGGAGCATTCTTGGGTGGCCTTTTTGGACCGGCTGGCACTCTTGCAGGGACGATGAGTTCAAGTTCTGGCGAGAGAATGTGCGTCCTTACTCAGCCAAACGAACTTAAGCTTCTTATACAAATGAGTGAAGGCTTGTATAAAACATTCGTTGCTACTTTGTTCTGAACTCATATTGAGTTTGTCGGGAAGCCTGATGCCGATTGAGAGCGGCTGAAAGCAATACAAGACCGCAAGGGAAAGCAGGGGGTGCTGATGTTGTCGCTATCCATCTCCCGACAACATCTCCCACACAGTTCACCCCGTCTGCAATTACGGGGTTTTTTATTGTCTGAGCAAAGCGGGGAACTCTCAAGGCAGTCACGTTTGACCCATAAACCCGTGACGCCCGCAATTCCCTGTTCCTGGTGGGGGAGCTTGTTGCTGCCATACGCGTCAATGCCTCTGACAGGTTAAGGAAGCCGCATTCCAATGCCGTTGCTGAGCCTGGATGGTCTGCGGCAGACGTATTCCCTAACTCTTGACCTGCTTCTTAGGTATGAGCAATATTAACTTCTTGAAATACAACTTGAAAGCTCGAGCAAGGGGTGGATAAGCTTAATAAAAATCCTATCAATGAACATTGTAATTGACGGAGTCCTTTATGCAGGCTCTGAGGCTGTAGATCAGTTTATCGTTTCATCCGCCGTCAACTACATCACAATAGTGGGGGCTGGCGGTTCTGACGAAGTAAGTATAGATGCCTCTTTGACCTACAGCAAAATCAGGTGTGGGGATGATTCTGATGATGTCAATATAAATTCAGACATTTCATATTCAACCATTATTGGAGGTGCTGGGAGTGACACAGTAATAGTTGCTTCCTCAGCAACACTTGATACATCTAAAGTTTGGAGTGGAGTAAATGATGATTTAATCACTATTGATGGGCAGTTGATGAATTCAACTGTTGGTGGCGGCGGCGGGATCGACACAGTAACTATCTCCTCCTCAGCAACAGTTGATACTTCTAAAATTTGGGGTGGAGAAAATGATGATTTAATCACAATCGATGGAGAGTTGACGCATTCAACTATTGGCGGCGGCGGCGGGATTGACACAGTAATTATCTCCTCCTCTGCAACACTTGATGCTTCAAAAGTTTGGAGTGGAGAACATGATGATTCAATTACTATTGAGGGGGATTTGGCGAATTCAACTGTTGGTGGTGGCGGCGGGATCGACACAGTAATTATCTCCTCATCAGCAACACTTGATACTTCTAAAGTTTGGAGTGGAGAAAATGATGATTCAATTACAATTGATGGGGAGTTGACGAATTCAACTGTTGGCGGCGGCGGCGGGATCGACACAGTAATTGTTTCTTCTTCAGCAACACTTGATACTGCTAAAGTTTGGAGTGGAACCAATGCAGACATAATTACGATTGAAGGTGCACTGAATAATTCGACTGTTGGAGGTGGATCAGGAGATGATGAACTCACGATTAGCGGCGCCTCACTCAACGGGAGCGTGGTTAAAGGCGGCAAAGATGATGATATTTTCATTATCGATAATTTAGTTGAGTCTTCTAGCACTAATCTCGCAAGTTCTAATAGTGAACTGTGGGTAAAAACTTCATCCTCAACTGTTCCGAGTATTTATGGCGATGGAGGTAATGACGACATCAGTGCCGTAGATGCAGGCCTACCACTAAAAATTTATGGAGGTACTGGCAATGACATCTTAAAAGTTGGGAACAGCCAAACCGTTTCCGGAGGAGATGGAGCAGATGTATTTATCATTGAAGGAACAAATGTTCAGATATTAGATTTTGATTCGAGTGAAGATCAAATACAGTATAATATTGAGGCAATAAATTCGTTAGGAATAAATAATTATGCAGCCAAATTGCAGCAAACATCACTGATTAATACGGATTCAGGGACTTGGAATTCTCTAACGGGAACGCTTCATATATCTGACTCTGAATGGAAGAATCTTGTGCTAATATTTTCGGATACTTATTACGTCAGTACCAGATACAGTGCGTGGGACGCGAGTTCTACAACCATGGTGTTGACCGATACCACTGCCACTTATACGTTGAGTGTTAGTGCTTCGACTTCTGTAAATATAGCTACATTATTTAAATTTACTGGTACAACCTATACGTACCTTACAGGCTACGCATCCACTGGTAGATACACAATTAATTTGCCCAGTGATTTTGCCGTCTATGTGCTCGAAAAATATACAGATACAATGAATTTATCCCTCGTTGGATTCGGCACCGGTTTTTCGGAAACCTTGCGTGTTGGAGCACTGAGTACTATAAATGGTTCTGATGGAATATTAAACACGAGCAGCACTCGGACTACTCATACTTTTTACACTACTTTGGAAACCCATGTAAGTACACGATTGTCTTTCTCTAGTCATCGTGTATCTTTTTCCACTATAACTCCCAATGAAGTGAGTAAAACTTTCTTGGTTTACTTGACTTTGACTGGAACAACAACATTTTCTGGCACATTCAAAACAATTGTCTCCACATCGAGGTATCTTACTGTATATAACGAGATTCCTAGCACTACAATAACGCTTTCTTACCGGCCTGCATTCGCAGCAACTGCAACAGATGATATGAATTTGATAAATACTGATCGCTTAGATATACTTCAA
>NZ_UCNV01000012.1:0-158445 GCF_900474015.1 Synechococcus sp. UW106
GAGGACGTCGAACCATCCCCGCTGTGGCGCGCGTCCTACAGCGATCGTCATGAGAGGTGAACGGTGCGGAAAGCCGCAGGCTGTGGGATACGCCGCGACCTTAACAATCTTCAAGCGTCCTGCGGGGCTGAATTTACTGAGCTGAAACCCCTCGTATCGCTTTGTTTCTTAGGGATTTTTTCCTATTTCGACGCATGGGCCTTTCTGCGGTCACAATGGCGCTTCGTTCTGGCTGGGTCATGTCCGCAGCAGTGCTCGAGCAAACCGTGCTCGGCTCCCGTCGTCTCTCGAATTATCTGGTGGCATCTGCCGTCACCATTGGCGGAGTGGGCTTCCTTCTGGCTTCGCTGTCGAGTTATCTCGGTCGTGATCTCCTGCCTCTGGGCCATCCAGCTGCTTTGGTGTTCGTGCCGCAGGGGCTGGTCATGGGGTTGTACAGCCTCGCTGCGGCGTTGCTGGCCACCTATCTCTGGTACGTCATCGGTGTGAATGTCGGCGGCGGTAGCAACCGGTTCGACAAGGACGCCGGTGTGGTGACTATCAGCCGTCGCGGTTTCCGCAAACCCGTTCTGGTGGAGATCCCTCTTAAGGACGTGAAGGCCGTGAAAGTCGAGGTGCGTGATGGTTTCAATGCTCGACGTCGTGTTGCCCTGAGAATTCAGGGACGACGTGACATGCCACTGACCCGCGTCGGCGAACCGCTGCCTCTGGCGCAGTTGGAGCAGGACGGTGCTGAGCTGGCCCGCTTCCTTGGCGTCAATCTCGAGGGGCTCTGATCCGATGCGTCGTTTTCGTTTGTGGACGCTGCTGTGTCTCATCCCCCTGCTGGTGAGTTGCAGTCCCTCTCCGCGTGCCTCCGTCGTGACGGGCTGCGCTGATGCTCAGGCGGCCTGCCTGCAGGGGCTGGCCACCATCACCATGCAGACGAGCCAGGGCGAGTTCACGATTGAAGTGAACGGAGATGCTGCACCGCTCACCTCCGGAAATTTTGTTGATCTGGTGAGGCGCGGCACCTACGACGGAACGATGTTTCATCGTGTTGTGCGCGAGCCTGTCCCCTTTGTTGTGCAAGGGGGGGATCCGCAATCCAGCGATCGATCCGTTCCCTTGGGGCAGCTTGGAACGGGCAGCTTTGTTGACCCCGCCAATGGTCAAGCTCGGATGATCCCCCTTGAAATCAAGTTTCGATCGGAGACCCAGCCCCGATACAGCAGGGTCAGCACCAATCCCGCTGACCTGGATGGTCTGGAGCTGACCCATGAACGGGGGGCCGTGGCCATGGCCCGTTCCCAGGCGCCGGATTCCGCTAGTGCACAGTTTTATGTGGCTTTGCGCCCCTTGCCGGAACTGGATGGTCGTTATGCCGTCTTCGGCCGTGTCTTGGACGGCATGGATGTGGTGGATGCGATTCAGCAGGGAGATCGCATCATCAAGGCAGCGTTAAAGGAGTGAACTCAGGCCGGGACCCGGCTCTGGCTCGGGGACACCTTCAGCATTTCTGTGTTAACCCCTGAAGCCCGCTCCAGCGCCACCTTGCCGGTGCGGGCAATTTCGAGAATTCCGAAGGGAGCCATTAAGCGTTCCAGGGCTACTAGTTTCCCGGGATCTCCCACCACTTCCAGGGTCATGGCTTCATCGGCCACATCCACGACCTTGGCCCTGAAGACCTGAACGAGTTCGAAAACAGCGCTCCGAGATGCTGCCGGTGCTGAGACTTTCAGCAGCATCAACTCCCGTTCCACAGCGGGGCGCTGGGTGAGGTCCAACACCTGAAGCACATTCACCAGTTTGTCCAGCTGTTTGGTCATCTGCTGGAGCGTCTGGTCATCGCCTTCAACAACCATGGTCAGTCGAGACTGCCCTTCCGCCTCTGCTGGACCGACTGCCAGGCTGTCGATATTGAAACCGCGTCGGGCGAAGAGTCCTGCGATCCGGCTGAGTGCTCCGGATTCGTCCTCAACCACCACCGAGAGGGTGTGTTTCATCGCCGCTGGTCGTCCCCTGCCGGTCTGGTCCTCCCAAGTTACGGTCCAGCCAGGGCAACAACACAGAAAGGAAGCGATCGGGTGCTTCGTCATGGGGGCAGTGACCGCAGCGATCCAGCACACGCAGTACGAGTTGTGGATGCGTGGCTGCCAGGGATTCCCCGATCGCCAGGGGCACAAATCGATCCTGACGTCCCCAGATCAGAAGCATGGGGGATTGGAGCTGCTCGAGCAGTGCGGGGGCAGTGGCTCCTCTGGGGCGCTTCGACATGCCCAGGCTCATGCCCCGGAGGGCCTGAGCGGCCGTGGGCCTTCGGGCAGGACGGGCAACCAGCTGAAGCAGTTCTTGATCGGATTGGATCGAACTCCAGTAGGCCCCCTGTAGCCCGGCTTTGAGCAAACCTGTGCGTGCGATCAAGGGCACCACAAGCTCAAGGGGCAGAAGATGCAGAACCAGCCAAAGCAGGCGCCGCTGCCAGCGCCGTCGCCAGGGCGAGCGACGTTTCGGCAGCGGTTGGATCAGGGCGGGGTCCGGTAGCGGAGCTGCAACTACCGCCTGCACCCTGTCGGGCCGCAGCACCGCTGCGGTGAGCGCAGTCAGGCCCCCCAAGGAGTTGCCGATCACCACCGCTGGTCCTTGAACCACTTGATCGAGGAACGCGCAGACCTGCTGCGCCCAGAGCCGATTGTCCATGGGCCGCGCCGGCTGGGCGGACTGACCGAAACCCAGCAGATCCAGGCTGTAGACCCGCCAGCCATGATCAGCCAATCGCGGCGCAAAGTGGCGCCAGTGTCCGCTGGCGGCGCCGAAGCCGTGCAACAGCAGCAGAGCGGGGCCCGCTTCAGGGCCGCTGACGCGCCAGTGGCAGGGCCAGCCTCTCCAGCACCAGGTGCTTGGAACGCCCCACTCGGCAGTCTGGATGGCAGCAGACGGCACCCTTCTGACCTCAACCGATCATCACTATCGCGAAGGTCTGGCTGAGTTCAGCCTTGGCCCAGGGTTTTTCAGGCCTGAGTCACGCCCGGCACGCGATCTCTCGGTGTTGCTGGCCCGCCACCAGAAGGCACGCGCAACGCAACCACTCCGTTGGCTTGATCTGATGGCCGGTTGTGGGATCAGGGCGCTGCGCTGGGGCCTGGAGGCGTTGGGCAGCGATGCCGCTGAGACAGAGCTCTGGATCAACGATGGTGATCCGGATCGGCTGCCGCTGATCCAGTCCAATGTGCAGGCATTGGGGTGTTCAACGCGGCTCAGCGCTGAGGCGGCAGATTTGTTGCTTTATCGGTCGATCCTTCAGCGTCAGCGGTTCGATTTCATCGACCTCGATGCCTTTGGGGCTTCGGGGAGCTTGATTCAGCCGGTCCTTCAGGCTTTGCGCTTCGAAGGCCTGTTGTTTCTGGCATCGACGGATGGCCGTTCCCCCACCGGTCATGACCGTGTTGGTGCGATTCGAAGCCTTGGTGCCGCAGCTCGCGTGCATCCCGCTAGCTGGGAAATGGCTCTGCGGCAGCAGATCGGCCTGGTGGCCCGGCAGGCCTGGCTTCTGGGCCACGGTGTGCAGCCCCTGTTCAGCTTTAGTGAAGGGCGCACCTTTCGCCTCGCCCTGCGCTTGCTGCGTCAGATCCCAGCGGGGGATGAGAAGAAGCTTGGGCTGGTGGCACGTTGTGAACGATGCGGTGCTCAACGGGTGCAGCCTCTGCTGAAGCTCAGCGGCTGGCCTGCTTGTCATTGCTTGGAGGGTCAGGGGAGGTGGAGCATCAGTGGCCCTTTGTGGATTGGTCCTCTGCAGGAAGAACCTCTTTTGCAGCAGCTCATTGCCGATGCCCAAGACCTTGGCCTTCAGCAGATCAGCCCTGTCACCCTGCGCTTGTTGCGGCGCCTGCAGGCGGATCCTGGGGATTGCCCCACGGTCTGGCCTACAGATGAGCTGGCCTCGCGATTGGGAGGCGGTGGGCCGCCCGCCCTCGGTCGACTGGTGCAGGCGCTTCATGCCGAGGGCTACCGCGCAAGTGCCAGTGGAGTCATGCCAGCACAGGTCAGAACCGATGCGGAATTGCCGCAGCTGTTACAGATCTGCACCAGCCTGCGGGGGGAAGGGATTTAAATGGGCGTGCGATCGCTTTGCCCAGACCATGGCTGCTGAGATTTTTGGAACTGCTGCGATCTTCTGGGTCCTAATTCCCATCGGTCTCGCTGGTGGTGCTCTGCTGCTGAAACTGCAGGGCGACGACTGAAGCAGTCGCTTTGAAGCGGGGGCCATTAGGCTCCCGTCTTCGCGAGGAAGGCGCCGATGCAAGTGCTTGTGGTGGGTGGCACGGGCACCCTGGGACGACAAATCGCCCGTCGTGCCATCGATGCCGGCCACCAGGTGCGTTGCATGGTGCGGGCTCCGCGCAAAGCCGCCTTCCTCCAGGAATGGGGTTGCGAACTCACCCGTGGCGACCTGCTCGAACCAGACAGCCTGGATTACGCCCTTGAAGGCGTCGATGCCGTTATCGATGCGTCCACAAGTCGGCCCAACGATCCACGCAGCATCTACGAGACGGATTGGGACGGAAAGCTCAATCTGCTTCGTGCCTGTGAAAGGGCTGGGGTCAAGCGTTTTGTTTTTCTCTCCTTGCTGGGAGCCCATCAGCATCGCGATGTTCCATTGATGGACATCAAGGCCTGCACGGAGAAGCTGCTGGAGTCATCGGATCTGGATTACACGATCCTGCAGGGTGCTGCGTTCATGCAGGGGGTGATCAGCCAGTTCGCCATCCCTGTTCTGGAGAGCCAAACCGTTTGGGTCAGTGGCAGCCCTACGGCCATTGCCTACATGAACACCCAGGACATGGCTCGATTCGCTGTTGCGGCTCTCGAGCGGCCGGAGACCGTTCGCAGTACGTATCCGGTCGTCGGGCCTAAGCCCTGGAACACCGGTGAACTGGTGCAGCTGTGCGAACGCTGCAGTGGCAAGACGGCCAGGGTGTTTCGGGTTCAGCCCTTCTTGATCAACCTGATGCAGGGTGTGGCCTCCTTCTTTGAGCCTGCCGTCAACGTGGCGGAGCGGCTTGCATTTGCAGAGGTCACCGGTAGCGGTCAGACCCTCGACGCTCCGATGCAAACCAGCTACTCAGCTTTTGGTCTCGACGCATCCGAAACCACCGAGATGGAGAGTTACATCAGTGAGTACTACGACACGATCCTGAAGCGTTTGCGAGAGATGGAAGCGGATCTCGACAAGGACGCGAAGAAAAAGCTCCCCTTCTGAACCTTGATACCCCTTGGTTCTTTTGTACTATCGCCTTAATTGATCCTTTTCTGATGGCTGTCGCTCAGCTCAAAAATCTGCAGCGGCGTCTGCAATTGTTGTCGGATGAAGCAGAACAGGGTCTCAACCGTGTTTGCGGTCATGAGTTGTGGAAGTCGGTGGGCCCCGATGCGGTTGATGGTGTGGCGGATCCGGACCGTCGAGCCGAGGCCAACTACTGGTACGGCCAGTGGAATGTGGTGCGTGAGCTACAGGAGGCCATCGGCTGATGGCTGAGTCGTGCTGCCCTCCCTCTCAGCCCCAGTCTCTGGATCAAACGCAGGCTGTTGAAGCCCGTTACGGAGCCGCTGCACACGAGCAGGAAGCCTGCTTGTGCACCCCGGTTGGATTCGACCCTGCTCTGCTCCGAGTGATTCCCGATGCTGTTGTCGAGCGTGATTACGGCTGCGGTGATCCCACCCGATGGGTGAAGCAGGGTGATCGTGTGCTCGACCTTGGCAGCGGCAGCGGTAAAAACGCCTTCATCTGCAGTCAAATTGTCGGAAAGTCCGGCAGCGTCACCGGTGTGGATCGCAACGAAGACATGCTTGTCCTGTCTCGTTCGGCGATCCCGGTGGTGGCGTCAGCAGTGGGGTTCGACAACGTCCGTTTTGTTGATGGAGCCATCGAAGCCCTTGATGCGCCTTCTGCCGCGGGAGAGCCCCTGATTGCCGATGCCTCGATGGATGTTGTGCTGAGCAACTGTGTGCTCAATCTGGTGAATCCATCCTCCCGCGACAGGCTTCTGGCCAACATTCGCCGGGTTCTGGCTCCCGGCGGACGGGTTGCCATCAGCGACATCGTCTGCGATCAGGCTGTGCCCCTGCGTTTGCAGCAGGACCCTGATCTTTGGAGTGGGTGTATCAGTGGCGCCTGGCAGGAGCAGGATTTCTTGGAAGCCTTCGAGGCCCTTGGCTTTGAGCAGGTTCGCTATGCAGAGCGCAGCGAAAAGCCCTGGCGCGAGGTCGAGGGCATTGCGTTTCGCGCGGTCACCCTCGTCGGTTCCCTCCCCGACGAGGTCCAGAAGAGATCGTCTTGCTGCTGATGAGCTTGTTGAGCCGCTCTTGTTCAGCACCTGTTACTGCACGCCAGTCTCCGGCTTGAAGTTCTTTCAGGTCCAGCGGTGGGCCATTGTCCATCAAGTCAATGCAGCAACGCACCAAACGCAATGTCGGTAGTCCGACGGCCGCAGTCATGCGTCGCACTTGCCGGTTGCGTCCTTCGGTAAGTGACAGCTGTAGCCAGCTGGTGGGGATCGCGGCGCGGTAACGAATGGGAGGCCTTCTATCGGGGAGTTGCGGTTGGTCGTGCCCTTGAAGCCACTGTGCTTTCGCCGGCAGGGTGCGACGGCCTTGAATGACAACACCATCCCGAAGCTGTTGCAGCTGTTCGATGGTGGGCGTGCCTTCGACTTGCGCCCAGTAGCTGCGCCAATGGCCAAAGCGTGGGTCGGTGAGGCGCTGCTGCAGGCGACCGTTGCTGGTGAGGATCAGAAGCCCCTCGCTGTCGGCGTCAAGACGCCCAGCGGCGTAGACCTGGGGCACGTCAACAAAGTCGCTCAAGCACCCCCAACGGCTCCCTTCCTCTGGCGTGAATTGACTCAAGACCCCAAAGGGTTTGTTCAGCAGCAGCGTCGTCAAGTCAGCTCGCGTTCTCTCGCATCCTCCACAGGTTGACCACGCCGACGGAGATCAGCAGCAGACCGAGATCCATGCTCAACGGGGGAAGAATCACGGCGGGGGGAGAGGGGTCGGCGTTGGAGCCTAAGGGCTCTGTTCTCTCGGCGGGGCGCAAGTGGCCTTCTAAACTGATACAAGCAAGACAGAATTGGCTACCGACGCATGATCGAAACCTCGGGCGTGATCGAGAAGGAACAGGGCAATGGGTTCTATCTGGTCACCCTCGAGCAACCTGCAGGCCACCAATGCCTTTGCAGAGCGGCTGGAAAGCTCACCAAGTTTCGAATCAAATTGCTTGCCGGTGACAAGGTTCTGGTGGAAATCAGCCCCTATGACCTAACCCGTGGCCGCATCACTTATCGAGAGCGCAATGCAGGTGCGCCTGGTGGTCGTCCCGGTGGAAACCGCCCCGGTGGCCCTCGCCGTCGTTGAAGGCCGCTGCCCTTAGGCGGCAGCCTGAAGGCAGGATTCAATCGCAGCTTTGAATTCGCTGCGCTGCTTAACGCCGCGCCACTGCTTCACCATGGCTTTCTGGTGAAACAGTTGAACCGTCGGAGTGCCATTGACCCCAGCCTGTTCGGCGATCTCCTGATCCGCTTCGATGTCGATGACGACGGCCTGGGCAGATCCATTCAGCTCTTCGATCACCCGCCGCAGCTGAGGCTTCAGCACGTGGCAAGGACCGCAGCTGGGTGATGTGTAGATCACCAGTAGAGGCTTCGTGCTGTCGTGATAAAGCTTGCGGAGGGCAAAGCTTCCTTTCTGCCACAGCCCTTGTGGGTCGTAGGTCGCTTCTGTGGTGACCTCCACGTTGACCGGTCGTTCTGCCACCGCTGGCTCCACGTCCTGGCGTTGCACCCTGGTGGCCAGGTTGTGATGGCTTAGCCAGCGCTCTGCTGCCAAGGCTGCTTTGCAGCCACTCCCGGCTGCGGTGATGCCCTGTCGCCATTCAGCATCAGCCACATCGCCGGCAGCGAAGACTCCCTCCAGGGACGTTTCCGGACGCCCCAGTTCCGTTTTCAGATAGCCCTTCTCGTCGAGATCAAGTTGCCCCTGAAGCAAATCGGTGTTGGGGGTATGGCCGATTGCGTAGAAGAGCCCTTTGACAGAAAGGCTCTGAGAACTCCCTTCATTGCGATCCCGCAGGATCATCGACTGCATCCAGTCATCTCCGCTGACGTCAACGATCTCGCTGTTCCAGTGCACTGTGATGGCCTCATTGGCCAACACCCGGTCAGCCATGGCAGCGCTGGCACGGAGTTTGTCCGAGCGCACCACGAGATGAACATGGCTTCCATATTTGGTCAGATACACCGCCTCTTCGCAGGCGGAATCGCCGCCGCCGACCACCGCGAGCTCTTCGTTGCGGAACTGCGGTGTGGCTCCGTCACAGATTGCGCAGGCGCTGATGCCCTTGCTCCAAAAGGCAGCCTCTGAAGGAAGTTTGAGACGGTTTGCACTGGCTCCGGTGGCGATCACCAGGGCGTGGGTGTGGATGGTCTGTCCGTCGACCTCAATGCGATAAGGCTTCGACGTCAGATCAATGCTGTCGGCATCGGCTTCCAGCAGGTGGGTGCCCCAACGAACAGCCTGGGACTTCATCAGATCCATCAGGTCAGGACCGAGAACACCATCCGGAAAACCGGGAAAATTCTCGACATGAGTCGTGGTCATCAACTGTCCGCCGGGGATACCCCCGCGTTGAAAGCCGGTGATCAGCAGCGGTTGCAGGTTGGCGCGTGCTGCATAGATGGCTGCCGTGTAACCGGCTGGGCCTGAACCGACTACCACCAGATTTTCGATGTGATCCGAACCGCCTTGAACCACCGCTTAAGCGAACTGACTATGAGTTAAATCTAAAGCCCGGCTTGAGCCAGTGGTGAGTTGCAATCCGAAAAAAGATGCTTCAAGTTTGGAGAAATTTAAGGTTGTTTTTAGATTTCAACCTGGGAATCGTTGGACGTTGGGTCGTGAATCGGTCGACGCTTGCTTGGATTGCGCGGAACGGCCAAAACATTGGCCTCAAGCATCTCAATGTTTTCTCCTATGCAAGTGATCCATTCGCAGAATTCTTGGGTGATGGCATAACTGTCTTCATAGCGCTCTTCCTTGTCCAGGACTGCGATGCGCGTGGATGCCCAGCCGCTTGCAACGATGACCCGGCGTTCCATTGCGGCATCCATGACTGACTCCTCGATGTTGATCAGGTTGACGGATCGGAGGTCCCATTCGAGCCTCCCATTCGCACAAGTTCGCATTTTCCTCTGACCAAAGCTGTGTTCAGCGCTGCAAAAAAGTGGGCAATTCGGGTGTTTTCAGGCGGATCACCGCACCGGCTCCATCTTCAACCGCTTCGAGGGGAAGGCTGGGGCCGCGCCATGGCCCAACACCCTGCAAGTCATCCTGGGAGTCCTGGCCCTGAGGGCGCAGCACGTAAGGCTCTGCCACCGACCATGACCGTGCGTAGTCCATGAGCAGTGGGTCTGCCGGAGCGAAGACGAAGGAGGCTTCTCGGGGGATGGCTTCGCAGGCGGCTAGTTCTGGTGTCATCCGCACGGCCCGGGTGATGCCCTGCACAAAACGGCTGCGGGTCACAACGGTGGTCAGATAGGCAACCACCCTTAGTCGTGGTGCATCAAAGCCTTCCGCGCACATGTCAATGCTCACAAGCCAATCGGCACTCCCGCTTTGGAAGGCGTTCAAGCGTTCCGTCGCTTGGGGGCTCTGGGAATGAATCAGCTCCACCCGGTTGCCGTCGTCAATCAACACCCGGCTGATGGCCTCGGCGTGATTGATGTCGCGGGCGATGACAAGGCCAGCTGACTGTGGCTGACGCTCCTGAAGTTGATTCAGTTTCTGCTGCGCTCTCAGCAGCACCTGCTGGCCAATGCTGCTGCTGTCGGCTAAGCGTATGGCGCGACGCAGGTTGCGAGCACGCCAGCTTTCCCGCTGTTCGGAAGAAAGGGGGGAAACGTTGCGATCGGGTAGTCCCTCGCGGCTGTGTTCCACCCAGCCGTCTTGAAAGCGGAACTCCAGGGGGCGGACATCCCCTGCCGCGATCAGGTCCCTTGGTTCCACGCAGAGATCCGGACGGATCTGCTCGACCCAGCCACCGTCGTCCAGTTGAACCCGGATTCGACGGGCGGCACAGAACCCCAGGTTGTCGGCACGAAAGGGGGTTCCTGTGAGTCCCAGACGCAGGCGGACGGTCTTGGTCAGCTCCAGAAAGGTCTGTCCCCAGGCTGTTGCGTCCGGTTCGTCGGGATTGACGCCGAGATGGTGTGCCTCATCGGCGATCGCCATGCAGTCGCTTGTGCCCCATTCCTCAAGACGTGCTCGCAGCGCGTCTGGTTGACGACCCGCACCCTGATACGTCACCAAAAGACCGTCTGCTCCAAGGCTCTGTTCCGGCGTGCAGGGCCACTCCTCCAGCCGAAAGCCGAGCCGTGAAGAGGCTGATTTCCACTGATTCAGAATTGAGGTCCGGTGGCAGAAGACCACGAAATGGTTCAGCCGGCCTTGATCCCGCATCGCGCGGAATCCCAACAGGGCACCCAATGTTTTCCCCGCCCCTGGACCTGCAAACACCAGAAGGTCGCGGCTGCTGCCCTGAAGTTCGAGCCTGCGCCGCAGGAGCTGGATCAGCTGTTGCTGCCACTGTCTTGGTTGGACAAGTACTGGGTCTTGATCGGTGTTGACCTTGGACGGGAGGTTGAAGCTGACGGCTGAGATATCGCCCCCCCCCGGAAGATGAGTCTTTTTAACCATTCTTTTGCGCCGTGGCATCTCTACCGTCCGGCCATCAGCTCCATCGGGATCGGGTCCCGCCCATCGCCATGGCCCAACGCTCCTTCTTCAGCAGCCCCCTCGATCAGCATCGCGATCAACTGGATGGCTGTTGGGAACTCGATTGCGACATCGACCCATTGATTCTTCGAGCGCGCGTTCTGCATCGCCGCGGAGAGGTGAGCTGGGCCCTTGGGCTTGAACAGGAAGTGCTGCCGATCGTTTGATTCGGCAGCACGTTTTGGCGCCAGAGCCTTTCTTCAGAGCGCTTCAGCGTGGTTAACCACTAAGTGTTCCACTTCCATCAAGGCTTCTTCTGAGGCGGAGCGAGCGGCCTTGAAATCCCCCTTCGCTGAGTTCAGCATCTGTTCAGCGAGCCGATCCAGCAGCTCTTCCCGGCGTTCCTCAAGCATCGCCACGATTTCGGTTTCCACAAGCGTGCGGACCGCCTGGATGCGCAGGTCATCATTCTCCGCTTCTGCAAATGTGCCCTGCACGAGTTCCTGGATGAACAGGCGGTGCACTTCGCTGCTGCGCAGAAAGCTTTCCGTGGCGTTGATCATCCCGTCAACCAGGGTTCGATCGGGCTCGCATTCGCCGTCATTCAACTTGAATTCCCAGTCGAGGTGTCGCCGCTGCCAGCCGGCCGTGTGCAGGCTCGGCATCACGCTTTGAGAGAAGGTGTCGACGGAGATTTCATAGATCCGCTCCGCCAGTCGTTCACACCAGTCCTTGCCATGCAACTGGAGGGTGGATTGCATGGTTTCCCGTTCAACGGCGTGGCCGCCGTGGTGGCTGTGACAGAGGCCGTCGGGACACTCGATTGCGCTGAGACCCATGAGGAGCACAGAGGATGAGCTTCACGTAGCAAGAGCGACAGAACAGGGTGTCTTTCTTCAGGAAGCTTCCCGATCGTGAGAGGGCGACCTCGTAACCTCACTTGGGTCGGTGGTTGTGTTCCCCTTGCCCAGACTTCTGATACCGGTGGAGTCGACACCGGAAGAAACCCGGGTTGCGGCAACGCCCGACACGGTCAAAAAATTCATTTCGTTGGGCTGCAATGTGGCAGTCGAACGCGGAGCCGGTACAGCCTCCGGCTACCTCGATGAGGCTTATGCCGAGCAGGGTGCGGATTTGATCCATGCCGGAGATGCATCGGCCTGGAGTCAGGCGGATGTTCTGCTCTGTGTTCAATCGCCGAGCGAAGCCGGCCTAGCCCGCCTTCGCCAGGGAGCGTTGGTGGTTGGTCTGCTCTCCCCCTACGCCAACGAAGACTTAACGGCAGGCCTTCAGCGCGGCGGTCTCTCTGCCATGGCACTCGAACTGCTGCCGCGGATCAGCCGGGCTCAGTCTGCGGATGCTTTGTCCTCCCAGGCCAACATCGCTGGCTACAAGTCGGTGTTGCTGGCTTCCGCTGCTCTGGATCGTTACTTCCCGATGCTGATGACGGCAGCGGGCACCGTTCAACCTGCAAAGGTTGTGATTCTTGGAGCTGGTGTGGCGGGCCTTCAAGCGGTCGCCACAGCCCGCCGCCTCGGTGCAGTCGTCTATGTCAGTGACATCAGGCCGGCGGTCAAAGAGCAGGTTGAATCGCTCGGCGCCCGTTTCATTGAGCCACCTGAGTTGGAAGACAAGCCGGCTGAATCCGGCGGTTATGCCAAACAGGCCTCCGATGCATTCCTGGCTGCTCAGCGACAGCAGCTGTCTGATCAACTGGCTGAGGCCGATGTGGCCATCTGTACCGCCCAGGTGCCCGGTCGCCGTGCTCCGCGCCTGATCAGTGAAGACATGCTCGATCGGATGCGTCCAGGCGCTGTGGTGGTTGACCTGGCGGTGGCTCAGGGCGGTAACTGCGCCGACACCGTGCCTGGTCAGACCGTGGACCGTAAGGGTGTGAAGCTGATCGGCGGCAATGATCTGCCCTGCAGCGTTCCCAATCACGCCAGTGCGCTCTACGCCCGCAATCTCGTGGCTCTGTTGGAGCCCACCATGAAGGACGGTGTCCTCAACCTCGATCCCGAGGATGAACTGATCGCCGGCTGTCTGATCGCCCAGGACGGCACCATCCGTCGTGGCGACGTCCTTACCCCAGGTGCCAACTGATGTTTGTTGAATTCCTTTGGGTTCTCCTGCTTGGCAGCCTGCTTGGGCTGGAGCTGATCGGCAAGGTCCCCCCCACCCTTCACACTCCGTTGATGAGTGGTGCCAATGCCATCTCGGGCATCACCGTCCTGGCAGCGCTCACTGCGATCATCAAGGCGGGAGATAACACCGTGGTGTTGCTGCTCGGCTCCGTCTCGCTGGGCTTTGCCCTGTTCAACGTGATCGGGGGCTTCCTCGTGACCGACCGCATGCTGGCCATGTTCAGCCGCAAGCCTGCTCGCAAGGAGAACCGCTGATGTCTGACCTTCTGAAATACGCGATTGAGCTGGTTGCGGTTCTTCTGCTGGCCCTTGGCATCAAGGGGCTCTCCAAGGTGCGTTCAGCCCGGGGTGCCAATCAGCTGGCGGCTGTGGCCATGGGCCTAGCGGTGCTTGGTCTGCTGATCAACTATCTCGGCACCACCGGCATCAGCAGCGCGGCCTGGGTCTGGATCATTGCCGGCACGCTGGTGGGTGGTGTGCTCGGAGCCATCACTGCCCAGCGCGTGCCGATGACCTCGATGCCAGAGACGGTCGCCCTCTTCAACGGCTGCGGAGGCATGTCCTCGTTGCTGGTGGCGTTGGCTGCTGCGCTTTATCCGGTGGCCCTTGATGCGGCGGGTCCTGTGGCCGTGGTGTCCATCGTTGTGTCTGTCTTCGTGGGTGCGATCACCTTCACAGGCTCCATCGTGGCCATGGCCAAGTTGCAGGGCTGGCTTTCCACGCCTGCTTGGATGCAAAGCAAGGGCCGTCATGTCGTCAACATCGCGCTGGCGGTGGCATCCCTCGTGGGTGCCATTGAGATGCTGCGTAACGCTGATTCAGGCACGGGCCTCTGGCTTCTGATGGCGGCCTCCGGCCTGCTGGGCATCGGAGTGACGCTGCCAATCGGCGGGGCTGATATGCCCGTGGTGATTTCGCTGCTGAACAGCTACTCGGGTGTGGCTGCGGCCGCCGCCGGTTTCGTGGTGGGAAGCCAGTTGCTGATCGTGGCGGGTGCCATGGTCGGTGCCGCCGGCCTGATCCTCACCCAGGTCATGTGCAACGGCATGAACCGTTCTCTGGTGTCTGTTCTGTTTGGTGGAGCTCTTGGTGCGACCACTGCCACAGGCGGTGGTGGTGGCGAATACACCAACATCACCAGCTGCAGCGTCGAGGAATGCGCCCTCACCCTGGAGGCTGCTGAACGGGTGGTGATTGTTCCTGGTTATGGCTTGGCTGTGGCCCAGGCGCAGCACACGCTGCGGGAAGTGACCCGTGTGCTGGAGAGCGCCGGCATTGATGTGGCCTATGCCATCCACCCTGTGGCTGGTCGCATGCCCGGCCACATGAACGTGCTCCTGGCTGAGGCGGATGTGCCTTACGAACAGCTCCAGGAGATGGACCAGATCAATCCCGAGTTCCCTGCTACTGATGTGGTGCTGGTATTGGGGGCGAATGACGTGGTCAATCCCCAGGCCAAGAGTGATCCCAATTCGCCGCTGTACGGCATGCCGGTGCTGGATGTGCAGGATGCACGCACGGTGTTCGTGGTGAAACGGGGCATGAGTGCCGGCTACTCCGGCATCAAGAACGATCTGTTCGAGCTCGCTAACACTTCGATGTTGTTTGGGGATGCGAAAAAGGTTCTTGGCGACCTCTTGGTGGAACTCAAAGATCTGGGTCTGGGCAAGAAGTGATGAGCCGCGGCGTGGATAACCCCCAGCTGCGTGAGCGGCTGGGGGTTGCTTCGTTTCAACAGCGCTGGCCGTGGATTGGTGGCGATCTGCAAACCCTGCGAGACACCCTGCGCGAGGTGGATCTTCCCCACGATCAAGGGGTTCCGATTCCAATCCCTGTGCCTGCCTTGCCCAGTGGGGCTGCCGCTGCTGGGGCCTTGTTGGCGCTGCTTGATCAGCCTGAAGGGGAAGCCAGAGGCCTGGTGTTGCTTCTGCACGGGCTGGGGGGATCCAGCTCTCGTGAAGGCCTAAGGCGGATGGGTGTGGCTTTGCAGGCTGCAGGTTTTGCAGTGCTGCGGCTGAATCTGCGCGGTGCTGATCCCGGCCGGCATCTGGCGGGTGGTACCTACGCAGCGCGCTGCAACAGTGATCTGCTGCCGGTGATTGCGCGGGCACGAGCGTTGGCGGCGGGACGCCCGCTGCTGGGGGCAGGCATCTCCTTGGGCGGCACGATGCTTCTTAATGCCTGTCTGGCATCGCCCGGTGTGTTCGATGGCCTTTTTTGTGCAAGCAGTCCGCTTGATCTGGCGGCCTGCAGTGCCTCGATCGAACGGCCGCGCAATCGGATCTATCAACGCTGGCTGCTCAAGCGGTTGGTGCGGCAGACCTTGGCAGATCCCTTTGGGGTGAGCAGCCAGGAGGAGTCCACGCTGCTGACGACGCCACCACGTTCAATCCGTGCCTTCGACAGCGCCGTGACAGCTCCACGTTGGGGATTCTCGGATGTGGAGGCGTACTACCGCGAGGCCTCACCCCTTCAGCATCTGTTGTCGCATTGTGATGTGATGCCGCCCACGCTGCTGCTGCAGGCACTCGACGACCCCTGGGTTCCAGCTTCAGCTGCCATGGATCTGGCTGAGGGTTTGCCTCCCGAGGCTGGTATTCGCACATTGTTCACCCGAAAGGGGGGGCACAACGGATTTCACGGGCATGGCGGCTGTTGGGGTGATCAGTTGGCGGCAGCCTGGCTTGGCAGTTTGGTTGCTCGAGGTATTTGACCATCTGTTTTGTGGCTTGGTCCTAGGTAGCAAGCTCCAAGGAGATGTCGGCTTAAATGCTGTTAATCCTGCGCGAAATATCGATTATTTCTACAAAATTGACTTGCTTTTAGTGATTTGATGAATCTTTATCAGGGTGGAAATTGAAAAAATATCTGTTCTTGCTTTTGCTGCAGAACTCAGTCTCGAATTGAATGAATTGGATCTAGTTTTGCTGGGTTTTTGTGGGTTTGCGAGGGTATGCCTAGATTCAGGTAAACCCATCTAGAAGTAAAACGCTTTGTCAGAGGGGTTTTGATAGACAGCTCCGCCGCATCTTGTCGCAATCCTCCAAAGAGCTTTATGGATTGGGGTGGGGTCGTATCGCACTAGCTCGGGAAATCTTTGCCTCAACAGATTTGTTCCGTGCCAAGCGTTGTAGTGGGGAATCGATGAATTGACGTGATGACAAACGTGAGTAGATCCGATCCCGTGGTGCAAAAGATTAAGGATAGGTCCGTAAGGGCGGTCAACCGTCTGAAGAGCTCCCTTCGGCCAAGACCATGTTTCATTTGAAAAATGAGGAATATCGCTATTCGTATGTTGTAGCCAGGTGTATGTTGTCAGCCACATGTTGATTACCATGTATGGCAATCCATACAGACAGAGCACTCGAAGTGGGGAATATTGTATCGATGCTGCAATCAAGAAAGAAACCATGGCCAGCAAGCCAAGATTGGAACGGACCATCCATTTTTTGAATGTTTCAGGAAACAAGCGCCGCTTTCCGTTGGTGATTCGCTTGCCATTCCAAAAATGAGATGTAGGAGAGTCGTAGTCTTCCCCGCCAGTTGCTCCAAAAAATAGATAAAGCTGCCAGCCGATAACGAGATGGTTGAAGAGAGAGATAATCCCGAAGATGAATGGATGCAGGTTTTGCTTCAGCTGTTCTGTGGTTTTTCCTAATGGTGACGTTGCCCTTGGCGGTACGTGGGTTTCTCCTTTCTCAAGGTGATTGCAGTGGGCGTGATGTACGGCATGGCTATGGGCCCAGCTGTAGTAAGGCACAAGGAGAATGCTATGGAGAGCAAACCCCACGACCCCTTCGATCCGACGATTGGGGTGAAAGGCGTGATGGCCGCACTCATGGGCAATGACCCAGCAGCCCATCGCAATGGTGCCGGTAACAGCTCCATAGAGAATCCACAAAGGAGTGGCTGAGGCAGAAAGTGGGATAAGCGTTCCAATGCCAACTGCCAAGGCCGAGAGCCCAACTGACATCGCCAAACTCATCCACGCCTTGATCGGGCTCAACTTGGAGAGCTCAGGTGGCAAGGTTTTCAGTAACTCCGCTTTTGTCGGATAAGCGGCTGATTTATGAGTGTGTTCAGAGGCCGTTTTTGGTGGTCTGATCGTTGCTGCAAATGCCAATCGAGAGCCTCAGGACAAGCGAGAAGTGATCAACGCTTAAGGTTTTCATCATAGTTGTTCGTCTCGCGAGCTGTGGGTGCTGTCGAGTGGTAGATCCTGGTTGCTGCTCTGGAGGTCCCCTTGCTCAGTCGCCAGGAAAAAGCTGGTGCATTTGATCAGTTCCTTTTGCACTTTCTTGTGCCTTGCAGGAGTTATGGTGACGCTTGTTGGTGTATAGAAATATATACGCTAGATTGTTATTTGCTCTGCGAAGGAAATATGTTTAGAGCCTAATGGTGTTTTTTTTAGGATCCATTCTTCGACGGGTTGTTTGTCAACAATGTGCTTTTGAATAATTTTTTTTATCCTGCTGGGCGACACTTCTGCGTACCAAATTCCGTCTGGCCAAACAACAAGAATGGGTCCACGCTCACACACCCTGAGGCAATCAACTTTGCTCCTTAGGACAATCCCTTCAGGGCGTTGCGTGTTTTCTAAGTCCAGCTCACGAACAACGCTTTTCAGTTCATTCCAGGTTTGTGAACCTAGGGCAGGATCGCAGCATTTGGCTTTGTTGGCGGTAGCGCAGAGAAGAAGGTGGTGACTGACCCGTTGCATGCTTAAGCGGCGAGAGCTCCCACGGGTAAGCGGGTCACACCCCGATCCACCTGTTCACGCACCGCGGTTCGGGCCCACTGATCGACCCGCAGCACATCGTCCAGTTGCGGCTGGGCCATCAAGTCGGCTTTATGCCGCTCACAGGCTGCCTCGATCACCGTTGGGATATCTAAGAAGTGAATTCTCTCCTCAAGGAACTGCGCCACGGCTTCTTCGTTGGCGGCATTCATCACCGCAGGCATCGTGCCACCAGCGCGACCGGCGGCATAGGCCAGTTCCATGCAGGGGTACTTGGCGGGGTCAGGTGCGCGGAAGGTGAGCTGGCCGATTTCGGTGAGATCCAGCCGGCGCCATGGCGTCTCCAGGCGAGACGGCCAGCTCAGGCAGTAGAGGATCGGCAGCTTCATGTCGGGCCAACCCAGCTGGGCCAAGACTGACGAATCCGCCAGCTCGATCATGGAATGGATGATGCTCTGGGGATGGATCACGATCTCAATGTGGTCGTAATCCAGGCCGAACAAATAGTGGGCTTCGATCACCTCTAGGCCTTTGTTCATCAGGGAGGCTGAATCCACGGTGATCTTGCGGCCCATGCTCCAGTTGGGATGACTGGTGGCATCGGCCACGGTTGCCTTTTCCAGGTCAGCGGCCTTCCAGTCGCGGAAGGCGCCGCCGGATGCCGTTAGCTGAATCCGACGCAGTCCCGGTGTGGGCACTCCTGTAGACAGCCGTGCGTTTTCAGCCCAGGGGGTTCCCTGCAGGCACTGGAAAATGGCCGAGTGTTCTGAATCAGCTGGCAGCAGCCTGCTGCCGCTCTTTTTCAACTCCGGCAACACCACGGGTCCGGCAGCAATCAGCGTCTCCTTGTTGGCCAGGGCCAGGTCTTTGCCTGCTCGGACCGCCGCCAGGGTCGGTAACAATCCGGCGCAACCAACAATGCCCGTCACCACGAGGTCAGCGCTGTCCCATGCGGCAGCGACATTGAGGCCGTCAGCGCCCCCAACCAGCTTCGGCGTATGGCTGGCAGCAACGCCCGAATCCTTAAGACGCTCCTGCAGATCCGGCAGCAGATCGGCATCGGCCAGGGCCACCACTTCAGGGCGATGCCTCTGGATTTGTTGAACCAGAAGATTCAGGTTGCGGCCGGCCGTTAGTGCCACAACCCGGAACTGATCGGGGAATTCCTCAGCGATCTGAAGGGTCTGGGTGCCGATGGAGCCCGTGGATCCCAGCACGCTGATGGCTTTCACGCTGATCCGGCAGTTGCGACAAGTCTCCCACCAGGACTGTTAATCGCTGGCAAGCTGGCGGACAGCTTGTTGAGAGCGCATGGCGAAGGAACAGTGGCGATCGGGACTGGGCTTTGTCTTGGCGGCTGCGGGTAGTGCCGTTGGGCTGGGCAACCTCTGGGGTTTTGCCTACCGCGCATCTCAGGGGGGTGGCGGGGCCTTCCTGTTCCTATATGTGGTGATTGTGCTCTTGGTCTGCCTGCCGGTGCTGGTGGCCGAAATGGTGCTGGGTCGCAGCACCGGCCAGAGCCCTCTTCTTGCGCCGGTGACGGCGGCTGGTCGTCGCTGGCAGCCCATGGGCTGGCTGTTCGTGCTGGCTGCCTGTGGAATTCTGGCCTTCTATGCCGTGCTGATGGGCTGGACCGGGGCGACTCTTGTACAGACCCTGACGCAGGGACTTCCTGCGGATATCCCCTCAGCTGAAGCATTTTTCGCGGGTCTCAGTGGCGGACGTTCCGCCTTGATCGGCCAGCTTCTGAGTCTTGTGGCGACTGCCGGCGTGGTTGCTGCCGGCGTGCGCGGAGGAATCGAGCGTTTGTCCCGCTGGGGCCTTCCACTGCTGTTCGTTCTGCTGATCGGCCTTGCGGTTTGGGCCGCTGGCCTTGAGGGCGCCTCGGAGGGCTACCGGACCTTCCTGCTGCGCTGGGATAACAGCCAGTTGCGTGACCCCACCACGATTCGTAATGCCTTCACGCAGGCCTTCTTCTCGATTGGGACGGGAATCGGTTGCATCCTTGCCTACTCGGCCTATCTGAGCAGGCGTGCCCACCTGCCGCGGGAAGCCGTGGCGGTGGTTGGGATGGACACCGCTGTGGGATTGCTGGCTGGAATGGTCACCTTCCCCGTGGTGATGAGTTTTGGCCTTCAGGATGTGATCAGCGGCTCGACCCTGGGCACGATCTTTATCGCTTTGCCCACTGGCCTGGGGTCGCTTGGCTCCACAGGCCAGGTGGTGGCTGTGCTCTTTTTCGCCTTGGCCCTCATTGCTGCGATCACCTCAGCTGTGTCGCTACTGGAGGTGCCGGTGGCATGTCTGATCGATCGACTGGGTTGGAGTCGAGCTCGGGCCGTCTGGGTGTCCACGGCCTTGATCTTTGTGGCCGGGCTTCCGGCGGCCACCTCGATGGAGGTTCTGGGCTGGATGGACTCCGTGTTTGGGGGTTTATTGCTGATTCTTGGTGGGTTGCTGCTGGCGTTGTTGCTGGGCTGGGTGCTTCCGGAGCGCTTTCAGGAGGAGCTCACCCATTCAGGCAGCCCTCTTTGGTTGAAGCGCTTTCTGCTGGTCATGCTGCGTTGGATTTCGCCGCCTGTGATTGCCGTCGGTCTGGTGATCAGCGTGATCGATCTGATGTCTAGTTGAAGGATGCCGTGGGCCCAAAGGTGGCCTCCAACTGCTTTGAGGCGAGCGTGATTTCGCGTAAGAAGCAGAGCGCTGCTGAGGTAAGCGTCAGCATGGCGGCCACGAACAGCGGTGCCACAACCATCGAAAGGTTGATCTGTAGGGCCACCGTGAGAAAGATCACGGCAACAACCGTTGAAATTAATAGGGTCGACAGCGTGAGTAGGCCAATGGCACGAACCACCAACCGGATGCGCTGACGAATCAACCTGAATTCAGCCTGCTCGTCGCAGTCCAGCTCCTGGCAGCGACGTTTCAGCTCTCTGGCGCGATCCACACTGCGGCTCAACCGTCCCGACAGCACATTCATCATCGCTCCGATGCCAGCCAGGAGAAACACCGGTGAAACCGAGAGCTGAATGGCTTTCAGCAGTGTCTCCGCTGGTGCCGCACTCATGGCTCACCAGGAGGATTCAACATGGATTCCATTTTGCGGATCCTGAGCAGCATCTTGTTCCAGACCTCCGCTTTCCAGGCTTGCTCCGCATCGCCACTGGATTCAGCTAACTGCCTCTGAGTTGCGAGCTTGGCGTCGAGGTCTTCGCCGGCATCCAGGGCTTTCATCAGCTCCATTTCCAGCTTGGCGGTTTCCATGAAATTCAGCTTTTTCAGCCAGAGCATGGGGAGCGAGGTCGATGTGCTTTTCAGTCTGCCGGGATCAGGAGCGGATCCACTCCGTCACACCACCGGGTTTGTCGATCAGCTCCACACCCTTGGCAGCGAGCTCATCCCGGATCCTGTCGGCTTCTGCGTAGTTCTTCGCGGCTTTGGCAGCCTTTCTGTCTGCGATGGCCGCATCAATCGCGCTGTCATCGAGGATCGAGGCCGCCTCTGCTTCTGTGCGCAGTCCCAACACCGCCGCCAGTTGGCGTAGGAGCTGCCAGCGACCCTGGAGGGCGTTCAACTCCGGCTCAGGCAGTGCGGCGTCCTCGCCCCGTTCCAGCCGGTTGGCAAGGGCCCGGAGGGGCTTGGCCAGATCGAACAGAACAGCCAGTCCCCCCGAGCTGTTGAGGTCATCATCCATGGCGCTGATGAAGCGTTGCTCGAGCTCAATCAAAACGGTGTCGGTGGGACCGCCATCGGCATTCACGGCTCCCTCCTGCAAGGGTGCGGCGGAGCTCCAGCCGAGGCTGTCGCCATGGCGATTGCTAAGACCCAGTGCCGCGTTGAGCCCCTTCCAGCCGGTGGCCGCGGCATCCAAGGCATCCGCGGTGAAATCAAGCGGCTTGCGGTAGTGCGCTTGAAGTACAAACAGGCGCAGGGTCATCGCCGAGACCCCACTCTCCAGCAGCGCGCGGATGGTGGTGAAGTTGCCGAGCGATTTGCTCATCTTCTGACCGCCGACATTGACCATGCCGTTGTGCATCCAGATCCGGGCCAGGTCTTGGCCTGTAGCTGCTTCGGATTGGGCTATCTCGTTCTCGTGGTGCGGGAACACCAGGTCGGCGCCACCGAGGTGGATGTCGATTGTGTCTCCGAGCTCCGCCCGCACCATGGCTGAGCATTCGATGTGCCAGCCAGGGCGTCCCTCACCCCAGGGGGAGGGAAAGCTGGGTTCTCCGGGTTTGGCCCCTTTCCATAGCGCGAAATCGAAGGGGTGTTTCTTGCGGGCCTCTTCGGTATCGGCCACGCGACCGGCGGCATTGTCTTGTTGTTCGCTCAGATCGCGGCCACTGAGCTTTCCGTAACCGGCATGTTTCATCACCGCGAAATACACATCCCCCTCAGCGCTGTAGGCCGCACCCTTGGCTTCCAGTTCTCCGATGAGCTCTCGGATCCCATCCAGGCACTGGGTGGCGCGGGGCATGCGGTCGGGCCGCAGGATGCCAAGGGCGTCCATGTCTTGGTGGAATGAAGCAATGTTCCGCTCGCTCACCTCGGTCATCGAAGAGTTTTCCTCGTCGGCCCGCTTGAGGATCTTGTCGTCGATGTCGGTGAAGTTCTGAACGAAGGTCACCTCGAGGCCTCGCCAGATCAGATAACGCCGCAGCACATCCCAGTTGATGTAGCTGCGGGCATGGCCCAGGTGGCAGAGGTCATAGACCGTCACGCCGCAGCAGTAGATGCTCGCTTTGCCCGGTGTCAGCGGTGTGAACGGCTCGGTGCGGCGGGTGAGGGTGTTGGTGAGCCGCAAGGACACAGCCGTTCAGAAGCTGCGGCTGAGGCTACGGCCTGTTCGGTTGCGTTTATTTCGCTTCCATCCAGTTCGCGCCGACGCCGGTCTCCACCACCAAGGGCACAGTCAGCTCGACGGCCTGTTCCATGGTCTTCACCACCAGCTCTCGGAGGGCCTTCAAGGCATCCGGTGCGACTTCGAGCACCAGTTCGTCGTGCACCTGCAGCAGCAGTTGGGCCGGCAGCCCCTGACGCTGCAGGGCTGCTTGCAGCTGCACCATCGCCACTTTGATGATGTCGGCACTCGATCCCTGAATCGGAGCATTGGCCGCGGCCCGGAGTTGCTGCGCCTCCATGCCTCCGCGGCGGGCTACATCCAGATCGATCTCCAAGGGATCCTTGCCCAGCAGTCTGCCCAAACCATTGCGGTCAAAATGGAACGGGCGCCGGCGGCCAAGGATGGTTTCCACGTAGCCGCGGCTCAGGGCAAGACGTTCCTGCAGCTCCAGGAAGGCGAACACCTTCGGGTAGCGCTGCTTGTATTTGGCCAGGAAATCCTTGGCTTCGCTCTGGTTGACGCCGGTTTCCCGCGCGAAGCGCTGGGCCCCCATGCCATAGATCACGCCGAAGTTAATGGTCTTGCCGAGGCGGCGTTCATCCGGGCTGACCTCGTCTTTATCCAACAGCAGCCTGGCGGTCAGCTCGTGCACGTCATCGCCGTTGCGGTAGGCCTCCTGCAGCACCTCTTCGTCCGAGAGGTGCGTGAGAATGCGTAGCTCGATCTGGGAGTAGTCAGCACTGAGCAGGGTCCAACCTTCCTGAGGCAGGAAGGCCTTGCGGATGCGCCGGCTGTACTCGGTGCGGACTGGGATGTTCTGCAGGTTGGGGTTGCTGCTGCTCAGCCGGCCCGTCGCCGTCACCGCCTGGTTGAAATCGGTGTGGACACGCCCTGTTTCCGCCTCCACCAATTGGGGCAGGGCATCGATGTACGTGCTCTTGAGCTTGCTGAGCACCCGGTGCTCCAGCACCAGCGGCACCACGGGGTGGTCATTGCCGAGTTTCTCCAGGACGGTGGCATCGGTGCTGAAGCCGGTCTTGGTTCGGCGGGATTTCTTGCGATCCAGCCCCAGGGTGTCGAACAGCAGTTCCCCCAGCTGCTTGGGTGAGGCCAGGTTGAACTCAACGCCGGCGGCTTCTTTGGCTTCGGATTCCAACCGCTGCAGGGTGGTTCCCATTTCCTCCGAGAGGCCCTGGAGGTAGGGCACATCGATCCGGATTCCGGTGGACTCCATGAGGGCCAGCACCGGTTCCAGGGGCTGCTCCACCTGTTCGAGCAGCGGCAGCAGCTGGGGACCCATTCCCTCCAGCTGACTGTGAAGCAGCAGTGCCAGACGGCGGGTGACGTGAACGTCCATGCCGCAGTACAGGCTGGCGGGCTCCAGAGGGACATCGGCGAAGGTTTGTTTTTTGCCCACCAGATCCGTGAAGGAGGTGGGCTGGAAGCCAAATTCCCGCTCCGCCATCAGCTCCAGGCCATGTTTGGCTGCTGCATCCCGTAAGTAATCCGCCAGCAGCGTGTCGATCACAACACCCTCCAGGGCAACGCCGTGTCGCAGCAGGATCAAGCGGTCGTATTTGGCGTTTTGAAGGGTTTTGGGGTGGGTGTTGCTGGCCAGCCAAGGAGCGAGGGCGGTGAGCACGGTTTCCAGCGCCAGCTGCTCAGGGCTGCTGTCTTCGGTGCCCTTGTGCCCCAGCGGGATGTAGGCCAGCGCGTCCAGGGCCTCGTCCCAGCAAATGCCGATGCCCACCAGCTCAGCCCGAAAGGGGTTGAGGTCGGTGGTCTCCGTGTCGAGGGCGACAGGCTGGGTGCTGTCGGTGCAGGCCATCAGCCTCTGCACAAGTGCATCCAGGGCTGTTTCGGTTTGGATCAGCTGGGGTTTCAGGGCGGGCAGCCCCACCTCCTCGTCTGTCGCCTGTTCGGCCGCGGCATCGGCACTCGGCTGTTCTGAGGGGGCTGGGCGGGTGGTCTTGGCAGCAGCGGCCTCCGCGTTGGCCCTGTAACCACCTTCTGAAAAGGCCGCCACAAAGCTCCCCACCTGGCGCAGCAGGCTGTTGAGCTCGAGGTCTTCCAGGCAACTCCTCAGGCCGTCGGCATCCACCGAAGACAACGGCAAGCTTGGTTCCTTGGGGAGGGGAACATCCACAAGAATCTCGGCCAGCTTGCGCGAGAGATAGGCGTTGTCATGGTCTGAGCGCAGTTTTCCCTTGAGTGCTCCCTTGATGGCTCCCCGACTGGCTTTCGGCCCCTCCGCTTCCACTTGCTCGAGGGTGGCGTAGACCGCGTCGAGATCGCTGTTCTCCTTGAGCAGGTTGATCGCCGTTTTCGGGCCCACACCGCGCACGCCGGGGATGTTGTCGGAGCTGTCACCGGTCAGGGCCTTGAGATCCACCACCTTGTCGGGCATCACGCCGAGCTTGCCGAGCACCCCCTCTTCACGAATCAGCATTGGGCCACTGCTTTTGGCGTAGGGGCCTCCGCCCATGTACAGCACCGCGATGTCGCGGCTGTCATCCACCAGCTGAAACAGGTCGCGGTCCCCAGACAGGATCCGAACGCCCCAGCCCGTGTCGGCTGCTCGGTTTGCCAGGGTTCCCAGAACATCGTCAGCTTCGAAGCCCGGTGCGATGCAGAGGGGGAGCTGCAGGTGCGTTTCCAGGATCTGCTGCAACTGCTCAAGGTCCTGGAAGAACACCTCAGGTGCCACATCCCGATGGGCCTTGTAGTTGGCGTCTGCCTTGTGGCGAAAGGTGGGCTCGGCCGTATCGAAGGCGATCGCGACGCCTTCAGGCTTCAGGGATTTGCTGTTGTCTAAAAGGGCTTTGAGAAAGCCATAGGTCACGCTGGTCGGCCTGCCGTCTTTGGTCGCTAGGCCACCCTCACCCCCCTTGCTGAAGGCGTAAAAGCTGCGGAATGCCAGGGAGTGGCCATCCACAAGCAGCAGAAGGGGCTTGGCGGTGGCCTCAGGCATGACGGTGTTGAAAAGTTGGTGGATTAATCGCGGCGATCAGCCCATGGAGGCAGATCGATGAACACGCGGGTTCCTGACTCAAGACCGTTCAGGATCGCAGTCTGGTCGCCGCTGCTGTTGCCCAGTTCCACCGGCTGGAAACGTGGTTTCTGGTTGTCATCCACCAGCAAAACGCCCGGTTTGCCCTGCTCCGTCACGATTGCCACGGTGGGCACCAGGAGTTTCGGTGCACTGCGCCCTGTTTGAAAGTTGATGTCGGCAGTCATGCCGATCAGCAGTTTTTTGGGCGGATTCACGAAGTTCAGCTTCACTTCGAAGGAGGTGACGTTGTCTTCTTTCTCAGCGCGGGGGGCAATTTCACTCACCCGTGCGGAGAAGCGTTCATCGGGGAAGGCGTCAACGCGGATCTCGGCGTTCTGGCCAGTCACGATGCGTCCGATATCGCTTTCCGGAACGCGGGCGCTGACTTCCAATCCCTGCGACAGCTCAACAATCGACGCGCTGGTGGCACCTGCGGTTGCCGAGGCGGCGGTGGTGGGGGTTACAAACGATCCAGGTTCGGTGTAGCGCGCGGTGATGGTGCCGGCGAAGGGCGCGCGGATTCTCTGCTCACGGCTCTCCTGTTCCAATTGCTCTAGACGTTCTCGAGCTGCAGTCAGGCCCGCCTGGCGGGCCAGCATCTCGAAGCGCACGTCGCTGAAGTCGTCAGCGCTGATGACGCCACTGGCATACAGCTGGCTTCGACGGTCGAAATCCTCTTTTTTGGTCTGGAAGTTGGCTTCCGCCTGGCGCAGCAGAGCTTGCCTCTCTTGCAATCGATCCTCGAGATCCGCTTGATCCATCACCGCCAGCACCTGGCCTTCTTCCACAGCATCGCCTTCATCCACCAGCAGTTCATCGAGCACCCCCTGCTTGCGCGGACTCACGTTCACCTTCCGCTGGGCCTGCAGTTCGCCGCTGGCGGTAATGACCCCTGAGAGAACGCCCCGCTCAGCGGTGGTGGTGAACGGCGTCAAGTCCCGCTGACGGTTGCTCCAGGGACCGAACCGCAGCAGGACCCCCCCACCGCAGAGGGCCAGCACCAGCAGCCCAACGATCGCTGCTTGGGGTCGCCTGGATCGCGCTTGCGTGACCGACGCAAGCTCTGCCTCAGGAGATTGGGACGCAGGGGAGCGCAAGGACTGCAGCATGGGCCCACAAAACTTCACAACAGTCTCGCCGTTGGCCGGTAGATTCCGCCGATGCTCAAAGCCGGAATTGTTGGATTGCCCAATGTGGGCAAGTCCACCTTGTTCAACGCATTAGTGGCCAACGCCCAAGCGCAGGCTGCCAATTTTCCGTTCTGCACGATCGAGCCCAATGTGGGCAGCGTGGCAGTCCCCGATGAGCGGCTGGATCGGCTGACCGAACTCAGCAAGAGTCAGAACACCATCCCGACCCGAATGGAGTTCGTGGATATTGCTGGATTGGTGAAAGGTGCCAGTCAGGGCGAAGGTCTGGGCAACAAGTTTCTGGCCAATATTCGTGAGGTGGATGCGATCGTTCACGTGATCCGTTGTTTCGAGGACGATGACGTCATTCACGTCTCGGGGTCTGTGGGACCTTCCAGAGATGCGGAGGTGATCAACCTGGAGCTGGGGCTGTCTGACCTTGCCCAGATCGAGAAGCGACGGGAGCGACTGAAGAAACAGATGCGCACCAGCAAAGAGGCACAGCTGGAGGATGCTTCGTTGGGGCGGATTCAGGCTGTGCTTGAGAACGGTGGCGCGGCACGCAGTGTCGAGCTGGCAGATGAGGAGGCTGCCTTGATCAAGCCCTTGGGGCTGTTAACGGCCAAACCAATTATCTACGCCACCAATGTGAGCGAGGAGGATCTTGCCGATGGCAATGCCTTCTGCACCGAGGTGAATGAGCTAGCGGCCAAAGAAGGAGCCGAAACGGTGCGGATTTCAGCCCAGGTGGAAGCTGAGCTGGTCGAACTGGGTGACGACGAGCGCGCCGATTACCTCGAAGGTTTGGGGGTGACTGAAGGGGGTCTGCAAAGTCTGATCCGCGCCACCTATCGCTTGCTGGGTTTGCGCACCTACTTCACCACCGGTGAAAAGGAAACCCGGGCCTGGACGTTCAAGGCTGGGATGACCGCACCGCAAACCGCTGGGGTCATCCACACCGACTTTGAGCGAGGCTTCATCCGAGCTCAGACGATCGGTTGGGAGAAGCTCTTGGAAGCTGGATCACTGGCAGAAGCACGCAACAAGGGTTGGCTGCGTAGTGAAGGAAAGGAGTATGTGGTGGACGAAGGTGATGTAATGGAATTCTTGTTCAACGTCTAATCAAGATCTGATTTGGATTTCATGAATGTCAGAGCAGAAAATATGTGCGTGAAATTGGATTAATTTCAAGGCTTTGATGGCAATATGTTTTGCGATTTTAATGTGCTGGCAATTTGTTGATCATAAGAATAGCTTCTTGATGGTAAAAGCATCTTCGGAATTGTTTAGCGGTTCGGAAGGATTAGATCGATCAATCGTTTCGGGGGTGAAGATTTTTTAGCGGATTGTTGTCGCATGATGCGGCCAAGCAATCGTTGCGCAGAAGCATGCATGCGCATTTCAGTTTCTATGGATCCTGGGGTATAAACAGATCGTCTGCGATGTTCGGCTTTGTTGGATTTGGAGAAAGCTTCGTCCCAGCTGCAGTTCCATGCTGCTTGGGCGAATTTCGCGTTATTTTTCTCGAAATGTCGCGTCACTTTTTTGGTCAGTTTGCGTGAGTATCCCCAGAAAGATGGATCGCGCCAAAGCTGTCGTTGCTCCTCTTTGAGAATGATCTGAGAGGAATTTTCAATCACTTTTGGGGAGATATTACGCTCCTTAAGGAGTTGGCTTAGTAACCTGGCCAGCCAAACGCCTCTGGTTCCTGGGCTGCGGTTGTAGTGGCGCTGGGGACAGGGTTTCCATGACAGTTCCGTTGAGAGGTTGATCGCGAAAATGAACTGCTCAAAAGGATCCAGGTCCCCTTGGCGGAACGGAAGAAAACTCACCTTTAGGCCCTTGTCTCTCGCTTTGAGTAAGGGCTGGAAATAGCTCCAGAAATCAAACACATCCTGGCGGCGTTCGATTTTGCCTCGCTTGGTTTTCTCGTTCTTGAGCCTTCCCTTTAAGGCATCGTCAACAAACTGCTCAAAGGTTTGGTGGTGGTAAAACCGCCGCAGTGAATAGATGTATCGCGAGTTGATGTAGTCGAGCTGGCTGCGGATGAAAATCACAATGTGAAGCTCATAGCCTGCTTCATCCGCCATCGCCTCCAGTTGCCGGATGCAGTCGGGATCGGTGAGGGGGACGGCGAATTGCTCCGCACTGAGAAGGCGATGCGATCCCTTCAGTTGTTGCTTGAAGAAAGCCTTCCAGCGTCTGCTCCTCTGTTTGCACAGCTCAGCTGCGAGTTTTTTCGGTTTGGGCTTGCAGTCCACTGGGTCCTGCAGGCTCACGCCTTGGCTCTTTAGGAGATCACGATTGCGGTGCAGCCGTTCTTGGATGTACGTCGAGGCTGTTTTGTGTGTGCCGGCATGCACGATCAGCTGAGGCCGTTGGATCCCTCGGGGCTGACTGCCCGCGCCTGATTTTTTTTCCGTCATGGCTGATCTCAATCCTTCGATTGCCCGATGGGTGGCCTGCGACCTTCGCTTGCGTTCATTCTCGCCTCGCTAATGCACGATCAGAGGCGGTGGCCTTTGCTACCGAAGATTGCCTGGACTGCCTGCCACGGCATCAATGCGCTGTTGCTTTTTCCCAGGTAGGTGCGCATCAGCATTGATTGCTGTCGCTCGATACCGCGGTTTCAGGTTGCGAAGGGTCGGCACCACGACAATGCAGGCTCCTCCCATCAACAACCAGAGCACGAGGCCGTTGCTCTGAAGATCCAATAAGGCTCCTCCAGCGAGGGGCGCCACGATGGCGCTGATGGCGAAGCACTGGGAAAACAGTGCCATGGCCAAACCCCTGTGTTCCGGTGGAGTCTCTTCAATGACCGCTTCTGTGGCGGTGGGAAGGAACGCTGCCTGGGCGAACGCCATCGGCAGCAGAGCTGCCAGCACGAGTGCTGTTCCGCTTTCAAAAAGGGACGAAAGCGCGATTAAACCGCAGCCAACACTGAATCCCGCAAGGCTCAGGCCCAGGCCGAAGGCAACGCTGCGCTCCGCCAGCCAACGACCCACCGGCCACTGCAGGCTCACCAGCAGGGTCAGCTGCAGAGCGATGAGGGCACTGCTATGGCTTTCGCTCAGGGCCGGTCTCAAGAGCCCCCCGCGCACTAAATCCAGGGGAAGTGCACTCTGCTGAAGGGCAAGGATTCCTGTCGCCACCACGCTGATCACCAGCACCGGCAACAGGGGAAGCAACCAGGGCAGACGGGAGGTTGGTAGTTGATCTCCAGGTTCTGGGCTGTTACAGCTGAGGACGCGATACGGCGGGCCATCTTGGAGCGGATAAAGGCTGATCAGCACCAGGACGGCTCCCATGCACACCGCCTCAACGCTGTACACCGTCCGCAGGGTGCCCAGGGTTGCGGCAGCGGTTCCGATCAACGTTCCGATGCCGATGCCGAGAGCATCGGCGCTGCGCACCAGGGCGTACCCCTTGCCTGAAGGCATGCTTCCGCAACTCAAGGGAACGGCCAATTCGATCGCAGGCCAATACAAACCAGCTGCACAACCGAGAAGAAGTTGTCCAACGAGGTAGCTGTTGTAGTTGTCGGCCTGCAGCAAGATCAGATCCGCCGCAATCGCCAACAGCGTTGTGCCCCTGACTGGCCACGAGCAACGGATGCCTCGATCGAGCAGTGCACCGCTCAGAAGACGCACCACTGTTCCAATCAGGGCTGAGACGGCCAGCCCACTGCCAACCTCACGCGCAGAGAAATCGATCGCATGAAAGATCAGTGGTGTCATAAACATCACTCCACCTGCACCGATGGAGGCCAGGAACCTCAGTCGGGTGACATTTCTCAGAGGTGATGGAAACTGGTTCCACCACCGCAGAGGGTCAGGCGTTGCTGCGCGGACGCTTAACAGGACGATGCATCGCGATGGGCTTGCTGGGCAGTCTGCTGCTCAGCACGGGCGGATCGTGGCCTGTTCGCTCCACAGAGCACGTGGAGGTCCAGATCGATGGCGTGGTTTTACCTGTTTCCGTTGAGGAACTCGGTGCCTTTGTGCGGTCACCAGAGGGTGATCCATCGCAGTTCTCCCGATCGGAGCTGTCCACCTGGATGCGTCTTCTCGCTCCAGAAAGTAAAGAAGGGCTGATTCGTCTGCTGAAGGCTCCGGTTCTCTCCCGGCGCAGCCTCGGGCGTCAGATGCTCAGCAGCTGGGGAGCCGGTCCACTTCTGGATGCGCTGGGGGAATTGATTCGGGTGGAAGACGGAGGGCGTATTAACAGTTCGTTGGTTCTTTCCACGCTCGAACTGCTGCTTGAACAGCAGGAGACCGTTTCGACATTGGATGTGCTGGAGGCTTTGCCAACCCAGCAGCTTCGTCTGGATCTCGATGCGCTCGTGGGTGCCGCCAATCGCTGGAAGCTGGAACTGAAGCGACATCACAGGCTGATGAACTCGCTTGGCCTGGAAGAAGCGCGTTTGCAGCCTCTCCCCCCAGGTGAGCGTTCCCCTTTGTCAGACGGGTCCCGTCCGTCAACGCTGTCTGTCGGCCATCGTCAGCGTCCATTGCAACTGGAACGCTGGATCCCCCAGTCGCCCCGTGACGATCGGACCTGGGTCTTAATCATGCCCGGCCTTGGAGGCGATCCCAATCACTTCTACTGGCTCGCTCGCTCGCTGATGAAGGCGGGCTGGCCTGTGGCGTTGCTTGAGCATCCCGGCAGTGATGCCACTGCCGTTCAGGCTTTGCTCGAGGGGCGTCAGTCGTTTGACGGCGCTGAGGTGCTCCAGCAGCGGCTGGCTGATCTTGAGGCGGTGCTGGATGCGCAACGACAGGGCGACTTGAACATCCCCGGAGACGAGGTCGTGCTGATAGGGCACTCCCTTGGAGCTTTAACAGCGCTGCTGGCCAGTGGGGCGGCAGTGGTGCCTGGGATGGATCAGCGCTGTGAAGGGGCGTTGGCTGGCTTACCCCTCACCAACCTCTCGGAATTGCTCCAGTGCGAACTTGCTGCAGGGCGAGTGCTTGAAGGCAATGCGATGCTTCCGCTCCCTCGGGCGGTGGTGGGGCTCAACAGCTTTGGTGGTTTGATCTGGCCCCACAGCTCCAGCCAGGCGTTGTCACTTCCCGTGCTTCTGGTCGGTGGCACTCTCGATCTGATTACCCCTGCTTTGGATGAGCAGGTGGCTCTCATGGTCGGACTGTCGCAGCATCCCGCCAGCAGAGTTGTTGTTGTTGAGGGGGCCAGTCACTTTTCGCCGATTCGTGTGGATGGCCAGGAGTCGGCCTCGCAAGCAGACGATGTCTTTCGCCTAGGTGAGGAGCTGGTGGGGGTCAATCCCCTCAGAGTGCAACGGGTGATTGCCTTTGAAGTCATCGGCTTCCTCAATTCCCTCAGCGCCGGGCCATCCCGCCAGGACTCTCTTCACCTCAAGGATTCCACGTCAATGACGCGTTGGCATCGCTTGGAGCGTCGGCGGGCTTTGGACCTGATCGGTCAGTAACGCACGCGCGGATCGAGGGCAGCCACCAGCAAGTCAACGGCAACACTCACCAGCACCACCAAGGCGGCGATCACCACCACGATCCCTTGAACGACGGGGTAGTCCCTTTGGTTAATGGCTTCCTGCAGGCGTAGGGCGATGCCTGGCCAGGAAAAGGTGACTTCAATCAGCAGGGCTCCACCGATCAGTGAAGCCACGGTGATGCCCGCGATGGTGAGCACTGGTAGCAAGGCATTTGGGAGCCCGTGGCGCAGGATGACCTGACGCTCACTCAGGCCACGGCTGCGCGCCGCTTCCACGTAGTCGCCGCGCAGGGTGCGTCGCAGGTTCAGACGCAATGCTGTTGTGAAGGTTCCGCTGAGAAGCAGTGCCAGGGTTCCTGCGGGCAGGATCAAGTGACGCACGGTGCCCCGGAAGGCTGCCCAGTTGCTCTGCAGCGCGCTGTCAAGAAGGAAAAAGCCGCTTCCATCAGGGGGAAGAAGACTGGGTGGGAATCTCCCGCCCACCGGCAGCCACCCCAAGCTGACGGCGAACACCAATTGCACCAGCATGGCGACCCAAAAGGGCGGCAGTGCATAGGTGCCCAGTCCGTAAAGGCGGCCGCCAAGATCAAGGGTTCCTTCCGGTCTGGCGATGCCGCTGAAGCCAACGCTCAGCCCGACCACAGCGGCCATCACCAGTGCGATGACGCTCAGCTCCAGGCTGGCGGGCAAAGTTTTGCCGATGATCGTCCGCACTGGCTCCTGGTTGATCAGGGCCTGTCCCAGGTCTCCATGGAGTAAACCGTTGAGATAGGTGAGGTACTGATCCAGCAACGACTGATCCAGTCCCAGCCGAGCCCGCATGGCAGCTTTGGCGGCAGCTGGTGCCCGGCTGCCGAGGACCGCATCCACCGGATCCCCAGGGGCGACGCGCAGCAGCAGGAACACCAGGCTGGCGATCAGCCACAACATCAGAGGCGCCAGAGCGAGGCGGGTGGCGCTGTAGCGGGCTAGGTCTCGGGCACGTCCCATTAGTTGTTTGTCGTTCCTTCGAATCGGCGCTCCAGTTCAGCGAGCATCAACTGACCACTGCCATCAAATTTTGGAGGGCTGAGGTTCAGTTGGGCCCAGGCTCGAGGTGAATCCAGCCAGACGGGGATGTAAGCGGCACCGTTGGCCGAGAGATGTTCCACGCGATCCAGGGCGTTCCGACGTGCTTCGCCAACCAGCGTGTCGGTTTCTAGAAGAGTGGTCTGCAGACCCGGTGCACTCCAGAAGCTGCCGCTGATCGCTGCTTCACCATCGACACAGTGGTCGCCCCTCACCGATGTGCAGCTCAATAGCGGCGTCAGATACGCCTCAGGGTCGGGGTAGCTGCCACGCCAATCCAGCATCACGGCTTTGAAGGCACCCTCCCCCAGTTGGCGGTAGATGGTTGTGGACTCAACTCCATCAAGCTCCAACACCAGGCAGTCGGGGAGGTCACGTTGCACCTGGGCCTGCCAGGTGAGGGCTAGCAGTTTGTCGGCGGGCACATTGGAGCGGAAGGTGAGCGGAAAGCGCAGGGGGCGGCCGTTGCAGTAGCCAGCAGCCCGGAGCAGTTCGCGGGCCTGGTTGGGGTTGTGTTTCGGCCATGAGGCCAGGGCTCCGCCTGGAAGACTGGGGGGCACGAGCGCCCGCAGCGGACGGCGGAGGCCGTAGCTCACCCGCTCACTGATCTCAGTTCGGTTGAGACTGACGGCCAGGGCACGTCTCAGGTTGGGGTCCTGGAATGGATCCTGATTGCTAAGCAAGGTGATGTAGCCGATCTCCATCGCCGGGCCAACAGACTCGTGCAGGTCTCCCGCGATGGCCTGTTGATGCAGGGTATGGCGTTGGTCTTCGTCGATGGAGGCGGAGAGCAGCAGATCCACCTCGCCACTGCGCAGAGCCCCATACAGCGCCGTGGAGTTGCTCAGCGTGATCAGATCCAGCCCGTTGTTTCGTGGTGCCTCACCCCAGTACTGGGCAAAGGGTTCCAGCCTTTGCTGATGTTCGCTGAAGCGGGTCAGCTTGTAGGGGCCTGTTCCAACAAAGCGATCGTGTAGAAACCGGTCCTGGTGACTGCTGTAGGCCTTCGGTGAAATGGGGGTGAGGTTGATGGACGTCAGTAACCCACGCAGTGAAGTGGATGGGCGACTGAGGTGTAGACGCAAGGTATGAGCGTCCGCTTCCTCCACCGATGCGATGCGATCGCCCACCACGTAGCTGAGGGTTCCAATGTTGAGGAAGCGCCGCAGGCTGAAGGCCATGGCTGCGGCGTTAAACGGCGTTCCATCGTGGAAGCGCACATCGGTGCGCAGTGGAATCGTGACGGTGCGACCGCCATCACTCAGGACTGGAGCCGATGCCGCAAGGCGTGGCTCCAGGGATCCATCACGCTTGAGGCGGTAAAGCGGATCCCCCAGGGCGCTGATCAGTTGCGTGGCACTGAGGGTGCTGGCCTGAGCTGGATCTAGAGAACTGATTCGTCCTGCTGATGCCACCGTGATGCGGGTGGTCGGGGGTGGTGCTTGACACCCCATCTGAGCGAGGGCCAGAACGAGCCCTATGAGCACCCAACCGCACGTCCGTGTCGTGGGGCGATCGGTGCGCTTCAAAGGGCCTCGGGCATCAACTGGTCGGCCTATTCAACAGCGAGTTAGCCGACCTGGCGAATCCGCTCCATGGAGATTTCGAACACCGGTGAACCCTCGCTTCTTTGAAGAGGCCAGCGGCGCACCCAGCACCGATCGTGATCGCCATCGACGCCGATGACCTGATACGTGTTGTCATCACTGTCCAGGTTGACGCAATCCCCTTGATGCACAGTCATCGGGTTGATCCCCTCCTGCAGAGAGCAGCCTTGACCCGGGACCGAACAGATGAGGTTCTGCATGAACCGTTTCGTGCACAAATCCGTGGATCCGGACCTGTGCTGTGAAAGTTCTTGACATTCTGGCGTATGCCCGGACCCATCCGCCAGTTCTGTTGGTCTCCCTAGAGGCAGCCGAGGTGAGCGGCCAGGCCTAAAACCTCAGGGAGGGCCTGGATCGCTTCGAGAGCCTCATCCATCTGGCGTTGACTCACTTCATGGGTGATCACAACGATCTCGGCTCCGGCGTCACTCGCATTGAATTGCACGATCGACTGGATGGAGACTTTGCGTTGGCCGAAGCAGCCGCCGACATTGCCGATGACTCCCGGTGCATCTTTTGTCTTAAAACGCACGTAATGGCGTTGGCGAATGTCGCCTGACTCGACTAGGGCGCAGGGCCGCCAGCTCCCCGCAGCCAGTAGGGGGTCTACCTTGCCGGGGCCGTCGCTGGCCTGGCGAATTCCGGCGATGTTGAGAATGTCGGCAACCACCGCGGAAGCCGTCGGGCCGGCCCCCGCTCCAGGGCCGTAGAACATCACCCGGCCGATTGGATCACCTTCCACAAGGATGGCGTTGTTCACACCGTTGACGCCCGCTAGAGGGTGGTCCTTAGGAACGAGTGTCGGCTGCACGCGCAGAGAGAGCGGCAGCGGATCGCCACTTGCCGCCATGCGCTCAGCCACAGCCAGCAGCTTCACGCCATAGCCCAGCTGGTTGGCGTAATCCACATCCACACCCTGAAGGCCACTGATTCCTTCGGTGGGAACCGCGGCGCGCTCCACACTGCCGCCGAACGCAAGGGTGGCCAGGATCGCGATCTTGTCGGCTGCATCGAGGCCATCCACATCCGCTGCCGGGTCGGCTTCGGCATACCCGAGGTCTTGGGCATCCTTGAGCACCGCGTCGTAGGCGGCTCCCTCCTCAGCCATCCGGGTGAGGATGTAGTTGGTTGTGCCATTGATGATGCCGCTGACGCGGTTGATGCGGTTACCACCAAGGGACTGCTTCAGCGGCTCAATGATGGGAATCCCCCCGCCGACGGCGGCTTCGATCAGCACGTACACCCCGGCGGCTGCAGCGGCTTCAGCGATTTCCTGGCCGTGGCGTGCGATCACGGCCTTGTTGGCGGTCACCACGGATTTGCCTGCTGCGATTGACTGAAGGATCAGGCTGCGGGCTGGTTCCAGGCCACCGATAACCTCCACCACAACGTCCACCGCCGGGTCCTGAATCACCGCCGATGGATCGGTGGTGAGCAGGCTCTCGTCCAAGACCACGGGGCGGGGCCGGCTCAGATCGCGGACGGCAACCCGGATCAGCTCAAGTTCATTGACCAGCGGGTGGCGTTCTCCTGGACTCTGGAGGATCGAAGCCACTCCACCGCCAACCGTGCCCAGCCCCAGGAGACCCACGCCGACCTTTGCTGCCATTCCCTGATCCGTGTTGCAACGATTTTGAGCGACTCTATGTATTGGCGTGATTTCGCCTCAGTTCTCCAACTGCCTGGCCTGTTCCTGCATGGCCAGAAGGATGTTGAGGAAGCCATTGGCGCGCGAAGGCGTCAGGCTCGCTTGTAAGCCTGTTGCAGCAATAAAGGCTGGGTCCACCGCCTGAACCTCGGCCGGGGTCAGCCCATCCAGACCCTGGATCAACAAGGCCAGAAGCCCCTTGGTGATCAGAGCATCGGAGTCTCCCCGCCAGCGCATCACCCCGTCATCCAGGGCGCCCCGTACAAAAACCTGAGACACACACCCTTTCACTTTGATCTCTTCGGTTTGCTCTTCTGCCGGCAGAGGAGCAAGCTTTTTTGCCAGCCAGAGCACGTATTCGTAGCGGCGTTTGGGATCGGCAGTGCCGCCCAATCGCTCCACCATCCGGTCGAGGGCATCACTGCCAGTGCTAGTGGCCATGGCGGGCTCAGTCGTTTCGACGTCGCACGCTAACCAGCAGCCCCACCAACACCAGGCTGAAGGGGAACACGACCACCTCGTTCAGATTCACGGCGCCATCGTGAACCGGGAGCTCCAGGTAGTCGCGGTGGCCCGGACCACCGTCCACCTGAAGATCGACGGTGCCGTTGACCACCGTGCTGAGATCGAGGCTGAGGCGTCCGTCTGCATCGGTGCGGCCCAGTTCTTGCCCCGGGGTGCCATCGGCATTGAGCAATCGCACAACGGCTCCTTGGGTGGGTTCCCCGTTGGAAAAGTTGCTGCTCAGTTGCAGATCACCATCGAGATAGTTCAGAGCGCTTTCGATCTGATGGGCTTTGGCGGGAGCTAGAACCGTGCCTTGAAGAACCGCGCTGAGTAGGACCAGTGGAGTCAGCAGACGCAGCATGGAAGGGCGATCAATGGAGCCCATGATGCGGTGAGTCAGGTCGGCCGACCAGCACCCTGCTCCGTGATCCATCCTGTAAAAGGAAGATCCCAGGGATCTCGGGGCAGCAGCTCGGTCGCCATGCAGGCCGAGGGCAGCACCACCCAGGCTGGTGTGGTGGCCCAGGCGGGATCCGCCCTGAGACGGTCGTAGTAACCACCGCCGTAGCCCAGGCGGATTCCATCGCGGTCAATCGCTAGCGCCGGCACCAGCAGCAGCGCCAATTGATCGGGCCGAAGAGCCTCTCCCTCGGCGGGCGCAGGAATGCCGCAGCCATCCGGTTGAAGAGGTTCTTGGGTCCAGCTTCGATAGATGAGTCCTCCTTCGCCATCGGCAACCGGCAAGGCCAGCGGCGGATGGAGAACATCACGCAACGGACGTAAATCCGCCTCACCCGGTAGGGGCCAGTAGATCCCCACATATCCGTTGCCACAGATTGACCTGCCGACCAGGTTCACCACCGCTTCCTGGATGGCGCGGGTGGCAACCTCTCCCAATTGGCGCTGCTCTCTGAAGTGATGGCGCAGCATCTGCTTTGCGCTCATCGCTGTAGCCACGCTGTCAGAGCGACCGCCAAGGCATCGGCCGCATCATCCGGCCTTGGTGGTTCATTCAGATTCAACTCCCTCATCACCGCCTCCAGGACTTCGTCTTTCTCGGCATGCCCAAAACCCGACACGGCGAGTTTGATCTGCATGGGAGGGAATTCCACCATCGGGATCTTGAAGCGAGCCAGCGTCATGACCACGACTCCGCGTGCCTGAACCACGTTGATGGTGTTGCTCGATCGGTAGAAGAAAAACTTCTCCACGGCGGCCAGATCCGGTCGCCAGATCCGGATTAGTTGGCGTAGGTCACCAGCGATTTCAACCATTCGGTCACCATCCGAGCGACCCGGGTCGGTCTGGATGATGCCGCAGTCGAGCATGCGCTGGTATCCGTCGCCGATGTCGATCACCCCGTAGCCCACCCGGGCCAGGCCCGGATCGATGCCGAGGATGCGCATGGGCTGATTGTGGTGGGATCAGGCGGCGAGGGCCAGTTCGAAATCAGCGCGATCGCTGCTCTCACTTCGTTCAAACACCTTGCAGAACACTTTGACCACACGGTCGCCGGAATCCACCTGTTCGAGGGGGTCTTTACGTAGACGGTGCCGCAGGCAGCAGGAGGCGACGCGGGCGACATCTTCTTCACTGACTTCGGTGCGCCCCTCGAAGGCGGCCAGGGCCCGGGCGGCTCGGTTGGTGACGATGTCACCCCGCAGGCCATCCACATCCAGCTCACCGCAGACGGCGGAAATGCGCAGGCGCAGATCGTCGTCGATGGTTACCTGGTCCAGGCGCTGCTGGGCTTCCACCACGCGTTGCTGAAGGGCATTCTGATTTCCCTCCACAGCTGTGCTGAAGCCATCGGGATCACTGTCAAAGGCGGTGCGTTGGTCCACCACCTGAACCCGCAGCTCTGGATCGCGCACGGTGCGCACCTCAACGCTCATCCCGAAGCGATCGAGCAGTTGGGGACGTAGCTCGCCTTCCTCCGGGTTACCCGAGCCGATCAAGACAAAACGAGCGGGGTGGCGTACGGACACCCCTTCACGTTCCACGGTGTTCCAGCCGGAGGCGGCCGAATCGAGCAGCACGTCGACAAGGTGATCGTCGAGCAGGTTCACCTCATCCACGTAGAGGAGGCCACGGTTGGCCTTGGCCAGCAAACCAGGCTCAAAGGCGCGAACACCTTCGCTCAGGGCTTTTTCGATGTCGATGGTGCCGCAAAGACGGTCTTCCGTCGCACCCAGAGGGAGGTCCACCATTGGCACCTGCCGCGGCTCGGTGCTCAGGGTTTCCCCCTGTTGCATTCGCTCGCTCACCTCACTGCTCTGGAGGTCGGGATCGGTGGACGAACTGTTGTAGGGGTCACCAGCCACCACCTCGATGTCGGGCAGCAGATCCGCTAAAGCTCGGATCGTGGTGGATTTACCGGTTCCGCGGTCCCCCATGATCATTACGCCACCGATGCGTGGGTCGATCACGTTGAGAAGCAGGGCCAGCTTCATCTCCTCCTGACCGATCACTGCAGTGAAGGGGAAGACCCTGCGCTTCCGGGGTGCAGTCACGAGCAAATCTGTTGGCGTGCTCAGGATTGTTTCACAGGCTGCACAGTGAGGACCTGCGGCGGTGTGGCATCAGCGGGATAGATCAAGCGAACGCGCACTTGCTTGCCTTCCCCTGGTTTGAGCATCACCTGTCCCAGGGACGATCCCTGCTGACCCTGGCGCAACACAAGATGCTGCGTTTGGCGTCCCTGGGGAACACCCTCTGGATCCTCTAGACCCATGGTCTGGATGGGCCCCCGGAACATGACCGGTCCGTTGAGGTCATCGCGGAAGCGCAGGAAGGAGGTTTGGCTGTTGCCTTTGAGGGGTGAATCCAGAGACAGTTGCAGCTTCACAGGGGCTGAACTGGTGTTCTTCAGGGGCAGGGTGAGGTCGTATTCCACCCCGTAGTTCCCATGGGCAGCCCAGGCTGTTCCGGGATAAAACCTCTCGAGCTCAGCGGTTTGAACCTGGTTGGTGGCGAGGGTTCCGCGTTCCAAACTGCTGATCGGCCATGAAATGGGTGCCTTAGGTGCGGCCAGAACAGTGCTCCCTGGGTCGGTTAAGCGCGCCCGCCAGCTGCTTCCGATCTGAACACCGCTCACCCGTGAATAAATGATCTTGCCTTTCCTGCCCCGTGGGGTTGGTTGATGCTCCTTGCTGCTCAAGCGTCGGCTTTTCAGCAGCTGAAGCCAGTGCTGATCGTTCGGAGCCTGTCCATCGTTTCCATGGGCAGCCAGGGTGGCTATCGCCACGGGGGCGGAGCTGTGGAACCGCAGTTGCACATTGCGACCATTCAGCAGTGGGTCGAGACCTGCCACTGGAATGGGCAACAGCATCAGCCGTGTGGGTGAGCCTGGAGGAAGAGTCCAGCGACGCCTGGAGACTTCCGGTGCGCTTCGACTTGCCAACAGATCTCCGGCGACGCGGCTGCCAGGTCCAGCGGCCACAACCTCGGTGGTCTCCTGCATCAGGCTCGGCAAAGGGAGGAAGGGAGCTTGGGTTTGGCCTGGTTCCGTCGCTTGAGATAGTGAGGTGCTTCCCGAGAGCAGCTGCAGGGTCACCGGAGCGTCTCCCAGGGGAGCCGCCAGAACCGCCAGCCATAGAGTCGACTTTGGACTGCCTTCCGCATCACCGGCATAGACGTGGTGGCTGAACAGGTCAAAGCGGCCGTTCAGCACAACGGGAACGGACGCTGCATCCCCATCTGGAAATGTTGAAATCAGGATGCCGTCGTTCTGAATGAGCTCGGGGTTGTTGTCGTTCACCATCAACACGCTGTCGAGGGCTCCCGGTAAGGGGCGAACGCTTTGCTGACGCTCAATCACCTCTGCAGAGACGGGCATCGCCGCAATACTCACCCAAGCGGCGGAGAACAGAGCGGCGAGCTTCATGGTTTTGGAGGGGCAGGGTTGGGTTTCAGATGCGGTGCCATGGCAGCGGATAGCTGACGAATCAGTTCCGTGGATCTGGGGTCGTTGAAGGGGCCTTTCACCAGAAATCCCGCCACAGCGCGTCTGCCGTCCGGCAGTTCGATCAGACCGGCATCGGCGTAGGCAAGTCCGATGTCACCGGTTTTGTTGTAGACGCGGTATCCCTTGCGGGCCAGGCTGTCGTCGGGTGCACCCTGAGCACCCCCCAGGCCGCGCATCAAGCCCGTGGGTAGAAGGGTGTTGGTTACTGAGGTCCCCATCACCTCGCGAAATAGATCCCGGCTTCGGGGACCCAGTACCTCGCCGCTATCCACCAAAGCGATGGCACGGCTTAGATCCCGTGCACTTGTGGTGTTGGTTCCATCGAGATCCGGCAGCCAGTTGTTCACAACGGTTGCTGGGAGGTCCAGCGCCTGAAAGCGGGCATTGATCTGCTCCATTCCCCCCGCCCTGGCAATCATCAGATTGGTGGCGGAGTTGTCGCTGACCCGGATCATTTCTGTGGCGACCTCATAGGTGGGAAAGCGGCTGCCCAGCGGACGGGAGGCCATCCATCCGGCGCCTCCACCCACCAGCTCTTGGCTCAGCGTGAGGGGCTCGTTCCACTGAAGCGTTCCTTGGTCCAGCAGTTCCAGCACTGCCAGAAGGATCGGTGTCTTGATTGAACTGGCGGCTGGCATGGGGCGCTCCGCCTGCATGGCTGCAAAGCGACCGTCGTCCAGGATGAGCATGTAGGCGCTTGCCTGCAGATCGGTCTGTTGGTTGGCCAGTTCCACCCAGCGCTGGGATAAGTCCTTGATTTCCTGCTTTGGGGCAAATCGTGCCTGCTTGAGGACGTTCGCTGCTATCGGCGCAAGCTTCTCGTCCTTAGAGGCCTCCTCAGTGGTTTGGGGCTCAACGGCTTCACCGAGCAGCGTTGTGATCACCGCTTGATCGGCCAGCCAGCTGGGCAGTGGAATCTCCTGCTGCTGCACGCGCGGTGCCAGGAGCCGGAGGCCCGTGCCTGTGAGCAGTCCCAGGCCGACTCCCATCAAGACAAGACGCAGTATGAGCCAAGCCGGCCCTCCCCAGCCTGCGGAGCGACGTGAAGAACGACCGTTGGTCAACCTTTCAGCCGTGACTATGCGGCAGAGATTAGGGGCGCTCGGTGCGGATGGCCCAGCGCAGTTGGCGCACCATGCCCCGCAGGAGAGCCACTTCCTCGGCGCGCGCCGTCGCGCGTTGCAGCAGATCCTGCACTTTGGCCATGCGCGCTGAGGCGGTGTGCTCCAACAGAAAACCAGCCTCCAGCAGGAGGTCTGTTGCATCATCCAGCAACGCTGACAGCGCTTTTGCGGCTGCCGGGTCAGGTGATGGGGGGGCGATGCTGCGAGCTTCTGTTTCGGCACTGTTGAGACGGGCTAACTCATGCAGAACCACAGCCACGGCATGGGACAGATTCAGGGAGGGATAGGCCTCACCGCTCTGTAAACACAGAACTTTCTGGCAGAGCCTCAACTCACTGTTGCTAAGGCCGCGGTCCTCCCTCCCGAACACGAGGGCCACGGGCGCCTTTGCCCTGGATGCGCTGCCATCGCTGGCCAACAGCCATCCAAGGGCCTGTTCAGGATCTTGTAGAGGAATCTCGCCGTGGTCCAGACGTCCGCAACTGCCTACGGCGCGTCGGCAGTCGTTGATGGCTGTGAGCAAGTCAGGAAACACGGCTGCGGCGTCAAGCAGCGATTGCCCGTGAACAGCCATTTGCACGGCCTGCTTGCAGAGATGGTCACAGCGGGGGGCCACGAGCCGCAGTTCGCTCACACCGAAATTGGCGCAGAGCCTGGCCACGCTTCCAATGTTCAGAGGGCCGGCAGGCTCGACCAACACAACGACGGCATTCAAGGCATCGGCTCAGCTGAGTGTGTGCAGGTAGGCCAGTAGGTCCGCCATCGATTGCGGTTCCATCTCAAAACTCGGCATGGGTGGTGTTTCGCCGCTGATGATCTGGTGAACCAAGGCTGGGTCCTTCACGTTGTTGCTGACGCCCTGCAGAGAAGGTCCGACCAGTCCTTGGCCGGCAAGACCGTGACAGCCCGCGCAATTGATGCGGAACAGCTGGCCGCCGTGGTCAACTGCACCCTGCAGTTCAAGGCTGGCCTTGATGTAGGGATCTCGCTGGGCACTCCCAAGAACCCAGAGCACCAGTACGACGCAAGCGGTCGCGGCCGAGACCACAAGAGCGGCGATCAGGCCGCGGCCTCGATCGGCCGAATCAGCATCAGCTGATTCGGCCGCAATTCGTGACGGCTGGACCACAGAGCTTGAGTTCCAATGAGAGAATTCTGCTCAATTCTGATTGTTGACGCGACACGATGATCGAACCTCTGCTCTGCGGCATCGTTCTTGGTTTGATTCCCGTCACCCTGATGGGTCTGTTTGTGGCAGCTTGGAACCAGTACCGCCGCGGTGGCAGCGCTCTGGGGGGCTGAGCAGCAGCACGCCGCTGATGCCGTAGCGGCGCTGATCAAGAACAGACCAGCCTGAGCCCGGTACGGGATTCAGGTTTGATCTGTGTTCGCAAACCACTAGAGAGTATTGGTGAAGCCAATCCCCTTGGGCGAGCGCATCAAGGCCCGGTTCATAGAGGCCTTGGTCGTAGGGAGGGTCGAAGTAGACGATGTCGAAGGGGTCTTGGCTCCAGCCTCTGCGCAGCCATCCGATCAGTTCCCGACGTTCTGTGAGCACTTCGGGCGTCGGTGAACAATCAGCTGCAACCGTGCTGAGGTTGGCGCGAGTGATGCGGATGCACTTTGGGTCTTGATCGACGGCTACCACGCAGCGTGCACCCCGTTGCAGCGCCTCGCAGCCCATCACCCCACTGCCGCTGCATAGATCCAGCCAGCGGCAATCTTGCAAGTGCGGCGCGAGGATATTCATCACCGCCTCACGGACTCGGGAGGTGGTGGGTCTTGTGGCGCGTCCTCCAGGGCTTTGCAGACGTCGACCGCCGCTGAGCCGAAGTTGCCCGCCACCGCTCATCGGATGGGCTCGGCCCCGCGCTGCAGCCAGGTCAACCAGCGTCGCAGCATTTCTTCTCCGGCATCAGACGACTTCTCCGGATGGAACTGACAGGCTCCCAACCGGCCTTTCCAGACAACAGCAGTGACCTCCTGATCGCCGAAGGCGGCCGTGGCTTTCAAGTCATTCCGATCGGTGGGAACTGCGGCGTAGCTATGGACGAAATACACCCATTCAGAGGGGACATCGCTGTCGCTGTTGAGCAGTGGGCAATTGCCGTGATGCCGTAACGGGGCCCAGCCCATGTGGGGGATCCGTTCGCCGCTGCCACTGGGGAGACGTTTTACCCGTCCGGCAAGGAGGCCAAGGCCGGGTTCGCTTCCTTCGTCGCTGTGTTCGAACAGCAGCTGCAGGCCGAGACAGATGCCAAGCAAGGGGCGATTGTCATGACCCCAACGCAGCAAGTGGGGCACCAGCCCCGTGGCCCTGAGGTTGGCCATGGCGGGATCAAAAGCTCCTACCCCCGGCAGGATCAGAGCATCAATGCCATCGAGCTGGTCAGCGTGATTGATCAAGCTGCAGCTTTCACCCAGACGCTCTAAGCACTTCTCCACTGAGTGGAGATTGCCCATGCCGTAATCGATCAACCCAAGGTTCAGACTCAATCGACCTCTCCGATCTGGAGACAGATTCAGAGGTATTTGGAGATTGTGCCCGACAGGGTTGCCTTGGGAACAGCGCCCACAACCGTGTCGACCTTCTGACCGCCCTTAAACACCATCAAGGTTGGAATGCTGCGGATTCCGTACTGGCTGGCGACGTTGGGATTTTCGTCAGTGTTGAGCTTGAAGACTTTGATCTGTCCGTCAAATTCTTTGGCAATCTCCTCGACGATCGGAGCCACCATCCGGCAGGGTCCGCACCAGGGCGCCCAGAAGTCGACAAGAACCGGAACGTCGCTCTGGAGTACGTCCTGCTCGAAGGAAGCATCGGTAACGGCAGCGGCGCTAGACATATGAGCAGGAAGATTTAGGGTGAATTTAGCAACCGTTTTGAGCGAAAACACGGCCCTTCCCTGTCAAGAAGGGAACTTGTGACAGTCACTCTCCATCAATAGTAAAAGCCCGATCGCGCCGGGCTAGGGGGTGTGAGGAGTGTGTGGGCCTAAGCCCGCACACTCCTCAGCCTAGCTCTGCTCTATTTGCCCATCCCGAGGTGCTGGGCCTTTTGGTAAACCTTCCCTTCCGTCAGCAATGACGGCGCAACGACCACCTCGACCTGCTGCATTTCTTTGATGGTCCGGGCGCCAAGGGTTCCCATGGATGTTTTGAGACACCCCAACAAGTTGTGGGTTCCGTCGTCCAACTTGGCAGGGCCGCGGAGAATGCGTTCGATGCTTCCTGTGCTCCCAACATTGATGCGGGTGCCGCGAGGCAGCACCGGGCTTGGCGTTGCCATCCCCCAGTGGAAGCCCCGGCCGGGGGCTTCGTCCGCACGGGCAATGGGCGATCCAATCATCACCGCGTCGGCCCCGCAGGCGATGCATTTGCAGATGTCACCACCGGTCACGATGCCACCGTCAGCAACGATCGGGACATAGCGACCGCTCTCCTTTTCGTAGTCGGCCCTGGCGGCCGCGCAGTCTGAAACCGCTGTGGCCTGTGGAATCCCGACACCGAGAACGCCGCGGGAGGTGCAGGCGGCACCCGGTCCGATTCCCACCATCACGCCCGCAGCACCAGCACGCATCAGTTGCAGGGCTACGTCATAGGTGACGCAGTTGCCGATCACCACGGGGACGCCCATGTCGCGACAGAGGGCTTTGAGATCAAGGGTCTCCTGGCCTTCAGGACCGATGTGATCCGTCGAAACCACGGTGGCCTGCACAAAGAAGAGATCGGCTCCTGCTTCGGCGATGGCCTTGCCGAAACGCAGAGCAGCTACCGGGGTTCCGCTCACGGCGGCAATGCCTCCTTGGGCCTTGATGTCTTGGATGCGTTTGCGGATCAGTACTTCTTGAACCGGTTGGCTGTAGATCTCCTGCATCAGTGGGACGAATTCGTCCTTCCCGACGGCTGCGATGCGATCCAGAACCTGGTTGGGGTCCTCATATCGGGTTTGCACCCCCTCCAGATTGAGAACGCCAAGGGAGCCGAGCTGGGACAGACGGACGGCCATTTCCACATCCACCACGCCGTCCATGGCGCTGGCGATGATGGGGATCTCCCGCTCGATGCCCCCGAGTTTCCAACAGGTATTAGTCACCTCGGGGTCAACCGTGCGACCCCCAGGCACCAGAGCGATTTCATCGATTCCGTAGGCCCGGCGAACGGTCTTTGAGCGTCCGAGCTGAATGTCCACCGCGCGACTTAATAAAGTCTGATCAAGCTACCAATCGGGATGATCGCTTCAGCTCGAGCTGCCCGTGATACGGCTCCAGGCTGACCGGGTGGCCGTGATGAATTTGTCCCGGTCGCTGTTCCTGATCAAGTTGCGAAGAGCAAAATTCATCAACCAGATCAGGCCGGCGAGCTCAAGAAGGCCTGGAGCGAGAGGAAGGCTGTCAATGGTGTTGAGCACACCGGAGTACACCTTCGCCACCAGGGCGAAGGCAATCAACCCTCCAATCACCCGCAGCGGCAACTGGGCTTTGGTCCAGAGCTGAGCAAGATCGTTCTGCTCTACCCAGGCCTTGGCCTTGCCCACCAGCAGCTCCCATTCACCTCCGTCTTGATCTGAGCCGTCCTGATCTGAAGCGTCCTGCGCAGGGATGGAGACCGTGGACGCGATCACAGGGTCCGGCGTAGGCGCGGGGGTTGGTGCCGGTGCTGGCGTGGGTTCAGGTGTTGGTGCTGGCGTCGGTGCTGGTGTGGGCTCAGGTGTTGGTGCTGGCTCCGGACTATTGACGGGAGTAGGAGTTGGCGTGGGGTCGCTGCCTGGGGTTTCGGCTTCAGGGCGAGGCTCGTCTACAGGACCCATCACGTCAGTGCAAAGCGGTTGGGATTTTATCCGGAGTTTTCCTATTGCTTCCACTGTCCGAGATAGACTGTTAAAGGACGTCTGATGCACGTATGACGGATTCTGTGGGGCCTGTCGGCGGCGGTCCTGGCGGTTCCGACGATCGGATTATTCAGACGGACCTACGCAACGAGATGTCGCGCTCCTATTTGGAGTACGCGATGAGTGTGATCGTTGGCCGGGCCCTGCCCGATGCCCGCGATGGTCTCAAGCCCGTGCATCGACGAATCCTTTACGCGATGTATGAGCTGGGCCTCACCAGCGACAGGCCATATCGCAAATGTGCCCGTGTGGTGGGCGAAGTGCTCGGCAAATATCACCCCCACGGCGACACCGCTGTGTACGACGCCCTGGTGCGCATGGCCCAGGACTTCTCCATGTCGATGCCCCTCATTGATGGGCATGGCAATTTCGGCTCTGTGGACAACGATCCACCGGCAGCCATGCGTTATACCGAATCGCGGTTGCGGGCGCTGACCACCGACAGCCTGCTGGAGGACATTGAGGCTGAGACGGTTGATTTTGCCGACAACTTCGATGGTTCCCAGCAGGAGCCCACGGTGCTTCCCGCCAGGATCCCTCAGCTGCTGCTGAATGGTTCGGCAGGCATCGCGGTGGGCATGGCCACCAACATTCCCCCCCACAACCTCAATGAGCTGATTGACGGGTTGCTGGCGTTAATCGCCGATCCCGAGATCAGCGACCAAGAGCTGATTCGGTTGATTCCTGGCCCCGATTTCCCCACCGGCGGTCAAATCCTCGGTCGTGATGGCATCCGCGACACCTACCTGGGCGGTCGGGGCTCAGTGACGATGCGCGGCGTGGCCTGCATTGAAACGCTTGAGGTCCCCGGGCGCCCCGATCGCGATGCTGTGATCATCACGGAACTTCCGTACCAAACCAACAAAGCGGCACTGATTGAGCGCATCGCTGAGCTGGTAAACGACAAAAAGCTCGAAGGGATTTCCGACATCCGGGATGAGAGCGATCGCGACGGCATGCGGATCGTTGTGGAGTTGCGCCGTGATGCCTACCCGCAGGTGGTGTTGAACAACCTGTTCAAGCTCACCCCTCTGCAAGCCAACTTCAGTGCCTACATGTTGGCGCTGGTCAACGGCGAGCCGATCCTGCTCACCCTGCGCAAGATGCTCGAGGTGTTCCTCGACTTCCGGGTCGAGACGATTGAGCGCCGCACCCGCTACCTATTGCGCAAAGCGGAGGAACGCGACCACATCCTGCTGGGCCTGCTGCTTGCCCTCGATCAGCTGGACCCGATCATTGCCTTGATCAGGGCCGCTCCCGACACGGCGACGGCACGCCAACAGCTGCAGGAACTTCACGGCCTCTCAGACATCCAGGCCGACGCAATTTTGCAGATGCAGCTGCGTCGTCTAACCGCCCTTGAAGCCGACAAGATCCGTCTTGAACATGAGGATCTGGTCACCAAGATCGCCGACTACAAGGACATCCTTGGCCGCCGCGAGCGGGTGTTCGGAATCATTCAGGCCGAGCTCGGTCAGTTACAGGATCGCTACCCCATCCCTCGTCGCACGGAGATCCTGGACCTCGGAGGTGGACTCTCCGACATCGACCTGATCGCCAATGAGCGTTCGGTGGTTCTGCTCACCGAGACCGGTTATCTCAAGCGGATGCCGGTGAGCGAATTTGAAGCCACCAGCCGCGGGACGCGCGGCAAGGCCGGAACCCGGAGCCAGGGTGAGGATGCCGTGAAGCTGTTCATCAGCTGCAACGACCACGACACCTTGGTGTTGTTTAGCGATCGAGGCGTGTCCTATGCCTTGCCCGCCTACCGGGTTCCCCAGTGCAGTCGGACTGCGAAGGGTACGCCGGTGGTCCAGCTGTTGCCGATTCCACGGGAAGAAGCCATTACATCGTTGATTCCCGTGTCGGAGTTCAGCGACGACACCGACCTGCTGATGCTCACCACCGGCGGTTTCATCAAACGCACCCGGCTTTCGGCCTTCAGCAACATCCGCTCCAATGGCTTGATCGCCATCAACCTGGAAGAGGGCGACGCCCTCACCTGGGTGCGCCTTGCTGTTCCCGGCGACAGCGTCTTGATTGGCTCCAAAGCGGGAATGACCATCCACTTCCGTCTCAGTGATGAGGAGCTGCGGCCCCTGGGGCGCACGGCACGTGGCGTGCGGTCGATGAATCTGCGCGATGGTGATGCCCTGGTGAGCATGGATGTGCTGCCGGTGGAACTCGCCGATCAGGTGGCCGCCAGCGCAGAGGAAGAAGAGGACGCCGCCAGCGAGGGCCCCTGGGTGCTAGTGGCTTCGGCTTCGGGTCTGGGCAAGCGCGTGCCCGTGACGCAATTCCGTTTGCAGAAGCGAGCCGGCATGGGTCTGCGGGCGATGAAGTTCCGCACCGAGGCCGATGAACTGGTGGGCCTGAGTGTGCTCGGTGCCGGAGAGGAATTGCTCCTCGTCAGCGAGAAGGGGGTGATCGTGCGCACCAGCGCCGATGCCATTCCCCAGCAGTCGCGGGCTGCCACGGGTGTTCGTCTGCAGAAGCTGGACAAAGGTGACCGGCTGCTCAAGGTGGTGCTGGTGCCGCCGGAAGCCGTAGACGAATCTGCTGACGACGACACCACTGCATCGGAAGTCACCGGATCAGACGCGCAGGACAGCTGACCTTGGCTGAGCCGGTGGATGTGCTGGTGCTGGGGGGCGGTCCTGCCGCCCTCTGCATCGCTTCTGAACTGAATCAACGGGGAGTGGCTGTTGCCGGCATTGCTCCCGAACGGGTCGACGCTCCTTGGCCAAACACCTACGGCATCTGGGCCGATGAACTCAAAGCGGTGGGACTCGTACAGCTGCTGGAGCACCGCTGGAGCGACACCGTCAGTTATTTCGGCGCAGGCGGCACAACGGCTCAGGATCAGAGCTACAGCCATGGCATTGACTATGGATTATTCGATCGGGCTGCCTTACAGCACTACTGGCTGGAGCGGGCTCAAGGGGTGACATGGCGTCAGGAAAGCGCAGAACTTGTGGAGGTGAGCGGAGCAACAACCAGCGTCAGCTGTGCATCGGGAACCACGTTGAAGGCACGATTGGTGATCGATGCCTCCGGCTCGCGCACACCCCACATTCGCCGCCCGGATCAGGGGCCGGTGGCTGGCCAGGCGGCCTACGGCGTGGTGGGGCGCTTCTCCAAACCGCCGATCGAGTCGGGTCGCTTTGTGTTGATGGACTACCGCTGTGATCACCTCAGCGAAGCGCAACGCCGTGAACCGCCCACCTTTCTCTATGCGATGGATTTTGGTGATGGGGTGTTCTTCGTGGAAGAAACCTCTCTTGCTTTGGCACCGGGTGTTCCCTACGAGGTGCTCAAGCAACGGCTGCAGCAGCGCTTGGATCAGCGTGGTGTGGAAATCACTGAGGTGATCCATGAAGAGTTCTGCCTCTTCCCGATGAATCTGCCGTTGCCCGATCGCAGTCAGCCGGTGCTGGCTTTCGGTGGAGCGGCGAGCTTGGTGCATCCGGCCTCGGGCTACATGGTGGGATCGCTGTTACGGCGGGGTCCGGATCTAGCTCAGGCACTGGCGGTCGCGCTGGCCAACCCATCGCTTGGTTCAGCGGCATTGGCACAAAGGGGCTGGCAGGCGCTCTGGCCGATCGAGTTGGTGCTACGCCATCAGCTGTATCAGTTCGGGCTGGGTCGGTTAATGGGATTCAACGAAGCGTTGTTGCGCACCCACTTCGCCACCTTCTTTTCCTTGCCGCGGGAAGACTGGTTTGGCTTCCTCACCAATACCCTGCCGCTGCCGCGCTTGATGGGCGTGATGCTGCGTTTGTTTGCACTTTCACCTTGGGAATTGCGGCGGGGGCTGGTGCTGGGGGCAGCCCCAGCTCAATCGCCGACCTGGGCCCAGTCCAACGGCTGAATCAGCGGGAACAGGCGGTCATCCATCTGCACCTCTTCGAGCCACCCCTCCGGCAGCTCGGTGGTTCCGTCGATCGCCTGCATCAGCTGCCAGAAGCGACCCAGGTGTCGCTGAACCCGGTCTCTGGCCAGTTCGGTAGTGGTGCCGGCCCGGAGGATGAAGCTCCAGTCGGAGGACTGCGCCAGCAACAGTTCTCGCGCGGCCTGCTGCAGCCACTGCATGGCCTGCTCGCTGCCCACCCCGCGGCTGCAGCGCTGCACCATTGCTGCACTGGCCCGTTCCCACTCTGGGATGATCCAGGCGTTGCTGTCGTTCAGCCAGTAGTCGTGATAGCCCCCCTGCCCCCAGCTTGAGGGGGAGGGGTCACAGAGCTGGAGCTGGCCAACGCTGTTCAACACATCGCGCAGCCGGGTGAAGCTCACCCCTTGCTGAGGCGCCTGCTGGAACAACTGGCTGAGAAAGGCCGGCCCTTCAAACCACCAGTGGCCAAACAGTTCGGCGTCGAAGGGGGCCACCAGCAGTGGGCATACATCCATGGCACTGTCGAGCTGATCTAGCTGACGGCGACGGCCCTGCAGGTAATCGGCTGCATGCTGCTTCACCCTTTCGGCAGCCACCCCCGGTTCGTAGGGGCGTTTCTGGTCTAAGGGTGCGCTGTGATTGGTGACCCGATGCAGCTTTAGCCCGAGGGGTCGCGGCTGGTCGAGCCCGAGGGGCTTGAGCTCCTCAATGGGTAGGTCCCAGCCCAGATCGCGATGGAACTCCCGGTAGTGGGGATCGCCGGGGTAGCCGTCCTTGGCTGACCACACCGGCAACGTGGCTTCGCTGTCACGCCCAAAGAACGCCACCCCATTACGGCTGCAGATCGGGGCGTACACCCCATAGCGGGGCCGGGGCCGGCCATGCAGCAGCCCATGGCCGTCCAGCACGGCATAGCGGAGCCCGGCATCGCGCATCCAGCGATCCAGCCCTTCGTAATAGGCGCATTCAGGTAGCCAGATCCCCAGAGGCGATTCCCCGACGAGGCGCTGGTGTTCCCGCACCGCGGTGCGCAGTTGACCGCGCACCGCTTCCGGGTGATGGCGCAGCAGGGGGAGGTAGCCATGGGTTGCGCCGCAGGTGAGTAGATCGATCACCTCCTGGCGCTGCAGGGCTGCGAAACGCTGGATCAAGTCACCATCGCAGTCCTGCCATGCCCCTTTGTGTCGCTTGATGGCCGCCGCCAGATGCTCGGCGCCATCGCGGAGCGCAGGATCCGCCTTTGGCAGCAGCGCGAGCCTCTCGTTCAGCCACTGGGGAAAGCGCTGCTTGAGGTCCTGATCACTCAGCAGCGACAGCAGCGTCGGCGATAAGCCGATGGTGAGTTTGGGCTGTTGGTTGGGGTCGGCGCTGGCCTGTTCCAGCGCTTCGAGCAGGGGCAGGTAGCACTCAATCAGTGCCTGGAAAAACCAGTCCTCTTCCAGAGAGCCTGGTTTTGCCGATCGCACGTAGGGCAGATGGGCATGCAACACCAGGGCGACAGCGCCTTTGGTCACGAACAAGCCCAAACGGTGGCTGAATTTAATCCGATTCCATCTCCATGCCTGAACTAAGATGAGTTAACTCATAGTCATTCCGACTAAGACCTCCGCTGGAGCCCCTTCCATGGCCAAGGACCCCGGTCGCGTCCTGATTTTTGACACCACCCTGCGGGATGGTGAGCAGTCTCCGGGGGCGAGCCTCAACCTTGAGGAGAAGCTGGCCATCGCCCAGCAGCTGGCTCGGCTCGGCGTGGATGTGATCGAGGCTGGATTCCCTTTCGCCAGTTCCGGTGATTTTGCCGCTGTGCAGCGGATCGCCCAGCAGGTCGGTGGGGACAACGGTCCGATCATTTGCGGCTTGGCCCGGGCCTCGAGGGCAGACATCAAGGCCTGCGCCGATGCGGTTGCACCGGCGCCGCGTCGGCGCATTCATACCTTTATTGCCACCAGCGACATTCACCTCGAGCACAAGCTGCGCAAAAGCCGTGCCGATGTGCTGGGCATCGTTCCCGAGATGGTGAGCTATGCCCGCTCGCTGGTGGAAGACGTTGAATTCTCCTGTGAAGACGCAGGGCGAAGTGATCCGGAGTTCCTCTATGAGGTGATTGAGGCGGCGATTGCTGCGGGTGCCACCACGATCAACATTCCCGACACCGTTGGCTACACCACGCCGTCGGAGTTCGGTGCTCTGATCGCGGGCATCACTCAGCACGTGCCCAACATCGCCGATGCCGTGATCTCGGTGCATGGCCACAACGATCTCGGTCTGGCGGTGGCGAATTTCCTTGAAGCGGTTAAGAACGGCGCCCGTCAGCTCGAATGCACGATCAATGGCATTGGCGAACGCGCCGGCAATGCATCCCTCGAGGAGTTGGTGATGGCGTTGCATGTGCGGCGTCGCTACTACAACCCGTTCTTCGGACGGGATGAGGAAAGCCCTACGCCGCTGACCGCCGTACGCACCGAAGAGCTGACCAAGACCTCCAGGCTGGTCTCGAATCTCACCGGGATGGTTGTTCAGCCCAACAAGGCAATCGTCGGTGCGAACGCCTTCGCCCATGAATCTGGCATTCACCAGGACGGCGTGCTCAAGAACCGGCTGACCTACGAAATCATCGATGCCAAGACCGTGGGGTTGTCTGACAACCGCATCTCTCTCGGCAAGCTCAGCGGTCGCAGTGCCGTTCGCGCCCGTCTGGAGGAACTGGGCTATGACCTCACTCGCGACGATCTCGATGAAGCGTTTGCTCGCTTCAAGGAACTCGCCGATCGCAAGCGGGAGATCACAGACCGAGATCTGGAGGCGATTGTCAGCGAACAGGTGCAGCAGCCTGAAGCCCGCTTCCAGTTGAAGCTGGTTCAGGTCAGCTGCGGAAGCAGCCTGCGCCCCACCGCCACCGTCACGCTGTTGGACGAAGAAGGCAGTGAGAAAACTGGGTCTGCGGTTGGGACTGGTCCGGTGGATGCCGTGTGTCGTGCCCTGAACGACTTGGCTGGTGTTCCGAATGAGTTGATCGAGTTTTCGGTCAAGTCCGTGACGGAGGGCATCGATGCCATGGGGGACGTGACCATTCGTCTGCGCCGCGATGGTGCTTTGTATTCCGGCCACGCTGCCGACACCGACGTGGTGGTCGCTGCGGCAATGGCCTTCGTCAATGCCCTCAACCGTCTGGTGGCCGGTCAGGAGCGTCAGTCATTGCATCCTCAGAAAGATCCTGTTGTTCTGGAGGGCCGACCGACGCTCTAGAGCCGAAGCCATGCGCACCTCAATCGCACGGGCTATCCAGCTGGTGCTGCTGATTCTTCTGGCTCTTCTGGTGCTCACCCCTCTGCTCTGGTTGGTGAGCACCTCCCTCAAGGGGCCAGCCGAAGACATCTTCAGCAGTCCGCCGGCGTTGCTGCCCTCACAGCCGAGCTTTGATGCCTATCTCCGGCTGTTTCAAGACAATCCCCTCACCACCTATCTGTTCAACAGCACCGTTGTGAGTGTGTTGGCGGTACTGGCCAACCTGCTGTTCTGTTCCCTGGCCGCTTATCCCCTGGCCCGGCTTCGCTTTGCGGGCAGAGGAGTTGTGCTGGCCCTCGTGGTGGCCACGATCCTGATTCCTTTTCAGGTGGTGATGATTCCGCTGTATCTGCTGATGGTTCAGTTGGGGTTGCGTAACACCCTGCTGGCCTTGGTGATCCCCCAGGCGGCCACCGCTTTTGGCCTTTATCTCCTGCGCCAAAGCTTTCTTGGCGTTCCCAAGGAACTCGAGGAGGCGGCACGGATCGACGGTTGCAGTCGCTTGGGGGAATGGTGGAACGTGATGATCCCGGCTGCCAAAGCTGATCTCATCACCCTGGCGATGTTTGTCTTCATCGGCACTTGGAGTGATTTTCTCTGGCCTCTGGTGATTCTTGACGACCCATCGCTTTACACACTCCCTTTGGGGCTGCAGCAGCTGTCCAGCAGCTTTTCACTGGATTGGCGGATCGTTGCGGCCGGATCGGTGGTGTCAATCCTTCCGGTTCTATTGCTGTTCGTGCTGTTGCAGCGCTTCATCCTGCCCAATGCCAGCGGGGATGCTGTGAAGGGATGAGTTGATGGACGTGCGCATGGCCGCAAAGGCATCCATGCGTTCCTGCATCAAGCCCATCTGTTGGCTGAGCAGGTCGCTGTGGGCATGGTCTGGTGTTTGTTGCTCCAGCTGATGGATCCGTTCTTGCAGCGCATGGATGCGTTGATCCTGCTGTTGCAATCCCTTCAGCAGCGTTACGACGAGAACACTCACAAGAGCGAGGCTGCCGCAGCTGATCAGTTTCAACAGCATTCGACCTCCCGAATCAGGCTGATGCTGACTTGAATGGGATGTTCCAACAAGAGCTGCTCTGATGTCTCTCGACGATCTGGATCAATTTCTGAACCTTCGGGACAGCGATCCTGGACTGGCCCAGGCCTTGGCACAGCCCATGGATCTTGAGCAGTTTCTTGCACTCGCTGCCGAGCGCGGATACGTCTTGACCGAGGCGGATGTCTTTGCGGCACAGCAGCGTGAACATCGCGTCAGAACAGCTGCGGAGCTTCAGCAGGATCAGGCCTCGGAATCGCGTCGCCTCCGCAATTTCATCAACGGCTGACCACCAACGCTTCACTTTTCATTGATCGAGTTTCACGACGTCCGGTGTTTCGCCGTGCACTTCTCCAATCCAGCGGGCGTGGGTGACGGCACCATCGTGGGTGTGGAAAATCCAGGCCTTGTCCAGGGATGGCTGCCGCTCGATGTGTTGATCAACGGCATTGACGCCGAGGTAACCGCCGGCTGAGGAGGACCGCAGCACGTAGCGCTCGGCGTACTTGGTGTGCATTAGCTGAGAGGGGGCTCTAATTGATCGCTAGCGGTGCGTTCTTGCAGCCTGCTTCGATCTGCGGAATTACTTTTCTTTTCCCTCCTGGAGAGTTAATAGGGTTTGTTGTTGCCAGGCCAGCCCGACCGGTGCTGCAAACCGGCTCTGATGACCGCCGTCACGGAACCAGGGATCGCTGAGAGCCGTGATCTTCAGTTCGTCCGTGTTGAGATCCCAGGTGTTTTGGAGGTAGCTGCGGAGTAGTTCCGTCTCAGGGGGATCGGGCTGTTGCCAGTGCACCACGGCCAATTGCCCCGGTCGTGACTGGAGAATGGCCAGACGGTGGTTCGGGTGGCCGTCGTTGGCGGGCTGCACGGATTCCTGAAGCTGCTCCTCGCAGACGTAAAGACGCAGTGGGACATTGCTGTCAGGTTGGGGAAGTGGATATTTGTTGAGATACAGGGCACGAGCTTTCTGAAACGCTGCCCCCGGGGCCTTGGCCATCAAGCTGTTGTAGGCCTGCTGCAGCTGCTCACTCATGTCGTTGCCGCCATGTTGCTGGCTCCAGTGTGTGGATGATTCGGGGCCATGAACATGGGAGAATGGTGACACTTCCGGGATTGGATCGCGATGGCCAAACATCGCTCCCGCTACCGGTTGGTTGGCCTTGACGGTCAGCCTCATCCGGTGCTCGATGCCCCTTACGAAACGTTGGAACTGGCCCTCGCCGAGGCCAGTGATTGGTGCACTGGACAAGGGGCTCGATGTTCGATGGGACAGCAGGGAATTGCAGTTGAAGTGCGAACCGACAGCGGTAGTTGGCGCACCATTGACTATCCGGTCAGCTGCTTGAGCCAATCCAGCGTGATGGTGGATTGATGTGGGTCAGTGTTGACCTCTGCGTTGTGCCGATCGGCGTTGGCGTCAGTCTTTCCCCGTACATCGCCGCCTGTGAACGCGTGATTGCTGCCACGGGCCTTAAGCATCAGCTGGGTCCCAATGGCACCGCGATCGAAGGCCCCTGGGAGGAGGTCATGGCTTGTGTGCGTGCTTGTCACGTTGAGTTGCACAGCATGGGGGCTCCACGGCTCTACACAACGCTCAAGCTCAACACCCGCACCGATCGGCAGCAGTCGTTCTCCGAGAAGGTCGCTTCCGTTGAGAACCTCCTCAGTGATTGAAAATCTATAGATCTTTGGTGGGTTTCGGCTCGACTTGAGTCGCTTTTGGGATCAATGAGATTGTTTAGCGCTGCTCTGCCCCATGCGTCGAGGTTTCGGGGGGGTGTTGTTGGCTCTGCTGGTCATGAACCTGACGGGAGGAGCCGTTCAGGCGTCAACGTGGGATCGCATCGCCAGTTACCTGCGGCTGCTGCAGCGGGCGGGCGTGAATGCGCTGGTGGCGCCTGACTGTCCTGCGGGCTTGCTGGGGGCCTTTCATGAGGGCAAGCAGGCCCTCTTGATGTGTGGCAATAACCTTCCCGACGATCCATCGGTTGTTTGGGTCGTTCTGGCCCACGAATCAGCCCATGTCATGCAGTCGTGCAAAGGCGGAAACTTGATGCCCGCGCCGTTGCTTGCCAAAAACATGGCGGAGGCCCGCCGTCTTGAGCCGGATACTTTTCACGAGTTGCAGCTGTATCACACGAGTCAGCATCACGTTGAGGCGGAAGCCCGGCTGGTTCAGGCTCTGCCGCCTACCCAGGTGGTGGCCTTGTTTGAAAAACACTGCGCCACTCGACTCTCCCCTTGAAGCTGCTGATGCTCGACCCTTGGCTGATGGTGGTCGACAAGCCCGCCGGCCTGCTGACGCAACCGGGCCTCGGGCCTGATCAACAGGACTCCGTGATCACCCGATTGCAGCGCAAGGAGCATGGTCTGCGATTGGTCCACCGCTTGGATCGCGACACCTCGGGTGTGCTGCTTCTGGCCAGGAGTGCCGATGCCCTACGACGGCTCAGTGCCCTATTTGCCGAACGTCGGATCAACAAGCTGTACCAGGCGGATGTTGAGGGGGAGCTCCTTGGCCGCGGCTGCATTGCTAGCCCCTTGGCACGACTGTCACGCCAACCCCCGCGCTACGGCCGCCATCCCGAGGGACGTCTGGCGCTAACCCTTTGGAAAGTCTGCGCTGCTTGTGCCCACGGCACGCGGATCTGGCTGCGCCCGCTCACGGGGCGCTCCCATCAGCTGCGGGCCCATTTGGCCGAGCTCGGACACCCCATCGTTGGTGATCCGATCTATGGGGATGCCGCTCGTTCGTTCCGCTTGCATTTGCATTCCCAGGCCTTGAGCTTTCGGCATCCCTTCACCCACCGACGCGTTCGTTTGATCTCGCAGGAGGTTCCCTTTGCAACTGAGTTCTGAACTCGTTGGCTACGTTGCCGCGGGCTTGACGACGGTCAGCTTCTTTCCGCAGGCCATCAAGACGCTGCGCAGTGGTGACACCAAGTCCATCTCTTTGGGCATGTATGGCCTATTCACCAGTGGCGTTGCGCTTTGGTCGCTGTACGGCTTGCTGGTCAAGGATGGCCCTGTGCTGGTTGCCAACCTGATCACCCTGGTTCCGGCTGCCGTTGTGCTGCAGCGCAAGATTGTTGGATGCCGATGAAGGAGCAGCCGATCAACGTCGCGCTGGAATCGGATAGGGAATGCGGCGGTGGCGCATCCGTCGCCACACCTGTACGAAGGCACGGATCACCAATTCCACTTCGCTGCGGTTGAGGCTGCTTTTGCGCAGTTGTCCATCCCGCTGTCGTGACTCCACGATTCGCCGCACCGTATCCACTGCCTGCGCATCAGAGGTGTCGGGAGGAAGGGATCGCAGGGCTGCCTCACATCCGTCAGCCAGCATCAAAATTGCTGTTTCCTTGGAGCGAGGTTCGGGGCCTTTGTACCGAAAGCGGCGTTCCTCAACCGCTGCACCGCGCTCCTTGGCCTTGTGAAAGAAGTACCCCATTTTCAAGGTTCCCTGATGTTCAGGGATGAAATCGGCGATAGGCCTGGGTAGGCGGTGGCGCCGCGCCAGCTTCAGACCCTCATCCACGTGGGCTTGAAGAACCGCCGCGCTCGCCTGGGGGTCGTCGAGCGCGTCATGGGGATTGGGGCCGTCTTTCTGGTTCTCGATGAACCAGTCAGGAGCATGCAGTTTGCCGACATCGTGATACAGCGAGCCGGTCCGGATCAGATCCACGTCAGCACCGATGGCGCGCGCCCCTTCCTCCGCGAGTCCGCAGATCATCAGGGTGTGTTCAAACGTTCCAGGGGCTTCGCAGGAAAGGCGGCGGAGCAGGGGACGTTCTTGATCCGCCAGTTCAAGCAGCCGCGCCCGGGTGAGCAGTCCAAAGGATCCCTCGAGAATGGGGATCAGCAGCAGGCTGAACATCAGGAGAATCCCGAGCAGCAAGGCGTCGGTGGCCAATTCATCAAGGCTGGGATTCAGGCTTCCCCAGAGCCGCAGACCGGTGAAGGGCTGTAGTTGCAGCAGCAGCCACTGGCCAACAAGGGCGCCGATCGGCAGCAGCACCGTTAATTGCAGGAGCTGTCCGCGGCTGCGTTGACGGCCCGCGATCAAGGCGCCAGCTGCAGCGACCGTTGCTGCCACAAGAAGACGACCATCTCCCAGACCCTGCACGGGTTCAGGCCAGAGCAGAGCGGCTACACCCATCCAGACCAAACCGCAGCCGGTACCGAGACCTTCAGCCAGCACCAGGGTGGGTGGCACCAGAACGGCGAGCGGGCTCACGGTTCCCTTGAACCAGAGTTTGGCGACCTGCACCAGGAGAAGAAGTCCCACCGCCAGCAGGGCATGGCGGACCTCCAGGCCAGGCCGTTCTCGCCGCATCACTAACAGCATTGCTGCGCAGCCAGCAGCAGCTTCCACGAACCGCTGAAACCAAATCAAAGGTTGGGGTTCGCGGCGCACGCGGCCGAAATAATCGAGCACGTCGTAGGCCTGGGGACTGATCGGTTCGCCTTTGCGGGTGATCAGATCTCCCTTGCGCACTTGGATCGTCGGGATGGCCTGTTTGGTTAGCTGCTCTTCGATCAGCTGTTTACTCAGGTTCGGGTCGGTGCGCAGGTTGCTGCTCCCGCGCAGGGTGCTGGTCAGCACCTTGGCGGCTAGGGATCTGGACGCCGGCTCCTGCAGTGCGACAGCCTTCAGTTGAAGGTCGGCGGCCCGGCGCAATTGCTCAACGGCCAGATTGCTGACCAGTCCTTGGCTGAGCATCCGATTGGCAGTGCTTCGCACCGCGACATCCCAGGCGAGATGCTCCTGTTCGCTGCGTTGTTCCAGCCACTTCTGCTCCGGCTCGGACAGGTTGACCGGCCCGATTCGGGCTCCCGAACCGGTGTTGGTGACCTCCTGCAGCTGAAGCAGTTGCTGCTCCAGGCGTTGTTTAAGTCGTTGGTTCTGGTCTTGATCGATGACCTGGACCACTGATCGCGCCACCAGAGAGGCGCGCTGCTGCTCAAGGGCGGTGTTGTCCTGAACCAGGACATCTTTCGGCGCGATGGCGTCAAATGGTGCCAGCGATCCCGGCTGGAGTTCTGGTTTGATCAGCCAAGGCAGGCTTGAGACGGCCGCCACAGATAGGCACAACAGCAGAACGATGAGGGTTTGCAAGCGCGTCCAGCGCAGCAGTCGGCTCCCTGGGCCCTCGAGCCGCAGCCAGTTCCTCCTGAGGCTGCTTAGCCGTGGAACGCGAACCAAAAAGGACCCCGTAGCGGCTTCACGCTAGCTCTCTCCAGAGGGCATGCTGGACGCAGTGGACTGAGATGCCATGGCCCTGCGTTTGGATGGCAAGGTGCTGGCAAGGGATGTGGAGCGTCGTCTTCAATCCCTGATCGAACAGCGTCTGGCTGAGGTGGGGCGACCGCCAGGGTTAGCGGTGCTGCGTGTCGGAGATGATCCGGCCAGTGCTGTCTACGTCGCCAACAAAGAAAAGGCTTGTGCTCGGATTGGTGTGGCCAGCTTTGGCGATCACCTCCCCGGCGACACTCCTGCTGCGGACGTGCTTCAGACCATTGAACGGTTGAATGCCAACCCGGAGGTGGATGGGATCCTGCTCCAGCTTCCGCTTCCTGGAGGCCTTGATGAGGGGCCGCTGCTGATGGCCATTGATCCCGAGAAGGATGCAGATGGTCTACATACGCTCAATCTCGGCCGGCTGCTTAAGGGGGAACCGGGCCCGCGCAGCTGCACCCCCGCAGGAGTGATGGCGTTGCTGCGCAGCAATGGAATCGACCCGGCGGGCAAGCGCGCTGTGGTGATCGGTCGAAGCATTCTTGTCGGACAACCGATGGCCTTGATGCTTCAGGCGGCCAACGCGACCGTCACCATTGCCCATTCCCGCACGGCAGATCTGGCGGCGCACTCCCAGGAGGCTGAGATTCTGGTTGTGGCGGCAGGGCGTCCCCAGTTCATCGGGGCAGACCACGTGCGGCCGGGTGCGGCTGTGGTGGATGTCGGTATTCACCGCAAGCCTGAAGGCGGTCTATGCGGTGATGTTCGCGCTGATGAAATCGAGTCGATCGCCGGTGCGATCTCACCTGTTCCAGGAGGTGTCGGACCGATGACGGTCACGATGCTTCTGGTCAACACCGTGGTCGCCTGGTGCAGACGCCACAACATTGACCATGATTTGGACGATCTCGTGCCCTGATCGATTCAATGGCGCTGCACTGGCTGTTTCCAACACCCGTTCTGCAGGCGGATCTTGAACCGGATGTAGCCACGGCCGCAGCCATGCAGCAACAGCTTGAGCAGTTCGACGCGCAGGTGTATCAGCACCCTGAGTTCAGCGATCGCAACAACCTCACGGGAGATTTGTTAGGCCACGCCGGCCTGGATCAATTGCATCGTATGGATGCATTCCAGTGGCTGAACGCTCAGTTGTCTGTTCACGTGTCGGACTATCTCCGTGCGCTCCTGGGGAACGATCACGGCCTTGTGGCGCACATCCAAAAGGCCTGGCCCGTGGTTTGTGCCAGAGATGGCGGAACAATTGATCTGCACAGCCATCGCAATGCTCAGTTGAGTGCGGTGTTTTATGTGTTGGCAGATCCGGCAAACGAGAGTGGGGAGCTTGAATTTGAGGCTCCCGATGATTACTTCAGCCATGTGATGGCGATTCCCTATCGCGATGCCGCCGTCTCCGGTGGTGTTTTTGCGCCGACGCCCCACCGACTGTTGTTGTTCCCTTCGGATCTTCGGCATCGGGTGCTCCCCTATGAAGGGGCAGGACCCCGCTATTCGGTCTCCTATGACCTGGCCATCACCACGGCGCCAGGGAAGGGACGCGAGATGCGAACACCCCACCCCATGGATTGGGTCCCACTCGGCATCAAGGACTCGGCCTGAGAGAATCCCGCCAGCCAGGGTCCACCCATGAGCGCCGAGTTTGATTTCAAGGCCTATCTCGGCAAGGCCAAACAGCGGGTGGAAACGGCACTTGATGGATCCCTAGGTCCTGAGAGGCCGGAGTCCTTAAGGGAAGCAATGCGGTATTCGCTGCTTGCCGGTGGAAAGCGGTTGCGTCCAATTCTTTGCCTCGCCGCCTGCGAGTTGGCCGGGGGGGACGCATCGCAGGCTCTGCCGACGGCGGTGGCGCTTGAAATGATCCACACCATGTCGCTAATCCATGACGACCTGCCGGCCATGGATGACGATGACTTGCGGCGTGGTCGTCCCACCAATCACAAGGTCTACGGCGAAGCCGTTGCCATCCTTGCGGGTGATGCACTGCTGACCCGAGCCTTTGAAATGGTGGCTCTGCGCAGTCCGGATGTTCCTGCTGAGCGTCTGCTCAAGGTTGTGGGAGAACTGTCGTTGGTGGCCGGTGCGCCAGGTCTGGTGGGCGGCCAGGTGGTGGATCTGGAAAGCGAAGGAAAGGAGGTGGATCTTGAAACCCTCGAATACATCCACCTCCACAAAACAGGAGCCCTGTTGAGCGCTTGTGTCATTACTGGGGCCATGATTGGCGGCGCCGATGATGCGCTGATCAAGGCCCTCCGCATCTACGCGAGGGGGATCGGCTTGGCGTTCCAGATCATTGACGACATTCTCGACATCACCGCCAGCAGCGAGGTGTTGGGCAAAACCGCCGGCAAAGATCTCATCGCCGATAAGACCACCTATCCCAAGCTTCTGGGGTTAGAAGAATCCCGCCACAGGGCTGACGCGTTGGTCAATGAAGCGAAAGAAGCCCTCCAGCCTTGGGCCGAGAAGGCGGTTCCCTTGCTCGCATTGGCCGACTTCATCACCAGCCGCGACCGATGATCGAAGCCATTTCCTCCCACGCTGTTGTGCGGGAGATGTTCGACAACAGTGCGCTGACCTGGGGTTTGATGGCCTGCGGTGTGGCTCAGTTGTCCAAACTGTTCCTCGAGTTGCTGCTGCACCGCCGTTGGCGTCCGGCGGTGCTGATTGAAACCGGTGGCATGCCTTCCAGCCACTCCGCCCTGGTCACAGGGACGGCGGCGTGTGTTGGATGGACCCTTGGCTTTGATCACCCCCTGTTCGCCCTCGCGGCGATGGTGGCGTTTGTCGTGATGTACGACGCCAGCGGCATTCGTCGCGCTGCCGGGTTGACGGCGGAACGGGTCAACGGCCTGCCTGATTCGCTTTGGCCGGAGCCCCATGCGAAGCCGCTTAAGGAAAGCCTGGGCCACAGTCGGCTGCAGGTGCTGGTGGGCAGCCTGATGGGCCCCGCTATCGCCTTGCCCGGCTTGGTGTATTTGGGATCACCGCTCCATCTGGTAGCCCTTCTTGGAGCGGGGCTGGGGTGACCGCAGCCGCCGAGCTCACCGCTGATCAGCAGGCGGCGGCAGATGCCTTTGCGGCCTGGCTCAATCAGCCGGTTGATGGCACGCCGTTTGTGCTCAGTGGTTTTGCCGGCAGCGGCAAGACCTTCCTCTCGATGCGGCTGTTAAGGCAGGTGGAAGCCAGCGGATTGTGTTGGACCGTTGTGGCGCCGACCCACAAAGCGGTTGGCGTTTTACGCCAGGCGCTGGAGTTGGAGGGTCTCCAACCCACCTGGTATCCCTCCACCATCCATCGTTTGTTGCGGCTGAAGCTCAAGCGATCCGCTGACTCTGAACTCTGCGAACCCACAGAGCAGACGGCCATGGCCCTGGAGAACCTTGGTTTGGTGCTGATTGACGAAGCTTCCATGGTCGACAGCACCCTGCTGGGCATTGCCCTCCAGTGCGCCCATCCGTTCAAGACCCGTCTGGTGTTCGTTGGCGACCCCGCCCAGTTGCCACCGGTGGGAGAGGAGAACAGCCCCGTTTTTGCGATGCAACGGTCTTGTTCCGCCACGTTGACCGAGGTGGTTCGTCATCAAGGACCTGTGCTCCAGCTGGCCTCTGGTCTCCGGGAGGGTCGCTTGCCCTGCCAGATGCCGCCGCTGATGCCTCCGATTCGATCACCGCAGGGCCAGGTGTGCAGCTTGATCCAACGCGAGTGGCTGGATCAGGCCCGGCGTGCCTTGCGGGAGGCTTCGGTGCAAGACAACCCCGACGCCGCACGCATCCTCTGCTACACAAACCGCACCTTGGATCGTTTGGTGCCCCATGCGCGCCGTGCCATCCACGGGGAGATGGCGGATCAGATGCCGGTACTGCCGGGTGAGGTGCTGATCAGTCGTACTGCGGTGATGGCACCGGCCTCAAGGGATGGTGAAGAGGCCGGTGAAGAACCCGACATGGTGTTGGGCTCCAACCGCGAAGTGACTGTGCGTGACATCAAGCCGGAAGCCTGTGATCTGGCGGATTTCGGCCTGTCGTCAGCCGACGGTTCCGTGCCTGTGATCGAGACGCTGTCTGCGACAGTGAATGCCGGGGATCTGGAACTCACCCTGCGCCTGCAGCCTCCGATCGGGAGTTCCGGTCGTCAGGAGCTTGATGCTGTGATGCACCGCCTGCGCAAGCAGGCCCGTGATGCCGGTAAAAAAAACGGGCGAGCAATCTGGCGTCAGTACTTTTTGATTCGCGATGCTTTCGCTTCACTGGGGCCGGCGGCGGTGCTCACGGTCCACCGCAGTCAGGGCAGCAGTTTCGGAGACGTCTTTGTCGCTCCTGATGTGTTTCGGGCTGATCCTTCGATTCGTCAGCAGCTCTGTTACGTCGCTGTGTCCCGTGCTCGCACGGGGGTCTGGTTGCTCGGGGGGGAGACGTCGTCTGACCTGCGCGCCTCGTGGCAGCGCGAATTCGACAACGCGAGAGAACCCAAATGAATCAGCTCATCATCAGCCCACTGAGGCCCTGCCAGCCCAGATAGGCCCCTAGCCCGAAACTCAGGCTTCCAACTACTAGTTCCCCGCGTCGGAGAAGGGCTGCTTTGCCGTTTTGCAGAAGCGGCAGGACCCGCTGACGTCCGGCTAACACAGCCAAAAATGGAATCAAAAGCAGGGCACTGGCCGCGGCGCTGAACCCTGCGCTGCAGGCAATTTCTTCACGCAAAGGCAACTGTGCGGCGAGAATCACGGCTGCGCTCTTGGCGAACAGCAGCAGGTCGTCGGGACTGATGACTTCTGTGACGCTGCTGATCAGTAACAGCAAGGGAAGTGGCATTGCCGCAAAGCGATCCACGGCACCGCTCCAGGACGGGGCTTCTCCGTTTTCCAGCACGCCTCGAACCAGTTCACGCCCGCCCAGGGCGATTAAGGCTCCTCCGCCAATCAGATCCAGGCCTGTCCGGTGGTCGGATCCCTGGGTCATGTCCAGGAGTAGTCCATGTCCAAGAGTCAGCAGCCCGATAACTGCAAGGGCGCTGGTCAGCAGCCATCCACCCAGAAACAAGCCACCTCGCCGCAGTGGCGACGCACCGAGCAGTAGCAGCATCATCAGAACGATATGAATGGGGGAGAGTGCCACGCCAAGCCCGTAGGTCAGCAGCTCCGTCCAGATCCTGGGTTCTGCCATTCAGGCCTGCAGAGTTGTCGGGCAATTCCAGCGCTGAATGGCCCGGATGTCGCGTTCCCATCCCAGGATGCTCACGGAGGCTGTCCCTAAAGGCAGCAGTTGGCCGCCGCAGGTTCCCAGGCCCAGCCATGTTCCAGCTAGTGCCCTGAGGATGTGGCCATGGGCGAACAAGGCAACATCCCCTGCTCCTGGAACGGCTAGCGCTGTGCGGATCGCTCTTTCACAGCGAGCCTCAACTTGCTGAGCGTCCTCTCCCCCAGGGCAGCCATGGCTCCATACGGTCCAGTCCGGCACGGTTTTGCGGATCGTGGTGGTTGTGACCCCTTCATAGTCGCCGTAATTCCACTCGATGATGTCGTCGCAGATCTGCATCTGGTCGCCAAGACCAGCTAGTTCACAGGTTCGTCTGGCCCGTTGGAGGGGAGAACTAAACACGGCTGCGAAGGGCTGTTGACCGAGGATCGGAGAGAGGGCACTGGCCTCGGCTTCCCCCTCGGGCAGGAGTGGCAGATCTGTGCAGCCGGTGTGCCGACCGTTCAGTGCCCACTCTGTTGCTCCATGGCGCAACAACCAGAGCTGGCGTGACATCAGCTTGATCGCAGCGTGGCCCGCTCAGGTTGGGCAGTGTTGGCCGACAAGTCAGCAGCCTGCATCACAGCTTCAGGATCAGGGCAGCCAGGCCAATACTTATCCCTAGGCTCACAACGCCGAGAATGGCTCTCCAGAAGGCTTTGTCTTTGGTGTCAAGGAAGTTGCTCAAGGAACGCCAGGTTCATAGTCGTCAGTTTTGCCACCTGTTAGCAGGTAAGGAAAGGTGCGATTGATCGGGCGGTGCAGCGACCGCAGTGTTTTGTTGTAGTGAACGTTGGCCACAACGCTGTAGCGGCGCCCCAGAATCAGTGCACGGTCTAAATCGGCTTCACAGCTGCGGATGTCGGTGTGTACTTCGCGTGCCTGATCTGACACCGGTTCAGCAGCAGGAATCAACGCCGAAAACTGTCCTTCCCTGTGCCTCCAGCTCTGACAGGCCTCGAGGGCCTCTGTCGCTGAATCGAACACCTGCTTCGTCGTCTCCCGTCGCGTGCTCATCGCCTCCATGCCGAGCAGGGGCAGTGCTGTGATCAAGAGGACAAATCCGAAGCGGAGCATGCGTCAGGCGCGAAGGTCCTGCTTCAGCCGTAGCTAGGTGGGCTGAGCGTGGCAGCGTCCTTCCCAATGTTTTCGCTTGTACGTTTCAGTACCGCACTTCGAACCAGTCATCGCCTGTGACAGGGAGCTGGCTTGGTTTCACCCGAAGCACTCGCGCGCCCGGAGGTCCGACCTCACACCAGGCCCGAAGTTCAGACAAGGCGAGTGGTGGGCCTTCGGCTTGCACTTCGACACTGCCATCGCTTTGGTTGCGAACCCATCCGCTGATCCCAAGATCCAGGGCGCGCCGACTGCAGCTGGCGCGGAATCCCACCCGTTGGACGCGTCCCTCGATCACCCAGCGCCAGCGTTCGACGAACAGTTGGATCCGTTGGTGTTGCTGGCGGCTGACAAATCGTTTGGCGATCGCTTCTCCCCGGCTTCGAGCGCGGCGCGCCATCGGGAGCAAATCGTCGTAGAGCTGGCCCAGTGCAGGTGTACCCAGCTCGCGTGAACCGTCTGATCGACCCATCCTTCCGAATGTCGATGGACTTTCCATCCCTCAATGTCCCACAGCACTGATCGGTCGGAGGGCTGCCGATTGGTGTGCAGCTCCCAACGGTGAAATTCGTGACCAACGAGCTTTTGACCGTTTTGAACGACAGGGCTGTCCCGCCTAGCCTGCAGGCGGCGGTAGCCCACTTGCAGCCGGCCACGCTGGGCCTTGAACGGAAGAATGCCCGTCATGTTGTGCCCGTTGCCATTGAGGTCCTGAAGCCTCTGTCCGAGCACGAGCATTCCACCGCATTCGGCGTAGACCGGCCGATGCTGCACGAACTGTCGAAGAGATCTCAGGCTTTGTTCGCAGCCGCTGAGTTGGGCTGCATGCTGCTCTGGGAAGCCGCCCGGCAAGATCAGCCCCTTGGCTTCGGCAGGGATGGGCGCATCGGCAAGGGGACTCCAACGGAGCACGGGCATGCCCATCTGCTCCAGCAGTTCAAAGGTTTCCTGGTACCGGAAGTGAAAGGCAGCATCACTGGCAAGAGCCACAGGAAGGGGTTGCCCCTTCACCGCTGGGATGTCGGCCAGAGGGTGCGGCCCTTGGCGGGGTGCCAGAAGCAAGGGCTCCAGGCGTTCCATGTTCAGATGCTCGCTGGCCAGAGCGGCCCAGGCTTGGCGTCGTTGTTCGGGAGCTTCCACTTCATGGGCAGGGGCCAAACCGAGATGACGGCCCGGTAGTGCAAGGGCCTCGGTGCGCGGTAGACAGCCCAGCAAGGGCACCTGCATGCGGTCAAGGACCTCGCCGAGGAGCTCCCGGTGCCTGGGGCTGCTGACTTTGTTCAGTACCACTCCGGCGATTGCCAGGTTGGGATCGTGATCGCGGAATCCGCGAACGAGGGCGCCGAGGGAGGCGGCCTGCCCCCCGGCATCTAGCACCAGCACCACCGGCAAGCCCAGCAGGCGGGCCACGTCGGCGGTGCTTCCCGTTTCACTGCTGCCGATGCCGTCGAACAGGCCCATCACTCCCTCCACGAGGGTTAGGTCAGCGACTCCGCCGTAACCGTGAAATGCCTGCCGAACCCAGTCTTCCCCGCACAAATTGAGATCGAGGTTGCGACAGGCCTGACCGGAGGCTTGGCTCAGCAGCTGGGCATCGAGATAGTCCGGTCCAACCTTGAACGGTTGGATCCGTCGTCCGTTCTGATACGCCCAGCTCAACAGCGTCAGGCTCAGCAGGGTCTTGCCGCTGCCACTGGCTGGTGCAGCAATGACGGCGGCCATGGCTTAAACGCGGCTCAGCCCAGCAGCCTGGCAGCTAATGGTGCAGCAGCGGCCAGGAGGGGGTTGGTGCTGTCGTGACCGCCGCCGAGCAGTCGGGCGACATCCATTTCCGGGGTGTCGTGCTGAACGGGAACAACTTCTTCATGCAGCTCGAGGTTGGCCATGCCGCCGCCTTCCAAACGCATGCACCCCCCGGATTCAGCGCAGAGAATCACACAAACGCCTTGCCCGTTCTCCGGCTCAGCAATCAGTCGAAGCCCCACCATCTGTCCCGCATGCACATTGGGCTGGCCCGTCGGTACAGCCATCAGTTGAAAGCGCACCTCCGTGTCATCGGAACGCTTGAACAGGGCTGATGTGCCGTCGTCGGTCGCGGCAGACGAGACCAACGTCCAGCCGAGCCGATCGGCGATCCAGGCGGCAAGCAGCAGCCCTTGGGCGGGATGATGCCCCTCGACATCGATGTCCAGGCGCGTGATGTGGATTAAGGCATCACGTTGTTGCGGCGGGTCAAACACCATGGCGAGGGTCTCGCGCCAGCTGCGCAATCGCAGCCAGTTGAGATCGTTCACCGCCTGGCCGTTCTCCACGCGGGAGCGCAGCAGGTCAAGGCACTGATGCGGATCACCCATCGCTGTATCGATGATCAGACGACGGGGCGCGCTGGTCAGCCGCTGCATCAGGTCCGGCGCTTCGTCCATGCATCCGTTCCACCAGACCCAGGCCGGCATCGATGACGGCAGCAGCGGTTCGAGAATTGACAGTCCCTCATTGAGGGCGCCATGGCCGCCCCGCAGAACCACAACATCCCCACACGCGGTGGTGCCTCCCCCTTCTTCAGGCAGCGGGCAGTAGGCGGCCACGAGTGTTTCCAACGACTGCTCCGCATCAATCGTTGGTGCCAGGGTGATCAGGCGACGAGGCATCAGTGCACTCAGGGCCGGATCGATGTACTGCCCACGCAGGTCTTCTGCGCTGGCCTGTCCCCCAAAATCAGCCACCGCCTTCACCACGGACCCATCGAGGGGAGGTGTGCTGAGGGGGAGGTCGGCATCCATCACCGCCTGGCGACCCGCAGCGATCAAGGGGGCGGACTGCTGTCCGGTGATGGGCCCAGGCAGGCGGCCACTGCGGATCAATTGCTGCTCGGCCCAGGCGGGTTGCCAGATCAGCAGACAGAAGGTGTTCGCACCGGTGCCCGTGCTGCCCTGCTGCTCGGGGGACCAGAGTTGCTCGAGGTAGTGGGGTACCTCCGCAGGTGCCAGTTCAAGCGGGGTTTGCAGGGTGAGCTGAGGGGACATCGTGACGGAGCAGCAAGGAGTGGAGCGGGACGTGGAGAGCTGAGAAACAGGGCAGCTATGGGCGTCGCCAGAGCAGTCCGTCTTTCGCCAGTAGGGCATCCGCTGCGGCAGGCCCCCAGGTGCGTGATTCGTAGGGATGGACTGGCAGCTGCCAGGGGCTGTCTTCAATCAGCTCCAGCAGAGGGGTGTAGAGACGCCAAGCGGCTTCCACTTCATCGCTGCGGGTGAAAAGGGTGGGGTCGCTGAGCATGGCGTCAGCGAGGAGCCGCACATAGCCTTCATCGGAGGGTTCTCCGAACGATTCGTCATAGGAGAATTCCATGTCGATGGGGCGACTTCGCATCCCAGACCCTGGTGATTTCACTTCGAAGCGGAATTCAGCACCTTCATCCGGCTGGATGCGCAGGATTAGTTGATTGGCGGTGGGCCCTCCGGTGGCAGCATCAAATAGATGCACTGGCGCCTCGCGGAAGGTGAGCACCACTTCACTCATGCGCTTGGCCAGGCGTTTGCCGGTGCGCACATAGAACGGAACGCCCTGCCAACGCCAATTGTCGATGAACAGTTTCATCGCCACGTAGGTCTCGGTGGTGCTGTTGGGATCCACACCGGGTTCATGGCGGTAACCAGCCAGGGGTGATTCCGCTGAACCACCGGGACCGTACTGGCCGCGGATGCAGCAGTTCCAGGGCTCGAGCTCGTCAGCGAGGCGGGCGGACTGGAGCACCTTGGCTTTTTCGTTGCGGATGGCTTCCGGATCAAAGCGACCTGGAGGTTCCATGGCGGTGATCGCCAGCATCTGCGTCAAGTGGTTCTGCACCATGTCCCTCAGGGCACCTGCCGATTCGTAGTACCCGGCGCGCTCCTCCACCCCGACGGTTTCAGCTGCGGTGATCTGAACACTGGAGATGTAATTGCGGTTCCAGATCGGCTCGAAGATCGTGTTGGCAAAGCGCAGAACCATGATGTTCTGGACGGTTTCTTTGCCCAGGTAATGGTCGATGCGAAAGATCTGGTTCTCCTGCCCACAGGTCTGGACCACACGGTTGAGGGCCTGGGCACTGCCGTAGTCACGACCAAATGGTTTCTCGATCACCACCCGGCTGCGTTTGGGATCTTTCAACAGGCCTGCGTCGGCGAGTGAGCGGCAGCCACTGCCGTAAAACTTGGGCGACACAGAGAGGTAAAACGTGCGATTACCGCGGGTGGCGCACTGTTGATCGATCTGCTCGAGCCGTCCGCTGAGCCGAACAACATCCTCAGGTTGTTGAAGGTCGACGGGCTCGTAGAAGAGTTTGCCGACGAATTGCTCCCAGGCCTGCGGGTCGTCCTTGATGGTGCTGGAGAGCGCTTCCGCCATTTTTCCGCGGAAGTCCTCATCGCTCCACGGCCGTCGAGCACAGCCCAGAAGGGCAAACTCACTGGGAAGTCGCCGTTGCTTGAACAGCTCGAAAAGGGCTGGAACAAGTTTGCGGTGGGTCAGATCCCCGCTTGCTCCGAAAATCACCAGACACTGCGGCGCGATCACGCGCTCTTGTCGCAGTCCAACCCGTAGCGGGTTCGTCATCGTGGCGACCATGGAGCGTCCAGGCTTCTGACGCTGGTTTAGGCACGGAACAGCCAACAGACACGGACTTGCTGCTTTGTTTCCGTGTTGGTTTCAGCGTTTGTTCCCAACCCCAAAAAAAAGTCCACCCCTAAGGGTGGACCGGAAACGATGAGCGGGTGATCGCTCAATAGGTTTCAACATGCCAGCGGTCGGCCTTCTTGAGTTGAGGACGGAGTTCGGCCCAATCCAGACCCTTGGCGGCCGCGGCGGCGGTCATGGCTTCGTCGATGCCCGGCTCCATGCCGCGCAGACCACACATATAAACGTGGGTCTTGGGATCTTCGATCATGGCGAAGATCTCTTCGGCGTGCTCCAGAACACGGTCCTGGATGTACATCCGGCCGCCCTTGGCGTTCTGCTCTTCCCGACTGATCGCCTTGGTGTAGCGGAAGTTGTCGGGGTATTCCTTCTCGTAGTGGAGGAAATCCTCGTCATAGAGAAGGTTGGCTGTTTTGGGCGCGCCCATGAACAGCCAGGCTTTGCCGCGGAACTTCCACCCGTTGGTGTCTTGTTCGCGGGGCTCGAACATGCGGCGGAGATAGGTGCGCATCGGGGCGATGCCTGTGCCCGTCGCCAGCATGATCACGTTGGCCTCTTCATCGTCAGGCAGGAGCATCTCCTTGCCAACCGGTCCAGTGATTTTCACCTTGGTGCCGGGTTCGATGTCGCAGAGATAAGTGGAGCAGACCCCGTAGATCTGTTCGCCGGCATCGTTCTTATACTCGAGCTGGCGGACGCACAGGGAGACGGTGTTGCCCTCGAGGTTGTCGCCGTGGCGTGTGCTTGCGATGGAGTACAGCCGCAGCTTGTGAGGTTTTCCTTTGGCGTCTTCACCCTCGGGAATGATGCCGATGCTCTGGCCTTCGATGTACTTCAGCTGAGGATCACCACCCGCGAGATCAAAGGTGATGTGCTGAACACGACCGATCGCACCGTCCTTAAGCAGGGAGTAGTTCTCGGTCACCGTTCCCATGAACGGTGTTTTGGGTTTGTATGTGTTGACCGGTACGTCGGCGTGGGGCTTTTTCTTCGGGGCGCTTGACGTCACGGCTTTCTTAGCGGGTTTTTTGGCGGTTTTTTGGGCAGGTGCCGGGGTGGCGGCAACGGGAGCGGCTGAATGCTCTACTTCCACACCATTCACCGAAACGATTTTGGCGCCGCTGGCCCCCAATCGCTTGAAAAGTGCGGAAAACTGGTTCATAGCAACGGTGTAGGTCTGAACCACCGACGCTTGTGAGCCGACCTGGGGACCACTTGCCACAACAGTGAACAGAACCTCATTGCAATGTTCTGTTGCTGCATTGGACACCCGCATTGAAATTACCTGCTTTTTGTGGCGCGACTATAGGCGTGGCCTTCGATTTCACACAAAATGGTTGCTCTTTGGAACAGAATTCGATGTGATTCAGGCGACCTCCTTAAGATCCCCAAGTTCGGTCTCTCGCTTCGGCGCCTCTTTTGGTTCTCCCCCAGACAATGTTTGGACGTGGGCTTCAAACCTCCAGCGATTCAGCGACTGCGATTGAGCAGACCATGGAGCGGCTGCCCCAGGGTGCGCGTCGTCTCGCTGCGGAACTGAAATCTTCGATGCCTGTTCAGCTCCTCTGGGATGTGCTGACGGATTACGAGAATTTGTCCCGGTTTATCCCCAACCTCAGTTCCAGTGAGCTGATCCAGCGCGAAGGCCAGACGGTACGGCTTCAGCAGGTGGGCAGTCAGCAGCTTCTGGGGCTTCGGTTCTCAGCCCAGGTTCAGTTGGAGTTGACGGAGTATCGCCAGGACGGACTGCTGCAGTTCCGCATGGTGAAAGGTGATTTCAGGCGGTTCGAAGGTTCGTGGCAGATCCGTCAACGGCCAGACGGCAGCTCACTGCTCTACGAGCTGACAGTTCAAGGCTGCCTAGGCATGCCGATTGGTTTGATTGAAGAGCGTCTGCGCGATGATCTTTCCAGCAATCTGAGCGCTGTGGTGCAGGAAGCGCACCGAAGAAACTGCTGAAGTCGCTGCTCAACTCATCGCGAATTGAATTCGCGATGTTGTCTATACCCCCAAGGGGATTCGAACCCCTGTCGCCTCCGTGAAAGGGAGGTGTCCTAGGCCTCTAGACGATGGGGGCGAGGCCGTGATGAGCGAGCAGTCTGTGCTCCTGATCACTTGTGAACACTAGGGCTTGGTCGGACCCTCCGTCAAGACAGCCTGTCCCCATTCGACACCTTGTCCTTGCCAGATCGGCACCGTGAAGGTGAAGCAGGCTCCTTCTCCAGGGTCTGAGACAACCCAGATCTTGCCGCCGTGCACTTCGACGATGCGGCGGCAGACCGCCAGACCCACGCCGTACCCGGTGGTTTGGTCGGAGGTTTGCGGTAAACGAACCCGATCCAGAAAAATCCGCTGTTGTTCCGCTTCCGGAATACCGGGACCACTGTCACAAACACTGACCTCCACTCGCTGGCTGGTGCGGTGCAGCATGGTGAGCGAGATGTGCCCTCCGTCCCCGGTGTACTTCAGGGCATTTTCCAGGAGATTCAGGAGCACCTGACGCATGCGGCGTTGGTCGGCAAAGACCTTGGGAAGATCAGCGGGGATATCAGTTTGTATTTCGACGTTTCGGCCCAACCACAATTTTTCGAGCTCGAGAATGACCTCGGCAGAAACGCTGGCAAGGTCGAGCCGTTGCGGGTTGAAAAGCGTTTCCCAACGGGTGGTTCCCACTTCGAGCAAATCCTTTGACAGTGCCTCCATCTCCTGCAGGCGGCGGGTGATCACATCCTGAAAGCGATCCATGTCGATCTGTCCCAAGCGCTGGCTTTGCAGGGCTAACGCCGCTGCGGTGAGCGGTGTCCGCAGTTCATGGGCCACCATGCGCAACAAGCGTTCCTGGGCATGAACGCGATCGATCAGCGTCTCGTTCTCTTGACGCAGCACCAAGAGTTGATCCTCGAGTTGGAGTTCCTTTTGGGTCCGACTCCCATCAAGTTCCGTGGGTCTGAGGCTGAGGCCGAGACCGCTTACCACCCCATCCTGTTTCCAGCGCGGCACCCACCCTTTGAGTTGCTGAAGGATGTTGCTTCCTGCAAAAACCTGTTTCGGGTTTGGAGCAAGTTTGATGAGGGCTGGCGTCACCACAAGGCGATGCAGTTCCAGAAGTTCGGGTTGGTGCGAGGGATCAGCGACCTGCAGGGTGACTTCGAAGCCCAGGTCTTCCCGTTCCAGAAACTGCACCACGGAACGAAGATCCTGGCCAGACAGGTGGTGTCGCGCTGCGACCAGCAATAGCTTCAACGGCTGATGGGTCTTGGGACCGTCCTTCACCACGCGGACTCAAGACCACAAAAACCGATGCTTACCTTATGGGTTTTTGACTGAACCGCCATCAGAGCTAAGACGATGGAGAACACTCCATGGCGTCATCGACGCGGTCCATGTCGCTTTTTTCCGCGCAAAACCGTGTTCCTCTGACCGCTCCCGGCGGAGTGGCTGTCCAGCCGACGATTCAGGTCGACAGCAGCCTGCGTCGCTGGTTCAACCGCAATTTGGGGGTCTGGCGTTCCAGACGGCAATACACCTTCAGTGACGACCAGGTGCTGCATTTGGATATGAACCTCAAGATGGAGGCCTTCGCCCACCCCGAGGCCGGCGAGAGTCGGTACCGATTTAGCTGGTGGTCCGACCAGGAGGACCAGCATTCCGACGAATTTTTTGCACGGAAGCCTTGGTTTGAGCGCACTGGGGTGATGGAGGCCACGCTCTGGGGCCATCAGCTCCAACGAAGTCGTGGTTATCTCACTGGAGACCCTGTGAGAACCAGGATCCGGCAAGTGGATGAGCACGAAACCATCCTCGAATCCCACTATCAGCAATGGGACATCCTTGAGCACATTCGGCTTGTGGATCAGGACCGCTACCGCTATCGCGCCATTTACAGCTGGGAGAACGGTGATCTCTCAATCGTTGAGCACCATCACGAGATTCGACTTTCCGATTCCCTGCCGCCGATCGAGGACGAATAGAGGGATTCGTTCTGCTGTTGTCCCAGTTCAACAACCGCGCCCAACCCTCGTGAAGCCTTTGCTTGGGCGGTAAGTTGCAAAAAAGTGAGCCGTCCGAGAACTAAGGTGATTCGTCGTTCGTTAGCCACCGCTGCACTGTTGATGGCAGCTCCGTTGCTGTTTCCAGCCACGGCTCAGGCTCAGGCGTCAAAGGCCAAGCCCACCCCTGCTACGGCCATGGAAGTCAATACGTATGGGGTGATGTCGATCGCCACCTTCTGTGAGGCGAGGGCCCAGAAGATCGATTTCAGCAAGTCTCTTGCGGTTGCTCTTGCCGCTCAGTTGCATGTGATCTACGGCAAGCATGGCGGTCTGCTCCCCGGCTCCAAGACTCCTTTGCCTGAGAAGCAGTTCCTTAATAATGCTGGCTTTATGGTCGTAGGCGGCGCTTTGAAGTTCTGTCCTAAATCAGTTCCTGCCGCAGAGAAAGCACGCTTTGAGAAAGCAGCCGCGTCCTTGAAGCCCGCCAAGAAATAGGAAGAGCTTCTCTCCCGTTCTTGAAGTGACAAATATCTCGATTTGCTTGGCTATGAAAGATTCCGATCTTTGGATTAGTCGATAATATTTAGTTCTATCATTCGTGGCTTAAAGGCTCAGCTTTTGGTTTAAGAGCCTCAGTTGTGGGTTCTGTCCGTCAGGATTGTTGTGTCCTTGTGTCGTTAGCCCATGACTGCAGCTGCTTCGATTCGTTTAGCGGACTACACGCCATGGGCCTTTGATCTTCCCGACATCGCTCTTGATGTGAATATCCAGAGCGACCATGTCGTTGTTAACTCCAGGCTCAGCCTTCAACCGCGTCATTCCAGTGAGCCCCTCGTGTTGTGCGGCGTCGATCTGGACATCGAATCCCTCGCGATCGACCAGACGCCTTTGAAGCCTAAGGATTACAGCTTCGCTGACGGACTTCTGACCATCCCAGATGTTCCGACTCAGCCTTTTGTGCTGGAGACCTGCTGCCGTTTGGATCCTTACTCCAACAGCTCTCTCGAGGGGTTGTATGCCAGCGGTGGTCTCCTAAGCACTCAGTGCGAGGCCGAAGGATTTCGACGCATCAGCCTGCATCCTGATCGTCCGGATGTGCTCAGTCGTTGGAGGGTGCGGATTGAGGCCAGCTGCAGCAGTTGTCCTGTGCTGCTCAGCAATGGCAATGCAATAGAGACCGAGCGCGTTGGCGCTGATCGTCATGCTGTGACCTGGGACGATCCTTACCCCAAGCCCTCTTACCTGTTCGCCCTGGTGGCCGGAGACCTGAGGGAGATTCGTGATCAGTACACAACGACGTCGGGCCGGCAGGTCACCCTGAGATTGCATGTTGAGGAGGGGGATGAACCCTTCACGGCCCATGCCATGGCGTCGCTGAAGCGATCCATGGCATGGGATGAATCTGTTTATAACCTCGAATACGACCTTGATGAGTACAACATCGTTGCAGTGCGTCACTTCAACATGGGCGCAATGGAAAATAAGAGTCTGAATATCTTCAATTCAAAGCTTGTTCTCGCCGATGCGGTGACTGCAACCGATGCCGAGCTCGAACGAATCGAAAGCGTCATTGCGCACGAATATTTTCATAATTGGAGTGGGAATCGCATTACATGCAGGGATTGGTTTCAGCTCTCACTTAAAGAAGGTCTAACGGTTTTTCGTGATCAATGTTTTACTGCAGATTTGCATTCTGAAGCGGTTAAGCGCATCGAGGATGTTGCCATGTTGCGTAATACCCAATTTCGGGAGGATGCAGGCCCCACAGCGCATCCCGTGAAGCCATCGGAATACCAGGCGATCGATAACTTCTACACAACAACCATTTACGAAAAGGGCGCGGAATTGATCCGCATGCTGCGCACCTTGCTTGGGCCTGAGCGTTTCATGAAGGGAATGCAGGTGTACGTGGAACGTTTTGATGGCACGGCCGCCACAACTGAGGACTTTGTCCAGGCGATCGCCGATGGGGCGACCAGCCAGGGAGAACCCCTGGGATTTGATCTGGAGCGGTTTCAGCGCTGGTATCACCAGGCTGGAACACCGGAACTCAGGATCGACCGGCGCTGGAATTCCTCACTTGGCCAGTTGACCGTCGACTTGCACCAGACGACGCCCCCCACGCCGGGACAAGCTGAAAAACTGCCGCTTGTGTTGCCGATCGCCATCGCGCTGGTCGGAGATCAGGGCCGTGTTGGTGAGGAAGAGCTGCTTGTGATGGAGGGTGAGCAAGCCAGCATCACCCTGCAGGGCCAGCCCGGTGACAACGCCCCTGCCCTATCAGTGCTGAGGCGGTTCTCGGCGCCGGTCCATGTGCGTTTGGACCAGTCGCTGGAGGAGTGTTTGCAGCTGTTGTCTTCCGATGATGACCCCTTCTGCCGTTGGGATGCGGCTCAGCGTTTGGCACGTCAGGTGCTTCTGGCACGGGCTGAAAACCAGCCGAAACGTGCCGTGGAGGAGGCTCTGATTGAGGCTCTGGATCAGAGGATCTCCGCTTACGACGGTGGTGATGGCATGGACCTGGCGGCGCTGCTTTCACTTCCAGGAATGGCGGAACTGGAGGCATTGCAATCGCCAGTGGACCCCCTTTCGCTGGATCAGGCGTTCCGGGAGTGGACCCAAGAGATGGGTGTTCGATTGCAGTCGTCCCTGCGACGACTCCTGGACTTGACGCGGGCTGACTGGGCCATGGCTTGGCCAGCCGGTCAGGGCGGCCGTGCACTGACGGCTTTGGCTTGGCGCTGGCTTGCAGCTGCTGGGGACGCAATGGTTCAGGCTGAGGCACTGGCGGCGGTCTCCGGGCCTTCGATGACCCTCGCGCGGGGAGCACTGCGCGCGTTGCTTCCGCTCGACAGTGCTGAGCGTGAGCAGGCGCTGGCCTTGTTTTACGACCGTTGGAAGGACAAACCCGTGATCCTTGACGCTTGGTTTGCGATGGAAGCGTCAGCCCCCAGGTCGAATGCTCTGGAGCGGGTTCAGCAGCTTTTGGAGCACCCACGCTTCGATCCGCTCGCTCCTAATTCCTTGCGCGCCGTCCTGGGCGGATTCACGGCCAATGTGCAGGCATTTCATGCCGCCGATGGCAGTGGCTATCGGTTCATGGCTGAGCAAATCGCAGCGGTTGATTCCCGGAATCCGATCACAGCTTCACGGATGGCCAAGGTGTTCAGCCGCTGCAACAGTTACGGATCCGGCCGTCAGAAGGTGATGCGTCAGGCCATCGAACAGCTGGCATCAGAGCCCCTATCTGCAAACACGGCCGAGGTTGTTCAGTTGCTCATGACGTGATCACCACGAGCACGATGATCGCCAGCAGCAGGATGACCAGCCAGAACTTTCTGTTGCTGCGCCGACTGCTCAGAGGCGTTGGGCGCGTGGCACGGCTCCCTGCCGCAAGACCGCAGTTCTGACAGACCAGCCGTCCGGCCATGGATCGATCGGCACGAAACCGACGGCTTCCGCAGTTCTGGCAGACGGTGACGGCCAAGGTCTCTCAATCATCGTTCCACCAGCTTGCCTGGCACCAGTTAGTCCCGTTCCCAGCCTTCGCAGCCTGCTTTGGAGCGCTGGCGCTTTGTGCGTCGATAGCTCTCGTTCTGTTGGGCAAGAGCTTCGCTCGCAACAGCAACAGCCTTGCTGTCACTGCTTTCAGCGATGATCGCTCGATTGATTGCCATGGCGTTGCCCAGGCGATTCAGCACCTGATCCATCAGCTGGCACTCATCGAATGCGGCGCGTCCCGTGGCCGGTACTCCAAGCAGCAGCAAGGCCCAACACAGAGCAAGCAAGCCTTTCATTGATCTGCTCAGGGGCTGTAAGTGATGGTGCACTGATAGCGGCTGCTAAATCCCACATCAATGCTTTTGCAGGTTGTGTCGGTGATCGTTGCCCCTTGTGGGACCACGCGCATGGCCTCTGCGGTGGCGAATTGCTCTGAGGGGCCCTGGGCTGTGGCCCGATTCCCTCCTGCGAGAGCCGTGGAGCCCCAAAGGATTGTGGCCATCAACAGAGCCGTATGTCGCATGACGGGAGTCAGAAGTGATGTCTTCGGTTTACACAAAACGCGTTTGTGCGACAGCGGTGGTGGCATTAGCAACGGCCACGGCACCAGCGCTGACCCTGATGTCTCGGTTCACTTTTGGATTCCGCGTCCCGATTCACTTTGGGGACTGGCGGTGGGGGCAGAAGCGCTGCTGGCTGGATAGGAAGACGTCGCGATCCCCATGCCGCGTCAAAGGGAACCACCACGAGGGGAATCGGTTCCGCACTCCGCACCGGCAAGACCAATGCCCATGACGCGACAAGAGCTGTGATCAGAAATCTCATCACACCATCTTTGCTGATGCTTGATCTTCTTGCCGTAGTTTCTGCTGCCCCATTAGGGCTCAGGCCGGCGGCGACAGGGCAGGGGTGGAACCTGAGCTTGTTCAGTCCTTGGAATAGGAGACGCCGCGATAAGTCAGAACAACGGAATTGCGAACCGAATTGACTTGATCAGCTCGATAGGATTTACCCATGTATTTGAGTTGGATTGTTGGCCTGATAGTTGCTTTCTCTGACTTTGCATATTTGTTGCCCAAGAAGGTGAGTTCCATGGCTTAGTAGGGAGTGAATAAAATGTTTTCAAGTTCTACATCGTTGCTGTAGGCCCGCAAGGTTCCACTGGATACTTCATTCTTTAGCCATTGTTAAAATGACCTCGGCTTGATACAGGCGCCGTCGTCTGGCCTTGGCCTGACAGGGGAAAGCGTCTATTGCTTGTTATCGACTGTCGTCTGAGTTGTCGTGAAGGGCGCGAAGTATTAGCGATTATTTCTCTTTGCTGCACCGTTGACATGCAGAAATTCTGTCTTTGTGATGCTCTGGCAATGTTAGCCGAAAAGGGTCAACATCAAATTCATAACCACATGTGCATCTTGCGTGAAATCTCAGTTTTTTTGATTTTGTGAGTCGTTTTAAGAGGGTGATCTCTCCATAGATTTGCTCTGGTTTGAACCGATCAAGCTTGATACGTTCTTCGTGTGCATTTTTGATTCGTGCCTTGTGCAGTGCGTTGCGCACTGAGTTTTCACTGCCTTTGCCAAGGATCTTGGGGATCTGGAGAATCGATCGACCTTCCTTCAGATACAGACGCTTGATCTCCTCGATCTCTGCACTGGTGAAGCCAGACTTTTTGCCCACCTGCTTTCTCCCTTTGGTTTGATTCTCTCAGGGCGTGCGCAAGGCAAGGTCTTATGGAACCCTTCCGCCCAATCTGATGACTAGAGATCTGGATTGAGCCGGATGACCTGAAAGCCATCGGGCGCTGGTCGCTGCTCTGACTCCTTGTCAATGAGAGGTCTTGGAGTCAGGCCAGCATGATTCACTGAAGGCGAGTTAAGCCACAACATTGCTGCGGCTCATATGGTCGCTGCTTTCGCCTCAACGGAACAGCATTGAACCCATAGCCGGGTGATGGTGTTGTTGGAGGATCCACACCTCCATCCATTGGCCCCTGCATGGTCATTGGGCGCTGAGTGTCAGCGATCTTTCCCACGCCGACACCGCATGCACAGCCTGGCTCCTCTTTTGAAGGGGAGGAGTCAGATCAGCGTTTCTCAACGGTGGTGAGCAACTCTTCCAGCCTGTTTTAAGCATTTGGGTTCTTTCTGAGAGCATATGGCCGAATCATTTCCCCATTTCCGTTTTAAAGCCAGCTGTTGCTCAGGGCTCACTAGCTAACCTTTACCGATCAGCTCCGGGCAGTATGACCCGGGAGCATCAAGCATTGAAATAAACATCAGCTCTTTAGTTGAGCTCTTCAAAATCGACCCAATGAATGCAATCGACAGGACAGGTGTCAATCGCTTCCTGGATTCGATCCATTGAATCTCCGTCTTGGCGATTCGCACGACAGCGACCTGTTTCTGGAACCATTACAAAAGTATTGGAGGCTACATGTGCGCAATAACGGCAGCCAATGCAGTCAACTTCCTCAACCCAAACTGCTTGGTCGCGAAGTTCTCCGCCTAAAGATGGTTCGGATCCTGTACGAAGCTGCCCAGGATGTGATAAAAAAGCTGCATCAACCGGACTTTTTTGTGTGTACATCTGTATCAAGCTTCCATAAAAATTTCAGCGAATCGTAAACATTTGGCTGAAGATTAAAAGCACTAAGTAAAGGCTTCCAGCGCCACCAACAATTAAGAAAAGAAGCCAAAGCTTGAGAAGACGACCCTTTGGCTTTTCGTAAATCAGACGGGATACCGTCATTGGACGACTGATTTTATTGAAAGCATCTATAGACAACATCAACCCATCACGAATCAAGCGCTCGCGCCAACTCTCTCCGTAGCGAGGCAGGCGCTGATAGATGGGCATCTCACCCTGAGAACGGCCTGGCAAGGTTCGATTAACTTGTTCAGGTATCTCATCATTGCCAAATCTCTCAAAATACTCAGGAGAGGCAAGAACAGCATCAACAAATCCTGAAAATCCTTGCTCAGCAATAACAATAGACCAAGACCTCTTTTCATCTGACCCATAAACAGGACGGCCCAAAACCCGCCCTACAACCTGCTCGACTATTCGTTCATTGCTGTTGCATGCAACATATCCATTATAAAAACGCTCTGAGAGGAGCAAGCCCCTTACGAAATCCCTTACTGTGATACTGCCAGACTTAAATTGCGATTCCAGAAAAGGATCGCGATCAAACGACATCGCATGAAAGAAAATCTGGCGATAGCACTTTCCGATTATTTCAGAGGCTAATTCTGATGTTAGATCTGATCGACGCTGAGGTATGAGACCTGAAATAGCGTCAACTCGGGAGTTCTGGCTTGATGGATTGAATCCTAAACGAGCCCTGGAAGAAAGGGATGCCAATTAACACGAAAAGCTTTAATGTAAGAATTAACATCAAAAAAATCAGAGGCAAGACAATAAGTGACAGCAAAGCGAAGGATCAAAGCATTTGACAGGCAAAAAAGAGTCGAAACTTTGACCATTTGATACTTGCGCATAGTGCGTTTTGAAATCCTGAAATGCTTTTATCGTGCAGTATTGCAAGTGTATTTGCTTAAATGAAACGTGGCTCTTAGTGGATTTGAAATTGCCATGGGTGGTATTGCTTCGATCCCTGTGGTCGGCGGACTGGTCTTGCTGGGTTATAAATCATTTGGTGAAAGTGCTCTGGATACAAGCAATTTGAAACCAAAAAAGAAGCCAGCAGTCAAGCAGAAAACAGCGGTCAAACAAGAAAAATCTGTATCTGAGAAAAAATCATCTGCAACAAAGAGCGAGACTTCAGAGGGCCAAAAGAAGCCGTCCGCAACTGTGAAAGAGCAATCTGCTTTGGCCGATCAGTCAGCTGCAACAAAGAAATAGGCTTTCATTTTAAGTAAAAGAAGCCTGAAATTACTTTAGAAGCTTCAATACCAGGCCAAATGCCGTGGTTGGCAATGAAATTGCTACCCGGTAATTAAATGGCCTGTGAGTAAGCAGTAAGTAATAATCAATCAAAGCCAGTTGAGTTTGGTTTTTATGTGGTGCTTTAGGGGCGTTTTTCCGAATGATTCGTATAAGGTTAACCAGGTTGCCCTTTCTGAGTAGCAAATTTATGTGCATATTGCATCCATTCTTGCCCATATTTGCCAAAAATCATCACAGGAATGGAAGATATATTAGCGCGACTGCGATCAAAGTAATAGCCGCTCAAGAAATCAATTGACAGAATATGCTTTTACTCCAATGGACTATCTGAACCTCCTTGTATGCATTCCAGTAATCTTTTGGATTGCTATTGGTATTCGCGCGCATAGTAATTGGATACAGTCTGTTTTTATGGCCGAGAGCAAAAAAATTAAGCAGCAATCGCAAATGATTAGTGAGTTTGGCTACGGCTCGCTAAATACTCGTGACAAGCTTGTGGCCAAGAAGGGTTTGGTCTTCGCCTATTGGGAGGGATCTCGTCAAGATCAAAAGCCGACGGCACAGTTGGAATCGCTGCAAAGCCCGGTAATTTTCCAATTGGTTAATTTTAGTTTGGTGGCTGGAACCTCAATTTGCCTGTTAATGATTCTGAGCAAAGGCCTATTCGCTAGTCTTGGACTTATTTGATGGCTTCTTGCCTTTGGCGTAGATTTTACTCGTTCTCCCGATAAAAACCTCACACACACCACCCCGTCAGCAATGGCGGTGTTTTTTCTGGAAAATTGGCATTAAGCGCCAACTACAATTAGGGGGTCTATCTGGGACATTGCAGCCCGCCGCTTATCCCTACAAAGGTTCAACCCTTGAACAATTCAGTGCGGTGATAATCCAAATACGCCCGATGACGCCCATCGAGTTTGAGCCTACTGATAGCCATATCCGAACGCACACCTAAAACGCCTGGCGATTCCAGAGAACCTGAAATCATGATTGACCCATCACCCGCAAAGGATACGTAGCCCTTATCAAACAACTTGTCCAAGTTGGGGGTCAGCAGTAGCCCGTTAAAAGGGTCAAGCCTTTCGTTATTCGATCTTTCTGCCCATGGCTTGATGTGGGAACCAATCAAGATACTTTCATCGGCGGCGTCCAGGTAGCCAGTAACAGAGCATTTGTTTTCCCAGTACTCGTTGAGCTGACGGCGAAAAACACCCTGCCCAACCCTCGACCCCCGCAATGCAAGCGAAGACGTAGTCAATACGACTTCCTTTTCCTGGACGATTTTCGTCAGAACACTGTTTTGCCTCAAAAATCTTTCATACCAATCAAGGGCACAGCTAAACATCTTTCTGCTCCTAACATTACGAACCACAAATTCATTAGTCCCAGACGCCAGCTCTTTTACTTCTATATAAGTCGATAAATCAACAACGTCATAAATAGAACCAGTCAAAACGTCCTCTTCTTCCGCCCATCGTGAAATAGTAGAAATCGCACCGCAGTAAGACTTACAGCTCTTTTCAGCCAAGCTGCCTTCAGCAAGCATCCATTCATAAAACTGCTGCTTGGTATCAAGATTTTGTAGAGACGTCATTGCGGTTAGGACTTCACAAACAAATCAATCAATCTGGCCGTATGTCTCTTCGTATAAATCATCGAGAAGGCGACCGTTATAAGACCAGTGACCTGGTCCTCGGATAGGCCTTCCGGGAGTGTTACGCAGCTCAGCAGTCAGCTTTGAAATTGACATGGTCTGGCCTTGATATTCCACTCTGCGGCCATCGGAAACGGTACAAACCGTTTCACCATCACCCTCGTAAAGCAGCGTTGCTCCAACTGGAATGCCCATCTCCAGGTAATTCAACGGTGGTCGGCGTGACCGCTTCAACTTGTCAGCGCCAGCCTTGGCTTCAACATCAACCTGACTGGCTTCCTCCTGCAACGCGGGTGTCATGTCCTCCAGAGCCATTAACTCCAACAGCGCTATCGCCTGTTCTGGCTCAATGTCGAAGAACTCCCGCCGTGGATTGATGCGATACGGGCCAAATGCCTGGTGAAACGCACGCTCAACCTTGCTTTCGTCATCAACCCTGGTGGCATAGGCGCACTCAAACGGCAGCGGTACCCCAGTCGAATACAGCTCATTGAGGCGGGCACCCATGCCACGGGTGGTCTTCCCGATTTTCACGATGCCTGGCATGGCCGGGTTCGTGAGGACGTAAACGATGCCTTCAGTCATGCTCACAGGCTGCCTTTATGCAGTCAAAAGCGCATCCCTCAACTGATGGACTAATAGGCAGTCAACGCCGGTTTTCCTCATCCCTCACCTTGGGGATGTGCTGTTGAGCCAAGACGGGGATGGTGATTCCAGTTGCACCCACTCAATGGCACGACTTGCACCTGGGCATTTTTCATTTCATCCGGACGACCTCAACGGACGCGAGATGGTCACAACAGTCAGGACCGCCACGGATGGAGAGCTAAACGTTGAGTTCAAGGCAACAATCCACATGGAGATGACGGCTTTTCAGGAGTTAGCCGAGAAAAAATTCAAAGGGGTTTATTGGCTCACTGACGATCCGCATATAGAGCAGCACCAGGAAAGACAATCCAAATACCTCAAGGAAAGAGAGGAGTCTTTAGAAAGAGTTGCAACCCTTGAGGAGCGAATTAAAGAGGGAAAATCAAGAAGAATGTATGACGTTGTAATTCCAAAAGTCGATCACTTGAACTGTGAGCAAATGGCCAAGAAGTTAATGCTAGCAATGCCTTGGATGGATCAAAAGGAAGCGTCTGAACTCGCATGGAGGATCCATGAGAATGGTGAAGCCACCGTATTCACCACAACTGACGAAAAGATGAAAGGCATTGTGGGAAGCCTGCTGTTGTCATCAATCAAAAGACTGAAAAGCACTGGCAGCAGAATTGAAACTGTTGAAGAAAGCACATAGAAATTTCAGCAGTTTCTACTCTTCAAAAGTGATATGCCTATGCCGTAACTAGCCCGTTACCTCACTGGCGGCCTGCACCGCCGCCAGCCTGTTTTGAGCATCTTGTCCCACGCGTCGATGGCGTTATGTCGAAGCATCCGCCTGCGGGTTTGCGGCACTGGTGGACGTGGTGGCACCCAGCTGTAGGTGCGCACTGCAACCCATTGGGCATGAACCGTTGCCGAGTCGGGTTTGAACTGACAAAGCAACTGCTGTTCAGGACTCACCAACCAACCCTCACCGCCCGGTTTTTCCGGCGGGGGTTAGTAGCGCGGTCTTTATTCGGAATGGGGTGGAGTCTGACTAGAACCACCGCCAAACTGGAGGATTGCGACTGAGCGCCGATGCCCGAGGCGACCACGTCCGACGTCGAGTTGACGTGTCTGCAGGGGCTGGCAGATCTGGAACGACTGGAAGGGTCGTGGCTTGAGGAGATGCAGGCCGGCGACCCTGAAACGGTGGCGATCACCCTGCGCCTGCTGATGGCTCACATGGCCTCAATGAGCAAACGATTGATGGGGGCGATGGTGCTGGATCGCCTGGACGTGGAGCTGGCCATCACCCGGCTGGATGCCGATGTTTGCCACGCTGCCGTTGACAACAGCCCTTTTTGTCAACATGGCAATGATTCCAGTTCAGCCACTGCTTGAACGACTTGCTGAAAACCCTGACATGGCAACGGGTTCTAAGCGCCTGGTCGTTGTCATGGGACAGCTTGGGGACTTTGACTCAATCGAATATGCCCAGGCGTTGGTGCCGACGCTTCCTCAGTTAGCGGCGGCCGGGGTCAAGGTGCAATTGTTCGGTATTGGCAATGCTGCTGGCGCTGAGCACTTCGCTGCTTTCACGGGGTTTCCCCTGCTGCAGCTGATCGTGGATTCTTCACCGGTGTTGCATCACTCTCTTGGTTTGGAGTCCGGGCTGCATCTGCCTGGTGGGCCATGGCCTGGTTTTCTGCTCATGTGTGCTGGTGTGGGGTCCCCAGGCACTCTGCGTGAGGTGCTGCGTGGTTACAGCGGTGATCGCTCAGCTGCCCAGATCTTCGATGACGAGGAGTGGATCGAGGCGTTTCCTCTGCCGCGCTTTCGTGGAGATCTGTTCCGCCGGGCCGGTGGTGATGGCTTTCAGAGACCTTTTGAGCTTGCGACCAAGCGTCTGCGCAACATGAACGAAGTGCTCCGGCACTGGCGCACCTATGTGCCTTGCGATGACTACATCACCCAGCGCGGTGCCACGGTGCTGCTTGATGCTGACGACAGCGTGATTTACAGCCATCGCGATCAAAGTCTTCTGGGTTACTCCGCCACCATGCATCGCCCCCTGGCGTTTCTCGATGCTGTCTTGTCTCACCCCTGACCTCAATCGGCAGAGGGCTCGCGATACACCGCTAGGGCCGCCACCAATCCGCCGATGAAGCCTGCGCTGTGGCCGATCCAGCTCACGCCGGCGGGTGAAACGCCGGGGATCAAGGCGATCAGGGCTGAGCCGTAGAGCCAAAACGCCACAAGCCCCAGGACGATGGACAGGATGCGACGTTCAAGCCAGCCGATCAGCAGCAGGTAGCCCAGGAGCCCATAGACGACACCGGAGAGTCCATGACTCCGTGTGGGCCAGAACAGGGCGATCGGAATGTTGATCACCAGCACGGACAGCCAGACGCTCAGGTAATCGCGTATTCCCCTGCTGAGGACCAGCCAGCTCAGGGGCAGAAAGGCCAGGCTGTTGGAGATGAGATGTCCAAAACCAGCGTGACTGAATGGGGCGGTGACGATCCCCCACCAGGGTTGATCCGGGCCCATGGGCAGGTTCCACTGCCCCGCAAAGATCAGCTGGTCGATCAGCTCCTGCCCCCAGGCCACCGCCAGGATCAGCAGGGGAAGCAGCAGTCGACTGCGCATCGTCCAGCGCCAATGACCACAATGATGACGCTCGTGCTGCACGAATGCTCAGAAGCCACGTCGACGTCCTCGTGATCGGCAGCGGCATCGGCGGACTATGCGCCGCTGGCCTCTGTGCCCGCGCTGGCCGCGACGTGCTGGTGCTGGAAGCCCATCACCAACCCGGTGGTGCCGCCCACGGCTTCCAACGCCAGGGCTATCACTTTGAATCTGGACCGTCCCTCTGGAGTGGTCTGGGGCGCTGGCCCAGCAGCAATCCATTGGCCCAGGTGCTGCGTGCGCTAGGGCAGACCGTCGAAGTGATTCCCTATCGCACCTGGGATGTGCTGTTGCCGGAAGGTGATCTGCGCATCGCCGTGGGGCACGACGATTTTGAGGCAGTGGTACGCGGCTTGCGCGGTCCCGAGGTGGCCGCTGAATGGCGGCGTTTTGTCGAATTCCTTCGGCCGATTGCCGCCGCCGCCGATGCCCTGCCCCTGCTGGCCCTGCGCCCCGGGGTGGATGGCATGGCGCAACTGCTGAAGCGAGGAGGGCGCTTGTTGCCGCACCTCGCGGCAATGCGCCATCTCTCCGGTTCCTTCGGCCCCCTGGTGGATCGTCACCTCACCGATCCCTTCCTGCGCCATTGGGTGGATCTCCTCTCCTTCCTGATCAGTGGCATGCCGATGGGAGACACCAATGCGGCGGCCATGGCCACGCTGTTCGGCGAATGGTTCGAACCGGAGGCCCATCTCGACTACCCCGTTGGTGGAAGTGCTGCGGTGGTTGAGGCCTTGGTGCGTGGATTGAAGGCCCATGGCGGCAACTTGCACACGGGTGTGGCAGTGCAACAGCTGCTGGTGGAGGGGGATCGCGTCGTGGGTGCGACGCTGGCGGGTGGGACGTCGATCACGGCGCGGCAGGTGATCTGCAATGCCGATATCTGGTCCACCCTTGCGCTGCTGCCAGACTCCGTCGCGCCGAAGTGGCAGCGTCAGCGCCAGGCGACGCCGGCCTGCAATGGCTTTCTGCATCTGCATTTGGGCTTTGATGCCACGGGGCTGGAGGATCTGCCGATCCACACCGTCTGGGTTGATGACTGGGAGCGTGGGATCGACGCCGAACGCAATGCCGTGGTGTTGTCCATCCCGTCGGTGTTGGATCCTTCCATGGCACCGGCTGGGTGCCATGTGCTGCATGGCTATACCCCGGCCAGCGAGCCGTGGGAGCTCTGGGCTGATCTGGAGCGCGACAGTGCGGCGTATCAGCAGAGGAAGCAGGAGCGATGCGCTGTGTTCTGGCGCGTGCTGGAACGACGTATCCCCGACATTCGCGACCGCTGCGAGGTGATCATGGAGGGAACGCCGCTGACCCACAGCCATTTCCTCAATGTGCATCAAGGCAGTTATGGCCCTGCGCTTTCAGCCGCTGAAGGGTTGTTCCCTGGGGTGTCGACGCCCCTCGCCAATCTCTGGCTTTGTGGGGCCAGCACCTTCCCCGGCATAGGAATCCCTCCCGTCGCAGCGAGTGGCGCCATGGCTGCCCATGCCGTGCTTGGTCGGGAGACGCAGAACGCTCTATTGCGTGAGCTGGAGCTCTGAAACAGCTGCGTCATAACCTCCCTTCGGAACGTCCTCTCAGTCCATGAATTCCAACGCTCGGATTGATTCGCTTCAGCTGATGCTGACCGATCTGCGCATGCGCAACGAGCCGATCCGTCACAAGGCGGCGTTTCGTGGCTGCCAACCGGAATTCCAGGCGTTGGTCAGCCGTTTGATTGAACAGCTGGAGGCAGAACTGCTCGAGGAGAAGCAGCGTTCCCGCGCAGCGTCACGCCAGGTGTGATGCTGCGCGGTGTGCCCTCTTAGGGGGAAGCGGCTGAGGACGTCCTTGTCCTGCGAGGGTGAATAGGGCCCCTGTTTCAGTTCAAAAATCACGCTTTCTGCGTCTAGGGCCACCAGGGTGTGGAACTGATCTTCTGCAACTACAAAGCCTCTGCGGCAACCCGTGCGAACAGCTGCTGGTCGATGCAGCGAAAGGGTGAAGACGTCATCCTTGCGGTTCCGCAGCGGATCGGTAGGCGGCGGGGACGAGCACCAGAAACAGCAGCCACCAGGCCAACACGCCCACGGCCAGGGGAAGGCTGATCCATAGGCGATGCAGGAGTCCCCAGGACCCGCCAACCACCAGCACCCCTGTGGAGACGATGGACCAAGGCTGGCACCACCAGGGTTTCAGAGACCAGAACGGCGGCTGCTCCGGGGGTTGCTGTTCCGGCGGTTCAGCGGAGGGCGTCGAGTTCACCGGCGGCTTGCATGGCTGCGAGGTTGTCGTAGCCACCAATCACGGATCCGTCGATGAACACCTGGGGGAAGGTGGTCATTCCACTGCGTTGTTGCACGGCCTGGAAGGCTGCGTCGTCGTTGACGGTGGTGACGGTGTGCGGCAAGTCCAGGGTTCTCAGGATGCGTAGGGCACGGCTGCACCAGGGGCATCCGGGAAGAACGGCGATCTCCAGCCGTGGTGTGGAGGATTGATGCGCAGGGCTGCCTTCGCGTTGTTCAAGCACACCAACGAGCAGGTCGACGCCTTTCTGCACGATGGTCCCTGGCTCCAGGTGGCCTCCCCAGACCTGGCAGGCCCCATCCGACAGGCTCAGGTGCAGATGAACGCCCTCAGGGGAGAAGGTTCCATTGAGGGTGATGACTTCGAGGTCGCCCTCCAGCACCGTGGGTTCGGCCTGGCCGGGGCATTGAAACGACGCCTTGGTGAGGTTGCCGACCACGCCGAGAACAAAGCCGCTGATGCCGTCCCGCTGGGCCAGCTCTTCAAGGCTGAGGCGCAGATCACTGCCGGGAGCAAGCTTCAGCGGCAGGGAACGCATGGCGCCTCAAAAGGGTGCTCAACATTACGCAACCCTGTTTTGCACGATATTGTGCTTATATTGAGTGAATATATTCACGTTATCGTGTCCCTCCTTCAAGACCTGGTCCAGGAGTTGCAGCAGCGGATCGAGGGTCAGGCCATGGCCCCAAGCACGGCTGCGGTGGCGGATGCCGCTGGTTCGGAGCGCATCAATGTCACCCTGCCTCGGGGGGTGATGGATGACCTCAAGCGGCATGCTCTCGCCGAGGGGCGCAGTTGTGGAAATTTGGCCGCCTATCTGCTGGAAGAGGCCCTGCGTCGTCATCGTCCGCTGGGCTAAGCAAAGGATCAATCCAGAAACTTGTTGGCGATGTTCTCCGCCTCTCCACTTTGTTGAAGCTTCAGAATCGACACACCCATGGGCGTCCGCAGCGGGCTCGTTGGCTTGAGCACGAATCCGTAGGTTTCGTCCGACACGTTGAATGGTGCCAAGCGCACCGCAAGATCCGGGTTGTTTTTGAGGTGATAGCGGATGGAGTGTCGATCGAAGATCAAGGCATCGGCCTTGCGTGACATCACCAACTGAACGGCGCTGTCGAGGTTGGGAGCTGGGACAACGCGCATCTCCCGGTTTTCTGCTAATTCCATTCCATCGGTGCCTTCAACGACGGCGACCCGTCGGTTGCTGAGCTGTTGAGGACTGTCGATCGCTGTTTCGGTGGCGCCTGAGAGAAACAACGTGAACGCCGACGCGAGGCTGGCGGTCAGGGAGGACACCGCAATCAGCGAGATCACCATCCAGGCTCCCGTGATGCCACGGCCGGTGCGCGTTATGGGCGCTTTGTCGCCATAGCCCACCGTCGTCAAGGTCACCAGGGCAAACCACATGCCGCTGCTGATGCCGGGAAGCCAATCGCGGGGAAATTGTTCACTGTTCTTCTGCCGCTCGGCCATCCAGATCAGGCTGCCAACCACCAACAGCACGCTGATCAGCACCAAAACCGAGGAGATCACGGCCCAGCCGAAGAACACCTGAACGCGACTGAAAATTGAGGGCGTTTTGAGGGGAAGAAGGATGCCCTCCTTGCTCAGGAAGTAGGGCTGGGTGAAGTCAATCCCTGGGATGGCAAGTCGGCGGGAGGTGATGCTGATCGGGCCGACGAGCACGTCGATGTTTCCGTCGTCCACCGCTTCAATGCCGGCTTTGGGCGTCGGTTGCTGAATCAGCTTGTAGCTGATGTTGTTGTCTTCGGCGACGCGCCTCCAGATTTCGAGGCTGATGCCGCTGAAGTGACTTCCGTCCTTGATCACGAAAGGAGGTGAGCCACTGATCCCAACCTTCAGCTGCTCGGCCTGCGCAGGAACTGCGCTGCTGATGCAGGCGAGCGCTAGTACGAAGGACCAGCGTCGAAGGGTTGGCATCAGCGCTGTTCCAACCGACGCACGATCACTGCCATTGCAGCCAGGGAACCCGCTAGCGCGATCAGCAGGGCAATGGTCATCGAAGGCTTAGGGGTGGAGTGGTGCAGTCAGATTGGCATCTCTGGCTCCGAGTATCCAGTCGGCGACTTCCATCCTCAGGGCATAAGCACATTCGTAACGGCCCGCCTCTTCCAGAACCCTTAACCGTTGTTCGAGTGTTCGAAGAGTTGAAATCGCGAGCTGGTGTGGACCCTCGCTTCGCGCCACAATGAGTCTCCTGGAGGTCTCCAAAGCTTGAGGCACGACGTCGGGAATCAGATGCAGCCAGCGCTACAGATCCGACATCTGAACCATTCATGACCTCATTGGAGTGGTCCTGGGGCAAGAGCTCCCTGACGTTTTTGCCCCAGCGGGCGTTATGGCGGGCTGAGGGTCGTGAGCTGTTCGTGGCCGATCTGCATCTCGGCAAAGCCGAGGTGTTCCAGGCCCATGGGGTCCCCATGCCCAGTGACGGTGATCAAGGAACCCTGAATCCACTGCTGGCCCTGTGTCACGCCTGGTTGCCTGAGCGATTGTTTGTTCTGGGTGATCTGGTGCACGCCCGGATTGGCATCACAGCTCCGCTGCGGGACACGTTGTTGGCACTGCCTGATCTCTGTGGTTGTCCGGTTGTGCTGATCGGTGGGAACCATGATTGCGGCAGCTGGATTGAAGGCATGCCCCAGCAGCCATCACAGCGGCTTGGCAATCTCTGGTTAAGTCATGCCCCTGAACGGGTTCCGGAGCCAGGTTTGTTGAATGTGTGTGGCCATTTGCATCCCATGACCCGGCTTCGCAGCCGTTCTGATCAGTTGCGTTTGCCCTGCTTCGCCTTTGATCCGGATGGTCCGCGTCTTGTGATTCCCGCTTTCGGACAGTTGACGGGAGGCCATGACTGCGGCGACCGTTACCGGCAATGGCTGGTTGCTGAAGGCTCCATCATTCCTTGGTTCGAACAACTCCCCCACCACCGAGAGCGAAGGATCGCGTGACTCAGCCTGCTGAGTTGCGGACCGGATTCAAGCGGAGCAGGCAGCTCCGCAAGAGATGGCTGCTGCTGGCGATGCCGTTCGTGGTTTTCGGCGGCTTGATCGCTTTGGCGCCTGTCGCTCCCGAGCGCTCCGATCGCGGTGCACGGGATGTCAGCCCTGCTCAACAGAGACGGTTGGATGCTGAGCCTTTCAGCTACATCCCAGACGACGAGGTCTACGCCCTAGATCTTGATCCAAGGCGGGTGCGGTTCGGGTTGCTGGAAGGCTGGGATCGTGAACAGGACGCTTACGAGGACAGCGCTGCTCTGGCCTATGTCTCAGGCCCCATGTACGAGCGCCATGTGGACAATGCTGGCCGTGAAATCACTGTGCCTCTAGGCGATCTCAAATTCGGTAGCAAGGTCTGGCGTGGGCGGAACCGCACGGCCTCACGGCAGCGTGCCTATGTCGGCATCCGCCATGACGGCAGCATTGATTTCGGCTATGGGGAGCTGACCGATACCCGCAGCCAGACCTACGACACCTTCATCGGTGGCCTCCACAGTCTCTACAACGACCTCGAGGCGCCACCCGAGAGCTACAAGGGGGCTTACAGCATCAGCATGGGCCAGCGAATCCGTTATTACCTCCCGCGGATCCGCATGGTGATGGGATTGCGGCAGGACGGTCGCATGGAAGTGTTGATGAGCCGTGACGGCCTGACCCTCGAACAGAGCAAGGAGCTGGCCCATCGCAGGGGCTACCTCGCGGCTTACATGCCGGATCATGCGTCGAAGAGTCGGTTCATCATTCCTGGGGTCAAAGGATTCACCGAAGAGGACGCGAACTGGATCAGTGGTGGGGCCACCAGCTTTGTGCATGTGCCCTACATGCTGCGGTTGAGCCCGCGCCAGATCCCTCTGCAGGGCAACCTGATCGCTGGTCTGACGCCAAAACTGGTGATGGACGAGGCCTGCAATGGCCCGGCCGACTGTGTGTCGTCCTTCGGCAACCATCTCGCTGATCGTGCCCTGGCGGGCTTGAACAGGGTGATGGAACAGGGTGTCGAACCCTTGGCCAGGATGATTTGGGGACCATCAACCCCCATCAAGCCTGGGGCCCCTGCCGATGCCGGCGACGCTGGGGTCGATGTGGATCGAGCTCCTTTGCGGGAACCCCCCATCACGGCGGATCCGTTGGTCTTGCGGGAGCAGCCTGCCTTGATTCGGGAGCTGGAACCTGCCGAGCCCGATCCGGATGACAGTTGGATCGAGCCGCAGCCTTTCGCGCCGTTACCCCCCGATCTGCCGCCGCCGATCGTCCTCGATGAGCCCACGGCCAATCCCTCAGAGGTTCTCCTGGCGGAGCCTGCGTATGCAGTGACCTCTGATCTCCTTCAGGAGGCGCCGCTGCCACCTGATCTGCCGCCCCTCCCGCCGGTGCCCCTATCGGTTGAGCAGGATTGAGTTTTGGAAACCGCGTGGTCCTGGTGGCCCATTCCCGGCACGCAACGGCGGGTCTTGGTGGCGCGTCTGCCCCAGCCCTCGACGCGAGCCGTGCAGCGGGCGTTGAGTGACACACTCACCTGCCGGCTGTTCGCCGATGCAGGACACGTCGTTGCTGTGGATGACATCGGCCGCACGATCTACGGAAAGCCCCAGGTGCGTGATCACCCCTTGCACCACAGCATTTCCAACACCAGGTCACTCACCATCGGGGTGTTGGGACCTGGTCCGATTGGTGTTGATGTGGAAGTGCTGGACCGGCCTTTGCGCGTGGCGCCCGATCTCCTGACGCAACGTCTGTTTGCCTCTGCCGCTGAAGCAACGGACTGTTTGCAGCATTGGACGCTGATTCAGGCCTGGACGGCGAAGGAAGCCGTGTTGAAGGCAGCGGGGCTGGGGCTCGCTGGAGGCCTTGCCAACGTGAGGATTGCGCCGGACCGGGCTGCGGCACGGCTGCATGGCTTGCGCTATTCGCTCAGCCTGTTGAAGCAGGAGGGCTTCAGCGTTGCTGTCGCAGAGTGCATCCGTGGCTAGAGGAAGGGATGGAGCATCGGAAAGCAGCGTGGTAACTCGACTTCAGCAACGTCTCGCCGAGGCCAACAATTTTCAGAAAGCGTTGATCACGTCCCTTCTCGCTTGGATGGCCCTGGGAGTTTGGAGCTATCTCATCGTCGTCCCCATCCTGTCGGCCGTGGCATTTCTTTGGCTCGGGGTGACCGGCTGGCTTGTCTGGCGGATCTGGCGCAAACCAGCTTCCTGAAGCTAAGAAATGAGGTTCAACAACTTATAATTCTGGACGATTTTTGGTTCGGGTTCGGTGGAATTCACGGTAGTGATTCTGAGTGAGCACGTCGGCTCATATCCACAAATTATTTGGACTGAATGGAAAGATCGCAATCGCAAGCAGATGAAAAGTCAGGGAGATGTCTGGTCGATGGCAACACTTTCTGGACCCACAATCTGGGATTGTTTGGAGAGCAATCAAATTAATCGCCTCCATCTCGTTCAATGGAAGCCTGCCGAGGATTCGATGTATCAGGTCAGCCTTCCGCGCAGGTGAAGTCTCTGTTGGCGTTGCAACCCCTGTGGCTCATCAGCCTTTGGCTGGCTTCGTGAGCTTGTAGATGTTCAAGGCAAAGAGGGCCATTCCAAAGCTGCCGAACAGGACGAGCAGGTCTTGGGTACTGACAGCCATGGCTCTCGTTACAAAACTATGTTGACTAATGTAACGGAGGCGCAGGGATGCGTCGTCTAGTCGTTCCTAGGGGGCCGTGGGCGGTCCTCTTTTTCATGACCTACCCCTTTGGTGCCACAAAGACAGACCTCGAGAAAGCTTTTCGCCTCCCAGACGCCCCTTCCTCTTTGGAAAGTCTGGATCATGAGCCTGCTGACCTGTCTGAGTCAGAGTTTGCAGTCGTTTTGCACGAACACCCAGGCGTCTGAAAGTCGTATTAATGGGCTGTGTGTGCATCAGGAATGAGCTCAAACAAACTTCGCCCTTATTGAGGGCACGCCTCTGAACTGCATCGGGGCCTTTGAACCGGTGATTCGATTTGTGGGCAGATTGTGGGCAGATTTTGATCCCAGCGTGATTGTTGATGGCATGCACGTGCCATCTCGTACGCGTGGGCAAGCTTTGTCAGCCGGTGTCGGTGATGTGTGGTCTAGAAGTTCACGAGGAGAAGCGGTTGAATTTTTTCCTCTTGATGACACAGCCGGCAATGCCGCAAATCACTTCGTGCGTCTCGTCGCTGCGTTGGATGTCGGTTGCTTTGTCAACAGGTGCAAGGCGTTTGCCGATCCTGCGAGCTTCCTTTAGCCACTGAAATGTCATCTGGTCAAAAGCCAAGAGGTGGACAGTAAAAAGGCAAGGTCCCACCCCTGCCTCTCCTTCTCACGACGCATGAGGAAGACCTATGAGCTACCTCATCTCCACTGTCGACCGATTTGATTCAAAAGAAATCGGTTCAACAGCTCATTGCCAAAGGGTCGTCAGCCAGTGCGCTCTTTCTGGTCGCTGACGGGTGGTTGTTGATGTGCTTTCTTCTTATTTTTTTGGTGGCAACCAAGAAACAGAACGTTCGTATCGAGTCTGGTTTCTCCTGCGCTTCACTGGGTTTACATACCTGATCGGAGAGCTACATCGTTCGCGATGTCTGGTCTTTCCACCCGTCTTTGGCTTCTAGGCCGCGGTAAACCAGGAGCAGCACGTTCCAACGCGGTAGGCCAGGAGGATGAAGACCCCGATGGCTGCTGTGCTGAACGAAATTCCCATGGCTAGCTGACGGTTCTTCTCTTCAGCGGCCAAGTTGAATTGGGATTCGTTCAATGAAGATCTTCCATTTGAGGGCAGCGTAGGCCAATTTGTATCGGTCGCGACACTTTTGAGTGGAAATACTGATGAACGTTGCAGCCCGATCTGGCAGGGTTTTGATTCTGCGCCATGTCGTTGCCCGGGAAAGCTCGCCGTTCATAGGGCTGAGTTTTGAACAGCAAGGTTGGTTTTAGAGGGGACAGACCCTTTGCATGCGCTCCATAGGCCAATGCAATGCCTTTACTCAATACCCGGGGGTTAACCCAATAACCCAAGAAAGTCACGTCTCCGCGAGGTTGATGCCTGCTCTTGCCAGCGCAAGACGTCGAAATTTAGAGCTTGCGGCGATTGATGCACCTGACGGGAACGAACGCAGGCGAGCAGGATGCTCGACTCGCTTCCGCTTTGATTCTGTGGGCTGACATATCGATGGTCTCAAGCGGCCACATCGACATCCTCGTAGCCCAAGAAATTCACCACTTTCCTCTCCTGTCTTGAGGCAAGTGCTTCTTCTGCTAATCGAATGAGCTGTTGCTCTCTTGCTTTGATAGCGGTTTGCCACCTCCTCTTCGGCTTCTGATTGACAATCATGATCGAGCCCCTGGGCGGCAGGTATTTAGCTGGATTCATTCGAATCGCTTGGACGATGGAGATTAAGGATCTATTTCTTCTCAAATCGATTGTTTACATACTTGTTTAAGTAGGTTCGTGGTGATACCTAACTTTGGTATCTCATTGAACACTTGAGGGGCTGAGGTCTTGTTGTTGCAGGATCCTCGGCCAGCTTGTCATCGCTTGACGCATACCAACAAACTCTGAACCCTCTCCACGGCATGGCGTTGGCATTGCTTTGGGGTCATCGTCATTTCACAATCGGGAGCCCACGATGATGCCTTCGTCAGAAGAGCTATGTAATGCGCCGACAGGTGTTTGAGAACTAAGGCTTGGTCTATTTTTTCTACAAAGTCCACCACGGAAGCTGGCGATACACACTCACTTGATCGAGCCAATCCAAACGCTCAATGCTGCCCCCAGACGAAGCCGAATCGCTTTTGAGCGGCGGTCTCCATCTCTTTCCGGATTTGTTGCATTGCCTCGCGGGCAAAGGCCTTCTCATTCTCCTGGGCGGTAATGATCTGCTTCGTGAGGGCACGAAGCTTTTCAATGTCCTTACAACTGTCAATCTCCCTGAATGCGGCTTCTAGATGGAACCTTTGTTCAACTGATAGATGGTGGTTGGTCATCAGAAAAAGTGAGGCTAGATACAGCCCTGGATTGAAGCCAGGGCCGCTTGGGTGTTAACGACTAATCAGGCTGCAGAAATGCTAAAAGGTGCCGCCGGATAGCTTGTTGGCATTGGATCGGATTCGCCCGCAGCAAGAGCTTTGGCACGACGATACATGTCGCTGTTGGTTGCACCTCGGGCTTCCATTGCTGCAGCAACGACGGCCCAGTTGCGGATTTCAGTTGACATCTTTTGAAAAATATTGACTGCACAAATGTCGCAAGAACTGCATTCAACTGTGAGGTGGATAGCCGCCTGCAGGCCGAACCACAGTGACGGCAAGTTACTGCTAGCAAATATGGATCCAGCTTCTCATTTCAGAAGACCCCTGTTGCGCTCAAGCAAATCAATGTTGTTGCGAGCAGCACCCAGGCAACCAACTGGAGCCACTGTGTTAGTGGAGTTCCCATGGCTCAGTTGAGTGGGTCGTCCCATAGAGGTGGCTCGTCAAACTCCTCCAAAAGGGAGTTGGCTTCCAACTCTTTGCCCATCACAAGGAGGCGCACAATTCTGTCCCAAATAAAACGAGTCAGGTGTTCTGCCTCTCTCCCCTGGTGCCCGGTCTCGAACTTGATGGGCGGGACATCGCCTGTGTCGTCATGGAACTGTGTGGTCAACGCCACGCGTTAGGAGGCTGCTACATCTCCGTCGTAACCCTCCTCGATTTGCAGATGACGTATCAACGGACCCCGTTCCCTTCGGCAAGTTGAAAAGCAGACATTGCTTCGCCCTCTGCAAAACAAGGAGGCATGCTTAAGGTATGCAAGCCAAGACGTCAGAAGGTTTAGAGGTCCTCGTTGCTGTGGTTGTCACTGCTGGCTTGGTGGCGGGCAACCTCGTTTTGTTCTCGCCGTTGCGCGTTGATAACCGTATACAACCTGCCTCTGCAGCCCAAAAGATTGAATCCCCACCGCGGTGACTTCAGTCTTGGTTGGATCGTTCACCAGTACATCAGCCAATCTCACTGGCTTGACCAGCATGGGGCAGGTGACTGGCTCCCTCTCATGGCGGCAAGACAGTTCAAAACGTTCCGATTTTCCATCCGATTCACAAACTGATGAAAGTCAATCTTGGTCTTCTGATAATCGGGGTGTTGTCTGAAAGGAGCACACATCAGCTTCACAAGTTCGTGTCGTTCTGGCTTTAGTTCTTGGTTGGGTAGTTGAATCATGTCCCTCTGGTGACCTACCACCAGTGTTTCCAGAGCTTCGAGAGATGACATCCCTGGGATAGGGGAGCAGTCCAAATGAATCAATCCCTCAGATGGGGGAAGTCATTCCCTATTGATGCGGCAATGGTGTGAATACAGGGGAAAACCTATCAAAAAAGCCAATAAGAACCACATAAAAAATTTCACACTGCCTTTTCTGGCCGGTGTGGCTGGTGCCTTTGTTGCTCTCGGTGTCGCTATCTCCACTCCCCCCAAAGCAGAAGCTGGCGGGATCTATTGGAATAACAATGGCGGTGGCGGTGTTTTGTTTGATGCAGCTGACCACTGCCCAGCTTGAGATGAGTAATTCCAACTACAGCGAGTCCGGGGAATCAGGCCGATACTCCGTCCAATGGCAAACGGCTTGTGACCCCTGAGGAGCAGTACGTGAAATGTATGGATGCTGCCTATGCCGCTGCTGATAAAGAGACTTGCCACAAGATGATGCGAAAGGCAGAAGGTGTTCTGCGAGGGGAGTTTGGTGCTGAACAAGCAGCCGATGGTGCTGGAGAGGAAGCGTTCGCAGTCTGAAAGGACGATCCCCTTCTTGGTTCTAAAAGAACGAATTCAAATCTCGACCCTGTGTGGCCTTGCAGTTGTTGCTAGGCAGTGGTGGCGGTTTTAATTGATTTACTTTGAAAAGAGTCGTCAGCCTGTCAATGGGACTTCTGGTGAGTGCATTAATTGTGGCTCCCGCTCTTGCCCAAAAAGTTTCGAAGGAAAACGTAAGTGCAATCAACACCGCCAGGATTCGCGCTGAATCCATTAATGGTGGACTAAGCAACTACAGAGCAGCGAAATGTATGTACGCCACAGGCAAGGGAGGGGGCGACTGCTTGAAGAATGCCAGCGACGGCTTCTTGTTCGTCTTTGATGGTGGCGCTCCAGGCTGGCAAGAGGCAGGTGAGCCACCAACGGTTGAAACTGAAATCCTTATCTCTGATGACGGAGCTTCTGTCTTGGAGGTCGTTTACAACGGCGATCCGCGTTAACCGAGAACCACCACCACATGTAGTGGCCTGACCACAAAAAAGCCCGCTGCTGGAGCGGGCCGGGTGATGGGGGCATTCAGAATACCCCCAATAGCCGCTACATGCAGGGTCGCACTCTTTGGGAAGACAATCGTTATGCAACTACACCACAGCATTAAGTGACTTTGTAGAGCACCACATCTAGGGCATCTATGAGTACTATTCATCCAACGCATCAAGATTTGGTGCAGATAGCCGGGTGATGGGGATTGCTACGGCTTTGAGAACCACTCCACATCTGGGGTGGTTTTTTTGTCTGCACCGAGCGTTTTATACCGACCCTGAATTTTGGATCAAGGCGAGGCAGCCGCCGTTTGGTCAGCTGTTGAGCTGCACCCAATGACCTTGCGAATTTCAACCGCTCTCCATTGCGCCCCTTTGGTGCCAGTCAGCCTGGCCTCAGAAGTGCTGGCTCTGGTTTAGGGGCAACCCACTTGAGTCTGGTGGCAGGAGATGCGAGCGCTTCGATGTCGTTCCCTGCCGCCTTCCTCCATGACCTAATGCTTGGGAAGAGCTGCAGGGATCGACGAGCTGCACACGAGATTCCCGAAGCGGCTGAGTGGATGCACTGGCCGGTGGGTTGAAGAAGGTGGGGCGGTATCCCTACGCCCCGCACTCATGTTCAAGGCTTTGCCCTATGCACCGTGGCTTTTGCGCAGAAAAAAGCCCCGGTGTTCGATGCCGGGGCTACCGCCTCTCATGACGTGACTCAGGTCTAGCAGGTTGCGTAAGTATTTATGCGTACGGTTAATACGGTCTTCCGGCGCAAAGCCTTCGCTGACGAAGCGAGGGCGGGCATTGAAGTGGGCGATCAAGCTGGCAGCGCTCGGAGGGGGTGATGCTGAGGTCGCTACGAGGTGCACAAGGGGAAGGCAGCGGTCGTTGTTGCGATCCTCGATTAGATCCGACATGAAGCTCTGAGCAAAGCCATCTGGCAGAAAACGCTGCAGCACGGCTAGCGGCAACAGGAGATGGGCTGCGCTCGTGAAGCGGCTTCAAGTCACACTGGCGACATGGCAAATAAACCCTGGTTCCAAGCCAACATCCATGCTCCCGGCACAGGCTATGCGCTGTTGGTCATCGCGTTCTGCTTGCTGATGCAGACCATTCCATCGGCGATCTGCGTATTGATTCCAAGAAATGGATGGGATCCACCGCTGTCTCCAGAGAGGGTCAGATACTGCAAGGGCGGTTAATTGAGCGGCCTTTGAAGCGGGAATGTTCCGTTAACAAATCCAGAGCGGAACACTTCAGGCAGTCACGTTCAAGCCATGACCTGCGACGCCCGCTGTAGCCCTTATTGGGTTGACAAAGGGTGCATCATCAATATGTTCGCTGTGAACTTTTCCATGACAAGCGTCCGCGAGATGGTCAACCTCCATCTGCCAGTTGTGCTCAAGGTGATCAACAGTGCTGCATTGGTCGTCATCGCATTGTCTTCCCTCTGCGCGGCTGACTCTCTGAAAGAGATGGCAGGCGAGGGTGCTGCTTCAGCAGTGATTGTCGAGACGGACTGAACGTCTCAGTAAGAAAGGGGGCGTTTCGCTCGCCCCCTTGAAGGCCGTCGTGAGTCCTGCTTCTCAGGCTGAATCAGTCATTCAACTCATCTGTTGTCTAAGCCGCATCAGAGCAGATGGGATGAGTACCTAAAGAGAGGTAAAGCCTGGTTGCTTTTGTAGTAGTGCGCTACAGACTTCAAATTGTGCGGTGCAGAGACCGTGCGCTGGAGGGTCGGGGGTGGTGCCTCGGCCTTTTTCTTTGGTCGGCCTGCCGAGGTTGATCCAGAGTGCTCAACCAGGATTGAGTGGCATGGCACAACAAAGCCTGTTACTGCGCTGGGCCGAGTGATGTGTGACCACTTCTGTGGTCACGTCTGATCCATGCCTCAAGACTCCCTGCATTGCCCAGCTCCTGCTGGGAGAACTTGTCGCAGCACTACGCTCCAAGGATCTTTACAGCTTTAAGTGTTGGCTATGTGGCGGCATCCAAGACCTTGAGGAGTCAGTTGTGACCGAGCTGCTGTTTGGTTGGTATTTGGGGATAAGCCTTTAATCAGATCGAGGCATAAAGCTTCCTGGAAAAATCCTTGTCTCAGCTGATTTGACTGTCGGCGATGGCAAATTCACATAGCTCTTTCTTGTTTATCTTTTTTGGATGAGTGTTGAGCTTGCATTTGAAAATTTCCTGGTCTTCTTTGCTCCTAGAGACAAGTATTGCATCAGTCCGATGTGTCGCCAGAGGGGTATTTCCTTCGCTCGTTACCCGTCTGGAATGAAGGTTTTTTGTTGTTTTGACGTCGCCAGTTTTCGGGGGCTTGCTTTCGCTTTTAAATAGTCTTTGAGAAGGTATTCCTGGAGCGCATATAGACCAGATTCATTCCTGACTGCATCGCCGGGTCAATGCTATTTCGCGGTCAATGCTATGCCCTTTGTTTCGCCTCTTCGATAATCAAAACCGATCAGCGCTTGAACACGCCGTTGCAATCTCCAGGGGCGGGTTTCACAAAACAGTGACCCTCTGGTGACCAATATCCAAGGGCCGGAAACGAAAGGCCTTGGGCCCTTGCTTCGGCGTTGACAGCAGCAACGCCTCGGGCCTGGATCAGCACGTTTCCGTCGCCATCAACAAGGTCAAGGAAGTCATTTTCTTTGGTTTCCTCCGTCGGGTTGGCATGCCCATGAAGGGGAACAACCGCAACCACACAAGCAATCAGTAGGAAGCGCAGCATCGAACTTGAAAGGGAATAAAGGAGATCAGTTGCTGGTGACGACTACAGGTGTGCCCACCTTGATGCGGTTGTACACCTGAATCACGTCGGTGTTCAGCATGCGGATGCAGCCAAGGCTGACTGCGGCTCTTAATTTCACCCAGTTGGGCCATGCAGTGCCGTGGATGGCGTATTCGCCTGTCCCGATCTGCACGTAAGCCACGTAGCGCACTCCCACGGGGTTCTTCGGACCGGGAGCAATGACCTTGCCTTTCTTGTGATAGACGGGCTGCGGGTCCATTTTGGTGACCGAATAGCTTCCCGCTGGAGTCGGTGATTCCGGTGCGCCGATCGCCACGGGGTACTTGCCAATCACCTCGCCGTCATCAAGGAGGGTGAGATATCGGTCTTTGAGGCTGATCTGGATGGAGGTTTCGGCTTGCGCCGGAACCACGGCCATCGCGCCAAGGCCCAACGCCGCCGTCAGGAGGAGTGAACGAAGCTGCATCGGTTTGCGCAACAGGCGACCGCAGGCATTTTGACCTATTCGAAAGGGGCTAGCGTCATCTCGTCGCTTTGCCCGTGTCTGAACGATGACCCGCTGCTCCTCAATCAGCCGTGTCTTGGCCGCTGGGGCCGCTGCTGTTGTGTCTGCCCTCGCGTTCAACATGCCCTCCAGGGCTGGCTTCACGGCAGAGCAGCTGGCCGGTTTTGAAGTCACCCATCTGCGTGGTGTGGTCAATGCCGTGCTGCCGAAGCAGAAGGTGATCGAGGTGATCGATCCAGAAGGTCATAAGGAAATCGTCACGGTCGGAATTGACATGGCGCCGCTTCGCCTTCGCAAGGGAGATCGCGTGGATGTTTCCGTGTTGGACGGCCTGGTGGTTGATCTAGATCGCAGCAAAGAAACAACGCTGAGCTTCAATCGCGAAGACATCTACATGCCAATGGACATGGGTCCCTTGAAGAAAGGCATGCGGGTGGCCCTGGCTTCAGGTACAGCAAGGGTGTTGAAGGTGTCGGCGACCGACCGCAGCCTGAGCCTGATGGGACCGCTCGGCGGCATCCACAACCTGGATGTTGTGGTGCCCAGTGGCAGTGATCTCTTCCCTGCGCTTAAGGCAGGCGATCTGGTCGATTTTCGCTTGATTCAGCCCGTGGCCGTGGGCATTGATCGGGTCTCTTCACCCGCTCAAAAGGCAGGGTCGTCACAGAAACAACCCTTGTTGAGTGCCGTTCCTGCTCGCACCACCAGCTTGAAGGCCGAGCTGCTGGAGGCATTTGAGCTCTCGCAGGTGAAGGGAACGCTGTTGCAGTTCAAGCCTGGCCAGCAGGTGATGGAAGTGCAGAGCCCCTACGGGCACAACCTATTGATCACCATGGGTGGTGAGCTCAAAACAGCCGGTCTCAGCAACGGTGATGAGGTCATCATCGACATCCTCGACGGGCTGGTGGTGGATCTGCGCAAAAGCTCAGTGAATACCCTCACCTTCACACGCCAAGACGTGATCTTGTCTGAGGATTTCGGTGAGGTGCGCCAAGGCGCCCGGGTGGCGATGGCCACCGGCACCGCTGAAGTTGTGAAAATCTCCGAACAAGACCATGAACTCAGCCTGAGGGGGCCTTTCGGAGGGGTCCACAACCTTGATGTTCGCAATGGGCTCAATGGCGATCCGCTCGCCCAGCTCAAGGTGGGTGACTTCGTCAGTTTCCGTTCGATTCAACCCATTGCGATCGGGATTCGGCCGGCCCTCTGATTCAGCCCGCGTTATGGGAGGCGAGGGCACGCACCACATCGCCTCGGGTGATCACTCCGACGGGACGTTGGTTCCCATCTAGGACGAACAGGCGTTGCGTTCCCCGTTCATGGAGCTGGGATGCAGCCTTTGGGAGCGCTAGGTCGGTCCCACAGCTATGGGAGTCCTTGCGCATGAGATCGCTCACGCTCGTGCCGAGGACTTGGTGCACTTGCTTGTCCCAATTCAGGGGATTGCGCAGGTAGATCACGCTGTCCAGCAGCATGACGTAAGGGCCGGCATCAACGCCACTCTCCCGAACCATTAGATCCTGCTCTGTCAGTTCGCCGATCAGACGCCCTTCCGTATCCACCACCGGCAAGCCGCTGACGTGGTGGTCACTGATCATTTGGACGGCCTGCTGCAATGGGGTCTCGGGCGTGACAGTCAGAACGGGCTGCGTCATCACATCAGCCACCGTGAGCTGCAGGACCATGATCGGAGTTGAGCTATCCGCATTCTGAGCGTTGTCTCTGCCTTTGCGTTCGATCGCCAACGGACTCACCGTGGCGCGAGCGGTTGCCGGTCTACCTCTCGTTATCGCGTTGCAGCTGGGCTGGCAGGGCTGGGCCTGGTGGTTGCTGCTGCTGGCGGGTCTCAGTGATGCGGCCGATGGCTGGCTCGCGCGCCGCGCTGGGGGTGGAAGCAGCTGGGGAGCGCGTCTGGACCCCCTGACCGACAAAGTGCTGATCGCGGCTCCGTTGCTCTGGTTGGCGTCGTCCGCTGTGCTCCCTCTCTGGGCCGTCTGGTTGCTGCTTGCCCGTGAATTGTTGATCTCGGGATGGCGAGCCCAGGCCAGTGATGGGGCGCCTGCATCGTTGTCGGGAAAAGCCAAGACGATTCTTCAGTTCGTCAGCTTGCTGTTGATGCTCTGGCCCTCCGGCTGGATCGGTTCTCCCTGGCTGCCGAGCCTGGGCTGGTGGCTGTTCTGGCCATCCCTCGCCCTGGCTCTGAGTTCAGCTCTCGCTTACATCACTCCCCGATCAGCGCCACGTCAGAACTGAAGTCCGGCTCAGCGGTGGGGTTCAAGGCGTAGTCATTGGTGTAGCTGTCGGCCAGGCCCTTGGCCAGGTCAAAGCTTGGTTGCCAGGCCAGTTCGCGTTCGACCCGAGTGATGTCGGTGAGGAAGTGATTGAGCCGTAGAGGGAAGGCCTTTCGGGCCTTCGGGTCGAGCTCGCTGGGATTGAAACTGCGCAGGTCGAGGCCGTCGGGATCACGACCGCAAGCCACCGCTGCTGAGCGAATCAGGCCCCGGAAGGTGATGCCCTGTTTACCGGAACAGTTGTAGATGCGGTTGGCTGCAGCATCCACCTCGATGCAACGGGCCATCGCTTCAGCCAGATCCTCTACATGGCCCAGTTGGGTGATGGTGCTGCCGTCGCCGGGGAGCGGAATCGGTCGGTTGTGAACGATGCGGTCGAAGAACCAGCGTTCGACGGGGTTGTAGTTGCCAGGGCCGTAGATGTAGGTCGGCCGGAAGCTGGTGAAGGCAATGCCTTCACGCCGCAGCCAGGCTTCGGTGTCGGCCTTGCCGGCATGACGGCTCTGCGGGTCGGTGGGGCTGGACTCATCCAAGGGCCACTGATCGGAGTCGGCATAGACCCCGGCCGAACTCACGTAAACGAAGCGATGGCCTGGGGCCCCGGTGATGTCCACAACCCGGCTGCTGTCTTCTTGCTTACGGCCGGAACTGTCGACGATCACATCGAAGCTGCGGCCCTGAAGCGCGCTCAGTCCTTCATCGCTGCTGCGGTCGCCACGGAGGTGTTCCACCCCGGTGGGGACAGGGTTCTTGCCGCGGGTGAACAGGGTGAGTTCATGACCCTGGGCCTGCAGGCGGGCCACCAGGGGCCTGCCCACGAAGCGGGTTCCCCCCATCACCAGGATCTTCATGCACTTGGGCCCGAAAAGCGCAGCCATTGAAGCGTGGCGCTGCAGGATGGTGGGTCTCTGGTCCGACCCCGATGGAGATCATCCCCGCCATTGATTTGCTCGATGGAGCCTGCGTCCGGCTTCACCAAGGGGATTACGACCAAGTGACGCGCTTCAGTGAGGATCCCGTCGCTCAGGCCCTCAGCTGGCAGAGCCAGGGGGCGACACGGCTGCACCTGGTGGATCTCGATGGAGCCAAACGGGGTGAGCCGATCAATGACGCAGCGGTGCGGGCCATCACCGCCGCCCTCGACATTCCTGTTCAGCTCGGTGGTGGCGTGCGCTCACTCGAACGCGCCGAAGAGTTGATCGCCTGTGGCCTGGACCGGGTGATCCTCGGTACGGTGGCCATCGAACAGCCGGAGTTGGTCCAGGAGTTGGCCCAACGCCATCCCGGCCGCATCGTGGTGGGCATCGATGCCAACGACGGCCGGGTGGCGACCCGGGGATGGATCGAGCAGAGCGATGTTCTGGCCACCGATCTGGCCCAACAGTTCAGTGCTGCCGGCATTGCTGCGATCATCACCACCGACATCGCCACCGATGGAACCCTCGCCGGCCCCAACCTGGATGCCTTGAGAACCATGGCGCAATGCAGTGCTGTTCCTGTGATCGCTTCGGGTGGCATCGGTTGCATGGCTGACCTCCTGGCGCTCTTGCCGCTCGAGCCCCTCGGTGTTTCCGGGGTAATCGTTGGGCGGGCTTTGTATGACGGCCGTGTCGCCCTAGGCGAGGCCATCGCTGCGATCGGTGCTGCCAGGCTTCAGGACGTCACCGCAGTGGCTGCAGACATCGCCTGAGCTGGTCTTGGGCCTTATGGTTGATGGAGCAGGCACCTTTTGTGGTAAGAGCAGCCGCCACTCAGACCAGCACGCTGTCCCCTCCGGGCAGCTTGCAGCAGGTGTTTGAGCAATGCCGACGGCTGGGAATGCGTCTCAGCCGCCAAAGACGCATGGTGCTGGACCTGCTCTGGAGTGAAAAAAGCCACCTCAGTGCTCGAGATATTTTTGAACAACTGAATCTGAGGGGCCGCAGCATCGGCCATACTTCGGTGTATCAGAACCTCGAAGCTCTCCAGTCGGCGGGAGTGATCGAGTGTCTGGATCGTGCGAGTGGTCGCTTGTACGGCTACAGGAGCGATCCCCACAGCCATCTCACCTGTTTGGACAGCGGTTCGATCGAAGATATCGATGTCGTTCTTCCGCCGGATTTGTTACGTCAGATCGAACAGCGCACCGGCTTTCATATTGAGTCGTACACGCTGCAATTGAACGGCAGGCGCGCACTGGAGGATTGAGCAGAAGCTCGTTACCTTGAGCCCAACTGCTTGGGTTCAGCGCTTGGCCTCTCCTTCACCGGTGCGGATGTTGCTGCTCGCTCCGGATCTGCTCGGAGAGTCGCTGGCGCTAAAACTCACGTCCGCCCATGACGATTGGGAGGTTGTTCTTCGCCCAGAGCGACTGAAGGGGTCTCCGGCCTTGGTGATTTGGTCGATCGACCGCGTGGCCTCGTTGGCGGCGATTCAACAGGAGCTGTTCGCATTGCAGGAGCGCTGGCAACCCGCCCCGGTTCTGCTGCTGTTGCCGAGCGAGATCCGGTTGTCGCGGGAGCAGCTGCTGGGTCTGCCAGCGGCCGGCTTGCTTCAAAATGCCGATTCTCAGACCCTGCAGAACTCGATTGAAATCCTGCTGCAGGGGGGACGGGATATTCGTCTTGAGGCCCCTTCGGAGGGGAGGCGCCAAGACCAGACCATGGGCCTTGGGCAGTGGCTGTTGGTGAGTGGGTTGCAGCAGGTGAGCCGCGAGCTCGAGTTGGTGGAAGCCATGCTGAATCCGCCCCCGCAGCAGGCGTTGCTCTTCGCGCTGCTGATGGGTCGTCGTCGCGAACTTCAGTTCGCCAAAGGGCTTCTGCTCTGGCTCTGGGGGCCACTCCAGCTCGGTCTCGAGGATGCAGAACCCCTGACCTCAACTGCGTCATCTCCCCCTGGATCACCGACGACCACGGCGATCAGTCTCAGAGAACGCAATGCCGTTGCTGTCTGGGATGCCATCCGCGACCGCATTGATGGCTCGGTTCAGGCTGGACTGACCAATTCCACCGGTCGTCTTCTAGCGATTGAGGGATTGCACCCGGAGCGGCGCCGGGAGTTGCTGCTGGCCTTGCTGCAACAGCTCGATCAGGTTTTGCAGCGTCTGCGCACCCGCCAGGACGGTAAGGCGGTGGCGCAGGCCTGGGATGCCCTGCAGCCGGAGTTACGCCAGCAAGCGCTAACCGCCCTGGCAGGCAGCTATGTCCAGATCCCCTGCAATGGGGAGCTGCAACCGGTCGTGGCGTCACTGCTGAGCCGTGCTGATCTCACCGGGGAGGATGGAGAGATGCCGGATCCAATGGGGATGCTGGCTCCTCTGGTGGCAGATCAACCGATGCTGGTGAACGGGTTGCTGCTGCCGGCGGATGACCCCAGGGCATTCCTGCAGCTCGAAACGCTGGTTAGCAATTGGCTGGTCAGAACGGCTGAACTGATTGGGGCAGAACTCCTCGATGCTTGTGGTGACTGGCCTGAGCTGCGTCGTTATCTCCTGCGCGATCCCCTCCTGGCGACACGAGAACTGGATCGCCTCAGAAATCGCTTGAACACCCAGCTGCGTTGGGCCGACTGGGTCGAGCGCCCGATCCAGCTCTATGAGAGTCAGCGCACCTTGTTTCAGCTTCGGGCTGGTCGCATCGAACCTCTTCTGCTGACCGAACCCCGTGACAACGAGTTGAATCAGCTCGGTTGGTGGCAGCGACAGGTGGCGTTGCTGTTGGAGGCCAGGGATGCCCTCGCACCGCAGGTGCAGGCCGTGGTGCGTCGAATTGGCGATCTTGCCGTGATCCTTCTAACCCAGGTGCTGGGCCGGGCCATCGGACTTGTTGGGCGTGGCATTGCCCAGGGAATGGGTCGCAGCCTCGGCCGCAGTTAGGGCTCCGGGTCCACAATGGCGATCCGCTGCTTCGGCTTGATGCTTGCTTTGGTGCGCTGTCTGATCACCGTGTCGATCGCGCTGCTGCTCCATGTCGCCCCAGCGTCCGCTGTGTTGAACAGCGACAGCTACGACGGCAACATCTATGCCCTTTATGCCGGCAACGGCTCTTTGGTTCCTCCTCCCAACACCCTGGAGGACTCCCTCGCGGAGGGACGGACAGCTGTGATCGTTTATTACCTCGACGACAGCGCCGTCAGCAAACGCTTCGCCCCGGTGGTGTCGGAGCTGCAACGGCTTTGGGGACGCAACATCGATTTGCTGCCTCTCCCCACCGACCCGCTTCAGGGACGAGAAGCGCTGGGGGCGGGTGACCCCGCCACCTACTGGTCCGGAGCCATTCCTCAAGTGGTTGTGATTGGCACGGATGGCCGGGTTGTCTTCGATCAGAACGGCCAGGTCCCTCTGGGTGTGATCAATAAAGCCATCAGCGCATCCACCGGCCTTCCGGCTCCTGATTTGGGCCGGATTGATCAGGAAGGCAGTTTCAACGAAGTGAACATTGAAGTCACGGCGAACTGAGACGCCCACAGCCACGCCGCCTACGCTGCCGCCCAGTTGTCCCGGTCGTTGAGCCGGATCCGCTGTGTCGCTGCTGTTTGCTCCGCTTGGCCTTGGACTTGTTGTGGCCTGGCTTGAGCTCCGTCATCGTCTCCGGCCAGCGTCTCCGTTGCGGATGACTCCCCTGGACTGGCGCGTGGACGAACTGGGCGGCCGTCTCCGCGTTGAAGGTGTGCTGGAGATCAGCAACCCCCATCCACGCATGGAGGTTTTTGTGCCGGAACTGCGGGTCGAACCCGTGCTTCTGGGCTCGTCAGACCCCGCCTGTCTGGAGGTCAAAACGCGGATCATTGCTGACCATCCCGATGAGGAAACCCGGGCAGATGGCTACTGGCCGGCTTATATCGTCAAGGGCCGTAAGAGCACACGCGCCAAGGTCTCGATCGAGATCACCGGTCCTTCTCCCACCGCTCGGGTCGACAGCCTCTGGGTTGATGCTCACTGGCTGAATTACGGACCATTTGGTCGGTTGCAGCGCCGTCAGGGTGTGCTGGTTCCACTTCGGCGTCCTGAACCACTGCAGCCCGATCAAGCCCGCTTCAGAGAAGGAGAGGGGTGCCGTGTACTGCCGCTTCGAACCCACTTGCTCGGTCCGCTGGATGATGCCATTGCGGTCTTGCGCACCTATGCCGCTGACCTGATTCAGCCCGGTGACATCCTCACCATCGGTGAGACCCCCGTTGCGGTGATCCAGGGGCGCTACCGCCATCCCAGTGAAGTCGAGCCTGGAATGGTCGCGCGTCTGGCTTGCCGGGTGTTCCACCCCACCAGCAGCCTGGCGACAGCTTGCGGGATGCAGGCGTTGATCGATCTGGTGGGGCCGACCCGGGTTCTTGCTGCCTTGCTGGGGGGGCTGTTGATGAAGCTGGTTGGTATTTCCGGAGGGTTCTATCGCCTTGCTGGTGATCAGGCCCGTTTGATTGATGACATCACAGGAACCACGCCCCCTTATGACCAAACCATTGTTCTCGGTCCATCCCGTGCCGAGCAGTTCTGTCGTGATGCCTCTGCCGAACTCGGTGTTGACGTCGCCATCGTGGACGTCAACGATCTCGGCCGCGTGAAGGTTCTGGCCTCCAGTCCCGGTTGTGACGAGGGATTGCTGGGGAGGGCCCTGCGTCCCAATCCCGCTGGCAATGCCAATGAGCGCACCCCACTGGTGTTGGTGCGGCCAGGGCTGGAATGAGCGATACATTGTGATCAGTTGGGGTTGGAGGGTGTCCGGTGACAGAGCCCAAGACAACCTCAATTCGCATTGAGCCCCTTAATCCGGCCCATCTGGCGCGGTGGGTTCAAGATGCGCCGGTTGAGCAGCTGTCGCGTTTTCAGGGCTTTTTGATCGGTGAATGGCTCTCTTCAGTGGAGCAGCGCTTCCCTGATCTGCTCCCCAGTCGCTCGCCGCGTTGCTTGCTGGCCCTCGATGGTGACCGACCAGTGGCCAGCGTTGTTGCCCGGCCGTTCAACCGTCGTGGCAGCTGCTGGATCCTCCAATTGCCGGAGCTGCTTGGCCCGGTTGATGATCACAGTCATCGCATGGTTCAGCAGGCCCTGCTTCAGCAGGCCCTGCACTCCTGGACGGCCCAGATCTGCAGTTGGGTGATCCGATGCCCTGCAACGGATGCCGAGGCCATCGCTCTGTTGCGGGAACTCGGCTTTCAACCGCTTCGCCCCTACCAGTGCTGGCATCCACCGAGCACAGATGCTGAACTGAAGAGCACCGACCAGTTTCCCGCTGGTCTGCGCTGGGCCGCTCTCAACCGTCGCACAGCCCAGTTGCTTTGGCCCATTGAGCAGGGCGGCAGCTACAGCCATCTCCGACAGATCACAGACCGTCATTGGCTAGATCTGTTGGATCGGCATGGGCCAGGGTGCGGCGTGCTTATGGCCGGAGACGCTGTTCTGGCGGGCTGCATTCGACTCCCCGATGCAGGAGAGGCCGGTCTTGTGGAGCTGATGCGGGACATTGCCTGGGATCCACGGCTGGATCAGGCCCTGCCCAGCGTCTTGAAGGGAATCCTTCAACGCGGCCGCCCCAGTGGGCTGCTCACGGCTTTTGACGATGCACCCCTCAGCAAGATTCTGGAGGCAGAGGGTTGGACCCGCGGTGATGAGCAGCTGTTGCTGGGACGCAGCATGTGGCGTCGTCAGTCACCCCAGCGCAACCTGCAGCTGACGCGATCGCTGGATCAGGTGCTGGGTCGTCTGCGGCCCCAGGGCACACCCCTTCCCACACCAAGCCTTGGCGATCGGCGTTGATGCGGCCGCGACCCTGTTCGATCCTCAGCCTGGATGTGGGCCGGCGGCGCATCGGTCTGGCCGGTTGCGATGCTCTCGGCATCAGCGTGACGCCCCTCACTGCCCTGCGTCGAGGTCGGTTTGATGCCGATCTGAGTGTTCTGCGTGCCCACTGCCGTGAACGTTCGGTGCAGGGCCTCGTGGTCGGATTGCCCCTGGATGCTGCGGGCCAGCCCACGGCCCAGGCGGAACACTGTCGGCGCTACGGCCTCCGACTGGCCACTGCCCTTGACCTGCCCCTGGCTTGGGTGAATGAGCACAGCAGCACCTGGGCGGCCGGGGAACAATTCGGGCTGACGGGGGACCGCAGCGGACGTCTGGACAGTGCTGCCGCTGCCCTGCTGCTGGAGCAATGGCTGGCGGAGGGTCCGGAGCTCAAACCGGCCCAACAGAGTGCTTCAAGGTCGGGCGCCGGGGCGGCCGATGGTGGATCCTGAGCCCAGTCAGAGTCGCGTCGATGTCTGAGTCGGGACCCGGAAAGAGCAGCGATCACCCCACCCTGCTGGTCCGCGATCGCGAGGGCCATGACCTGCTTTGTTTCCTGGAACATCTGATTCCCCTCGAGGGGCAGGACTACGCCTTGCTGTCACCGGTTGACACGCCGGTTTCCCTGTTTCGGCTCAATGACGATGCTGAGCCGGTGCCGATCACGGAAGTCGCCAGCAGTGAGCCGATTCTTTCGGTGGCTGATGTGGTGCTCCAGGAGCACGACCTTGTCTTGGTGCGATCGGCGATCACCCTCACGGTGAGTGGTGAATTGGATGAGCCGGATCAAGATGATCTCGATGAGCTGGAAGAGGACGACGACGTTGACGAGGACGCCGAGACCTTTGAGCTGTTGGTGAGCTTCATGGTCGAAGCGGAGGAATACGGCCTCTACATTCCGCTCGACCCGTTCCTCGTTCTGGTGCGGATGGTGGACGGCCAGGCGGTGCTGCTGAGCGACGATGAGCTGGACCGTGTTCAACCTTTGATTGAGGCGGAACTGGAGGAGCGTGAATGGCCGGATTAACGGGACAGCACTGGTTGACTCCTGATTGGGATCCACGGCTCACCATTGCCCAGCTCTCGCTGCCCCACCTCACTGCCCATGGTCTGCGGGCCGCGGTTATTGACGTTGACCGCACCCTTCTGCCCGGTCGTGATGTGACCCTGCCCGGCCCGGTCCACGACTGGTTGGTCGATGCAGGCCGCCGCATGCAATTGCACCTGTTCAGTAACAACCCCTCCCGCGATCGGATCGCCGCAGTGGCCGATCAGCTGGGGGTCAGCTTCACCTCCGGGGCTGGAAAGCCACGCCGTGGAGCACTGCGCTTCGTTGTTCGCGATCTCGCGGTGCCACCGACCGCGATCGCAATGATCGGTGACCGTCTGTTTACAGATGTGCTCTGCGGCAACCGCATGGGGCTCTACACGGTGTTGGTCCGACCCGTTCGGGATGACGGCAAGCCCTGTCGCCATGATCGTGTACAGCGGCTTGAACGCGCCTTGGCGCGCTGGATGGGGGCGCCTTCAGCATGACCCTGTGGGTCGTGAAAATCGGCACCAGCCTCCTGAGGGGTGAGACCGCTGCAACCATTGAGGGCTACGCCCGTTGCTTCGCAGCGGCCATGGCCCGTGGGGATCAAGTGGTGCTGGTCACCAGTGGTGCCGTCGGGCTGGGATGCCAGAAGCTGGCCAAGTCCAGCCGACCGGACACAGTTGTGGCCCTGCAGGCTGCTGCGGCCATCGGCCAGGGCGTGCTGATGGCTCTCTATGAACGCGCCATGGCCCGTCATGGTTGTTCGGTGGCGCAGGTGCTGCTGACCCGCTCCGATCTGGTCGATCGACGTCGTTATCAGAATGCTTCGGGCACCTTGAGGCAGTTGCTGAGCTGGGGGGTGCTGCCGGTGATCAACGAGAACGATGCCTTGTCGACGGCGGAGTTGCGTTTCGGCGATAACGACACCTTGTCGGCCTTGGTCGCCGCAGCCGTTGAAGCGCAGCAACTCATCTTGCTGACGGATGTTGATCGGCTGTACTCATCGGATCCCCGGGTCGATGCCGACGCCGAGCCGATCTCGGATGTTCGCCACCCCAGGGATTTGGACCAATTGGAACAGGGGGCTGGGGATGGTGGTCGCTGGGGCACTGGGGGCATGACGACCAAGCTGGCGGCAGCCCGAATCGCCACCGCCAGTGGCATCACGGTGCAGCTCGCCGATGGCCGCAATCCTTCCCGCTTGGAGGCCTTGCTGCAGGGGGAACGAGGTGGAACGGTGTTCCATCCCCACCCCGAACCCCTGGGCAATCGACGCAGTTGGCTGGCCCACGTGCTCCGGCCTGAGGGTGAAATCCAGCTGGATGCGGGGGCTTGCGACGCTCTGAAAAACCGTGGCGCGTCCCTGCTGCTCGTGGGTGTGACGGCGGTGCGTGGCCACTTCGCTGCCAATCAGCCTGTTCAGTTGCTTGACCCCAATGGTGTGGACGTGGGCCGTGGCCTTTGCTCGATGGACAGCGACCAGCTGCGGGCCGCCATGAACGCCGTATCTCCGGGTGAGGCTTCCCCGGTGGTGGTGCATCGCGATGTTCTGGTGTTACGCGGTCGTTAGCCACGTCTACGATCCGCGCGACTGTCGTGGCGGCCATGCGTTTCAGCACCCTGATCAAGGTTCTGCAGACCGGTGATGCAGGCTTGCGCTGGAGCCAACCCGGATTGGATCCATGGCTGGAGGGTGCCGCTTCTCTCGACCAGGCCTCGTCCTCGCAACTCAGCTTCCTGGAGAAGGGCAACGCCTTAACTGCTGCGCTTGGCGCCAGTGGAGCGGGCGCTCTCTTGCTGCCCGACCAACAGGACCTGATTGATCTTGCTTCGGAGCATGGCATTGCCTTTGCCGTCTTCGCTGACCCCCGTCTGGCCTTTGCTGAAGCCCTCGACCAGTTGCATCCCCGTCGCCGGCCGTTGGCGGAGATTCATCCCTCGGCGGTCATTGATGAACGGGCGGTGGTGGGGCCAGGTAGTGCTGTAGGGCCGCGGGTCTGCATCGGCGAGGGGAGTCGTGTCGGCTCCGATTGCATCCTTCATCCCGGGGTTGTGATCTACGACGATGTGGTGGTGGGTGATGGCTGTGAGCTGCACGCCAATGCGGTGCTGCACCCTGGGAGCCGTCTCGGAAAGAGATGCGTGGTGAATTCCAACGCCGTTGTCGGGTCCGAGGGCTTCGGCTTCGTGCCGACGGCGAAGGGATGGCGAAAAATGCCGCAGACCGGTCAGGTGGTTCTTGAGGATGGCGTTGAGGTGGGTTGTGGAAGCACCATCGACCGTCCATCGGTGGGGGAGACCCGGATTGGTGCCGGCACCAAGATCGACAACCTCGTCCAGATCGGCCACGGCGTCACGACAGGACCTGGCTGTGCCTTCGCCTCCCAGGTTGGAATTGCTGGAGGAGCCCGGATCGGTCAGGGAGTGATCCTGGCGGGCCAGGTGGGTGTCGCCAATCGAGCCGTGGTGGGCGACCGTGCCATTGCCAGCTCCAAGAGCGGCATCCACGGTGAGGTGGCCCCCGGTGAGGTGGTGAGCGGTTACCCCGCGATTCCGAATCGTCTCTGGTTGCGTTGCTCTGCCGCCTTCAGCAAGCTGCCGGAGATGGCGAAGACCTTGCGCGAGCTCAAACGCGACTCCCCTCAGTAACCTCAGCGGTCGACCTGCCGCACCGCACCGTCATGGCTCAGCACCGCGTTGTTCTTCTGCCAGGTGATGGGATCGGCCCGGAGATCACCGCTGTCGCCCGACAGCTGCTGGAGGTCGTCAGTGAGCGCCATGGCTTTGCCCTGAGCTTCGAGGAACAGCCCATCGGCGGCAGCGCCATTGATGCCACCGGTGAGCCACTTCCCGCCAGCACCCTGGACGCCTGCCGGTCAGCGGATGCTGTCTTGCTGGCAGCCATCGGCAGCCCTCGTTTCGACAGTCTTCCCCGCGAAAAGCGTCCGGAAACCGGTCTGCTCGGTTTGCGATCCGGCATGGAGCTGTTCGCCAATCTTCGCCCGGTCAAAATTGTTCCGGCCCTCATTGATGCCAGCAGCCTCAAGCGGGAGGTGATTGAGGGTGTGGATCTGATGGTGGTGCGTGAACTCACTGGTGGGATTTACTTCGGTCAGCCCAAGGGACGCATCGAGACCGAGGGAGAAGAGCGTGGCTTCAACACCATGACCTATTCCGCCTCGGAAGTGGATCGGATCGCAAAGGTGGCCTTTGAGATCGCCCAGGAGCGGCGTGGACGGCTGTGCTCGGTGGACAAGGCGAACGTTCTCGACGTGAGCCAGCTCTGGCGTGATCGTGTGGATGCCCTGGCGCCCGCTTACGCCAGTGTTGATGTGAGCCACATTTACGTGGACAACGCAGCGATGCAGTTAGTGCGTGATCCCCGTCAGTTCGATGTGCTGCTCACGGGAAACCTCTTCGGCGACATTCTCAGCGACGAGGCGGCGATGCTCACCGGCTCGATCGGCATGCTGCCTTCGGCCTCCCTCGGCAGCGCAGGGCCTGGACTGTTTGAGCCTGTGCACGGTTCGGCCCCGGATATCGCTGGTCAGGACAAGGCCAATCCGATGGCCATGGTGCTCTCGGCGGCGATGATGCTGCGCACTGGTTTGAAGCAGAGTGCTGCTGCCGATGATCTCGAAGCCGCTGTTGATGCCGTTCTGGCCGGCGGATTCCGTACCGGTGATTTGATGGCAGAAGGCTGCACACAACTGGGTTGTCGCGCAATGGGTGAGGAATTGCTCAAAGCTCTTTGAACTTCGGATTGGTGTAATTGGGCCCTGATCTGGCAAGATCGCCGGGCCTCTAGTCCCCGCGTCGATGTCGAAGCGTCATCCGGTTGTCGCTGTTACCGGTTCTTCCGGAGCTGGAACCAGCACCGTCAAGCGCGCCTTCGAGCACATCTTTGCGAGGGAGGGCATTACCCCTGCAGTGGTGGAAGGCGACAGCTACCACCGCTACGAGCGGATGCCCATGAAAAAGGCCATGGCGGATGCCCTGGCCAAGGGTGAAAACTTCTCTCATTTCGGCCCTGAGGCCAACTTGTTCGACAAGCTTGAGGAGCTATTCCGCACCTATGGCGAGACCGGTGCCGGTCAGAAGCGGTACTACCTCCACAGCCCCGAAGAAGCTGCCGAACACAACGCCCGTCTCGGCGTCAACCTTGAGCCGGGTCAGTTCACGCCTTGGGAAGACATCCCCTCAGGCACTGATGTGTTGTTCTACGAAGGCCTTCACGGTGGCGTGAAGGGAGAGGGATACGACGTCTCGGCCCTGGCTGATCTGCTGGTGGGTGTTGTGCCGATCACCAACCTCGAGTGGATTCAGAAGATCCATCGTGACAATGCTGAGCGCGGCTATTCCGCTGAAGCGATCGTTGACACGATCCTGCGCCGGATGCCGGATTACATCAACCACATCTGCCCCCAGTTCAGTCAGACCGACATCAACTTCCAGAGGGTTCCCACGGTCGACACCTCCAACCCCTTCATCTGCCGGAATATCCCGACGCCTGATGAAAGCTTCGTGATCATTCACTTCCGCAAGGGTGCTCGCGAGAAGTGGGGAATCGACTTCGGCTATCTGCTGAGCATGATCCACGATTCCTTCATGTCCAGCCCCACCAGCATCGTGGTGAACGGCGGCAAGATGGGCTTTGCAATGGAACTGATTCTCACTCCGATCATTCACCGCATGATCGAGGAGAAGAAGAAGGTCAGCTGATCGCTTCTCGATACAACATTCATCTCTACAATGAGTCCATCTGAGTGATCAGGTGGGCTCTATTTCTTTGTCAACGCCCTCCTTCGAAATTCGTGGAGCTTCGGGTGTGCCGTCGGCTCCACGCTGGGATCGCATTGACAGCCGTTCGCTGATTGCTCAAGCCCGTCGGGTCTACTTCGCTTATCTCTCCAATACGCCTGCGGGGCATGAGCCTCTTGGGGTTGTTGTTGATGCGCAGCAGCCCGACGGTCGGGTGGTCTTCGAGACGCCCGTCCTGCTGCCGGATGAAGAGTTCATCGCGATCGATCTGATCCGTGGCCGCACGAGCCGTGGCCGGACCCGATGGAAGGGTTGATCTTGCTTTGGATCGCTCTGCTTGGCGCCTGCGTCGGCAGCTTCACCAACGTGGTGGTGTGGCGCTTGCCCCGTCAGGAATCGGTGGTGTTTCCTGGCAGCCACTGCCCCAAATGTGGCCATTCCATCCGCTGGTATGACAATCTCCCGGTGCTCGGTTGGCTTCTGCTGAGAGGGCGCTGTCGCGACTGTCATGCCCGGATTAGCTGGCGCTATCCAGCGGTGGAGGCCCTGAGTGCCGGCTTGTGGATGACAGCTGTATTGGTGTGGCCTGGTGCTGGTGCCGGGCTCCCCGATCTCTGGCTCCCCTGGGCTGGTCTGCCTCTGATCGCCCTGCTGCTGCCTCTGGTGTTGATCGATCTGGACCACCTTTGGTTGCCGGAGCCCCTGTGTCGCTGGGGTGTGGTGCTGGGGTTGTTCGTCAGCAGCGTTGCTGGGGTCTCCGTTCTTGCAACCCATCTGATCGCAGCTGTACTGGCATTGCTGCTGTTGGAAGGTCTCAGTGCCCTGGCCGAACGGCTTTTGGGCCAACCTGCGCTGGGCCTGGGTGATGCCAAGTTGGCTGCGCTGGGTGGGGCATGGCTGGGACTTGGGGGTATCGCAGCCGCGATGGCCATTGCGATTGCGGCGGGTGCCGCTGTTGGGGGTGCAGCTCGTTTGAGTGGGCATCTTGGCCCTAGGGAACCCTTCCCCTTCGGTCCGTTTATTGCTCTCGGCATCTGGTTGGTCTGGCTGACGGGCCCGCTGTGGTGGTGGAGCGAATGGGTGATGCTGCTGGGTGGCTGAACCGATCAGGGCTCAAGCTCCCGCGCTACTTCCCTGGGAATCAAAGGCTCGGCCTGCTTTCACATTGGCCAGCAGCGTTCCATCGAGGAATTGTTGATCCAGAAGAATCAGCGCTGCGCTGTTCGAATCGGCCAGGCGCAACCGTTTGATCACAAAACGAGCTTCTGATTCTTCCTGTAGTTGTTCTTCGATAAACCAATCCAGCATGGCTGTCGCGGTGCGATCTCCTTGCTTCTCTGAGAGGTTGTAGATGTCGTTGATCGAGCGTGTGACGTCTTTCTCCATGCTGTAAACCATGTCGAAGAGTGCTTCAACGGAATCCCAATCCCTTTGCGGTGACTTAATCGTCGGCAATTGGACCTCGCAATCACTGTCCACCAGATACGAGATCAGCTTGGAGGCATGTCCACGCTCTTCAACGCTTTTGTTCAGCATGTAGCTGGAAAAACCGATCAGATCTTTTTCCCGCAGCCAGATCGACATGGCCAGGTAAGTGTGGCTGGCTTGGAATTCAAGGGATAAGTGGGTATTGATGGCAGCTGTGTGGGAGCTCATGCCTGACGTTGCTCAATCTCGTTATCGGCAGGCTAAAGACAGCATCTGTCGGGTTCAAAAACGAAAAAACATTGCCCCAGAACATGGATCACGTTCTGAGGCCGCAGAGCGTGGTTCGTTCTGCTGTGAGCCATCTGGAAGGTCTTCCCCCGGGCAGCTTTTAATGGAGAGAGCTGACAGCCCTGTGTGTCTCTGTTCGATTGGTTTGCTGATCGCCGCAAGGGTCAGTTCGTTGCCAACGTCAAGCAGGAACCCGATGAAGGCGATGGTCTGTGGAGCAAATGTCCTGAGTGCGGTCAGGTCGTCTATCTCAAAGACCTGAAGCTGAATGCAAGTGTTTGCGCTAACTGCGGCTACCACCACCGGATCGACAGTGCTGAACGCATTGCACTGATTGCCGATCCCGACAGCTTCCAGGTGCTGAATGCTGATTTGGCACCGGTGGATCCACTGGGATTCAAAGACCGGCGCGCCTATGCCGACCGACTGCGGGAAAGTCAGGCCTCGACTGGGCTGCGGGATGGCGTGGTGACGGGGCTGTGCCGGGTTGAAGGCATCCCCATGGGGTTGGCGGCGATGGATTTTCGCTTCATGGGTGGCTCGATGGGCTCCGTGGTCGGGGAAAAAATCACCCGTCTGATCGAGGAGTCCACAGCCCGAAAGCTGCCGCTTTTGATCGTCTGTGCGTCCGGTGGTGCCCGGATGCAGGAGGGGATGCTTAGCCTGATGCAGATGGCGAAGATTTCCGGAGCACTGGAACGCCACCGCGAAGCCGAGCTGCTCTACATGCCCTTGCTCACCCACCCCACCACCGGGGGGGTGACGGCCAGTTTCGCCATGTTGGGAGACTTGATCCTTGCGGAGCCGAAAGCGCTGATTGGCTTTGCTGGTCGTCGCGTGATTGAGCAGACCTTGCGCGAGAAGTTGCCTGACAATTTTCAGACGGCTGAATATCTGCAGGAGCACGGGTTCGTGGACACGATCGTTCCACGCACCCAGCTGCGCTCCACCCTGGCCAATCTGCTGCGCTTGCATGGCTGCAAACCGATGGAGCTCACCAGCGCATGATCAGGTTCGGACTTGCCCTAATTCTGGGTTTGATCTGCTGGGCTGCACCCGTCTTGGCCGCTCCTGTCGAATGGATCGAGGTTCCATCCACCGACGCTGGCCAGCAGTGGTGGGATCGCGGCAGTGTCCGCATCGATCGGGATGGATTCCGAACGGTGCTGAGCCGCTTCACACCAGCGGCAACTGACGATGGCAACCAGCCTGCTGGGGAGCTTTATGTGATGCAACTGGACTGTGCGCAAGGTCTCTTTCGCGACAAGCAGGTGAATGGTTTGCCGCGGTTTCGTGCCCAATGGCAGCCTGCCGGCGACGACGGGTTAATCACCTCTGTGATTGAGGCTGTCTGCACCGAACCCCTCTCCAGCTGAGATGCCTCCACAACCCATTGGTGTTGCTATTGCCGGTCTCGGCTTTGGTGAGAAGGTGCACCTGCCGGCGCTTGCCGCAGCTCCCGATCTGAAGGCGGTCGCCCTCTGGCACCCACGTCAGGAGCGGCTGGATGCCGCCACCGCCGCGCATGGGCTGAAGGGGTACAGCGACTGGGACGCTCTGCTTGCGGATCCTGCAATCGAAGGCGTTGTGATTGCCACACCGCCTGCACCGCGCTTCGAGTTGGCTCGTCGAGCCCTTGAGGCGGGTAAGCATCTTCTGTTGGAGAAGCCCATCTCCTTGCATGCCGATCAAGCCCGGGAGCTTCAGCGGCTCGCGATGGCAGGGGCTCTATCGGTTGGTGTTGATTACGAATATCGAGCCGTCCCCTTGTTCATGCAGGCGGATCGTCTGCTTCGGGCCGGTGCTGTTGGTACTCCCTGGCTGGTCAAACTCGACTGGTTGATGGGCAGCCGTTCCGATCCCCGGCGCAGCTGGAATTGGTATTCCCAGGCCGATCAAGGCGGCGGTGTGATTGGCGCTTTGGGAACCCATGCCTTCGACATGCTCGCCTGGTTGGTTGGTCCCCTGGGGTCTGTTCAAGCCTTGAACAGCGTGTCGATTGCTCAGAGACCTCATCCCAATGGGGGCTTGGCCTCTGTTGATGCACCGGATGTGTCATTGATTCAGGCCAATCTGCAATGGCAAGGCCGACCGGACGTGACGGTGCCAGCCCAGGTCAGCTTGAGTTCGGTCTCCCGCTGCGGACGTGGGTACTGCCTCGACATCACTGGATCAGACGGATCCCTGGTGCTCAGCAGCAGCAATCAGAAAGACTATGTGCACGGATTCGAACTTCAGCACGCACCGTTGGGTGAGGGCCTAAGAGAGGTACCTCTAGATGCGGACCTCGCGTTTAAACAAACCTGGAGTGATGGTCGGATTGCGCCCGTTGCCAGAGTGTTGGGTTGGTGGGCTGAAAGCATTCGCAGCGGCAATCCGATGATTCCTGGCTTGGCTGAAGGAGTGGTGAGCCGCGACGCATGCGATCGGGTTGAAGTATCGCTTTCTCACACTTGATCGCTTCAAATGATGCAATCTCTTGGCCTAATTTATAGACCTGCACTTATCTCACGTGTGTTTGTTCATCAGTTCAGATTGAAAAATTGATGTTGCTAGAACCGACTCGACGGTTCTCGTGGATTACACCTTGGAACTGATGGCTACAGCGCAAGCCCTTGCCGCTCCAGGGAAGGAGATCTTGGCTGTTGATGAATCCAGCCAAGATGCTTGATAAGCGTCTTGGTCCCATCGGTGAGGGCCTGGACAGTTAGCAAGCCTGTGCAAGGGTTTTGTCGCCACGATGATCTGGCCAGCAAACCGCTTGATTGCAATCCTGTATCAACGGAGACGCCTTGTCGTGTCTTTGAAAATGTCTCGCATTTTTTTAATCGCTTTAATAAGTAAATAGCTCTTTGATCAATGCTTAGAAAAGTAACTTGCATTGCTGCCCTTCTCCTGATGGCGGCATGCTCCTCTGGATCGGTCGGCGAGGATTCATCCAAGGAAAAACATGATGTGAAAACCAGTGAGGTTGAAGCCTATGAGCAAAATGACACCACCCTTTCTGGAGAACAGAACAACAAAGATTTCGTCAACAAAGTTGAGGGTAAAGATCTCGCCAGTGCCCTCAGGGATGGTGGTTATGTCATCTACATCCGTCATGCCAAAACCACGAAGGACTGGGGCGATCAGGTCAGTCCTGAGCTGAATCTTTTGGATTGCACCACGCAGAGAAGCTTGAGTGATGAAGGCAAGGCTGATGCTAAAAGAATTGGTGAAGGCATCAAGGCTGCAGGTATTCCTGTAGGAGATGTCATCTCAAGTGATTACTGCCGTGCGTACAACACAGCTGAGTTGGCTTTCGGCAGCTACACCAAGAACTCAAATCTGAATTTCTTGCCTTGTGTTGAGTGCACTCCTGAGGATTACAAAGAGTATGCGAAGCGCGTTGCTCCCTTGATGTCCGCGAAGCCTGAAGCCGGGGAAAATACATTCCTCGTTGGACATGATGACCCTTTCCAGGGTGTGACGATGTCGATTGTTCCAACCAATGGAATTTATCCCGCACCCATGGGCGTCGCATACGTTGCAAAGCCTCTCGGTGATGGCAGCTTCGAATTAGTTGCCAAAATTCTGCCCAATCAGTGGCAGGCCCTCTCTCAGCTGTGAATCGGTCTGCTCAAGATTGAGGCTTGGTTCGAAAAAAGGCTGGCTCTTTTCAGAGTCAGCCTTTTTTGTTGAAGATGAGCATTGAACGACGCGACCCAAAAGGGTGAGGTCACCAGCAACGATGCGCATCGGAAGCCTGAAATCGCACAACCCATGCACACAAATGATCCAATCTCGCACGCCCTCAAAAAAACAAAAAATACAAATAGCTCGTAGCAAATATTACTCAAATGCGTAATGAGAGAGGCCAGGTTCTCCTTCGAGGCCCCGAGACTCCCTCAATTCCGATAAGTCAAATGGCACTGTCTGATTATTCCTCCGAACTGATTGCAACCGCACAATCCCTCGCCTCACCTGGCAAAGGAATTCTTGCTGTTGATGAGTCCACCAAGACCATCGGCAAGCGTCTTGGCTCCATCGGAGTGGAGAACACCGAAGCCAATCGACAGGCCTATCGGGGGATGCTCTTCACCACAGCGGGGCTCGGAGATTTCATCAGCGGAGCCATTCTTTACGAAGAGACTCTCTTCCAAAACCATGCTGACGGCGAGTCCATGGTGAACAAGCTGGGCAAGCTCGGAATTATTCCCGGCATAAAAGTCGATATGGGCCTGAGGCCTCTGGGTGGTGCCAACGCCGTAGAGACGCTCTGCACTGGTCTTGATGGGTTGGTCGAGCGTGCTGCTGACTATTACGCCCAGGGCGCTCGCTTCGCCAAGTGGCGTGCTGTGCTGCAAATCACGGCAGATGGCTGCCCTTCAGCCCTCTCTGTTCGCGAGAATGCTTGGGGTTTGGCCCGCTATGCCCGCTCGGTTCAGGAATCCGGCCTTGTTCCCATCGTGGAGCCCGAAATCCTGATGGATGGCAACCACATCATCGAAACCACCGCTCGAATTCAGGAACACGTCATTCAGGAGGTGTATCACGCTTGCTACGCCAACGGTGTCTTGCTTGAAGGAACCCTGCTGAAGCCCTCGATGACGGTTCAGGGCGCGGACTGCCCAGACAAGGCAGACCCTGCAAAAGTCGCGGCCATGACGGTGCGAACCCTCGAGCGCAGTGTCCCTGCCAGTGTTCCCGGCATTGTGTTCCTGTCCGGAGGCTTGAGTGAGGAAGCTGCTTCGGTGTACTTGAACCACATGAACAGCATTGAGCGCAAGGCCAAGTGGAACCTCGGTTTCTCCTATGGCCGTGCTCTCCAGCACTCTTGCCTCAAAGGTTGGGCTGGTACTAACACCGAAGCTGGCCAGAAAGCACTGTTGGCAAGGGCCCAAGCCAACTCTGAAGCCTCACTCGGCAAATACGTGGCTGGCTCTCAGCCTTCGTCGGATGAACAGTTGTTTGTCGCCGGTTACACCTACTGATACTGAATCGAATTTCACCAAGCCCTGTCGTTTGTTTGGATGGGCTTGGTGACAATTTGAACACAAATAGGTAAAGTCTTCGCCCGGCGGAGTCTTTCCGTCAAGGTTCCGTATCAGATTTTTCCTATGGCGCTCGTTCCGCTTCGGCTTTTGCTCGACCATGCCGCCGAAAACGGCTATGGCATCCCTGCGTTCAACGTGAACAATCTCGAGCAGGTCCAGGCCATCATGGAAGCGGCTGACGAGACCGACAGCCCCGTGATCCTCCAGGCGTCCCGCGGTGCCCGCAGCTACGCCGGCGAAATTTTCCTTCGTCACCTGATCCTGGCCGCGACCGAGACCTATCCCCACATCCCTGTGGTGATGCACCAGGACCACGGCAACGCTCCTGACACCTGCTATTCCGCTGCCATCAACGGTTTCACCTCCGTGATGATGGACGGTTCCCTGGAAGCCGACGCCAAGACTCCCGCCAGCTACGACTACAACGTCAACGTCACCAAGCAAGTTGTTGACTTCGCCCACTCCGTCGGTGTGAGCGTTGAGGGCGAGCTGGGTTGTCTGGGCTCCCTGGAAACAGGTAAGGGTGAAGCCGAAGACGGCCACGGTTTCGAGGGAGAGCTGTCCAAAGACATGCTGCTCACCGATCCTGCTGAGGCAGCTGACTTTGTCGCTAAGACCAAGTGTGATGCTCTGGCTATCGCCATCGGTACCAGCCACGGCGCTTACAAGTTCACCCGCAAGCCCACGGGTGAAGTGCTGGCCATCAGCCGCATCGCTGAGATCCACAAAGCCATCCCCAACACCCACTTGGTGATGCATGGCTCCTCCTCCGTTCCTCAGGAATGGCTGGAGATGATCAACAAGCACGGTGGTTCCATCCCCGAGACCTACGGCGTTCCCGTCGAAGAGATCCAGGAGGGCATCCGCAATGGTGTTCGCAAGGTGAACATCGACACCGACAACCGTCTGGCCTTCACCGCCGCTGTGCGTGAGGCAGCCATGGCTGACCCTGCCAACTTTGATCCCCGCCACTTCAACAAGCCGGCTCGGAAGTACATGAAGCAGGTCTGCCTCGACCGCTACCAGCAGTTCTGGGCTGCCGGCAATGCCAGCAAGATCCAGCAGCAGAGCATCACCCACTTCGCCGGCTTGTACGCCAAGGGTGCTCTCGATCCCAAGGCTGCTGTCGCCGCCTGATTCAGAGATCAATCTCCAGCAGGGGCCCTTCGGGGCCCCTTTTTTGTGGATGATTGATGCCAGAGCTCATGGAATCTGGACTTCCAAGTCCAATCGATTGTTGTTCTTACGGTTCTCCGCTTCGATCACAATCTCCTCAGGATCTGCGATCACTGTGATCAGCTGCTTGCCACTTGGGAGGGATAACGACAAGGTGAATTCCTCAGCGTCACCTGCACTTAACCAGGGGATCCTGATGTAACGACGACTGCTGTAGCGGTCATTAATCACAACGGCCACGCCAACGTCGCTCACGTCCATTTCCCCTTCATTCACAACACGAAAACGAAGCATTCCGTTCTCGAAGCTCAAGTCCTCAATGGCCATATCGCTTCCAAGGGCACTGAGGGTCTGGAGTGGATACAGCCAAAGGCGATCCAATTGTTTGAGTCTGGTTGAAGCATGTTCATGGTGAAGATGTCCTCCATAGGCCAGATCAGTGCTGCATCCATGTAGATGCAAGTGGGCTCCTGGCTGAGGAACGGTGACGCGCCCCAGCTCCGGTTCGGTGTCAAAAAAGCCACAGCAATCCCACTGCATCGCGCGTCCCAGATAGCGGATTGGATCGTTGGTTTTCTCTGTAGGTTGCGGCGCCAGTCGGTAGTGCTGAAGCATGTCGTAGATGCTTTGACCTGCGGTTGATGATCCCGCTTCACTTGCGGCGACCTTCATGTTGCGCCGCTGCTGACCCATGCAGAGCTTGGAGGCCACGGTGATCACGAGTTCATGCCAGTGGGTCAACATCCGCACTCCGTAGATGGGAGCCGACTCAAGGGTTCCGGAGCGTTGTCCCTGGGCGATTGCTTCTGCCACCAGTCTTTGCAGAGGCGCTTCCTCCGTGGGGCCTAGCGATTCAATCGCTACAGGGCGACGCAGGGTGGAAGCATCCCTTGTGAAGCACACATAGGGGAAGTGACCACTCCCATCGCCAGAAGAGAGTTTGATGATGCTGCCGTCGTGGGCAACGCAACGCCATATGGCTGATGTCGATGCGCTGTCCTGCAGAAAGGTCAGCTCTCCGTTGTCAATGCTGGTCGTGGTCCCAAGCCCAAGCACGTCGCCTTGCAGGGGAATCTTCTCCAGCGGCAAATGTTCGCGGACATCACCCTGGATCAGATCGGACACCGTGTTCGCGATGGTGAGGTCGGCCACGAGGGTTAGATGCTTTGGTCCATCGCTAGCGGCAAAGCCACCGAAGGACCAGCGTTTTGCCAACAGATCAGGGAATCAGGCTGAGAAGGCCCCGCTGGCCATCCAGTTGTGCTTGTGATCCCAGAGGTAAAGCCTCGTTGGGGCGACCATGGCCCACCGGCAGATTGAGCACTAGGGGAATACCGAGATCGCCCAGGCGTTCCTCAAGGATCTCCTCCATGGTGAAATCACCGGGGAGGATGTCGTCTTTTGCCCAGCTGAAGCGACCGCAGGCCACCCCCGCCAAGTGCTGCAAAAGGCCAGCGCTGCGCCATTGGGTCAGCATTCGGTCCACCCGGTAAGGCGCTTCTCCAACGTCTTCCAGCACCAAAATGGCCCCCTTCAGGGAGGGAAGCCAGCGCGTTCCGATCAGATGGGTCGCCACGGTCAGATTCGTGACAACCAAGGGGCCGCGAGCGATCCCGCGCCGTCTTGGTTCTCCCTGCAGAGGTTCCACCGGACGTCCACGGAGCAGATCCACCGTCCGTTGCCACTGCGCATCTGTGCCGCCGCTGGATCCATGGATGCCCCCAGGCAGGCCGGCGGCCCATTGGGCCAGCAGCAGGGAGCTGGTGTCAGAGAACCCAAGGCTCCATTTTGGATGTTGTGGAAAGCGGAATCCGGCTTCGAGCACGCGGGCGGCCCCCCAGCCACCTCCAACGGTCAGCACAGCATCAACTGTTGGATCATTCCAAGCAGCGGTCAGATCGCTGCTCCGCTCCCGGTCGGTTCCGGAGAAATAGCGCCATTGACGGGTGACTGCTGCTGGGATCTCCAGATGCCAGTGCTGTTCATCACAGCGCTCGAGCAAGAGTTTCAGATCGGTGTCTGGATCCATCCATGTGCCGGGGTTCACGGCACGGATGCGTGCTCCAGGTTTCAGCGGTGCCAACCTCCGCTGGGCGCTCATGGCCCGGGGGGAGAGCAGGGCCGTGACGACAGTGGATGCAATGGTGGATGCCCCTGAGATCAGCAGCGTCCGGCGGCTCTGCATCAGCCCAGCAGGGCTTCCAGCATGCGTCGGCCGTCGGTTCCTCCAGTTGCAGGATCACAGGCCCGTTCCGGGTGGGGCATCAAGCCCAAAACGTTGCCGCTGGGGTTGGTGATGCCGGCGATGTCTGCGACTGATCCATTGGGATTGTTGCCGTAGCTGAGGGCAATGGCGTCTTCGTCCTGAAGCTGTTTCAACGTGTCATCACTGCACTGATAACGGCCTTCCCCGTGGGCGATCGGCAAGGTCAGCGTTCCGCCCCCGTCGCTGTACCCCTGCATCCAGGCCGAGCGCTGACTCACAACCTTGAGGGGCGTGTCCTCACAGATGAAGTGCAGATCCCGGTTTCTGGTCAGTGCTCCGGGCAGCAGCCCCAGTTCCGTCAGTACCTGGAATCCGTTGCAGATCCCGAGCACGCGACCGCCCCGGGCTGCAAAGTCAATCAGCGATTGCAGGGCTGGTGCGAAGCGTGCAATGGCACCGCAACGCAGATAGTCGCCGTAACTGAACCCTCCAGGCAGAACGATGGCGTCAAAGCTGCTCAGGTCGGTCTCTTCATGCCAGACCCGGCGTGTGCTCAAGCCCAGGCATCCCTCCGTTGCCCATTGCACGTCCCGATCACAGTTCGAGCCGGGAAAAACGATGACCCCGATGCTCATGAGTGGTTCAGCTCCAGAGTCCAGTCCTCGATCACTGGGTTGGCCAGCAGTCGATCACTGAGCAATTCCAACTTGCGGCGTGCCTCCGCTTCATCGGGGGCCTCTATCTCCATCTCAACGGCTTTTCCGATCCGCAATTTGCTGAGGCCTTCCACCCCAAGACGTTCAGCGGCACCACGCGCGGCTTCTCCGGCTGGATCGAGCACAGAGGGGCGCAGACGCACAAGGACGCGGGCTTGAAAACGCGGCACGATCAGCAACTGGTCTGATCGAATCCTGACAGACACCAAACCCTGAAGAGATCTGGTGACCCCCAGGTGCGTGACTGTCGCCCGTTCGCATGGTGAGGAGGAGTCCTTTCGCCAGCGTGCTGCCCAGCGAGTGTCTGTGTTTCACATCAAGCTCTGGACAGCTGCTCTACTGATGATCGGTAGTTCAGTAGGCGGCACGTCCGTTGCAGCGGCATCGATGCGCTGCCGGATCGGACAGCAGGCCTGGAGTCCATGCCGCATGGTCGCCGCGAGTCCTGGACAGCGCTGGGTGTTGACCTGGGATCAGCAGCGCGTCGAATTCGTCCATGACGGAACTGGTCAGATGATGATGCGGGTCGGTCAGAACCAGGCGTGGCTGCAGGTGCAACCCTCCTGGACGGCGGATCGCAGTCTCTGTTGGGGCGCTGTCTGCGCCCATGGGGCCATCCCTCTGGAATGAATCATGGTGATAGACCTGTGGAGAGGGCAGATTCCCGATGGCTGTTTTTTCTCTCCCCTGTTCCAGCTGCGGAACACCTGTTGAGATTCCAGGCCGTTACGGCTTCAAGTTGAAAAATGCAGGGATTTCCAACACGGTCTGCACCAGCTGTCGTCAGGGATCATTTCTGGCGTCGCGGCGCGACAACATCTCCCAGCAGATCACTCTCGGAACAAGTGCGGATCAGCGTCGCTTGATTCCTTTTACGGCTGCTGTGGCTGCGTTGGCCTTGTTGATTGGTGGTGTTGTCTGGCGTTCGGCAGCCCCGACCCATCAAGACGCTTTGCCAGTGAGTGAATCTCCCTCTAAGTAGAGCGTCTGGCTTGGGAAGGCAAATTCAATGCCTGCTCGGGCAAAAGCATCCATGATTGCGAGGTTGATCGCTTGCTGATCATTTAATGCAACGGTGAAATCTCGGGTGTCGATGTAATAAACAAGCTCAAAATTCAGACTTGAATCAGCAAATTCGGTGAAGTGACAGCGATTGAATGTGCTGTGCTCCTGAGAATCGATGATGGTTTGAATCATGGTTGGGATGGCCTTCATCTGGTCGACAGTTGTGTCGTAGGTGACGCCAATCGAATAGATCATGCGGCGTTGCACCATTTCGGCGAAATTAAGGATGGTTGAGCCTGTGAGGGTTGAGTTGCTCATCACCACTTGTTCGCCACGCAGGCTTCGCAGATGTGTGGAGCGAACACCGATTCTTTCCACTGTTGCTGACGTTGAGCCCACCGAGATGAATTGACCAACGGTGAATGGCTTATCCAGAAGAATCATCAAGTAGGCAAACAATTCCTGGGCCGGCTCTTTCAAGGCCAAGCCAATGCCGATACCGCCGGCGCTTAACAAGCCCCAGATCACGGTCATCTTTACACCGAGGCTCTGGAGCAGCACCAGGGTGCCGATGCCCCAGATCACTGCTCTTAGTAGTGGGAGAAGGCTTTGAAGCAAATGCTCAAGATCTTCTGCACCCGAACGTCGGGCGACCCCCGCCAGAAAGCGTGCGCCGACACGATTTACAAACCTGATCAGAACGATTGTTCCAACAATTCTTAGTGCTGTGTCGTAGGCACGTTCAACGTTGATGGGCAGGCCAAGTTCTTTTTGCGTGAGGATCAGGACGACGACAATTCCGAACGGAATGATTGAATCCGCAAGGGCAATAAGGACAAAGTCGTCGAAGTTGGTTTTGCTTCTCTTGGTGAAGCGAGGAAAGATTTTCCTGCACAGAAAGGACAGGACCAGGGTGGCAGCGATGCCGATCGGGATTTTCACCAAAAGCTCACCAAGACCCATGCCTTCCGCCGTTGTTAAGGCTGAATTGTGGAGTGCCTGGTGGGCGCTGGCAAGAACCTCTTCGCTCAACGGCGGCGAAGCACCAGAGTCAGGTTGTTGGCGGGCATGGGCACTACGTCGTCGATTTTCAAACCAGCGCTGGCGGCAAGAGACGTGACCAAGCTCACCTCTCTCAACCCCCACTGGCTGTTCCGCTCCCTTAGCGATCTGTCGAAGGCGGCATTGCTCGCGCTCGTGTGGGCGCCATTGCGCATGAAGGGGCCGTAGATGATCAGTGGGGCGCCGCTGGGCAGCAGCACGGCAGATTCTTCGAGCACCGCATTGGTGCAGTTGGCTGGACTGATGTGCAGCAGGTTGATGCAAACAACAGCGTTCAGTGACGCTCTAATGGTTTGGGGGAGGGGCCAGGGTCGTTCCTCAACATCAAGATTGAGGGCTGCTGGCATGACATTGCTCAGGCCTTGGTGGCGGATCCAGGCGTCGATGCTGGCGCGATGGTCTGGATCCGGATCGCTGGCCTGCCAGAGCAGATTCGTAAACCGTTGCTGAAAGCAGACGGCATGTTCTCCACTACCACTGGCCAGCTCCAGCACAGCTCCTGTAGCGGGCAGCAGCTGGCTCAGCAGATCCCCGATGGGTCTGCGATTGCGTTCCGTTGCCGGAAAAAAAAGCCGTTGGTCCATCGTTATTCCTGACAGGGGACTGCGTCTTGGCTGCAGTGCAGGCGCAGCTCAGCCAGCCAGGCTTCCAGCGCTGCAAGGACATCCGGTTGCAGCCGGTAGTAGATCCAGCGGCCGCTCTGCCGATCGGTCAGCAGTCCTGCTTCGCGAAGCACCTTGAGGTGAAAGGAGAGTTTGGACTGGGGGAGATTGAGATCCCCCGTTAAATCACAGACGCAGCGTTCGCCTTGCGCCAGTGCATGAATCACCTTGAGGCGGATGGGGTCGGCCAGTGCTTTGAGGATCTGTCTGGATTGGTCGGTGCTGAGGGTGTTCTGCATCACAAGAGCCGCACCGCCCGATCTGCTTGGATCAACATAATTTGATTGATCATTGGGGGCTGGCATGCGCATCGGCATCAACGGGTTCGGGCGGATCGGTCGTCTGGTGTTCCGGGCCCTTTCGGGCCGGCCCGGCATTGAACTGGTGCATGTCAATGATCCCGCTGGTGATGCTGCAACGGCGGCCCACCTGCTGGAGTTCGATTCCGTGCATGGTCGCTGGGATCGGGCAATCACCAGCAGCGCTGATCGATTCAGTGTGGAGGGATCCGAGCTCACCTGGTCCAGTGAAAACGATCCCACCGCCGTGCCCTGGATCGATCGGGGTGTGGAGATGGTGCTAGAGGCCAGTGGCACGATCAAAACGCCGGAAACCCTCAATCCTTATTTCGAGCAGGTGGGTCTGAAGCGAGTGGTGGTGGCCTGTCCGGTGAAGGGTGTTGTTGCCGGTGAGGAGGCGCTCAACATTGTTTATGGCATTAACCATCAGCTGTATGAGCCGGCGCGGCACAAACTGGTGACCGCTGCCTCCTGCACGACCAACTGTCTGGCGCCTGTGGTGAAGGTGGTGCACGAGAACTTCGGCGTTAAGCACGGACTGATCACCACCATTCACGACATCACCAACACCCAGGTGCCGATCGACTCCTTCAAAAGCGATCTGCGTCGGGCGCGCTCCGGACTCACCTCGCTGATCCCCACCACCACCGGGTCAGCCAAGGCGATCGCCATGATTTTCCCCGAGCTGAAGGGCAAGCTCAATGGTCATGCCGTCCGCGTTCCCCTGCTGAATGGATCACTCACCGATGCGGTGTTCGAACTCCAGCAGAGCGTCACGGTGGAGCAGGTGAATGCTGCTTTCAAGGCTGCTGCGGCTGGGCCGCTGCAGGGAATCCTTGGCTATGAGGAGCGCCCCTTGGTGTCCTGCGACTACACCAACGACAACCGCAGCTCGATCGTCGATGCCCTGTCGACGATGGTGGTGGATGGCACCCAGCTGAAGGTGTTGGCCTGGTACGACAACGAATGGGGCTACAGCTGCCGAATGGCTGATCTGGTCTTTCATCTGGTGGGGCTCGAGGCATGAAGCTCTCGCCGCTGCAGCAGTACGGCATCGTCACCGCCAACTACTGGGCCTTCACCCTCACCGATGGCGCCCTGCGGATGTTGGTGGTGTTCCATTTCCATCAGCTCGGCTTCACCACCCTCGAGATCGCTGCTCTGTTCCTCTTTTACGAGTTTTTCGGGGTGGTCACCAACCTTTATGGCGGTTGGATCGGTGCCCGCTACGGGCTTCGGCTCACCCTTTGGATGGGCACGTTGCTGCAGATCCTTTCACTGTTGATGCTGATCCCTGTCGCAGCTGGGTGGCCGAAGCTGCTGAGTGTGATCTACGTGATGGCCGCTCAGGCCATCAGCGGCATCGCCAAAGATCTCAACAAGATGAGTGCCAAAAGTGCCATCAAGACGGTGGTGCCAGAAACACCGGATGATCAGCAGCAGGGGCAGAAGCAGCTGTTCAAGTGGGTTGCGATCCTCACGGGCTCCAAGAACGCCCTGAAGGGTGTGGGTTTCTTTCTCGGTGGGGTGCTGCTCACCGCCTTTGGCTTCAACGCCGCCGTGGGCTGGATGGCCGCGGGCCTTGCCCTCGCCTTCCTGCTGACCCTGGTGCTGCCGGGGGAGATCGGAAAGATGAAGTCAAAACCAGCGTTTGCAGCCCTGTTCTCCAAATCCCAGGGCATCAATGTGCTGTCTCTGGCGCGCTTCTTTCTGTTCGGTGCCCGAGATGTCTGGTTCGTAGTGGCCTTACCGGTGTTTCTGGAGGCTTCCTTGGGGTGGAGCTTCTGGGAGATCGGTGGCTTTCTTGGCCTTTGGGTGATCGTTTACGGCATCGTCCAGGGAACAGCTCCTGGTCTACGAAAACTCTGGGGTCAGACCGCTCCGCCTGGCGTGTCCGCCGTGCAGTTCTGGAGTGCGCTTTTGACGGCGATCCCGGCTCTGATTGCTGTTGCGCTTTGGCGAGAGGTTGATGTGGCGGTTGCTATCACCGCCGGCCTTGCCGCCTTCGGGGTGGTGTTCGCCATGAATTCGTCCATCCACTCCTACATGGTGCTGGCCTACACCGATGCGGAGAGTGTCAGCCTCAACGTGGGCTTTTATTACATGGCCAATGCTGCCGGGCGCTTGGTGGGAACCATGCTCTCTGGAGCGGTGTTCATGCTCGGGAAGACGGAGTTCGCTGGCATGCAGGCCTGCCTCTGGGCATCGTCACTGCTGGTGTTGTTGTCATGGTTCAGCAGCCTCAGACTGCCGGCTATTCGAAATGTCCCAGGATGAAGAGGATTGCTGCAGCACTGTTGATGGCTTTGGCTCTGCCGCTTTCGAGTCGCGCAGAGTTGCAGCCGGTTCGGGTGTTGAGCATCAGCAACGCACAGCAGCTGCTGGTTGAGTTGGATGGTCAGGGGAGAGCGGTTCGGCTGGCTTGTCTCCAGGCTCCGCGACGGAGTCAGACGCCATGGTCAACACGTGCATCGGTGGCCATCAATGCCTTGGTGAAGGTTGGAGACCAAGCTTTGTTTGAGCTCCGCTCACGCGATGTGTACGGACGCCTGGTGGGACGCCTCCTGATCGATGGGGAGGATCTCGGTGCTGCCTTGATTCGTCAAGGTGCGGTTGTTGCCTGGGATGGCTTCCTTGGACGTTGTGATGATCTTGATTATTCCGTTCTTGAAACGGAGGCGGCCTCTGCAGAGCTTGGGGTCTGGTCAGCGCAACCTCCGCTCGAGCGTCCTTGGGATGTGATGGAACGGGAAGGTGGTGGTGAACCCTGAATTTCTGCTGAATATCGCTGCATTGGTAGGGATTTTGACACCCGAGTGCCGGGATTTTCTGCTGAATGGAATTATTCGCTTCCGATCTGATGCGCGATGAGCCTGGCAGCCCTGATTGTCGTTTGGTGATCGACGCCAAGCGATCCCTGGAAGATGTGCTGCGTTTGATCGCTGATCTGCCCCACACCGATCACATGCGGCGGCAGCTGCTGTCGGTGTACAACCAGTTGGAGGGCATGCACGACTTAAAACGGAGTGGTGGTGCCAATGTGTCGTTTCGCTCTGCCGATTGGAGCTCTTCGGCGAAGTGATGCTGTTTCGGCCGCTGCTGATCAGACTTTGAGCCACTGATTCCGTTCAGTGGTTTGGGGGGTCGCTTTTTTCTGTGTTCTGGCGATCGGCAGTTGTCATTGGCTGGTCAGTTTGGTCGTCTCGCGTCCAGAGCAGCATCAGCAACGCTGGGCGTCGGTTGGAGGTGGGGCTGGCTTGGCCTATGTGTTTCTCCATCTGCTGCCGGAGTTGGCAACGGGGGGATCTGAACTTTCGGACGCTCGGGGGCTGATCGATTACGTGCCGACACCTCTGGTGGAGGCTTTGCTGTTCCTGGTTGCCCTCTTGGGCGTCCTGGTGGTTTTCAGTCTGAACGTGGTGATGAAGCAAAGGGAAGATGCACCTCCTTTTGCGGTGTGGATGCAGCTCTTCAGCTTTGCGGCGATCAACTATCTCTATGCCTATTCCCTGCCATCACTCATCACAACCGGGATTGGTTATGGCGTCTTGTTCACTGTTGCGATCAGCGCCCATGTTCTGTTGACAGACCGCTACGCCGCGGCGCACCATCCTCAGCGATTTCGCCGTCGGAATCGTTGGATTGGAAGCGCCGCCCTTGTGGTGGGGCTTCTGCACGCCTTGGTGTTTCATCCGCTGGATGCGCTCACCCTTGCCATGGCGACGGCATTCCTGGGAGGAGGGCTTTTGATGGCGGTGTTTCGCGATGAATTGCCTGACGCTCGGCAGGCTCGCCTTCCCTGGCTCTTGGTGGGATGTGGCGGCATGGGAGGGCTGCTGCTGCTCCAACTCCTTCGCCATGGCCATTAATGCGCGTCACCGATAAGGTCAGGTGTCGCCTTCGCTTCCCTTAGAGATGTTTGAAAACGACCGCCGTCCCGCTTGGCTGAACTGGGTATTTCTCGGGATGTTTCTCTGGTCGTCTTGGCAGCTCTTTGGCTTTTGGTCCCAGCGGCTCAGCGGTTGAGCGTTTGAACCTTTGATTGATGCGGTGCTCTTAGACAAGGGCGCCTGTGAGACGCAGGGTTCCCCACAGGTCGAAGACACAGAAAATCAGTCCGATCACGATGATGTCCCAGGCCTTATGACGCAGGGCCCAAGGAGCGAGAAACAATTCAGCAATCCCGTGGAGTGCCGTGCCCATCGCGATGTGCTCAAGCACCAGCAGGCCATGGGCCAACAGGAACAACGCACTGGCGATACATCGCATTAGGACTTGCCAGGAACCGAGCAAAACCCGCAGGACTGGATGGTCCGACACCTTAAAGCGTGCTACGTCTCGACTCAAGCGCAGTGAGCACTTCGGGTGAAGCCTGCTCATTTGCTGTCAGCACTTAATGATGAGATGTTATTTCTCCTGGGTTGAGGCAAAACTTTTGATCGCTAAATTTCAGGTATCTCTCTTCGAGTTCTTCGATGCGTCTTCAATACTGGATTGGAGAGCAACTTAGAAAGCACAAAGAGTTGCTCTATAACCTCGGGGCGATTTCGTCCTATGCATCCATGCTGACATTCTTTTGGCATGGGATCGGCATGATTCTTGCAAAGGAACATCCCAAACACACTTTGGTTGTGTATGCCGGGTTGACGTTATTTTCGATTTTGGTGATGGCACCCTATAAGTGGGATAAGAAATGGATGCGTATCAAGACATCGGTTGGAATGTTGGTCTTTGGCTTGTCGCTGCTGATCTATTTGTTCTGCTTCATTGTTTATTGACGAGGCTTTAGGTATCAGGGATCAGATTGGTGTATCCCGAGTTGTGGTTCGGTTTTGTTCGATTGCAGTTGCTTTGTCTCAGTGAGATCGGGTTGGGCTCCCATTGGTTTCCCATGTTGACTGTTCTGATGGGGGGATTCAGGGTTTGGTGAAGCCACTCGGGTGCACAGAGGCGGTCGATATGCGACGGTCCCTGTGCACCCTAATGCTGTTTTATAGAAAGAGTATTGATTCGAATTGAATATTTTTTAGCTCTGCTTTTGCGCAGGAGAGCCCTTCAGTCTTTGTAGGGATAGTGGTTGGGAACAAAGAACTGTTCGTTGAAGGGAGGTCGCTTGTAGCCGCCTTGCTTTGGACGTTTTGGCATCTTGATCGGTTCTGGTGTCATGTCTTCATAGGGCACCTTGCTGAGAATGTGGCTTAGGCAATTCAGGCGAGCACGACGTTTGTCATTGGCTTCCACTGTGAACCAAGGTGCTTCTGGAATATGCGTCTTGGAAAACATGATGTCTTTCGCTTTGGAGTACTCCACCCAGCGATTGCGCGACTCGATGTCCATAGGACTCATTTTCCAGCGCCGCTCTTCGTTATCAATGCGTTCCTGGAAACGCTTCTCCTGCTCGTCATCGTTGATGGAGAACCAGTATTTCAGCAGCAGAATTCCGTCCTGCACCAGCATTTGCTCAAACCGGGGGCAGGACACATAGAACTGTTCGACCTGTTCGGCGCTTGCAAAACCCATGACCTTTTCCACCCCGGCCCGGTTGTACCAGCTGCGATCGAAGACGACGATTTCTCCAGCACCGGGGAAGTGCTCGACATAACGCTGGAAATACCATTGGCTTTTCTGATGCTCTGACGGGGTACCCAGGGCAACCACCCGACAGCCCCTTGGGTTCAATGGTTCCGTCAGACGTTTGATCGATCCTCCCTTGCCTGCAGCATCCCGTCCTTCAAACAGGATGATCATGCGAAAGCCCGTGGCTTTCACCCAGTACTGCATCTTGACCAGTTCCGTCTGGAGTTTGGCCAGCTCCTTTTCGTAGACCTTTTTGCTCAGCCGTTTGTGCTTGTTGGAAAAGCCCTCTTGTAGCTCCACCATGAGTTCCTGTGGATGGTCGATATCGCCATCGCTGTAGTGATCTATGGCCTCGAGTACACCTGTGAAGTCATGTTCTTTTGACTGGCTCATGCTGGAGATGGATCTTTCTTCTGTTTTGGCAGGAACGCCGTCAGCGGGCACGATCCGGGCCGATTTTTTACGGAATTACGGTGCTTTTCGTCTCATACCTGGGGAGGTTGATGATGACGCCAAATCGTCCTGGGTCGCCGTTCCCTTGCCGGAAATTGATCCTTCCCTCGTGGGTGCGGACCACATGATTAACGATGGCCAGCCCTAGGCCGCAATGGCCTTGACGTCCCCGTGCCGAATCCAGGCGTTGAAAGGGTTGCAGAGCACGTTCCCAATCACTGTTGGGTATTCCCTGGCCCTGGTCCCAGACTTCAATCGCTACCTCTGATCCCGTCTTTCGTAGGCGAACGACAACTGGTGTGGTGCCATAACTGAATGCATTGTCGACCAGGTTGCTCACGGCGCGCCCCAGGGCAATCGGTCGAATTCGCGCGCTGATGGAACTGAGTTGGAGTTGCAGCTCGTTACTGGGTTGTCCAGCAACCGTTTCAGCCAGCCACTGATCCAGCGGACAGACGACATACTCCTCGCGTTCACCGCCCCCGGCGTACAGCAGAAACTGGCCTGTGATCCGCTCGAGTGCATCCAGATCGCTTTGGCAGCGCGTTCGCTCATCTGCGTTCAGCTCAGGCATCGACAGACGGAACTGCAGCCGCGTCAAAGGTGCCCGCAGATCGTGGGCGATTCCCGCCAGCATCGTGACGCGCTCCCTCTGAGCTTCCGCGAGCCGACGCACCATGGCGTTGAAGCGTCGCGAGATTCGCCGAACCTCTGGAGCCCCCTGCTCCGGGACTGGATCGCGGTCGTTGTCCTCCCCCACGCGGGAGACCGCGTCCTCGAGCTTTCGAAGGGGACGGGCGACATCAAGGAGTAGGTAGAGCACCCCAGTAATCACGACAGCACTCACCAGGGCCAGCAGCAGGAGCATCGGTTGCGGCGGCCAGGCGCGTGCCATCGGGAGGGGTGTGCGCAGCCAGACCGGTTCCAGCGGAGAAAACAGCTCAATCCAAACTTCGGGCGTTCCAGACCTGTTGGGGGCTGGTCGGAGCTCAGGGCAGTGCGTCAGGCGAGAGCAGAGCACCTGTTGCAGTTCTTGGCGCCGCTGGGCCATCCCCTGCGTCTCTTTGGTTGGTCTTGATGGTTGTTGGCTGACCAGCAGTTCCAGACCGGTGAGCTCGCTGATCAGTGCGGGGGGATAGCGCTCCAGGGTCAATTCGGTGAGGCGCACGTTCAACGCCAGATCTCGACCAAGCTGCAGGGTCTGGATGCGTTCCAGTTGCCGCCCGAACAGCACCTGCAGCACCAGTAGGGCCAGCATCCAACTGGCCAGAAGCGTCGTACCCCAGACACCGAAGCGGGCTAGTCCGCGTGTTATCCCCCGTTGGCTGGGCATCTCAGCGGGATCTCGGCGTGCCATCCGGGACAAAGACATAGCCATATCCCCAAACCGTCTGCACGTAGCGGGGGCGGCTTGGATCCGGTTCCACCAACTTGCGCACCCGTGACACCTGAACGTCCATGCTGCGGCTATCGGTGTCGCTGCCGGGACCTCGGGCGAGTTCGATTAGGCGCTCTCGGGAGAGGGGCCGATGCGGGTGGCGAACAAAGGCGGCCAGAAGACTGAACTCACCACTGGTGATCACAACCGGTTGATTGTTCTTCAGCAACGTGCGCGCGGAGAGATCCAGCTGGTTGTCGCCAAAACCGACGCACTCTCCACCTTCCACCGGTGTTCCTGCAGGCAATGCGTTGCGCCGTCGCAACACGGCTTCGATCCGGGCTGTGAGTTCCCGAGGTAAGAACGGTTTGGCGATGTAATCATCTGCGCCCTGCTCGAGGCCGATGATCCGATCAACACCGTCGGCACGGGCGGTGAGCATCACCACAGGGAGATCATCTCCGGCATCCCGCAGTCTCCGCAGCGCCGTCAGCCCATCATCGCCAGGCAGCATCAGATCAAACACCACCAGGTCTGGGCGTTGGCACTCCAGACGCGCCTCGAATTGCTTTACATCGCAGAGACTGCGCACGTCGTATCCCTGATCCATCAGGTACGTGCCGACCATCTTTCTCAGTTCCGGGTCGTCATCCACCACCCAGATCATGGTGTCCTTGGCCATGTCCATCAGCGGTTGGGCTGATGGTATGCAGTGGCTAAGCCTCTGTCCCTTTTCGGTAGGACCCAGTCACAGCTGATCAGGTGTCGGTCATCCATTAGTCATCGTCAGAGATGCCCAAGCTCCATAGGCTGGCGTCATGAATGCGCTGACCGCCATCCGTGTGCTCGGGCCGTTGGCATTCGTGGTGAGTCCCTTGGCGCTGCAGGCTGGCCCGGGCAACAAGACCATGCGTGTTTACAGCGCCAGGATGGAAACATTGTTCATCCGCTTGGACGTCAACAGTGATGGTCGACTGGATGCGTCTGAAGTGCAGGGACGCCGTGGGCTGAGCCGTCGGCTCAAACGCCAGAACAATCGTTCCTATCTTCTGCTGGAGGATCTACGTCTCCAGGATTCATCGCCCAGTGGGCCAAGGCTCAAGCAGCATTTCAGCCAGGCCGACCGCGACCGGAACCGTGGCTTGGATCGAAGGGAAGCCAAACGCATCCCTTGGATCAGTCGCAACTTCAACGTTTTGGATCGTGATCGGGACGGAACCGTGACGTTGCAGGAGTTGTGGAATCATCAGCGCTCCTTAGCTCCGCGTCAGCGCCTTCCCTGATTGGGGGGAGACACCACCAGTCGGATGATGCGAATCAACCTCCAGAGAGCACCAAGCAGGAGGACGCCAGCCAGAAGCGCAATAGCAGTGATCAGCACGATGGCGGCGAGCCCGAGCATGGCTTCCAACAGTTGCTGAACGCCGCGAATCAGATCAGCGATGGCTTCGCTGAGCAACAGCATGATGTCGACCTGCTGGGGCAACTGATGCAGGACCACGGCGAGGCCCGCTGCAGCAGCCAGCATCAGCACGACGACAGTGAACTGACGCAAGACGGGCCCGTAGGGAAACCGACGCCGTGGCCTGAAGACCCGACGCTGATCGAGTTTGCTGCTCCGGCGTGCCTTCTTCATGGCCTGGTGCGGATCAGGATGCCGTCACTCCGGCGATTCTGAAGCGTGTTTCCTGCACGTCAACGGTCTGACTGCGTTTCTGGCTTCTCTACGGGCGCTGGAGCTGGTGATGTCTCCTTGATCTCCTGAGGCAACGGAATCAGCCATGCGGTCGCAATGGAGCACGCCAGGGCGACCCCAGCAAGAAGTGGCGGTCCTAGACGTTTTTGCAAAGGAATGCGATCGACGATCTCCTGGCGCTGCAGGGGCCGGTCCTCGGGAAACGTCCAGGTCAGCTTGACCCTGGTGTCGATCCGCAACTGATCGAGGCAGCGCACCAGGTCAGCCAATTCAGCGTCATCGAGCTTGAGCTGAAGCGGCTCAACGCCCTCTCGGCTGCTGCGTAGTTCCAGCAGATGGTTTGTCTGATTCGGCCCGATGCTCACAAAACCGCTCTCCTGGCCAAAGCGGCGTTGCACTCCAGATAGGCGATGTCTGGCGTAGGGCATTACTGCTGCCATCAGGGCCTCGAGATGATCCCGGGTGCCTTCCAGTTCCGGTGCTCCCACCAACTGCAGCCGCCAGGACGAGAGGATTCCGACCGCATCACTGGAATGGCCGGCAGAGAGATCTGGAAAGCCCTCCACCACAAGCCGTGCTGCCGTTTGTTCGTATTGGTATGTCGTTTTCAACATGGTCGGCCTATGGAGTGGGATCGAGCAAGGTGGCGCGGAGCCGATTGATTCCGCCTGGGCCTGCACAGAACGCCAGGGTGCTGATCAGCTGACGGTGCAGAGCTCCCGCCGGCTCCATCTTGAGAAGGCGAACAACGGCTTCCCGCCGCAGATTCATTCGCTCCTCAATAAGGTCCCGCAGACGCTCGTGGAATAACTGCCACCGCTGTTGAGTGAGCTGTTCCGGCTCGCGGCTCGACAGGAGTTGGTGGAGCATCGGATACAGCCGCTCCGCCATGGCACAGACCAGGCAGATCAGGGATTCGGCATCGACAGGGTCGAGCTGGTCCCGACAGGTGGTGCGCCTCAGGGGGTTGTGACAACGCCGCTTCCAGAGCTCAACCCGGTTGGGGAATTGAGCCTGGAGGCCCATCTGCTGGCTGGTCCAGACCATCGCCTCGCCACCATTGAGGTCGAGAGCCTCGATGGTCAGCAACAGCAGATCAAGACGCTCAACGCCCCGCCGGCTAAGCCGTGCGCCCCCTTGGAGAATGCTGGACGATGGAGCTTCAGTCATGGCTGCGATGATGCCAGGGGCCATGCCATTGCGTCACCTGGATTTGAATCTTCAGTCGCACATTCGCTCAATTCCCGACTTTCCCAAGCCTGGAATTTTGTTCCGAGACATCAACCCGCTTCTGCGATCACCAGAGGCCATGGCTGAAGTGATCCAGCAGCTGGGCCGGGTGTGCGATGAGGTGAAGCCTGATCTAATCGTGGGGATCGAATCCCGGGGTTTCATTTTTGGGGCTCCTCTGGCCAGCGACCGACGCCTTGGCTTCGTGCCTGTGCGGAAACCCGGAAAGCTTCCCGGTGAGGTGGTTGGTCTGGATTACGCCCTGGAGTACGGCACCGATCGGCTAGAGATCCAAGCCGATGCTTTTGAGAATTCTCCGCGGGTGCTTGTGGTGGACGATCTGCTTGCAACGGGTGGAACGGCTGCAGCAACCGGACAACTGGTGGGGCAGGCCGGTGGTTGCTTGGTGGGTTTTGCGTTCGTGATCGAGCTGGAGGGGCTTGGTGGGCGCCAAGCGTTGCCCGCAGGTCAACCCGTGGAAGCGTTGTTGCGTTACGGCTGACTGTTCTGCCAGTCGAAGACCTCTTCGAGCTGGTTCAAACTCAACAAGCCAAAGCTCCAAAGCACGATCGGCAGTGGGGCCTGTTCCAGTTCCGCCTGGCGTTGCCCCAGTTCAAGGGCACTGGGGCTCAGTCCCAGCCGACGCTGAAGAAATTGCAGCAGGGAGTCGGCTGGTGGGGGCTGCCGATGGCTGCACAACACCATGGTCTTGACCGGCGCTGTTGTCAGTTTGGCAAGGCCTGCCAAAGCTGCATGGGGCCGTCACTCATGGCCCGCAGGCTGAGTCTGCGCAGACCAGAAAACTTTTTCAGCAGCTGCAAAGCCAAGCGCCGCAGCGGCACCAGCAGCGGTTGGCGGTTGGAAAACACACGCACCAGAAGATCAGTCGCCAAACCCACTTGGAGCACATCCAGCCAGCGGCTCATCCCGTAGTTCCTCGCGATCGTTGCGGCGCTGCCGCCCCTTTGCACGGCGCACAGAAGACCATCAACATCGCGCCAGCACAGATTGAGCCCCTGACCTCCTACGGGATGGCAGCGGTGAGCGGCTTCTCCGATCAGCACGCCTCTACCGCGGTGAAAGCGCCGTGCTAGCAGCCATTGTTGAGGGAAAGCTCTGGGTTGATCGAGCAAACGATCTGGCTCAATTCCTGGGGGAAGAACGGCGGCCAGCTGATCCAGAAACTGACTGCGCTTCAGGGTGCTGCGCTGTTGGCAACGATGCCAGGGTGCGCTCCACACCACCTGGAAGCGTCCCTGCCCCAAAGGCAGGACAGCGAATGGTCCTTCCGGCCGAAACAACTCACAGGCTCTGTCGTGGGCGAGTCCCCGCAGAACGACCTTGGCAGTGAGGCAACCCTGGCGATAGCGCATCTGCCAGTGACGGATTCCCCAGGCTTCTCGAGTGGGGGAGGCAGGTCCATCAGCCGCAACGACCAGGGCGTCTGAGCTTGGGTCAGGGCATGGTTCTGCCAGATGCAATTCAACGTTGTTGTGGCCCTCCAGTCGGGCCAGCAACAGCTCCATCAATGGACGGTGATCCAGGATCCAACCAATCCCATCGTGGTTCCTGTTGGCGGCAGCGAGATCGGCCTGGCCGAACAAAACCTGAGAATTCGTGGCGCCGTCCCGTAAATCCAGTTCTCGGAAGGGCACCAAGGAATCGGAGAGGTCCTCCCAGAGCCCGAGGGTGGTCAGCAGCCGACGGCTGGAATGTGTGATTGCATAGGCCCGACTTCTTGCTTGAAGCTCGGAAGCTGTCAACGGGTCAAAAAGGACCACACGCTGACCATTCAGACCAAGGGCTAGTGCTGTGAGGGCACCGGTTGGACCAGCACCCAGAACGCGTATTTCAGGAAGGGATGGAGCCATTCATCAAGTTTGGCCAGCCATCCCTCCCGAGCGCGAGAGGATCAACCCAGGCCGAGCAGACCATGAACGAAGGATTCGCCGCCGAGTGCCAATTCAGTGGCCAGCAGGGAAATGAAGCCGAGCATGGCCATGCGGCCGTTCAGCTTCTCGGCGCGGTCATGAAACCCCCAGCCTTGTTCAGCTTCAACAACTTCCATGCGGGGTTCGGATGCAAAGGCGTTGAGACGACCACCGTCTTCCGTTGTGACCGTTGCTCCACGGATGACCGCAGCATTGGATGAGGGGGCCTGGGACATGGGGACCACGGGTGAATTGCTACGAAGTGTAAACCAACTTTAAGAAATATTCACTGATGTTTGCTCGTGGGCCGTTTTAACGGCGGTTGATGCGGAGCTGGCACAGCTCTTCAAAGGCGGGTCTCAACAAGAAGGGGTATTCACCTACCCACATCTTCAAGCCAGGCAGCCAGGCATCGCTGAGCGCACCGATTTTTGAGAAATCCTTGCGCTCGCTCAGCACCAGACAGCGGATCAGGCTGCCGCGGCGAATCGATTGATGTTTTTTGTCCATCGGAAAAGCCACCCGACCGAGATAACCCTCCTCGTCCTCGAGTTCAAGAAGCATCCAGGTGCGTCGGTTCTCCACAAGTTCAAGCCGGCCGCGGCTATCGGCCTGTTCGTGGCGGTTCTCGATGCGCTCTCGGGTGATCACGTCTGACACCTCTCCTTCGAAGAGGGCTGCCGCCGGATAGCGACGCAGGGTGGCATTGCGTTGACCTGCCTGAAGGATCGGTCCCCAGAGCACGTAAAGCAGAAACACCACGCCTGTCACCAGCCAGAAGGGGCCCCAGCGGCTGGACATCTGGCTCTGACTGATCAGCAGGGTGATCACCCCGCCGATGGCGGCGACCATCAGGCGTTGCAGCACCTCCTGGGGCGTGCCGAGGGAGACGCGGAATTGGTTGCCGGTTGCAACGGCTGGAATCAGTCGTTGCAGTTCACCGGGGCGGAGGGGAATGAGCATGGTGTCGCCTTCAGATCAGACGCTCGAGGCCATAAACAAGGCTGCTCAGGCTCCCCACTTTGCGCACCGTGAGCAGCACGCCTGGCATGTAGGCAGAACGATCGATCGTGTCGTGACGGAGGGTGTAGGTCTCCCCGGGGGCGCCGAACATGACCTCCTGATGCGCCACTAGCCCTGGCAGGCGTACGGAGTGAAGCCGCAGGCCACTATCCCGTTGCCCGCCGCGGCAACCCGCCAGGGATTCGTGCTCGTCCACCTCGTCCGGATTGAACGTCTTGACGAGTTCTTCCATCAGCTCAGCGGTTTTGATGCAAGTGCCGCTGGGTGCATCCGCCTTGCGGTTGTGATGCAACTCCGTCAGTTCTGCGTGGTCGTAAAACCGCGCCGCGGCTGCTGCCGCTTGCTGCAACAGCACCATGCCCACAGAAAAATTCGGAATCACGGCTCCACCCACGGACGCTTTCGAGGAAAACTCGGTGAGGTCGTTGAGTTGCTCAGGGGATAACCCGGTTGTGCCGATCACGGGATGAACGCCGTAGGCAATCGCTGCCCTGGTGTGCTCGTACACAACCGAGGGGTGGGTGAAGTCCACCAGGACGGCACCGCTGCCGCTGTCACGTACCGACTGGCTCACAGCACAAAGACAACCTTCGAAATCGGCTGTGACGGCCACCTCCATCTCGCCCAATCCCAATTCCAGCCCAACATCCACGCCTTCTTTGCCAGGAGTGTTGTCGATCGCTCCAGCCAGGCTGCAGTCCTGGGCTCCCACCACAGCCTTGATGACTTCGGCTCCCATGCGCCCCAGGGCGCCGGCGACAACGACGGGAATGGTTTTTTCCAAGACAGAGCGCCTCAGGCTTAAAGCTTTAAGCCTATCGATTGGTCACAACGCGATGGAAGCAAGAATCATGTTGTCATCGACTTCATCACGCTGTTCCTGCGTGAGATAACGATTGGCATATCGATGATGTATCCCTTTCTCGACGAATAATCGGAACAGATCACCATCAAGATGATGTTGATTGACCATCGACACCATGATTTTCATCACCACGGAAAGTGGCTTTGCTGATTTGTAAGGGCGATCGCTTGCCGTAAGCGCTTCGAAGACATCAGCGATGGCCATCATTCGAGCTTGAGGGGGCATCTCGTCGCACTTCAAGCCTTTCGGATAACCCTTTCCGTCCATCCTTTCATGGTGTGCACCTGCAATGGCAGGCACAGTGGAGAGATGGTCAGGCAGTTGGAGAGATTCCAGAATGCGAATCGTTTCTACAATATGCAAATTAATAATGTATCTCTCTTCATTATTGAGCGTTCCACGGCGAATGGTGAGGTTGTAAATCTCTCCATTATTTTGAAGGAGATCAGGTGTTTTAAGATTGAAGTCATGCGGATCATTGGCTTCTGTATTTGGTTGCTCTGTCCGATCAATCTTTTGGCTAGATTGATCAGACAGGAGGGGTTCATCGCATGGGAGTGCCTGAGCAGGCTCGTGAGACATCCGTTCGCGTTCTGCGGATGAAACGCCGAGTCGATCGTCGAGAGTCCGAACCCAGGTGCGTTGGCCGATTTGCTGGACTCGTTCTACATCTTCATCAGACATCATCTCTCCTCCCATGTTGCAGGCTGCAATGAATGCAAACTCGTTATCAAGTTCCCTCTTGAGTTGATCCAGTTTTTGTCGGGACTTGTCGGTATGAGAAGTACCCCAGTATTGCTTCCAGTGGTTGGCCTCTGCTTGCGATTTGATCAGTTCGAAGCGCATTCTGATCTCATGAATACGGTTATGAATCGTTTCGAGCTTTGTTGATTTGTCAACGACGTATTCTGGAGTGATGATTTTTCCGCAATCGTGAAGCCAAGATGCAAGCCGAAGAACTTCTCTGTCGTTCTCGGTCATGCTGAAGTCTGAAAAAGCTGGCTCTTGGCAATCACAGGCAGCTTCTGCAAGCCATTGGGTCAATTCAGGGACCCGTGAGCAGTGGCCTCCTGTGTAAGGGCTTTTGGCATCTATTGCTCCTGCAACAAGACGGATCAGAGAATCGAAGATGTTTTTTTGACTTTGCAGCAGGCTTGCATTTTCCAGGGCAACTGATGCGCTACTTGCCAGTGCTTGGCAGAACGCAATTTGATTGGTAGTTGGCTTCTGGTCAAAGACCAGGGCCATTGACCCTTGTTTGGTTTGTTTTCGACTGTCCAGATCAAGTTTGAGTTGCTTAGCATGGCTGGGTGGAACGAAACCATCTGGATATGAGATCGTTTTTGGCTCTCCTTCTTTCTTGGCTGAAAATATTGTTAAAATAACCCCGTTAGCTCCACTGCTGGAGATAGAATTTTTGAGAATAAGTTCAAGTAGGGTTTCGAAGTCGAGTTCTGAGGCAAGGGCGTTGGATGTTTTTAAAAAACTTTGAATTGTGTTGCTCATGGCCCACACGGTGCCGCCAAGATCCTCGATCTCCCTGATGTTTGATGGTATCGGATTTGTTCTTTCGAAATTGAAATTTCTTATTTTCGAGGCCTCCTTGGCTAGGGCTTGAAGCTGTTGCGTCACACTGCGTGAGACAAGCCAAGTGACTGGTATGACTGCGATGACAAGCAGTAGCGTGATGAATTGAGCCTGCCGAACCGAAGCCATGGCTGGTGCCAAGACAGTGTCCCGGGGAAGGACCATCGTCAATAAGGCTTTTCTGCCATCGAGAACGGAGTCGATCTCTGAAATCTCGATAAACCATTTTTGGCCGGCGAGGTTGACATTTTGCAGTTTTGTATTGTCTTGTTGTGTTCCTAATTTGTTGGCGTGAGATTTTAGTATTGGGTCAAGGTCTCGGATTATTTTGTCTTTTGCTTGATTAATCGGCGTGCCTGTTTTGTCTTTGGTTGACGCCCCAGAGCTGAGGATGAGTCGGCCTTGTAAGTCGCTAAGAAGGAGTTTGGTGTCTTCGGATTCTATGAGGCTGGCGAGGATGTTTTGTGTTTCCTCTAAGTTAAGTCCAACTTGAAATGTATTTCCAGATTCGAACGTTTTAGATAGCGTTGCCATGCTTCCAACTCTTACATTCCATCCGGTTTCGTTGGCGACCATTTTCCCGATAAACCTCTTGGATTTCAGGATTGAAGGCCAATTCGCGGGAGGGGTGGTACTCCAGTGTTGTGGCTTGGCTTCGCTCCACCTGGAAAGTTCGACTCCGTCTTTGTCGAATGCTGCCACTATTGTTGTTGGGCTATTAGGAGTCCATTTCTGAATAACTATGCGCGTTTCGTTGGGTATTTTTTGGCTGAAGGAAGACTTTATATTTCTGGGTGTAAAAACTTGGTACACATCGCCATTCGTCAGAACTGCTGCGAGTGTTTTTATTTGAAAATCCTTGGTTATTTTACCAAGTTCTTTGATTGTTTTGACTTCAGCCCTGCTTGGTAGTATTGGAGTTGTTTGCAGTCGCTCGTCAAGTCGCAGGAAATACTGAAAAGCTTTGGACGGCCCTCGGATGCGCATCCAGCGCTCGGTGACTGCATCTAATTTTGCCTTGATTTCCTTCTCGGCGCCTCGAATGGCCATTGCCTCCATTCGGCTTGCCATCACCGCTGAAACGGTCAGTCCTGTTCCTGCGACGACGGGCAGGAACAGGCACAGCAATGCTGTTTGTAGGCCGACCCGGGGAAGTTGGACTTTCACACGCTCCGCCTTGCCTAGCCAAAAGGGTATGGACCCAAAAGACCGCTGGCCACAACGCCGTCAAGCCGCCTTTGTGAAAAGGGTTTTAGATCCTCGCGCCTGGGCGTCGGATCGCCGTAAGGTTCTTCACATTGCTCAAAGCGCAGATGTTCACACAGGTCCGCTCCGCTGATCGCCGCGTTGCTCCTGTGGAGGGTCAAAACCATAAGTCGGTGATGAAGGCTGTGTATGTGGTTCTTGAGCCCCAGTACCAAAACGCCCTTACCCAGGCAGCCACTGCTCTGAATGCTTCTGGTGGAGATCTTGGGATCGAGCTGAGCGGCTATCTGATCGAAGAACTTCGCGACGACGACAACTACGCCGGCTTCTGTGCTGATGTCGCCGAAGCCGACGTCTTTGTAGCCTCCTTGATCTTCATTGAAGATTTGGCGCAAAAGGTTGTGGACGCCGTTGCTCCGCACCGCGATCGTCTCAAGGCGGCTGTCGTCTTCCCGTCCATGCCGGAAGTGATGCGGCTCAACAAGCTGGGCAGCTTCTCCATGGCGCAGCTCGGTCAGAGCAAGAGCGCCATTGCTGGCTTCATGAAGAAGCGGAAGGAAGCCGGAGGCGCCGGTTTCCAAGACGCCATGCTCAAGCTGCTGAACACGCTGCCCACCGTTCTCAAATACCTGCCTGTTGAAAAAGCGCAGGATGCCCGCAGCTTCATGCTGAGCTTTCAGTACTGGTTGGGGGGGACGCCCGACAACCTGCGCAATTTCCTGCTGATGCTTGCTGACAAGTACGTCTTTCCTGCAGCGGAAGGAGATGAACGTCCAGCGATGGAGGTGGCGGAGCCCGAGGTCTTTCCTGACCTTGGCATTTGGCACCCCCTTGCCCCTTCGATGTTTGAGGACCTCAAGGAGTATCTGAACTGGACATCAAGTCGTACGGATCTTTCTGAGAAAGCCCTTAAGGGGCCCGTGATTGGTCTCGTGTTGCAGCGCAGCCACATCGTCACCGGTGACGATGCCCACTACGTCGCCATCATTCAGGAACTGGAGTTTCGTGGTGCTCGAGTCCTCCCGATCTTCTGCGGTGGTCTCGATTTCTCCAAGCCGGTCAACGCCTTCTTCTTCGACCCCCTGAATCCCGAGCAGCCCTTGGTTGATGGGATCGTCTCCCTCACGGGCTTTGCACTGGTCGGAGGGCCTGCTCGCCAGGACCACCCGAAAGCCATTGAGTCCCTGAAGAAGCTCAATCGTCCATATATGGTCGCGCTTCCTCTTGTGTTCCAAACCACCCAGGAGTGGGAACAGAGCGATCTCGGTCTTCACCCTGTGCAGGTGGCCCTGCAAATCGCCATCCCTGAATTGGATGGCGCGATCGAGCCGATCGTTCTCTCCGGCCGCGACGATGCCACCGGCAAGGCGCATACCCTCCAAGATCGGGTGGACGCCATCGCTGAGCGCGCGATTCGTTGGTCGTCACTACGGATCAAGCCCCGGCTCGACAAGAAGCTGGCGATCACGGTGTTCAGCTTCCCTCCCGACAAGGGCAATGTCGGAACGGCGGCCTATCTCGACGTCTTCGGTTCCATCCATCGGGTGATGCAGGAGATGAAGGCGAAGGGCTACGACGTGCAGGGCTTGCCTTCGACGCCTCGTGAGCTGCTGGAGGCGGTGATTAACGACGCCGATGCCATGCAGGGCTCGCCGGAGCTTTCCATTGCCCATCGGATGAGCGTTGAGGAATACGAACGCCTGACGCCTTACTCCGAACGTCTGGAAGAGAACTGGGGCAAGCCTCCCGGCAATCTCAACAGCGACGGCCAAAATTTGCTGGTCTTCGGTCGTCACTTCGGCAATGTCTTTGTCGGCGTTCAGCCCACCTTCGGCTACGAAGGCGACCCCATGCGCTTGCTCTACTCCCGTAGTGCAAGTCCCCATCATGGCTTTGCTGCCTACTACACCTACCTGCAGAAGATCTGGAAGGCCGATGCGGTGCTCCACTTCGGCACCCATGGCTCCCTGGAGTTCATGCCCGGCAAGCAGATGGGCATGAGTGAAACCTGCTACCCCGATTCATTGATCGGTGCCCTCCCAAACCTCTATTACTACGCCGCCAATAACCCTTCGGAAGCCACCATCGCCAAGCGTCGTGGCTACGCCTCGACTATCAGCTACCTCACCCCACCGGCTGAAAATGCAGGCCTCTACCGGGGACTCAAGGAGCTGGGTGAGCTTGTTGGTTCCTACCAACAGCTGCGTGAAGGTGGCCGCGGCGTTCAAATCGTCAACACCATCATTGAGACGGCGCGTCAGTGCAACCTCGATAAGGATGTCGACCTCCCCGAAGATGACGCCTCTTCCATCGATCTGGAAGGACGCGACGCCTTGGTCGGTGCCGTCTATCGACAGTTGATGGAGATCGAGAGCCGTCTTCTGCCCTGTGGTCTCCACACCATCGGAAAACCTCCCACTGCAGAGGAAGCCATTGCCACTTTGGTGAACATCGCTGCTCTTGAGCGTGAGGAGGATGGGCTGCGCTCACTCCCCGGCCTGCTGGCTGAGGCGATGGGCCGCTCGATCGAAGACATCTACAAAGGCAACGACGAGGGCGTCCTCGTCGATGTAGAGCTCAACCGCACGATCACGGAGACATCCCGCGCTGCTATTGGCGCCATGGTTCGCACCCTCACCGGTCGTGATGGTCGCGTCAGCCTGCGCAACAGCTTCGGTTGGTTCTACGACCTGCTGGCGAAGTTCGGCTTCAAGCTTCCATCGCCTTGGCTGCGGGCCTGTTGCAGTGCTGGCTTCGTGCAGATCGATGCCACCGAGCTCGACAAGCTCTTTGCCTATCTGCGCTTCTGCCTTGAGCAGGTGTGTGCCGACATGGAGATGGAGAGTCTGCTGAAGGCTCTTGATGGTGAATACATCCTTCCGGGCCCCGGTGGTGATCCCATTCGGAATCCTGGTGTGCTGCCCAGCGGCAAGAACATCCACGCCCTCGACCCGCAGGCGATCCCCACCCGGGCCGCGGTGGCTGCAGCCAAGAGTGTTGTCGACAAGTTGATTGAGCGTCAGCGCGAGGAGCAGGGCACCTGGCCCGAAACCATCGCCTGCGTGCTCTGGGGAACCGACAACATCAAGACCTACGGCGAATCCCTGGCTCAGATCCTCTGGTTCGTCGGCGTCAAGCCGATGCCAGACTCCGTGGGTCGTGTCAACAAGCTTGAGCTGATTCCCCTGGAGGAACTCGGCCGCCCCCGCGTTGATGTGGTGGTGAACTGCTCTGGTGTGTTCCGCGATCTGTTCATCAACCAGATGGCGCTGATCGATCAGGCCGTGAAGATGGCTGCCGAGGCCGACGAGCCTCTGGAGCAGAACTTCGTTCGTAAGCACGCTCTCGAGCAGGCGGAGAAAGAAGGCACGAGCCTGCGGGATGCGGCCTGCCGTGTGTTCTCCAACGCCAGCGGCAGCTACAGCTCCAACGTGAACCTCGCAGTGGAGAACAGCACCTGGGAGGAGGAAGGTGAGCTGCAGGAGATGTACCTCTCCCGCAAGACCTTCGCCTTCAATGCCGACAACCCCGGTGAGATGAACCAGAAGCGGGAGGTGTTCGAGAACGTGATGAAGACGGCTGATGTCACCTTCCAGAACCTCGATTCGGCTGAGATCTCCCTCACCGATGTGAGCCACTACTTCGATTCCGACCCCACCAAGCTGATCGCTGGCCTGCGTGATGACGGCAAAGCTCCTACCAGCTACATCGCCGACACCACCACGGCCAACGCTCAGGTACGTTCCCTGAGTGAAACGATCCGCCTGGATTCACGCACCAAGCTGCTGAATCCCAAGTGGTACGAAGGCATGCTCGATTCCGGCTATGAGGGTGTGCGAGAGGTGGCCAAGCGCCTCAACTTCACGCTGGGTTGGAGTGCCACCAGCGGTGCCGTTGACAATTTCGTTTACGAAGAAGCCAACGAAACCTTCATCAACGATCCAGAGATGCGCAAGCGTCTGCTTGAGCTCAACCCCAATAGCTTCCGTCAAATCGTGGGCACGTTGCTCGAGGTGCACGGTCGTGGCTACTGGGAAACCTCAGATGAAAACATCGAGCAACTGCAGGAGTTGTATCAAGAGGTTGAAGATCGGATTGAGGGTGTAGTTACTGAGAATTAATTATCTTTAGGTTATGGCTGTTGTCTGAATGATTAACCCAATCGTTCGTTTAGTTGAATGCGACCTTGGATACTTTTTTATCCTTAAACACGATACAGTTATATCGAAGCAGGTAAGCGAAACTGGCGATTACGCTAAAGAAGAAAAACAATATCTTTCTAACTTTTTATCATCAGGCATGACTGTACTTGATGTTGGATCAAATATTGGTACACATGCGGTTTATTTTTCTAATTTGGTAGGAGGCAGGGGCAAGGTTTATTGTTTTGAGCCACAGAAAACTGTATATTCGATTTTATGTTCAAATATTCTTCTGAATACCTGCAACAATGTTGTTGCTTATCCCTATGCTGTTGGAGAGAAGAATACAGATATTCTTGTGCCGTCTCCTGATTACACGAGGCCAAATAATTATGGTGGATATTCGCTTCTTCATAGCGTTAGAAAAGAATCCGGAAAAATGATTACAATTGATTCCCTCCAACTGGATCAATGTGATCTATTGAAGATTGACGTAGAAGGAATGGAGCTTGATGTCTTAAGAGGAGCTCAAGCTCTTTTGAGGAGTTATTCTCCTGTCATTTATTTAGAATGTAATAGAGCAGGCAAAGAAAGACCTATTGTTCTTTTTCTGGAGCAATTTGGATACAGAATCTATCGCCATGGTTGGAAATTATTGGCAGTACTATCTCCAAATGATTTTCAAGGTTTTATTGACGAAAAGAAGCAAGTCAACTCACGCATATTCGTTTCGATTGCATGTTTATCTGATCTAGATGTCTTCAATACTATTGAAGATGCAAAACAAAAAGCAAGTTTTCCTGAAAGAATTAACTTTGGAGTTTGCCTTCAAATAAGTGATGATAATACTGAATTTGATCTACTTAAAGACTTGGACAATGTCTCGGTAGACCGCTTGAGTATTGAAAATGCTAAAGGGCCAATTTACGCAAGGTGGCGCTGCGAGCAACTTATGAAAAGAGAAGATTATTATCTTCAAATTGATTGTCACTCAAGGTTTGTGCAGGGTTGGGACTCAATCTTGGTGGAAGAGCTTTGTAAGGCCGAAGATATTAATCAAAACTGTGTCATATCTAATTATCCTATTAGTATAGATAACTTGCAAAAAAAACATTGGTTAGACAGAATTGGACATGTCAATAGATATAGGTATATTGATGCCGATGGAATTAAAAGCCATGGTTCTCTGATTAAACTCCCTTCAAAGCCTCAACTATCACTTTCAATAAGTGCAGCCTTACTTTTTATGCGTGCTGATCTGCGTCGAAAGTTTCCCTATGATCCAGATTTGAATTTTGGCTTACATGCTGCTGAACAAGTACTTTATTCTATACGTCTTTGGACGCATGGTGTTGACATTTTTTGTCCTACCACACATACCGTAGCTACAGAATATCAAGGAGCTAGAGATAGAGTCCCGCATGATGTGAAACAAGTCCAAAGCAAAAATAGAAAAAATTGGCCTAAGGCTACATGGACGAAGGTCAAGTATTTACTTGGCTTAGATGATATTCATAATGTTGACAAAATATACCAAGAAAATGTTCAAAATCTTGACAAGAAGTATCAGTTGGGCTCAATCAGAAGCGTGCAAGACTACTTTGAATTTGCTAAAATACATGATCAAATCAAAAAGACTTTTGACGGGTATATGCCAAGTAACGACTCTTAGTTTAGTTTCTTAGGAGTTATCATTTTAAGATTGAGGCCTTTGACATCTCTATGATACAAAATCCTATTGCAATCATCTTTTTCACCCCTTTGTTCGCTATTAGTGAATAAGAATGAGATTAATGACCATCTTTCTCCTTGTTGGATTTCACATATTTCATGAAAAAGAGATCCTGGGAAAACAATTGCATCTCCAGTGTTAACTCTAAGAATTTTATTACCGTATTCTGGAAATCTAAGGCCACCCCCAGAAAAGTCTGTATTTAGAGCAATTGATAGGCCGAAGCGTCTATGCCGGTAGGGATCAATAGTGTCTCTATGTACAGAAAACTTACCTTGCTCTAAAGAATCGTATTTGCATATTTTGTATTTTTCTCTATATCTAACATTGACGAAATAATTTTTTTCTATCTCGGGAAGAAGTGATTTGGTTATCTTGTCATCAATCTCTGAGGCAAGTGTTTCGTTTGGGTGTATATGAAATCTGGATTTATTTTGTCTCTGATCATTAGTTCCTTTTCTGAAATTTTCCCGTGAGAACAAAATGAGGTTATTGCACTGGATTGTAGACAATACATCTGGCACTATTAAGAGCGGAGGTGAATCCAAATGATTCTCTTGATCCTGGTAGAATAATTTTGGTTTGCTCAAAAAATCTGAAACGAGCATCATCGATTTTATTTTAAGATTTCTTCCTATCAATAGAATAGTTGGTTTAAGATTAACCTTATTTATTAGCCTTGCAAATGAAGGACAACTAAAGTAGTGTCCTGGTATTTGCATGGTTGAATACTCTTCAAGAATAATGTATAGCTTAAATTGCTTTAAATCTAGAAAGTCTTTGCATTTCTCCTCAACCTTCATCGCCTCGTCTGATGTCGAGCAGGTAATAAGAATAAATTCTTTATTTGCTTTTGCTTGTATATCAAGTTTAGAGGTTTGAGATTCTGCAATGAAATATGGCAGGTAATCTCCCTTTTCAAGAGATGATGAAGGCTTCGTTTTGATCTCTTTGAACTTATGCGAGTTCCAATTATGTATCTCGTTTAACAGTGGTTGGTAATGATCGGGATTGACGTTGCCCCCATTTTTCACCTTGATTGCTTTAGACATTGATTTAATTTCTTGTGATATAAAGTCATAATTACAATGAGCTATTTTAATGAGATCTGTGAGTCTATTAGGGTCAACTCCCTGCAAAAGTAAATTACTTATAATTTGCCTTAATTGATCTCTTAGTTGGTCTTCTGTATTATTGTTTTTGCCTTTTTCTTGCTTGCTTGTTGGAGAAACTAAGAAATATTCTGATGCATGATATTCCTTATTGACTTCAAACTGTCTAAACCAAAGATTTACCGCCCATTTTTCTCCTTCCTCGACTGGTAAGCCTCCATGAAGGCTAAGTGGATGACGCAACAAGCCGTTTTTGATTGTATTTTCAAAGATTACTAGTCTTCCTTCCTTGGCTTCTACAATAATATTTAGTTCAGGGAAAATAGTTCCTCCGCCCTTTTGTACATCATTTAAATACATTAAGGCCGTTAAAATTCTTTGTCCACCCTTTTTCGTACACCGTTTACCACGCTCAGATTCAAGATCAAATGCATCAAAATGAGGCTTATATTCTTGCTCTGGTTTGTAATTAATTACTTGCATATTTTCGCAGTGTTCAAGTGGAATTTGAACATGTTTGCTTATCGTTTTGCATATTGTATGAAGTCTTATATCATTCTCAAATGGTATCCAGCAATTCGAACCTGTTCGTCCTGAGCTTTTTGTGCCGCCTGAATTTGAGCTTACTAGTGCTCTCTTTAGCTTTGCCTCACCATTTTTTATTATGAAGTTGCATTCGTCTCTAGAAATATAGTTGTCGATGACTTTAACTAACGGATCATCGGTCAACGTTATCCATTTTTCTAAGCAAGTATTTCTTGAAATGATTTTCACGATTGAATCTCGCATTTCATCAATAATACCTCGAAAGCTTTATTTTTTCCTTGCTCTTACATATAATTTTCTTCTATCTCCTCTTCGTCCGTCGACAAATCGTCAATTACTTCATTGGCGTTAATATCCGATAAAATTTGATCATCATTGTCTAGTTCAGGGTAATTTCTTTCTGCTTCTCTTTCTTCATTTTTTATGTCATCTCTTTCTTCCATCCCTGATTCTTTGATGATGGTTCTCAAAAGATTTTCCCAGGAAGTATTTCCCTCTATGGTTTCTTCGTCGTTCATATCATTTGCTTCATCCAGGCTTTCCTGGTTCTGAATTGAGCTTGTATTGTTTTGAATTGCTATTAACTGTTCTATTAGGCTGCTAAAAGACTCTTCTGTTGCTTCGTTTGCCACATTTTCAATCTTGAACTCAGTGTCTTGTGCTGTCACGGTTGATCCATCATTCAACATAACCTTTGTTTCCCCATGTATTAAGACATCCTCATATGGAGACCAGGTTTTGGGTCCAGTGCTTTCATATTCAAGTGAAATTTCAACAATCCCTAGATCGTCGAGTGTAATGAATTCACCAAGATCGCTAAATCCATCCGTATCAGAGTCAATCCAGACCCCAAATTTACCCCATTCTAAATCTGCCGGATCGAGTGAGCCGCTTTTGTTGGTATCAAATACTTCCAGTAATGCCTCCATATCTGTTGTTGCATCTTCACTCCATCCGGTGAATACGTATTCTTTGTTCAGATTGATAGATTTTGAGTTGTCAGTATCTATTCCAAGGATTCCATCTGTAGGCCCTACCCATGCTGTGCTGTACGTATCACCGGAATCCTCCGGAGTGAATGTAATGTCGTTATCTAGTGATAGATATTCAATGCTATCTCCGTCCAAGTCGATGACGACTGGTGCATTTGAATTAACTGCTGGGTTGGGTGTGAAATCAGTCGATGTGAAATCATCTGTGTTATCAATATTGCCGTTATTTTTGAGTTCGTAGCCCAAATTCGTTAGATCTGATCTCCAGAGATCGTTTCCATCGCTGTCATGGTATGCACTATCTGTCGAGCTTTGGTTTGTACTCCCCGTTTTAATAACACCGGATCCGTTGACATATGAGTATCCAGAATAAGCGGTCTCTTCTAATACTCGATCAACAACTTCGTTGATTTCTTCTGAATAGTCATACGAACTTGTGTTATTCCCACTGTAATCAACCTTGACCGCAATTGTATTCGAACCATTTGTGATTTGAATCACGACATGTGATATGTCGCCGTCAGGATCAGGTTCCTCTTCTGGCTCCGGTTCAGGTTCAGGTTCGGGTTCTGGTTCCGGCTCGGGTTCGGGCTCCGGCTCTGGCTCCGGTTCGGGTTCTGGTTCCGGCTCGGGTTCGGGCTCCGGCTCTG
>NZ_UCNV01000014.1:0-34488 GCF_900474015.1 Synechococcus sp. UW106
GCTCCCGCGCAAGACAAAACCATAACACCACATCTCCCCCCCTCGCAAGGGGCACCTTTTAGGGCTGCACCAGAGCCTCTCCCCAAGGAAGGAAACGAGCCAGATGAGCCCATGAACCAGCCGCCAGCATGGGGAAACCACGTTCAGCAACGTCCTCACCTGGAGAAAGCTGCGCTGGATCCGCATCTAACCAGCGAATCGGACAACCGAGTTCGTCGAGCACCAACCAGGCAGCTGCCAAATCCCAGATCTTGGGAGTGGCCTCTAATGAAGCGATGGTCTGCCCCATAGCCACGCTGACCAGATTGAGGCTTGCGACACCAAGCAGACGAATCTTTCCAGGAAAGCGCTGATCTGGTTTGCGCTGCAGCACACGGATCGAACGACTGCAAAGCGAAACACAGGCACTGGTCGCCAACGCTCGGGTTTCAGAGGTCAACGGTTGGTTGTTTCGGGTGGCGCCGCGGCCTCGCAGAGCGACAAAGCGTTGCCCCAGTGCTGGCACATCCAGAAAGACCTCACTGGGTCGGCCGTCAACAAAACGCGCCACGGAAATCGCCCAATAGGGAATGCCAGCCGCAAAATTGGTGGTCCCATCCAAAGGATCCACCACCCAGTACGCCCTGCTGTTCGGGACTGTTTTGGATCCTTCCTCGCTGAGGACACCCTCCCCGGGAGCAATGCTGGCCAAGCCCTCTACGAGAGCTGCATCACTCCAGCGGTCGCAGTCGGTGATCAAGGAACCATCGGGCTTTACATCGGAACCGATCTGGCCAAAGTCCTGAAGCTGACGAGCACGGATGCGATCCAGCAACAGATGAACGGAGCTCAGTTGATCGTCACTGAGCACCAACGTCACCACAGAGGCTGTACAGGACTGCCCTCAGTTTGATTCACCGTCGGACCTGCGGAAGCTACCGATGGACAGGCTGACTTGAGCGGCGTTGGCTCAATAGGAATCGATTGTTGATCGGATTCCGGCTTGGCTGCCGGCAGCGACACGGCATTACAAGCCACCAAAGCATCCAAACCTGTTCGGCGCCTCAGCTGCGCCAGATTGGTGTTGTACTCATTGATGGCGCTGGCGTAGCGGAGTTCAGCGTTGGTCAGATCGCGCTGGTTATCGACCACCTCACGCTGGGTACTGACCCCTGCCTGCACCCGAAGCTGAGACAGACGCAGAGATTCTCTAGAAGACAGCACCTCACTGGATGTCGTGTCAATGTTCTGAATGGCTGTCCGCAGGTTAATGAAGCTTTGCTCCACTTCCAAGCGGATCTGATCACGTGTATTGGCGAATTTAAAGCGACTCTCTTCAGCAGCCTGCTTAGAGCGCCGGTATTCGGCGCGGGCCCGTCCTCCATCAAACAATCGCCAGGTTGCCGTCAACGCCGTGCTGTTCTGAAAGCCGTAGGTGAAATCACCCATATCGATATCGTTCGAGGTCTGACCGTTCTGACCTTGCGTCCTGGTCGTCGTCGTGGAATTGACAAACCTGAGCACGGGCTGAACAGCGGCGAGAGACGCATTCGCTTGACTGTTGTTAATAGAGATATCGAGGATCAATTGGTCCAGCTCCTCGCGATAGTTGTATGCAGCAACGATGCTCTCTTCGAGAGATGGCTCCCATAAGCCCAATGGGCGAGCAGGGGTTGCAGCGGTTGGCGTTATGTCCTGAGGCAGGTCAAGCAAAGATGCCAAACGACGACGAGCCAAGCTTTGGTCAGCTAAGCGGTCTGTGAGCAGATTGCGGTCACGGGCCAGCTGGGTCTCAGCCTCCAATACCTCGAGCTTGGTGTTAACACCTGCGTTGTAGCGGGCCCGTGCATCACGCAAGCTCACCAGGGAGGAGTGGACTGAAGCTTGACCAATACGCACGCCTTCGTCAGCTTCCTGAAGAACGAAATAGAACGTAGATGTATCTAGTCGAAGATCACGCAAGGAAATCAAGTAAGAGTCGCGCGCGCGCTCCAACCGATCCCGAGCTGCAGCGATCTGGGGAACCCGTGCGGGATTGATCAGGTCCCAGCTGACCTGCAAGTTGACGTTGAGACGCCACTCTCGGCCGTAACGCTCGTTGAATCCATCCCGTGTGACCGGTCGGGTGATCTCTTCACCTGTCATGGGGTTGACCTGCCCCGTGGGTCTCCTGACCACGCGATCAGGAACGAAATCTGGATTTTGGTAGGAATACGACTTGAAATATTCCGGTAGTCCACTGGCCTGGAGGTCGACGGTGGGATACCAAGCAGAAATCGCTGCGCGGAGCGCAGACTTGGCCTGATCAACCTGACTGGCAGCAGCCTTGAGCTTCGGACTGTTGAACTCAGCGAGCTGAAGAGCCTCCTCCAGGGTGAGAGGACGCAGCTCATGAATGCGCACCTGAGCCGGCGCATCAGGGAGCGCCAGGCTGGGGGGAGCAGCCAAAGGAACGAGGGGAGGCGGCAAGACGTCGAGAGCCGGAGCTACGACAGATGGATCAGCCTTGGGGCGTGCACCCTTCAAATCGATCGCATCGGGAAGCGTGTTCTGGTCAACCAATGCCGACTCAGACTGCGCAGTCTCCTGGCTGAATGCAGAGGGAACACCGGTGGAGACGACGCCCGCAACGAGACAAATACCCGCGGTGATCCGGCGCACAGCAATCAAAAACCTTTGGCGGAGTTTAGGGACTTTTTCCTACGGCACTCAAAACTGAGGCCACGACGTCAGCCGCCCCATGCACAATCCGGATGGGGACCGGCAGCTGCGCGGCCAAGGCCTCCAAGGTCATGTCATCGAGGAACACAGGCTGCCCCTGCCGCAACATCACCGACGGCAGCAGCAGCTCATCGCCAAGATCTCGCCCCTGCAACCCACTGAGCAGATCCTGACCTGTCAATAGTCCGGTCACCACTTGGTCCTGCCCCCAATAGGGACTCGGCAGTCCGATCAGGTGAAACTCGACACCATCAACGCCATTCAAACGTTCAGCCACGGGCTGCAATGCCTGAGCGACGATCTGACCCACCACCCAGCTGCAACGACGTGGCTGCGGAACCGCTCTGGGCAAGTCTTCAGTCGCGGCATCCAGAGCTTCGAGGAAGGCGCGAATGCTGCCCACGCCGTTCTCCTGCTGCGGAAGATCCTCGTAGTCATCCCGAGGCGGCAACGGCAACCCAGCCATCAAGTACCACTCATCCGAGAGCCAGGCAAAGCGGGTGCCCAAGGCCGCCTGGAAGTTCTGCTGCATGGGTTCCACCTGGGCAATCACCTGCCGGGCACAGGCCGGATCCACAGGAACAAGGCCATCTTCAGCCGGCCTGAACCGGGTAAGCCCCACCGGAACAACCGCTGCGGACAGCACCGCCGGCCAGGGGCCAGACGCGAAGGACGCCAGGTCCTCCAAGGTCCTCTCCAGTGCAGGACCGTCATTAAGCCCTGGGCAGACCACCACCTGGGCATGAATCTGCAGATCACGCTGGTCAAACCAGGCGAGCTGATCCATCACCTGGGCAGCACGCGGGTTCACCAGCAGCCGGGAACGCAGGTCGGGCTCCGTGGCATGCACCGATACAAACAATGGAGATAAACGCTGCTCCTCAATCCGCTGCCAATCGGCCTCGCCCAGATTGGTGAGGGTCAAATAGGAGCCATAGAGAAAGCTCAGCCGGTAATCGTCGTCTTTTAGGTAAAGACTGTCGCGCCGGCCTGGGGGCTGTTGATCGATGAAACAGAACGGACAATTGTTATTGCACTGACGCAAGCCATCAAACAGGGCCTCGGTGAAGGCCAGGCCAAGACCGTCATCAGCCTCCTTTTCCAACTCCACCTGATGCAGAGCACCCGCTGCATCACGCACCTCAAGGCAAAGCTCCTCATCCACGCAGAGGTAGCGGTAATCGATCAGATCTCGTGGTCGAATGCCGTTGATGCTGAGCAACTGATCGCCCGGCTCAAAACCCAACTCCTCCCCGATCGAGCCGGCCTCTACGGAGGCCACCACAGCAGGCTGCGGCTGGCGGCCACTGCTGGTTGGATCCAGAGCTGCTACGGCAACTCCAGCGGATGGCTCATTCCACACAAGCCGACTTCATCTGAACTCAGTGTGCGCCGTGAGCGCCCCACCAGACCAGCAGAAGCAGACCGAAGAGCAGCCGGTAGGCAACAAAGATCCAAGTGCTGTGGCGCTGGAGGAACTTCAGCAACCAATCAATCGCCAGCCAGGACACCAAGGCAGCTGAAAAAATGCCTACCAACAACGGGAGGGGGCCGTTACCAGCACTGGCATCCAGAGCATCCTTGAGTTCCACCATCCCCGCAATCGTGATTGCGGGGATGCCGAGCAGGAAAGAGAAGCGTGCGGCGTCGGCCCGCTGCCAACCATCGAACAGGGCAGCTGTGAGGGTGCTGCCAGAACGGGACACCCCTGGAATCAAGGCCAACGCCTGCGCCACGCCCACCACCAAGCCATCACGCCCTGAAACATCGGGGAGCTGCTTGCGACGGGTTCCAGCCCGTTCCGCCAAAGCAAGCAACAAAGCCATCACGATCGAGACGATCGCAATGGAAAGAACACTGCGCAGGGGCGACTGTTCGTAACCCTGAGCCCAGAAGAATTTGATGCCCAGCCCGACCACCAGAATCGGCAGGGTGCCCACCGCCATAGCGAGTCCAAGACGTGCCTCCGGCTCCCGCCACCGGCCATGGCGAATGGCACGACTGATTCCCCGCAGCACCTGGCTGAGATCGCTGCGGAAATAGGCGATCACGGCAACGATGCTGCCCAGTTGAATCGCGGCGGTGACGGAAACGCCAGGGTCGCCCCAACCCAAGAGCACAGGCACCACCTTTAGATGAGCGGTGCTGCTGATCGGCAGAAATTCAGTGAGTCCCTGCACCACTCCCAGCACCAGATCACGCCAGCAGGCCTCAAGCAGGGTTATGGATGCAGAGGGGTCCGCCATCGAGACAACAGATGTCGCCTTGACGGTATCCCCGGCCCGCAAGGCAGGGATGTCGGCCGCGTCACTTGAAGATGTCTTCTAAGGTTCCGTGACTTTCTTTATGAAAAGGATTTGATCGGAGGCACCTGGCAAACCTCAGCCTCCGCACGGTCGTGGTCCTTTCCGGTCGCGCGCATCGCTGCAGCAATGGTGGTGCTGCCTGTGTTTCTGCAGGCACCTTGGGTTCGTCTGGATCCTTTCTCAGCAACCCTTTTCACGGGTGTTCTGATTGCAACCGGCCTGGTGTTGCATCAGAGCCGCTCCCAGACGGCATCGGACCTGGGTTCCCTTCTCGTTGGTTTCAGCGGTAGCTGGCTTGCGGGCTGCATTTTCTGGGGTTGGCTGCGGGCCCATCCCGTGCTGCACCTGCCCGTTGAAGCCTTCGCTTTGCCTGTTGCCTTGGGTGGCCTGCAGGGCCGCTGGCGGCTGGCGGCAACGTTTTATTTGTCATCTCTATTGGGTACAGCCTGCACAGACCTGGCCATGGCGGCCACCGGCGTGATGCAGTTCTGGCCGGCAGTCGTGACCGCTTCCCTGGATCAGGCTCCTCTACTGCTGCATCAGGCAGGGCTGCATTTGCTTCAGCCCCTGCCCATGGCCACCCTGGTGATTGCTGCTGTGCTGGTCATGATTGTCGGACGCCGACTGAACCCGAATAACAGCAATTCCGACGGTGACACCGGAGCCATGGCAGCTGCTGTATTGATCACAACCCTGTGGGTAGACGGATTATTCCTGCTCTCCGCGTTGCTGCAGCCCGGGCTCAGCGGCCTGATCGAGTGAAACGAACTGCAAAAGCTGCGGCAAACTAGAGGGTTGAAAGGGGCAACGACTTGTAGTCTTCCCGAGCCGGCAACGCCGGTCGTCCCGTTCTGACCCCTGATCGAGAGTTGAGATGAAGCGGCTTCTGAGCTGGCTGACCGGCGCACTGGTGATGGCAAGTCTGATGGCAGGCCTTGTGCTTCCCAACAGCGTTTATGCCGACGACGACCTTCGCAGCAAGTACTCCGGCAACGAGATCCGCAACGTTGTGGATGACAAGATCGCGGAACGTGAAGGCAAGGTTGACCTCAACAATTCCTCCGTGCGTCGCTTCCAGCAATTCCCTGGCATGTATCCGACCATGGCCGGGAAAATCGTTCTGGGCGGCCCCTACGACAGCGTTGACGACGTGCTGTCTCTCGACCTGACTGATCGTCAGCAGGAGCTGTTTGCCAAGTACCGCGACAACTTCACTGTCACACCCCCCTCCATTGCTCTGAATGAGGGCGACGACCGCATCAACGACGGCCAGTACCGCTGATCCTCTAATCCAGTCACAATTCCTGTGACTGCCTGAACCGCCGGACCACCGGCGGTTTTTTTGTCCCCGTGATGGCCCAGCCCCGCAGCTCTGATCCCATCCCCTCAGGTCCCTGGGACGTGGTGGTGATCGGTGCCGGGGCAGCTGGGTTGATGACCTGCCTTGATCTGCCCCCAGAGCTGAAGGTCTTACTGCTCAACCGCAACACGGGGCGGCGTTCCTCCAGCCGCTGGGCCCAGGGCGGCATTGCTGCGGTAACGCGGAAGGAGGACAGCGCCGACAGCCATGCCGAGGACACCGTTCTGGCCGGAGCTGATCTCTGCGATGGCGATGCAGTCCGACTGCTGGTGCAGGAGGCACCGCATTGCGTGGAGCGACTTGACCAGCTGGGCATGGCCTTTGACCGTGATCAAGACGGTCTTGCCACCACCCTGGAAGCAGCCCACAGCCACCGGCGAGTCCTGCATGTGCAAGACCGAACCGGACGGGCTCTTGTGGATGTGCTGCGGGATCGTGTCGAGCAACGGCCGGGGTTGCTGCACCGCCGCGGCGTCCGGGTGACCCAGCTGCTGGTGCGCGATAGGCGCTGCTGTGGCGTGCAGGTGCTGGATGGGGCGCATCTTCACGGCATCGAAGCCCGCGCCGTGGTGCTGGCCAGCGGCGGGGGCGGCCATCTGTTCGCCAATACCACCAACCCTGCCCAGGCCTGCGGCGAAGGCATCGCCCTGGCCTGGCAAGCGGGGGCTGCAGTGGAGGATCTGGAATTCGTGCAATTCCATCCCACGGCCATCCGCCTGGATGACGCCCCCTGCTTTCTGATCTCCGAAGCCGTGCGCGGTGAAGGTGGAGTGCTGGTGGATTCCCTCGGGGGAAGCCCTGTGGCCCATCTGCGCCAACGCGACCTCTCACCGCGGGATCAGGTGAGCCGCGCCTTAATGCAAGCCATGCAGCGGCAGCAGGTGAAACAGATGTGGCTGGACTTCGCCGCCATCCCGCGCGACCAAGCGGAGCGACGCTTCCCAACAATCCTGGACCGCTGCGATGAACTCGGACTCAATCCCTTGGAACGGCCGATTCCGGTGGCCCCGGCTGCCCACTACTGGATGGGAGGAGTCGCCACGGATCTGCAGGCCACCACCACACTGCCGGGGCTTTATGCAGTGGGGGAGGTGGCCTGCACAGGCCTGCATGGGGCCAACCGTCTGGCCAGCAACTCCCTGATGGAGTGCCTGGTATTCGCCCATCGACTCAAGGAGATCGAGCTCGGGCCAGCCCTGCCGACACCTACCACCGGCACAGCCCAACCCCTCGAGCTCGACCTAGACGGCAGCAGTAGTTCGCAGTTAATCGACGCGATCGAACAGCTGCGACAGCTCTGCTGGCGGCGGGCGGGTGTGGAGCGGTCCGCCTCCGGACTGCGCAGGGCCCTCACCAAGGTCAAGGAGGACGAGCAGCGTCTGGAGCAGCAGGCTCTGCTTCAGGCCTTGCTGCGGCAGGACCCCTGTGCTCCTCGCTTACTGGCGGAAAGCAGCCGACGTGATCTGAACCTGTTGCTGGATCTGCACCACCGGCTGTTGACCAGCCGTCTGATGCTGGAGGCCTGCCTGTTTCGCGGCGAAAGTAGAGGCGGTCATTACCGCAGCGATGCTCCTGCTCCGCTGCCGCAATGGCGGCAGCATTCCAGACAGCAACGAGAACAGGGCATCTTCACCCGAGCCGTGCGCCTCTGATTTAGAAGTCGGTGTCGCCCTCGTAGCCGCTGAGTTCCGCCAGGGTGTTGAGCTCTTTCACGCCGGAATCGATGCTGCCATTGATCTCCCAGCTGGGGAAACCCTCTAATCCTTTGCTGCGGCAGAGGTCAGCCTGATTGTTTTCACCATCCGGCGCGCACTCCACCACCTTGAGCTGATCGGAAGCCTGCTTGCCGAAAAGCTCCTTCTGGTCATGGCAATGGGGGCACCAGTACGCGGAATACATCACCGCACCACTACTGGTGAGGTGCTCGGCCAAAGCGATTGACGCAGGCGTGCTCTCAGTCGTGACGAGCGGAGCAACGCCTGTGCCGCTGGCCACGGTCTCGGGCCGATTGGGATCGACCACCGACGCCCAAATCAAGCCCCCCAGAAGCACGGCCAGGGCCAGGAGTACCCCGCGGAACAGCAGCTGACCCAGATCCTCCCAGCCGCCTCCAATGATGGAGAGCACCAACAAAGCCAATGACAGCGCCGCAGAGAGAACGCAGAAGAAACAGAACGCCTGAATCTTTAGCAGCATCACTCCCAGCAGCACACCGCTGAAGACGGCCATCGCTAGGGACACCGTGAACAGGCCCCACCAGGTGCGTCGCGAGAGGTCGGCCTTGTTTTCCTGCAGACCTGGCAACAAGGGCAGCAGCGCCATCAGAAGCACCGCGCCATAGGCCAGCACTCCTATCAGCGAAAGAGGGATCTCAGCGAAGACCGTCCCCCAGGCGCTATTGAGCACCTTGTCGCAACCGTCAGCCCCCATCGGACAGGTGAGGTTGCCAAGCAGGCCCCAGCGCTTGAGGGTGATCGAACCGGTGTCGATAAGCCCAGCAGTGGCCAGCACCGCCATAGCGATGCGGGCCCATTTCGCGCCTGAATCTTGGCGTCGACGGCTAACGAGACGGGTGGTGCCCATCCTTAATCTTCAAGTATTCGAATTCTGTCAGTTCCGGCGTGATCAAGCCGCTTCGTAGGCTGAGAGATGGCCTGCCGGCGACGTGATGACAAGCACCCCGACAAAACCGACGGTCGCGTTCGCCCACCTGGGGTGCGAGAAGAATCGGGTCGACACCGAACACATGGTGGGACTGCTGGCGGAAGCGGGCTATGGCGTTAGCACCGATGAAAACGATGCCGCCGTGGTGGTAGTAAACACCTGCAGCTTCATCCAAGACGCCCGCGAGGAATCGGTGCGAACCCTGGTGGGATTGGCAGAACAGGGCAAGGAGCTGATCATCGCGGGATGCCTGGCCCAGCATTTCCAGGAGGAATTACTGGAGTCGATTCCGGAAGCCAAGGCCATTGTGGGAACAGGCGATTACCAGCACATCGTTGACGTGCTGCAGCGGGTGGAAGCAGGGGAGCGGGTCAACCGAGTCAGCTCCGTGCCCACCTTTGTGGGCGATGAACATCTACCGCGCCAGCGCACCACCGATCAGGCCGTGGCCTTCCTCAAGGTGGCTGAGGGCTGCGACTACCGCTGCGCCTTCTGCATCATTCCAAAGCTGCGGGGAGATCAGCGCAGCCGGCCGATTGAATCGATCGTGGCTGAAGCCCACCAATTGGCGGAGCAGGGAGTGCAGGAGCTGATCCTGATCAGCCAGATCACAACCAACTACGGGCTCGACCTCTACGGCAAACCCAAGCTGGCGGAGCTGCTGCGGGCCCTGGGGGAGGTGGAGATCCCCTGGATCCGGGTGCACTACGCCTATCCCACCGGCCTGACCCCGGATGTGCTGGCGTCATACCGGGACGTGCCGAATGTTGTGCCTTATCTCGATCTGCCGTTGCAGCACAGCCATCCAGAGGTGCTGCGGTCGATGAACCGCCCCTGGCAGGCGGATGTGAACGACCGCCTGCTGGATCAGATCCGCGAGCAACTCCCCGACGCGGTGCTCCGCACTACACTGATCGTGGGATTCCCAGGTGAAACCGAGGAGCATTTTCAGCACCTGATGGGTTTCCTCGAGCGCCAGCGCTTCGATCATGTGGGAGTGTTCACGTTCTCGCCAGAGGACGGCACCGCAGCAGCCGACCTGCCCAATCACGTCGATCCAGAGGTGGCCCAGGCCCGCAAGGATGCCCTGATGGCGCTGCAGCAACCGATTTCGGCGGAACGCAACAGCCGCTGGGTGGGCCGCACCGTGGACGTCCTGATTGAACAGCACAACCCCCAGACCGGCGAGATGATCGGCCGGTGCGCCCGTTTTGCTCCAGAGGTGGACGGCGAAGTGCGGGTCCAGCCCGGCGCAGCCGGTCAACAGGCCGCACCCGGCAGCCTGGTGCCGGTGGAGATCACCGGAGCCGACATCTATGACCTCAGCGGGCGGATTGTCGGTGCCCGCGCCATGGTGGCCGCAGCGAGACGCCAGGGTTGAGCCTTCTCAAACTGCGGGCCGAGCAGCAGCGCCAGCTTTTTCTGATCGCCTCTGGCGTCAGCACAGCAGGGTCTTTCGCCGGCATCACCGCCAAGGGCTGGATCCTGATGAAAGGGGGCGTGGATCCCTTCGTGCTGGCGCTGAACTTCGCCGCGCTGTCGCTGCCGACCGTTCTGGTGAGCGGACCTGCGGGAGTGCGCACCGACCGCGTGGGCTGTGAAGGGGTGCTGGTGCAGGCGCAATGGGCGCTGCTGGCCGCCTCGGGCCTGGGGGCACTAGCCATTCCTCTCTTGGAGGGCACACCCCAGGTGCTGCTTCTGCTCTGCAGCACCCTGCTGGTGGGCATCGCCGGCGCCTATGAGCTGACGGCCCGCAACAAGTACTGCTCGATCCTGGTGGAACGGCCAAAACAATTGGCGGGTTACCTCACCAGCTTTTCGGTGGTGTTCAACGTGGGAAAACTGGTGGGCCCCCCGATCGGCGGCTGGTTGCTGGCGGCCACGGGCCCAACCTGGGCCCTGGGGATTGATGCGGCCAGCTACCTGCTGCCGATTGCCAGCGTGATGTTTCTGCTGAACCCGAATCGGGCTCTGGAGGTGCGCAGCAGCGGCGGCAAGGACGCCAGCCTGCTCAACGCCTGGCGCCACTGCGGCAGCACACTGCAGGGGGTGCTCAGTTTCACCGCGGTTCTCTGCCTGATTGGCTTCTATCACCCTGGGCTGGCCCCATTGATCGCTTTCGATGTGCTGGGGGACAAGCCAACGGATCTGGGCCTGTTCACCAGCGTTCTGGCGGGCGGAAGCATCTTGGGCGGTGTGGTGCTGCAGCGCAACAGCCAACGCTTCTGTCGGCGCCCGTTCCTCACCCTGGGAGGCTTCGGACTGATCACAGCGTTGGGTCAGCTGGGGATGGCCTCTACGCCGGGGCCGAGCTTCAGCCTGGCCATGGCCTTCCTGATCGGCACTGGCACAGCAGGGCTTCTAAGCAGCTGCAACCTGATCAGTCAAATCGGCTCACCGCAGGTGATGCGTGGTCGCATGGCCGGCCTAAGCCAGATCGCCTTCCTGGGCGGAGGCGGGCTCAGTGGATTGCTGGTGGCACTGCTTGTGATGACCACCAGCTTGTCAACGGCCTTTGCACTCACCGGAGGCCTCAGCGCTGCTGTGGCTCTGCTCTGGATGCGAAAACGAGGGGCGAAGCGTCTGGAACAGCTCAGATGAGCTTGATTCCCTTGAGGATCTTGGTGAGCACAAAAGCCGTCACCAGACCAGAACCAACCAGGCCGAAATAGATGCCGACGCCCATGTGCAAGTACTGAGGTGACCACTATTAGATCAGACATTCGCCTGGGTTCATGCCATTGCGCTTAGGGTTTGTGAACAGTCGATACCTATTAAGAGGTATCTCTAACCGGGCCAACCGGACGTCCATCCATCAACGCCCGACGCCATGCGTACCCTTTTTGTTTACCCCGAGTTCCCAAAGACCTTCTGGAGTTACGAGAAGATCCTTGAGCTGGTGAACCGCAAGGTCTTGCTGCCTCCCCTGGGCATGTGCACGGTAGCTGCGCTGCTGCCCCAGGAATGGGAGATGAAGCTGGTGGACCGCAACGTGCGGGAGGTGACAGAAGAAGAATGGAGCTGGGCCGAACTGGTCATCATTTCGGGAATGATCGTTCAGAAGGACGACATGGCCGTGCAGATCGGCAAGGCCAAGCAGCGAGGCCTACCGGTGGCCATCGGGGGCCCCTTCGCCAGCTCCACACCGGATGCACCCGAACTGGATATGGCGGATTTCAAGATCCTCGATGAGGGAGAAATCACCCTCCCGATGTTCCTGGAAGCCCTGGAACGGGGTGACACAAAGGGTCGATTCACCTCAGAGGGAGACAAGCCGGACGTCACCGCCACACCGATTCCCCGCTTCGATCTGCTTCAGCTTGACGCCTACGACTCGATGAGCGTTCAGTTCTCCCGCGGCTGCCCCTTCAACTGCGAGTTCTGCGACATCATCGTTCTCTACGGCCGCAAACCCCGAACCAAAACTCCCGAGCAATTGGTGGCGGAGCTGCAGTACCTCTACGACCTGGGCTGGCGACGGTCGATCTTCCTGGTGGACGACAATTTCATCGGCAACAAGCGCAACGCCAAGCTGCTGCTACCACAGATCCGCACTTGGCAGGAGGAGCGGGGGTACCCGTTCAGCTTCGCCACTGAGGCCTCCGTGGACCTGGCCGACGACGACGAAATGATGCGGATGATGCACGACGCGCGGTTCGAAAGCGTCTTCCTCGGCATCGAAACCCCAGATGAAGCCAGCCTGGAAACAGCCCGCAAGGTGCAGAACACACGCAACCCGCTCGATGCTGCTGTTGACCGGATCACGGCGAACGGCATCCGAGTCATGGCTGGCTTCATCATTGGTTTTGACGGCGAAAAGGATGGAGCAGGCCGCCGAATCGTGGACTTCGTCACCCGCACCGGCATTCCCGCCGCGATGATGGGCATGCTTCAGGCCTTACCCAAGACAGCCCTTTGGGCGCGGCTGGAGCGGGAAGGTCGGCTGATTCAGGGAGAAGATGCCGCCAAAGGCGTGAATCAGACCAACTTGCTCAACTTCGAGCCCACCCGACCGATCCGTGACATCGCTAACGAATACGTGGAAGCTTTCTGCGCGCTCTACGAACCCAATGCCTACATGGATCGGGTCTACAGCTACTACCTGAAGATGGGTGCCCCCCGCTGGAAAGCTGCTGCCAAGCTTCCGACGTGGATTGATATCAAGGCTTTGAGCACCGTGGTGTGGCGTCAGGGGATCAAGCGCGATACCCGCAGTCGCTTCTGGAAGTACATGTTTGGGATGGCCCGCCATAACCCTGCTCTGCTGGAGCAGTTTTTGGTCGTGTTGGCCCATAACGAGCACTTCCTCGAGTACCGCTCGATCGTTCAGCAGGAAATCCGCGAACAGCTGGAATCCTTGCCGCCTGAAGAACCAACTGCTCCAAAAGAATTACAACCCGTCTAAAACTTAGTCCTGCACATAGTCCGTGCCGTCTCGGAGACACTGCTCGGCCTTCTGCAACTCTCGCCCGAGATAAAGGGCGTGATCGAGACGACTAAGCGGATGAGGCTCATCCCCCTCAGTGAGCTGAATGCCGAGCTGTTTTGCTGTACGGCCGCGATAGACCGCTGAGGGACTCCGGGGAGAATTTCCCCCGTCACAACGCAACACCTCACCGGTGTCTGAATCTCTGGCCAGCCCTTTGTCATCAATGGTGTTGCCGTAGTGCTCCAGCACCAGTTCGGCCGCATCACGATCCAGTTTGATCAGGAAATATCCGCTCGGGTCCAAGGCGATGAAGCGCTGAGACAGGCGCTGATCAAGGGCATCCATCGCTGCGGCGGTCGATGCCGGTGCTTCAGGGGTTGTGGTCATGCCTTCAACCTACAAAGCCAAAGCAGGAGGTTCTGCTTTGAAAGGCAGCTCCGCATTGATGGCCTCGATCTCCTCCATCATCAGGCCGTTCACCTTCGGCAACCAGGTGCGGATCAACTGATCCATTTGGGGCTGGTACCACCGGTGCAGGCTGGCGTGAGGGCGTGCCACAAAGCCCCGGCGGCGTTTGTGACTGCCACCGGCTCCAGGGTCAAAACTGGTGATGCCGTTGGCCAGGGCCCATTCAATCGGGGCGTAGTAACAGACTTCGAAGTGGAGACAATCAATTTCCTCGTTGCTGCCCCAGTACCGGCCCCACAACTGACGCCCGTCCTCGACGCACATCGACATCGCCACCGGATCGTGAGGATCACCGCGGTGGGCTGAAAAGAGCACCAGCTGATCGCGGTGCAGCCGTGCCAGCGCTTCGAAAAAACCCTCCTCCAGATATTTGCTGCCCCATGGTCCCCAACGGGCACAGTGCTGCTCATAAAAGCGATGCATGGTCTGAAGCAGCTCTAGGTCGAGCTGGTCTCCGCTGAGCGGCGTCACCGTGATCCCAGCCTTGGCTACAGCCTTGCGCTCTCGCTTGATGTTGCGGCGCTGGTTGGCATTGAAGCCCTTGAGGTAGTCCTCAAAGCTCTGATCGTCGCCTCGGCTCCAGAGGCTCTGCTGGTTCAGCCAGGCGGCGCAGCCTCCCGCTTCCGCCAAGGGCCGCCACTGCGGATCCACATAGAGAAAATTGCAGCTGAGGATGCCGTTCTGTTCGCAGAAGCGATCAATCGCCCGCAACAGCTCCCTGGTGAGCAGAGCCTCGTCTTCTCCAGGCCGCACATGAAAGCGATACCCCAGCACGGGGCTGACCGGGCTCATCCCAAGGAGCTTGGGGTAGTAGCGCAAGCCAAGATCAGAGGCGAGGCGCGCAAAGGTCTGGTCAAACACAAACTCGCCGTAGCTGTGCCCCTTCAGGAAAAGAGGGGCCACAGCAATCGGGATGTCATCCCGCCAGAGGGCCAGATGCAGGGGCTGCCATCCCTGTTCAGGAATTGTGCTTCCGGAGCTTTCCAGGGCCTCCAGCCAGCTCCAGCGGTAAAAGGGGATCGCAGCATCCCCAACCAGGCTGTTCCACTGCTGCTCAGGGATCTCGTTGATGGAGCGATGCCAGCGGGCCGTGAGTGACGTCATTCAGACGGTGTCATTGGCATCGCTGATGACCCTAACCAGAGAGAACCACGGGCTGATTAAAGGCGCAGGGAAGTTCCCTAGCGGATCCTCTGGTAGCGAAGAAGCCACTCCCCGTGACCGAGGTCCTCAACTCCATCGGACTGCCAGGCGCCCGGTTGCACCAAACAAGCAGGCAATGGCGAATCCGTGAGTGGCAACCAGCTGAAGGGACCGCCAAGGAGCTGGGGCACCACTGTGAGCTGGAGAGCATCGACGCAGTCCGCTGCCAGCAGATCTGCGGTGAGTTGAGCGCCACCCAAAAGCACGAGCCGCTGAATCCCAGCCGCGCCCAACGCTTGGAGCCGCTCCGGCCAGGTTGGCGCCAAAGGGAACCAACGATCAAAGCCCTGATGCATGGGTGCCGGAGCCAAGAGCCAACGCTGAAGTGGCTGGTCAAAGAACTGCCAGGTGCGCGAGAAGCCGAGCGATCGGCTGACCACCACAGCGGCCGGCTGCTGTGGTCGCCCCTCCTGCAGGCGCTGCTCCAATAACTGAGGGTTACGGATCAAGCAGGTGCACTGATGGGCGCGCAACGTCCCAGCGCCAATCAGGCAGGCATCTGCCCAAGCCAGTGCCTGCTCCAAAGCACGCCGGTCTCCGTCTCCACCCAGCTGGGCAGCACCGCCTTGAGGCGGTGCCAAGCGGCCGTCGAGGCTGATGGCCAGCACCAGCCGGACCGTGGGGCATTGAGAGGTGGGGAGTTGGGGCGGCAAGCCGTCAGTCAGACGGCCGCCACTGCATCGAGTGCAGCCGGTGACATCTCCAACTGCGGTGCTTCGGCATAGACCTCAGCCGCATTGTTCGGACTTTCCTGAAGCCGCACCTTGTGCAGGCTGGCACCGATCGCCTTGATCGGGCTTGAGAGACGATCGGTGATGTGCAAAGCGATGTTCTCAGCTGTGGGCACACACTCTTCGAAGAACGGCACGTCCTTGTTGAGGAAGGTGTGATCGAAAGGCTCCACCACCAGATCATCCACGAGGCGTTGCAGGGCGGACAGATCGCAGACCATGCCGGTGCGGGGATCAATCTCACCGCGCACGGTCACATCCACCAGATAGTTGTGGCCATGGCCATGGGGGCGGGCGCACTTGCCGTAGATCGCTTCGTTTTCCTCCTGGCTGAGCTCCGGGCGAGCCAGGCGGTGGGCAGCAGCGAAGTGAGTGCGGATGGTGAGGAAGGCGTCCATGGGATGTCCGAGATAGTCGGCCCAAAGGCCCGGTTGTTCGTAGAGGCGCAGAGCCGTAATTGGCAGATGCGGGCTGAGGCGCTGCCAAATCACCCGCACCAGGGCCTCAGTGGTGGGGAGACAGCCGGAAGGACCGGAAACATCGAATTCCGGCCAGGCCTCGTTGAGGAAGCGGAAGTCGAGCTGGCCGGTGACCTCGTTACGAATGGCGTGCTTCACCTCCGAGAGGTTGAGCACCATGCCGTCGGCATCCAGTCCGCCGGCCATGGACACGATCAGTTCGTAGTTGTGACCATGCCCTGGAGCCAAGGCGCAGGGCCCAAAACGGGCGGCGTTGTCATCGGCGGATAACTCCGGCAGCCAATAACGATGGCTGGCGCTGAAACAGGCCCGCCGGGTAATGACACAGCCACGACCTTGGCCGTGCCGCGCTGGTGACTTCATTTCAGTCATGTGACGTTCCGGCCGCGAGGCATCCTAATGAGCTAATGCCGATTCCGAGTCATGGCGGATTCCACCCCCACCCTTAAACAGCGACTGAGCGGGCGAAGCCTCTACTTGGTGGGAATGATGGGCAGCGGCAAGACCAGCACCGGACGCCCCCTGGCCGAACGCCTGGGTTACGGCTTTGTCGATGCTGATGCTGTGATCGAACAGGCAGCGGGCTGCAGCATCCCTGAGATCTTTGAGCGGGATGGCGAAGCAGGCTTCCGCAGCCTGGAAAGCAAGGTGCTCAATGCCATCAGTCAGCGCCACTCGCTGGTGGTGGCCACCGGCGGTGGTGTGGTGACCCAACCGGAGAACTGGGGGGTGCTGCACAGCGGCATCGTGATCTGGCTCGATGTGGTCCCCGACCAGTTGATGCAACGCCTTAAAACCGACAGCACGGTGCGTCCGCTGTTGCAGACCGCCGACCCGGAAGCCGACCTGAAGGCGCTGCTGAACAAGCGACAGCCCCTTTACGCCGAAGCCGATCTCACGGTGGTGATCAACGACGAAACCCCGGACGCGGTTGCCGATGGGATTCTGCAGCTGCTTCCGAGCCTGCTGAAAGATCCGACCCAGCGCCGCACGGACTGAAATCAAACCGTTGGCGGCTCCAGCCGTACTGCAAACCACTGCAAGGTCACCCCGGGGCTGATCTCCAGATCGCAAGCCGTGTCGATCAAACGCTGAGCAGCTGATTCAACATCGGGTTGATCGGCAAGATCGGCCGGCAGCTGATCGAGCGAGCGCAACCAACCGCTCAGCCATGTCAAGGTGTCGGCAGCGCTGAGCAGCTGCTCCGGCTTGCCGGGCTCCAGCACCACATAGTCATCAAGGGCACGGATCAGGGGATCAGACATGGAACGGCGGTTGTGGATGCTGCTGATCGGCCTCACCATCCTGCTCAGTGGCGGCCCCGCCTGGGCTCAAGGCAGCCTTGAGCAGCGGCTGAACAATTGGCCCGACTGGAGCCTTCCGGCACCGTTGCCGCGGCCCTCGAATCGGGACGACCTGGTTTATCCCGACTGGTTTGACGGGCTCTGGCAAGTGGAAAGCATTGATCTGGATGCCCCAAGCGATCCAGCTCTGCTCCACCAGGCACGGTTCCATGCCGACCAACGCGGTCGCCTGATCGGCGATCGAAGCTTCAATGCCACAGCCATTGGCCGAGCCCTGCTCGGGGAGCAGCTGCTGGGGGTCGAGGAAGACCCCGACTCCGCCAATCGCCAGATCGCTCGACTGAAAGGCGACCTGTTCCTGGAGACAACGGTGACGGGCCGCCGCCAGGAGAGCCCGAGCCCTGAGACTTTCCTTGCAGACGAACTGGTGCTGCAGATCTTGCATGCCCCAGGACCTCCGCGGTTGAGCAGAATCGAAACCCTCAGCCGCTACAGCCGCTGCGGCGAAGACATCTGCGCTGAGCAGTGGCAAGGGCGCTACGCCTCCCCAGGGGAAAGCCTGCGGGATCAGGCCCTTGCTCAGCACCACTACAAACTGCGCTTCACACCTCTTCCAGCGTCCGCTCCATCAATTTGAGTTCGAGCTGGTCACGCCATTGGAACAGCGGCTGCAGCTTGGGGTGATCGCTCAACCCGGGCACACCCTTGCCAGCCAAGGCCGAACCCGCTGACGAGGGAAAGCGAAGCAGCGACAGCTGGGCGGCCACGGCGATATCGGCCAGGGTGAGGCTGTCGCCGACCAACCAGGGGCTGGCCTGCACCGAGGCGGCGAGCTGCTCAAGGCTGGCAAGAAGCTCTGTGCGTTCCTTCTGGTTGACCAGCTCGGTGATGTTGCTGACCCAACCGCCGGGGATCACACCCATCACCGAACGCACAGGATCGGGAAGATCGTCGGGCAGCAGTGCAACACGTAGCTCGGGGTCTAATGCCGCGGCCTGCACCAGGGACGAGCGACCGGCCATCGCCAGGGTGGTATCGGCCCAGTCCTCCAAGAGATGCACCTGGGCAGCCTGACGTGGATCAGCCGGCATCAAAGCGGGGTCGGGCTCACGCCGATTCAGGTGCAGCGCAATGGCACTGGAGTCGGCAATCACCTGCTCCCCATCCACCAGCACAGGCACCTGCCTTTGCCCGGACAGCCGGAACACGGCCACCTGCCCAACGCCAGGGGTCACTTCCACGGTGCGGAAACTCAGCCCTTTGGCCTGCAACACCATCCGCACCTTGAGGCAGAAGGCGGAATGGCGGAATTGATGCAGCTCCAGCATGTCCAAAACAGCCATAGGCCCGGCAGAGTAGCCAGCACATTCCGAAGCTCGCCAGAACCATGCGGGAGTTTTTCCTCAACGTCTCCCGTTACCCCCGCTACTTGGTGGCCTTCACCCTCGGGGTGATGAATTCCGTCGCCGAACCCCTAATCGCACGCCGGAGCAATCCCGTCACAGCCGTCGCCTTGATCGGCGCCCTGATCAGCGGCGGAATCAGCCTCACACTTGTGCTGCGTGCCATGGTGAATTCAGCACCGATGGCGTGATGGCACAGGGGCGTCGAGTGGAGCGGGTTGCCGCGCTGATCCGAAAGGAAGTCAGTGAACTGTTGATCAACGGCATTCGGGATGAACGGGTGCACCAGGGCATGGTGAGCATCACCGAAGTGGAGGTGTCCGGCGATCTGCAGCACTGCAAGATCTTTGTGAGCGTGTTCGGAGAGGCCCAGGAGCGCGCACAGGTGCTCGAAGGTCTTCAGGCCGCCAGCGGTTTCCTGCGGGGAGAACTGGGGCGGCGGCTGCAGATGCGCCGCTCCCCCGAGGTGGTGTTCCAACTAGACCGCGGCCTGGAACGCGGCACCTCCGTGCTGGGGCTGCTGAATCGCCTCGAGGATGAACGGCAGCAACGAGGAGAGGTTCCACCGGGGAGTGATGAACAGCCCAGCGAGTAGCGACCTGCGTCGCCAGGTAGCTGAGCTGATGGTGCTGCGGGCCAGTGGTCATCTCAGCGACCACCAGCGCCGTTACCCGCAATGGGAACTGCCCAACAGCACACTTCAGCGTCTGCTGCAGGAAGGTGTCGGCGGCGTGATTCTGCTGGGGGGCACTGCTGTGGAGCTGCAGCAGCGCACCCAGCAACTGCAGGGCTGGAGTAGCCAGCGGTTGCTGTTCTGCGCAGACGTGGAGGAGGGCGTGGGCCAACGCTTCGAGGGCGCCAGCTGGCTGGTGCCGCCCCTGGCCCTTGGCCGCCTCTACCGGGACGACCCCGAGCTGGCCATGGCACTAAGCGAACGCTACGGCCGCTGCACCGGCGAACAGGCTCGCCGCTGCGGCCTGAACTGGGTGCTGGGACCGGTGTGCGACGTCAACAACAACCCCGCCAACCCCGTCATCAATGTGCGGGCCTGGGGGGAGGATCCCAGCAGTGCCAGTGCCCTGGCCGTGGCTTTTCAGCGGGGGCTATCGCAGGCCGATGTGCTCGGTTGTGCAAAGCACTTTCCCGGCCACGGCGACACCGCCAGCGACTCCCATCTCGACCTGCCGGTGTTGCCCCACAGCCGCGAACGGCTGGAACAGGTGGAACTGCCCCCATTCCGTGCCGCCATTGCCGCCGGCATTGACAGCGTGATGACGGCCCACCTGTTGCTGCCGGAACTGGATCCACAGCAGCCCGCCACCCTCTCTAAGGCTGTCCTCACCGATCTGCTGCGGAGCCAGATGGGGTTCAACGGTCTGGTCGTGACCGATGCCCTGGTGATGGAAGCGATCAGCGCACGGCATGGCGCAGCAGAAGCGGCCGTCCTGGCCTTTGAAGCCGGAGCCGACCTGATCCTGATGCCAGCGGATGCCGATGCCGCCATCGATGGCCTCTGCGCTGGCTTCAACAGCGGACGACTACCCCTCGAGCGGTTGGAGGAGAGCCGTCAGCGCCGTGCCCATGCTCTGCAATCAATCCCAATCAGCGCCCCTTCAGGGCCGATTGTCACGGCAGCCGACCAGGCTCTGGAAGCGGAGCTGGTGCACCACAGCCTCACCTTCCGCGATGCAGTGGTGCGGGCTGACGCAGGGATCAACCTGGTGCGGGTGGATTCACTGTTACCCGGCGCAGCCGCCCTCAGCGGCTGGTCACCGGCCCTGCGCATTCCCGAAACCCAAGGATTTCGCTCGGTGGTGCTGCATGGAGAAGGCCTGTCGCCCTGGAGCGGCCAGCCGGAGGCACCCCTTGCTCTGGACCGCCTGGGGAATGGCCCGGTGATGCTGCAACTGTTCCTGCGGGGCAACCCCTTCCGCGCTGGGCGGGACGCGCAGGAGCCCTGGGCTGCAGCCATCCAACAACTGGTCGTCCTCAACCGACTGGCCGGGGTCGTGATCTACGGCAGCCCCTACCTCTGGGAGAGCCTTCAGGCCATTCTGCCCAGCGGTTGCCCGGCCGCCTATTCCGCTGGCCAGATGCAGGAGGCCCAGCGCCAGGTGCTCACCGCGCTGTTTCCCACCAGTTCACCGGCTAACGGAGGCGGTGCATTCACCGACTGACCACATCCAATCAACCGCACGGGCCAACCGCATCTAACCTCTCGCCAACTTCCAGCCGGTCGGCCATGCTCAGCCTCTCGATGATCGTGCGCGATGAAGAGGCGCGTCTCGGGGAGTGTCTGCTCTCCGTGCAGGGCTTTGCCGACGAGCTGGTGGTGGTCGACACCGGCTCCAGTGATGCCACGGTGGCCATTGCCGAAGCCGCCGGAGCCCGGGTGGAACGCATCACCTGGCCTGGGGACTTCGCCCCGGCCCGTAACCAGGCCATGGAATTCCTCAACGGTGACTGGGTGCTGGTGCTGGACGCCGATGAACAGCTGCGCCCCGAGGCCATCCCCGCCCTGAAGGCTCTGATGGCCCAGCCCGATGTGCTGGTGATCAACCTGCTGCGCTACGAGGTGGGAGCCGCCATGGCGCCCTATTCCAGCGTCAGTCGCCTGTTCCGCCGCCACCCCTCAATCCAGTGGAGTCGGCCTTATCACTCGATGATCGACGACAGCGTTCGCGCCCTGCTGGAGACGGAACCCCAATGGCGCATCGCCGATTGCAGTGAACCTGCGATCCTCCACGACGGCTACAGACCGGAGCTGCTGGAGGGCAGCGACAAGGCGGATCGGCTGCGGCAGGCCATGGAAGACGACCTGCGGGACCGCCCCGGTGATCCTTACGCCAGCGCCAAGCTCGGGGGTCTGTTGATCAGTGAAGGCAAGACCGACCAAGCCATCCCCCTGCTGCAAAGCGGCCTGAAGCAATGCGATGCGGCCAGTGCAGAACGCTATGAGCTGCTGCTGCACCTGGGATTGGCCCTGACCCCCAGCGATCCCGCCCAAGCGGTGCGCTGCTACCGGCAAGCGCTGGAGATTCCCCTCGACACCCGGGTGAGTCTGGGAGCCCGACTCAACCTGGCGGCCCGACTGATGGAACAGGGCGACCTTGAGGAAGCCATCAGCCTCACCCAGACCGCCGCCCAGCGAGCCCCAGAAGTGGCCCTGGCCTGGTACAACCTGGGGCTGATGCAACGGCGGCGCGGTGATCTCGCTGCGGCCCTCGAGGCCTACGGGCGCGCCCTCGCCCTGGATCCCAACAACGCCGCGTGCCATCAGAACAACGCGGTGGCGCAATTGCTGGGCGGCAACATCGATGCAGCCCGCAGCAGCTTCATCCGCGCCATCAGCCTGCTTCAGACGCAGGGGCAATCCGACGCGGCCGACGAGCTCCGGGAGAAAGTGCAGGGGGTCGTGAAGCTGAACGGGGAGGCTGTCGCTTGAGCCATCCCTTGAAGAGCCGAACGGTGATCATCACCCGCGCGGCCGACCAGCAGGGGGCCGCGCGTCAGCTGCTGGAGCAGCGAGGTGCCACGGTGCTGGACCTTCCGGCCCTGGTGATCGGACCACCCGACCACTGGGGCCCCCTGGATGACGCCCTTGAGGAGCTGGACAGCTTTCACTGGCTGGTGTTCTCCAGTGCCAATGGCGTGCAGGCCGTGGAGCAGCGGCTGCAGCGCATCGGCCGTTGCCTGGCACGGCGCCCCGCCAGCCTCAAGATTGCAGCGGTGGGCCGCAAGACGGCGCAAGTGCTGGAGAACCTGGGGGCTGCGGCGGATTTTGTGCCCCCGAGCTTCGTGGCCGACAGCTTGATCGATCACTTCCCGGTATCGGGCTGGGGCCTCAAGATGCTGTTGCCACGAGTGCAAAGCGGTGGTCGCACCCTGCTGGCGGATGCCTTCGGCGAGGCCGGAGTGCGGGTGGTGGAGGTGGCGGCCTACGAATCCGGATGCCCCTCCTCGATGCCGGACCCAACAGCAGCCGCCTTGGACGAGGGCAGCGTCGATGCCATCGCCTTCAGCAGCGGCAAGACGGCGGAGCACACCGCTCAGCTACTGGAGCAACGCTTCGGCCCAGGCTGGACCAAACGACTGGAGGGGGTGAAAGTGATTTCGATCGGCCCCCAGACCAGCCGCAGCTGCCGGCAATGCTTCGGGCGGGTGGATTCCGAGGCCGACCCCCACGATCTCGAAGGACTGGCCGACGCCTGTGCTCAGGCGATGCAAAAGTCCTGAGGTTCATCGTTCAGCGACAGGCGAATGCAGCCGCTCACCATATCTATGCTGAGCACTGACCATCCCGTCGGCAGAACCAGCGGAGCGTCATCCGCGCAGCGGCCATCGACACCCACACAGATCACACCGCTGCCGCTGGCGGTGGTCACCATGGCTCGTTTCTGATTGCCCACCATCAGGACTCCCGTCACTGTCGGAGTGATGACGGACGTGCCGTCCTGAACATCCGCACCATCCGCACCGGACAGTGGACCGAATGGATCGACCCGTCCCCCAGGGGCAGCCTGCTGCACCTCCTCGACCGAGGGCAATGGGGTCAGGCCGATAGCTAGAGCTGCGGGAGCAGACGCTTCGAGCGACGGCGCAGGCTGCACTGGAGCTGATGGCAATGCTGTGGCCGTTGGCGTTTCACCACCACAGCCGGCCACGGACACCAACACAACAACGGGAAGAAGCCAGCGCTCAGCCGCCTGCTTCCACCAGGTCACGGAAACGGTCAAGATTGGCCTGAAGCTCCTTGGTCACGATGCCCCCCAGGATGCTGGGTTCCATTAACGGTGCCAAGACCCGCGGCAATTCATAGGCCACGCTCAACTTGACCACCGTGCGGTAGTCGGCTTCGGGATAGAAGCGCACCGCCCCCTTTGTGGGCAATCCGCCCACGGATTCCCAATGCAGTTGCTGGGCTTCAACCCGCTGCGTGATCCGGGCTTTCCAGCTGAAGCGAAACCCTTGGGCCGCCAGGGTCCAATCGGTGAGATCAGGATCCTCCAGGGGCTTGACCGACTCAATCCAACGCATCCAGCGAGGCATCGCCTCGAGATCACTCCAGACCTCCCAGACCTTGGCGGCCGGTGCCTGCACCTCGGTGGTGACCGTGTGTTCGAGCCAGCGTCCCATCAGGCCACCGCCGCGTTGGTGGCCAGCTTCACAGGCCGATCGAGAATGGCCGCCGCCGCCAGATGGCCGCTCATCGTGGCCCCCTCCATCGAATCGATGTAGTCCTGGCGGGTGTAGCTGCCGGCAAGGAAGAAATTAGAGATCGGTGTGCGCTGCTCAGGGCGATAGGGCTCCATGCCTGGGGCTTCCCGATACAACGACTGGGCCAGCTTCACCACGTTGCTCCAGGTGAGCTTGAGGTTGCGGGCTGAGGGGAATAACTCCCGCACCTGACGGTCGGTGTGGGCCACGATCTCGTCGACCGACTTGGGAATCCAGGGATCACCGGGAGTCAGCACGCATTGCAGCAGGGATCCTTCTCCCTCCTTGCGGTAGTCCTCCGGGCTCGCCAGAGCCAGATCAGCGAAGCAGCTGAAGTCGGCATCGGCGGTGTACAGAAGATTGTTCAGGCCTGTGGGGGTCGCCACATCCCGACGCTGGGCCTCCTGGGCATCCCCCAGCTCGGTCACCCAGCCGTCGTAACGGAGCTGAACCGTGGCCACCGGCACGGCCTCAAGCTGATGAATCGCCTCGAACTGCGGGTAACGGTTCCAAGCTTCGGGCAACAACTTCTGAATCCCCGGCACGTCACAGGCCGCCAGATAGGCATCGGCCTCAACGCGAATATCTCCCTCAGGCGTTCCGAGCTGGAGGCCAGTGATTACGGGCACCTCGCCCTCGCTGAATTCCACCTGCTTCACCCGGTGGCGCAGATGCAGCTTGCCGCCACGCTGCTGGATGTAGTCAAAGATCGGCCCGGTGAGCCAGCGGTGGGGGGATCCCTTCAGCAGGTTGAGCTTGGAGGCCTCTGTCTTGGCAGCAAACATCATGAAGATGGTGAGCATGCAGCGGGCGGAGATGGCCTCGCAGTCGATGAAACCAAGGGCATAGGCGACAGGGTTCCACATCCGCCGGATGCTTTCCGGGCTGCCGCCATGGCCAACAAACCAATCCTGGAAGCTGACGGAGTCGAGGGCACGAATGGTGCGCATCGCTCCCTCGTAATCCACCAAACCACGCACGATCGGGCTGGTGCCCAGGGCCAGGGCATTGCGCAGCTTGTCGATCCAGCTCAGCTGCGGCGTGGTGAAGAAGGCCTTGAGGCCATTGAACGGCGCACCAATGGGGAAGCGGAAATCCAGCTCCCGCAAATCACCACCCTTGTTGACGAACAGGTGCGTGTGCTGTTTGGGCAGCAGGTTCTCAAACGCCCCCACCTTGCGCATCAAGGCGAAGAGGTTGGCGTAGTTGAAGAAGAAAACATGCAACCCCATCTCGATGTGGTTACCGCCCTCATCCACCCAGCTGCCCACCTTGCCGCCCATGAACGGACGGGCTTCGTAGAGATTCACCTCATGGCCTGCATCCACGAGGTCAACAGCAGCGGAGAGGCCGGCGAGGCCGGAACCAACGATCGCGACCCGCACAAGATCTGGACAACTATGGCGACTCTATGTATGAGCGTTCATAGAGTGAGAGCACGAGCCTGCGTCGACCATGACTTCCACCCCCGATACTGCGCCGGCCCATACCGCCAAAGACGGCAAGGGCATCCTGATCACCGAACCGGCGATGCAGCAGTTGGCGAAGCTGTGTAGCGAACAGGGTGACAACCAGGTGCTGCGCGTCGGCGTCCGCTCCGGGGGCTGCAGCGGCATGAGCTACACGATGGATTTCGTGCCCGCCTCAGACACCCTCGACGACGACGAGACCTACGAGTACATGGCCGCGGATGGCCAGAACTTCCGGGTGATCTGCGATCCGAAAAGCCTGCTCTACATCTACGGAATGCAGCTGGACTTCAGCACAGCCCTGATTGGTGGCGGCTTCAACTTCACCAACCCCAACGCCAGCCAGACCTGTGGCTGCGGCAGTTCCTTTGCGGTGTGAGCGAAGCCACGTGGGACTCTGAGAAGAGATCACTGCCCTCTCCCTGTTGATGGAGACTTCCCAGGACAGCCTGTTTGAGCAGGCGATGGCCCGTTACCAGAGCGGCGCTGCTGCCGATGAGGTGCTGCCTGATTTCGCCCGCATCGTCGAAGCCGCCCCGCGCCAGTCGGCAGGGTGGACCTGTCTGGCCTGGCTGCAGCTGCTCTGCGATCAGCCGGAGGAAGCGCTGCGATCAGCACGCTTCGCCGTGAAGCTCAACGGCCAGGACCCCCAGGCCAGGATCAATTTGAGCCTGGCGTTGCTGGAGACGCAATCCAAGGGCGTGCGGGACCACATCCAGGTGGTGCAGCAAGTGATGACCCTTGCCCCGGAGGTGTCCAGCGAACTCAAGGCCTCAATCGCCGATGGCCTCGAGCGCAAACCAGGCTGGAAGGCTCTCGAGAAAGTAAAAGCCTGGCTTGAGCTCTGAGTTCAACCGCCTGCTCGTCCAGAAACCGGATGCGCCCTCTGCCTGCATGACAGCCACCTCGACCATCAGCCGACTGCCGTCCCAGCGCACGAACGGCATTCCGGATCCGAGCACCTAGATGTGGTGAGAGAGAACCCCGCAATGGCACGCATCCTTGTGCTGAGCAATGGCCACGGCGAAGACCTCTCCGGCGCCCTGCTAGCCCAAGACCTTCAGCAGCAAGGGCACAGCGTGCAGGCGCTCCCCCTGGCGGGACTCGGCAGCGCCTACAGCAAGGCCGACGTGCCGCTGCTGGGACGCAGCCATGAATTCAGCACCGGCGGCATTGGCTACACCAGCTTTCAGGGTCGCCTCACGGAACTGCTGCAGGGGCAGGTGCTGTATCTGCTCAGACGCCTGATTCGTCTACTCCGCCACCGGCAGCGCTTTGATCTGATCCTGGTGGTGGGAGATGTGATTCCCGTGATCGCTGCATGGCTCAGTCACCGCCCCGTTGCGACATACCTAGTGGCCTATTCCAGCCACTACGAAGGGCAGCTGCGCCTGCCCTGGCCCTGCGCCGCTCTGCTGAAAAGCAAACGGTTTAAAGCCGTGTACAGCCGCGATCAACGCACCGCTGAGGATCTCAGTCACCAACTGCATCGGCCGGTGACCTTCCTGGGCAATCCGTTCATGGATTCAGTACTGACAGGGGCAGCCACAGCGACAGCCAGCGGTCAGCGCATCGGTCTGCTGCCCGGCAGCCGCCGACCGGAACTGGAGCAGAACCTGCAGCTGCTGCTGCAGCTGATGGAGCTGCTGCCCACCACACCACCCTGCAACGTGGATCTGGCCTTGGTGCCCAGTCTGAATGATGTCAGCCTGCAGCGACTGAGCAACAGGGTCGGCTGGCGGTTGACGAATGGCGTGCTGCATCGCGATGGATCCGTGTCGATCAACGTGCGCCGCGGGGCGTTCAATGCCGTGCTGCAGAACAGCGATCTGATGATCGGTATGGCGGGCACCGCCATCGAGCAGGCCGTTGGACTGGCCAAACCGGTGCTGCAGGTGTCAGGCCAGGGGCCGCAATTCACCGCGGCGTTCGCAGAAGCCCAGCGGCGCCTGCTGGGCCCCACCGTGTTCTGCGCCCCCGGGGAGAGCGGCAGCCGTGAGGCCCTCAAGGCCACAGCAGAGTTGGCCTTGGCGCTGCTGGATCGCTTCCGAAGGGATCCAGGCTTCCAGCAGCAATGCCGAGTGGAAGCAAAACGACGCCTTGGAGAGGCGGGTGGAGGCCCGAGAATGGCGGCAGCCATTAGTGCACTGCTGCCATGAGTGCCCCTTCAGAACCGGCCTGGAAACGCTGGCTGGACCGCCTGCTGATGGTGAATGTGCTGCTTGTGTTTGTCGGAGCTGGGGTCTTTGCGGTTGCGGTGGTGCGCCAAAGCCAAGGAGATGACTGGCTCATGGACCGGGTTCAGGTGCTGTGGCAACCCCTGTTCGCACCGGCCATCAGCCTGCTGATCATGGCGGCCCTGGTGAGCGGCATCTTCAGCTGGTGGCAGCGGCGAGTGCTGAAGCCAGATCGGGGTAACGGAAACTGAAGTTCATGGTGTCCAGCCGCTCCGAAGCGACCTGCTGGCCCTCCAGCACCACCTTGGCGCCATCCCCCAGAAGCACCTGGAGCACCGGTCCAGGGACCGGCAGCAGGCTGGGGCGTCCCAGGCTGCGTCCCAGCTGCTTGCTGAAGACCGCCATCGACACCGGCTCGGGAGCAACGGCATTGATCACGCCACTCCAGCTCTCGTCCGTGAGGGATTGAAGGATCAGAGCGCAAAGGTCACTGCGGTGGATCCAACTCATCCACTGCCGGCCACTGCCGATCGGACCGCCAAAACCCGTACGAAACACCGGAAGCATTTTTCCGAGCGCGCCGCCGTCGGCGGCCAGCACGATGCCGATCCGCAGGGTGACCTGCCGCACCGAAGAGGGAACTGCCGCGGCAGCCGCCTCCCAGCGTTGACACAAACTGGCGAGAAAGTCGTTGCCGGGTTTGCTCGATTCGAGAAAACGCTGCTCCAGACTGGAGCCGTAGAAACCGATCGCCGAAGCGTTCACCAGCACCTTCGGCGGGGTTGAACAGGCCTCGATCGCCTTCACCAGCTGTGAGGTCGTCTGCAGACGGCTGGTCTCCAGCAACTGCCGGTGAGCTGGGGTCCAACGCTTCTCAGCAATCGGTTCCCCCGCCAGGTTGACCACCGCATCGGCCTGGTTCAGGGCCTCCAAGAGCCCAGCAGCGGCCCAGGTGCCGCTGCTGGAGGGGTCGAGCTGCATCCAGATCAGTCGCCCATCCGCCCGTTCAGTGTTGTAACCACGAGCCAGCCGACGGCTGACCACGGTGAGCTGATGGCCGGCCTGGAGCAGGAGCGGCAGAAGCTCACGGCCAACGAAACCAGTGCAGCCGAACAGCAGCAGACGCATGAAAGCGAGGGTGGTGCGGCTGGGAGGCTAAGGGGGTTCGTCGGCGATTGGTTTTAGCCTGGGGCCATCACCATTTCTTGTCATGGCCGAATCCGACGCCGCTGCTCCCGCCAAGGCCAAGCCTGCTGCGCTGCGGAAAGGTGCTTTGGTCAGGGTGAACAAGGCCGCCTACAGCGCCAGCCTTGAAGCGGCTGCCAGCGACCCCACGGCACCCGCGTACATCTTTGAAGGCCCCGGTGAGCTGCTGCTAGTCAAGGGGGAGTACGGCCAGGTGCGTTGGAATCGCCCGGTACCCGATGTGTGGCTACGGATGGATCAACTGGAAGCCTGCTCCTGATCCTGCTCTTGATTCGAGGAGGGCTCCAGCGCCTCCTCCACGGCCGTGACGGCCGCAGGAACTGAAGTCATCGCGGCGGGGATGCGCCAAACCGCACCCGACAGGACTCCGCTGAGATCCCCCAAGGCCACGAGCACTGGGTTCGAGACGTTCGACCCGTCTGCAGCTGCTGCGGCCTGCCAGGGATTCCAGCCCGCCAGGTTGACCACGCTGCGGTAAGCCGTTGGCCAGGGGTTATCGGGCAACAGGCGTTGCAAGGCCTCGAACTGCTCTGAAGCCTGCGCCGGTCGGTTCTCAAGCACCGCCAGCAGCGCCAGGGTCCAGCGCGGTGAAATCGCCTGGGGATCCTGGGCCAATGCCTCCAGGGCTTCTGAGCGCACCGGGTCTCGATAGCTGAAATGGCCATCGAGCATGTGCTCCTGCCCGACCGCTGCGAACACTGGATCCAGCCCCACCGGCCCAGCGGCCAGCCCAGCGGCAAGGCTGGGAAAGCGATCCGCAAAGGATGGTTCTGCAATGGGGTGCATCGTGCTGCGGCGCCAGAGGGAATAACTGCCCCCGCGAGGACGCTGAAACTGATTCACCAGCTGGAACACACCGCTGCTGCGCACCGCTTGATCCAGACGCCGTGCCGCCTTGCGCACCGATCCCTGATTCCCTTCCGCCAACACCACCCATTCCGCCCGCTCCAACACAGGCTCACGGTCACGGCGGCTGCCACCCAGCTGGCGTCCAACGGTTTGCCCCCCCCGGCGACGGCCGTAGAAGCTGACGTTGTGCTGGTTGAGATCAGAGGTACTGGGCACCACGATCAAGGTGGCGGGAGGGCTGCTGGGGTCCGCACCGCCAGCAGCCTCCACCAAAGCCTCCACCGGGCCGCGGGGACGGTCTTCAAAACGATGCAGCTGATGGGCCCAGCCCGCGGGCACACAGGCCAGCAGCCCTGCCCCAAACAGGGGCCATACCAACGCTGAGCGTCTGGCCTGCAACCAATGCCCCCACTGCCACCAACCCCGGGCCAGCAGCAACAGCAGGGCGGGAAGCAGGGGAGCGATGTAGCGATCGCCTTTGTTGGGGCTCAGGGTGGTGAGCACCCAGGCCGCGACGAGATTGATGACGAGCCAGCGCCAAGACCAGGCGTGATCGGTTGAAACCTGCTGGCGCTGCCAGCACCAGAGCAGCACCCCTGAAAGACCAACCAACAGCAGCACACCGCCCAGCTGCTCCGGCAACAGGCGCGGGTACCACAGCCAACTGGCCAGGCTGAGCACGCCGGGATCCCCTTCCCGGGCCGCCGACTCGAACACCGCCCTGTTGGTACCGCCGAGGCTGGTGATCCAGTTGTGGCGCAACCAGGGGCCAACTAGCGCAGCCGTGAGGAAGGGCAAGAGCAGGGCCTGACGCAACCAAGGTCCACGCCGGCGAATCGCCATCCCGGCGGCCCAGAAACCGGCGGGCACAAGCACCAGCAAGGCGCTCTGCTTCACCAGCACCGCCGCCAGAGCCGCCACGGTGCATCCCCAGGCCTGCCCCCAGCGGCCACCGGTCTGGGGGTCGCACCAGACCCCCAGACGCCAGATCGCCAGGCTGCAACTGGCCACAAGGGCCATCTCAAGCACGTAATCCGTTCGCAGATCCAGGAAGGCCGGCGTCAATGCCGCCAAAAGGCAGGCGATCAGGGCCAAGCCCTCCCCCTGCAGCCGCCTCCCCCAGCCCGCCATCACGACAAGGAGCAGACCATGCCAGAGGCTGAGACTCCAGGCCGCCTGTTCCGGGGCATCGCCACTCAGCGCCATCACAGTGCCGTTCACCAATGAGGCCAAGGGCGGAATCTTCGGGGAGAGATCCAGCAATGCCTGCCAACCCTGCCAACCGCCACCCGGCAGCAATCCCAATGCGCGGCCGTGATCCATGGCGCTGTTGAGGTAGTCAGCCTGATCCCAGGCGGGGACACCGGTCTGCAGCGTCCACCAAAGCCGATCCACCAGGGTTGACAGCACCCAGATCAGGGCAACCCAAGTCCAGAAACGCCAGCGCTGTTTCACACGATCTCCAACCGACGCCGCTCATCCTGGAGCCGCTTGCGTCGCTGCTTGGCCTCCCGCAGCATCTCGCGACCATCGTGGAGATAGCCATCCACATAGCCCATGGTGTAGCGCTCCAGTTCGGCCAGAGCGTCCTCCACCTCAGAAAGGCAGTGGTACAGGCTGAGGCCGAAGCCACGGGCCGAGGCCGGCGTGGGCAATGACTGGAACAGTTGTTTGACCTTGTCCATCCGGCGTCCACTCGCCTCGAGATAGCTGCAGAACGCCTCCATCAGCTCGTCGTCATAGGGATCAGCCGACAGTGCTTTGAGTTGCTTGGGGAAGGGATTGATCACCTCACCGAGCATGCGGTCGATCGGGGCATAAACCCGCCGCAGCCACTCCACCAGAGCATCATCAGCCGCCACAGAGCGCTCGTGGGCACGGCTGGCCCGGCGCAGATCCGTCGGCGATGCCGCCCGGCCCGGCTGGGGCCGCATGCGATCAAAGGCCTTACGGCGCTCGGCATCGCCAAGCACTTCCCAGGCGGCATTGAGGGCCAGCATCTGCTGATCGTCGCCGCCTGCATCGGGATGGTGCTGCTTCACCAGCTGGCGATAGGCCGCTTTGATCTCAGCGTTAGTGGCGGTGCTGCTGACGCCAAGCACGGCATAGGGGTCGCTCACAGCTGACCATCCCTCCGGGCGGGAAGCTGCGAAGCAGCACTGAACATCGGTGTTGAGAGATATCTCTCGCCATAACTAGCCAGCATCACCACCAGCCGTTTGCCCGCCATGGCGGGATCCTGGCCAACGCGGAGGGCCGCTGCCATCGCTGCTCCACTGCTGATGCCGTAGAGCAGACCTTCCTCCCGGGCCAGTCGCCGTCCCACCTGCATCGCCTCCTCATCGCTCACCGTGAGGATCGAATCAATCCGATCCAGTTCCAGCACCGCAGGAACAAAACCGGCCCCGATCCCCTGAATGCGATGGGCTCCTGGAGGCTTCCCAGACAGCACGGCACTGGCCTCAGGCTCTACGGCAATCACCTGGAGCTGCGGCTGACGCTCTTTCAGCAGCCGGGCACAGCCGGTGATCGTGCCACCGGTCCCCACCCCTGCCACAAAGGCATCGATCTGGCCCTCCGTATCGCGCCAAATCTCCTCGGCCGTGGTGCGTTCATGCACAGCTGGATTGGCGGGGTTGTCGAACTGCTGGAGCAAGTAGGCGTTAGGGATCTCCGCCACCAACTCCTTGGCCAGGGCAATCGCCCCATTCATGCCCTGGGCACCGTCGGTGAGCTGCAGCTCAGCGCCATAGGCCCGCAGCATCGCCCGACGCTCGGTGCTCATCGTGTCCGGCATGGTGAGAATCAGCCGGTACCCCCGGGCCGCCGCCACCATGGCCAGGGCGATACCGGTGTTGCCGCTGGTGGGTTCCACCAGCACCGTTTGTCCGGGAACGATCGTGCCGGCCTGCTGCGCCTCCAGCACCATGGCGCTGGCGATGCGGTCTTTGACCGAGGCCGAGGGATTGAAGCTCTCCAATTTGGCCAGGATCTCGGCCTGGCAGCCGCAAGCCTGAGGCAGGCGGTTCAAGCGCACCAAGGGCGTGCCACCGATCAAGGCGGTGATGTCAGGAGCAATGCTCATAGCTGCAGCTTGCCCAGAGAACAACCATAAAAAAAGCCCTCCAAAGGGGAGGGCTTGATGTGTGTGTGTGAGGAAAGTTGTTCTGTGGGCCCAGCCAAGGTCAGGCCAAGAGATCAGAACTTGAAGGTGGTCTGAACCAGGCCACCGAAGACGCCGAGGGACTTGTAGTCGCCGTTGACGTTCTGGGTCTCGTCACCGAAGGGACGGCTGAGCCAGTAGATGGCTGGGGTGATCTGGATGTTGTCGGTGACCTGGAAGCTGTACCAGAGCTCCATGGCGTAACCGCCATCAGCCACAAAGCCATCCTCGACGTCGTAAACGAACTGGGGCTGACCCACGGCATAACCGAGGGCGTTGCCTTCAAGGATGACATCGTTCCAGGTGAGGCCCACCATCCAGCTGGCCATACCGCGCTTGTTGATGGCGTCATCCCAATCGCTATTGCCGCTCAGGAAGGACTTACCAAAACCGGCGCTGATGGAAGGCATCCAACCGGAATCTTCCGGACGCCAGAAGCCATGCAGCGAGACGCTGTTGCTTTGTGCACCGGAGCGATCCATGATGTCTTCACCATCAGCATCGGTCCCAGTGGCGACGCTGCAAGGGGTACCGAACTTGTCGCCAACGGCGTACTCGGTACCGGTGCGGAACTTGGCGCCGCACTGGCCGTAGCGGTAACCGGCAGCAAAGCCCCACTGCTTGTTGCCGTAGGCAATCTGAGCGGTGATGTTGCCTTCGGAGTTATCAGTCATGAAGCCACCCGTGTTGGGGTTGCTGTCATTGGCCTCACCGGAATCAGCAACGTAGTTCGCAGCGACGGTGAAGTAGGCGTTGCCCTTCTCGACTTGCTTCTTGTTGCTGTAGATGGCACCGAAGCCACCACCGGTTTCCTTGTTCCACACGCCGGGGGTACCCAGGGACCCACCGAAGAAGTCGAGAATCTTGGTACCGCCTTTGGCATAAGCCGTGGCCTTGTAGCCCATCATCTCGGTGTTCCGGGTCAGAGGACCGACCTGAACGGTGAAGCTGTCGCCGACGGGGAAGCGGTAGTAAATACGATCAACTTCGACGATGTTGCCCCCGGGGGCAGCGGTGTCGAGTTTGTTCAGGCTGACGCCGTTACCGTCCCACACGCTGGTGTCGCCCATGTTGCCCGCGCGCAGGCGGGTGTAGAGCAGATCCTTACCAGTGAAGGAGGTCTTCAGGCCGAGACGCAGGTCGTAGCTGAAGGAGAAGCCGCCGTATTCAGCGTTGTAGGCAGCGCGTGCACCTTTCTCGCCACCGGTGTTGTAATTATCACCTTTAGCGCGCGTCGCACCTGCCACCCAGACGGTTTTGGCTGTGAGCTTGGTGGTGGTGGAGAACTGGGTTGCTTCCAGTTCTCCAACACGGGCCTCGAGGCCGTCAACGCGACCCTTGAGGATGGCCAGCTCGGTTT
>NZ_UCNV01000011.1:0-219689 GCF_900474015.1 Synechococcus sp. UW106
AACAAACGATTCAGATCAACTGAATCGGAAAGCCCCCTCTCACGAGGGGGCTTTTTGTTGGGCATTGACCGGTCAAAGGATCAGGCCAACAGCCTTAAAGCACGACACGATCACTCCCTCTATTGCCAGTGAGTTTGGCGATGCAGGATGTTTTGAAGGATGATTTTTTGTTAATCGCTGGGTCTTCTGGTTAGGACTCCTTGTGCAGTGGACCCTAAGGCTCAACATTGTGTTGTCTTTGTCCATGCCTGGTGTGGCATGCGTGGTTAGTCAGGAGCGCGAGCTGCTTCGCTCTCGGTGGTGATTGCTAAGACAAGAGAACTTGCATGATCCTTCCCATGACCTGCGGCGATATCTTTCGGATCATCATTGCTCTGCTCATCCCACCTCTGGGGGTGTTTACCCAGGTGGGGCTTTCACGGGCCTTCTGGATCAACCTTGTGATCTATCTGTTTGCTGTGGGCGGCCTTGGTTTCCCTGTCTTGTTCGGCATGTGGCCAGCCGCAGTGATCCATGCCTTGTTTGTGATCCTGACACGCAAGTGAATAGGGCGTCAGCAGTTTGGCTCTGAACAGATCTCTGCTTCGCTGGGATCTTCCAGTTCCTCCTCATCTACTTGCATTGGTGCAAGTGCAGTGTCGACTTCGTTGAAAATCTGCTCCAGGTCAAAGAGGCTTTCGTCCACCTCATTGCCTTGCACCACACTTACGTTGATGCGTTGCACCTGCATCTGCAGTTCAAGGCCCTGGAACTGCCATGAAAGCTTGGAGTTGATGTGGTCTTGAATTTCTTGAACCTGTTTGTAGCTCGGCGTCGTCGGATCGGTCACACGCACAACCACCTGAAGGGTTGGGGCCTGGTTTTGTTCCCAATAATTAGGCCAGTCGAAGACGATTTTTTCGAGTTCTAGTGCTTCGTTAGCACCAAAGGTCAACGTCTCATTCTTGAGGTAGTAGCGGATATCTGATTCAATCTGTTCTTTGGCTGCCTCCTGCTTGAGTTTGAACAGGTGTCGCTCATACCTCTCATAGAGTTTTTGACCCACCAGAACGGCCAAGCCCACGGCTAACAGCACTGGCAGGCGTGAGCGTCGCCGGCGTCTGAGTTTCTCGCGGAAATACGGCTCTCGAATCGCCAGCACACTGATTCCACCAATCAGAATTCCCAGCAGGTTGGCGGCATAGAGAAGTGCAGCCCCTTGAGCGCCGCTCATATCCTGGGCGGAGAGCATCAATCCCATCACGCACACCGGTGGAACCAGAGCTACGGCGATGGCTGTGCCCGCCATGGAACTCACGGCACCAGGATTCACCTTGGCGTAAGTCGCGACAGCACCCGCTGCCAGCGCGATCCCCAAATCGAGAATATTGGGTTCCAGTCGAGCTGTGACCTGTTCAGGCAGGGCCTCCGCTAAAAGCAACCCTTGGCTTCGTGCGATGAGGCCCAATCCCATCGACAGGAGCAGGGTGATACCTGCACCAGCTGCAAGGGTGATCAGGGATCGGGACAGCAGCCTGGCTTGCCCGATCAGAACAGCAAACACCGCCACTCGCAGCGGCAGGATCCAGGGGGCAACGACCATGGCCCCGATGACCACAGCGGCGTTGTTGGCAAGCACCCCCAAGCTGGCGATCAGGCTGGCGCCAATGGTCAGAACGATGAAGGATTCGTTCAGCCGTGCTTCGCCGTCGTAACTGCGGAGCAGTGCGTCAAGACGATCTTCCTCTTCGAGAAGCGATTGTTGATCAACCACCACGGCTGTCGTTCCATCAGCTGCGACGCCCCACAATTACTGGAGGCGTGCTGCCGTTGCTGCCCGGAAGTGCCGGTACCACTTCCGTTTGCCCATCCCATTTGTCGAGGAACAGTTTGTAGAGCACTTGGTCGTCAAGGCTGCGATTGAGCGTGTCGTAACGGAGGGCTTCCTGTTCAGCGATCTTGACTTCGGTCTGGGCGCGGAGCAGTTGCTGCTCTGCAATCTGCTTCTGCTCAATGGCGGCGCGATATTCCTCGGCGATCTGCAGGCCTGTGAGGTCCAGACCGCGGACTTCCACGTAATCAAATTTGTCGAGCTCTTCCGCCACAGTTCTCTCTACCAATGCGGAGATGTCGTTCCATTCGGTGGCAATGGTGACGAGCTCGTATTGGGAGAACACTGACTTCAGTGCTTTCAGCAATGACGGCTGGATGATGCGGGGGTAGATCTCACGGTCGTTACCGGCGATTGTCCGGTAAATCCGTCCGGCTTCATTGGGACGAACGGCGTATTTCACGGTCGCGGTGGCCTCAATGACTTGGAGGTCCTTAGTGAGGGTGGCGAATTCTTCTGGTTTGACCTGGGTGCGCACATCAAAGGGGTACACCGCTTGAACAAACGGGACCTTGAGATTGAGACCAGGCAGACGCGATCCTCCGCTCACCTTGCCCAAGGTGGTGACCACGGCAACTTTGCCGGCCGGAACGATGAACAGGGCCTGCCCCATTAACAACAATGTGCTGAGAACGACGGCGACCAGAACGGCGAGGCTGTTGGCGGGGTCGTTGATCCGTCTAGGGCTTTGCATCCTTAGGCATGTACTTGTGCTGATGATGTCGGGTTTGGGCGTGCATCGTTGCCTCAGTGCCTGGTTTTCCACTGAATCGACACCGTCTGGAATTGACTTTCAGGATTCATTGAATCAGCAACCTTCCCAAGACTGGAGAAATTTGGAGAGGATGAAAATACTCAAGATTGTTGATATTGGTGCTGACTCTGATGGTATAATTAATACTCTGTGTGATCAGCATGTTTGATGAATTTGAGTTCACCGCTTCTGATGGTGGTGCGCTTAATGCCTGATTTAGTCCATTCATCTCAAGTATTGGCCTGGTGCCTGACTGCTTCTTAGTTCATCCAGAGTGATTTGAATGCGCTTGGATATGCATCGCGCATGGTGATGGAGGTTTCACGGATGAATGTGATGCACGCCTTTGATCCGTCAAACACTTTTGCTTTGATCATCATCTCTATGGTTTGTTGGAGTGTTTTTCCTTCTCCGAGCGCACCATCGATGATCTTCACCGCCTTGGTGGGTTCACAACGACCGAGCTCCTCAGCGCGGGAGGCAGACGAGAGAACACTTAGGGCAATCGACAGCAGCAGCAATCCGATGAGTGCCCGCATTTTGCCTGAATGTTGTACTGGCTGGATGGAGCCTATGGGGTGTAGATGGATTGATCTGACTCCTTTCTGGTGGAGTTGTCTCAGGATGTCACTGGATTGCTTCAGTGCTGAAGCGGTAGTCGGCTCATTGAGCTCAGATCGCCAAACACGGTGATCATCTCAACGCCCTGCATGCTGGCCAGGACAAGCTCCTTGGACTTGAAGGCCGTTAACACTGTGTTGGTTTGTCGTTGAACAAGCCATAAAAAAACCTCCGTTGAACGGAGGAATAGACCAAGTAATCCCCATCACCTGGCGTTTCCATAAGTGTAGTGCTTCTCGTTAAGTTTGTGCAGCTGATCCACCACACCTAGTGGGATCAACCTCACGGCGCGCCACCTCTTGGGGGATTTATCCACAGGTTGGTGGAAAAGTCTGTAGAATTTTGTTGTCGCCGATTCTTTAAATGGCCTGCAATTACTAGGCCGTTCAGCTAAGCTGTGGATATCCCCATCACCCGGCCGCCCGTTCGAGGCGGCTTTTTTGTGTCTGCCCTGTCAGTCTGGGCCTGTATTCCACAAGCCCCATGACGGTGAACCGTGAGCAGGCCAGGGACGCACTGGCGACACTTCTCGAGGTTTTCGCAGGGCCGAACTACTCCGGTGCTTTGCGCGATGGCGATCTCACGACCCGACTCGAGCGATGCACAGGCTGGGTTAAAGCTGAAGCATCAGAGGCAGCATCCCTGATCGAATCTTGCGTTCCCCATGGCAAGCCGATGCTTGCTCAGGCCAAGCAACGACTTGCTGCTCTTCAATCGTTGAAGACTCTGCAGGAGGTTGCTATCCATCATTTCGGCTCGCTGGACGATTCCTGTTGATGGTCGTCAGTCGCGACGCAGCCAAGGGGAAGCATTGCTGAACCAGTCTCCGAGATCATCTTCTGGGTGCTCGGGATCTTCTGGATGGCGTTGCCCCAGGTCGAGGTCGGCGATCAAACCGTCGAGCCCGTGTTGTGCACCTTCCCGTTGAAAACGTTGCGCTCTGTTCACCCATGTGCTCACGCTGCGATCGCGCTCGGCAAATTTTTGAAGGTAAACACGTTCCTGGAGAGACACGAATTGTCCCTGGGCCAATCGACTGCAGATGTCTTGAAGTTTTAATCGTGTTGATGTGGTCAGCATGATCAGTTCACCTTTCTCAGGTGATAGGGAGTTCCTTTGTTGGCTTCAGTGACTCAAGACACCCTTTCTGGCACTGGGGAAGGACCTGGTTTTCATATCCTGACGGGATGGATCACGATGAAATCCCGAGCCTGACGCCGATCCCATCGCATACGTCCTGCTTGGAACGATGTGGAACTCTCTTGTGTCCTCAGGACGATCCAGCATTGTTTGGCTCAGCAGATGCTGACCTGTATTTCGATCCCGTAGGTCGGCCGCGTTTTTATGTGATGCGGATCCGCCGCCGTCCGCCTTTTCTCAAGGCGATGACGCGACATCATCGCGTGAGTCAGTGTTTGGGGTCTGCAGATGCACAACCCTGGTGGCTGGCGATGGCCCCCTCAACGGATCCTGGCTGTCCGCCTTCTGCGACCTCCATTGCCCTGATCAAGTTCCAACCTGGTGAAGCATTCAAGCTTCATCCGGGAACTTGGCATGCCGGACCCTTTATTCATGAGCGATCGGCTTTGTTTTTCAACCTCGAATTAAGAACGACCAACGAAGACGATCACAATTCTCTGTTGTTGGGGCAGTCGTTGCATTTGAAGTTGATTTGATCGCCCAGAGCTGTAACAGGGTGAACAGCAGAAAAGAGCCTCCATGGCCTAATATTTATTTGTAGCTACTGCTACAAACGTTCACTTCGCTGCACGGCGAAGCGCAGTTCGACTCAGGGCATGGAACGGGGCCTGAGCTTTCTACGAGGAACACCATGAATGCTCTTCAGCTCCTGAAAGAGCGCGAGCTACGCGCGCAGCTCCGCAACTACTCCAAAAAGGCAGTGGCCCGCGGATCTGAATCAAGTGATTACACCTCCGCTCATCTCTCTCCGGTCAAGCTGGCTAAAGAGAAAGCCTTCTCAACCCAGTTGAAATACAGAGGGGTTTCTTACGAAGCGATGCGTGCCAATTGGCTTTGATCCTTGTTTCATTCAAGGAATGACGCCCCGCCTCGGCGGGGCTTTTTGTTTGGATGGTCAGACTTCGAATTCAAGTTGACAGTGCCATTTGATGTCGCGACCACAGGATCAATGTCCTATCTGGATGTCAGAGATCAATTGCCATCGATTGATCCCGAAAATCTCTCTCCGCAAGATGTTCTGACCATTCTTCTTCATCTTTTCCATCAACAGCCCGGTTTTGTTGATCGTGGCCATGAGGTGAACAACAAAGAGACGGCGTGGGTCAATGGTTTTCTTTTTCGCCTTCATAATGATGCTGCTACTGAACGGCTCTCCATCGAAGAGCTTGGCTCAAGCGTTGACAAAATCTCTGCTTTGCGCTGATTACAACAGCTGATCAAGCGATCCCAACGAGTTTCTGTTGATCCTGCTCATGATCGGCATGGCCCTCGAAGCTTTGTGAAGTTCGAATGGATGTCATGTTTGCGGTTCAGGAGTTGACAGTGGATGGTTGGTCGAATCGTGCGGAGCATTCCTCCAAAGACAATGCGTTTTGGCATGCACGTGCCCGTAGTGATGCTGATGGGCACACGTATAGATTGATCAGCGAGGAGAAGCATGTCGTTTGCCTGCTCACCAGCCGCGGTTCCGAGTGCTGGGAGCTCGACTGACGTCGTCCTCAGGCTGTCGGGTGCTGTTAGGTGTCGTCAGTACTTCGATCTGATGTGCTGCTTTGATCGCTCTGCTCGGGCATGATCGTTGCATGACTGACGACACCCAACAGACGCATCCGCTCTACGCCATTGATCGTGACCAAATCGATGCTGTGTTGGGTCACGATGGCGAGCCAGGCCCTCAGCAGCTGACGACAATCGCTTCATTATTTTCACGGTATGCGGAATTTCCTGGAGCGGATGACATCCGCGATGACCTGCAGAAATGCCTCACGCTTTGGGGGCTGACTCGCGAAGACCTAAACATCAAGACACGAGAGATCTGGAGAAGTGGGTGGCGTCCAGGGCAGGACCCTGTCGCTGAGGGTGTTGGCTCGGGGGCGGATGTTGAAGATACGGAGACTTGATGTATCAAGCATGAGAATATGATTCATTCATGTCTATGGGCCGTTGTTATCAAACCCTGCGTGCTGGTTTGGTAATCGAAACAAGAATGTGCTCTAAAAATCTCTTGTTGTTGTGAAATGAATTTTCCAAACTCATTGTTTGAAGTTGTGCTCAGTATTTGGATCGCGAATGTATTCTGATGGCCCCATGAGTCATGCAACTCGACGGGATGTGTTCCTGTCTGCAATGTTGATGGAATACTTTTGATGATATCTGCGTGGAAGGTGCTGTCGGATTTGCCAAGATTTAGTTCGGGAGTGCGATTTAAGGCGCCCCTGCGATTTTTCTTGAATTGAAACTGGCCTATCATTGAAGAGTGACTGGTGCAGTAGAAAAATAATTTTCCAGATGATGCGAATTTTTGGCGATGCTTTTTCTCGAAGGACAGTGTGAAATCCTCTTTTCCGGTGATTCCGTTGTCAAATCTTCCGTCACCTTTGAGCTTGATCTTGTTCGAGGCTGGCTGCTTAAAGCCCTGGTCGCTGATATAAAAAGAGTGGGATGACGGGTTGTTCACTCTTCTGAAGCAATATTTTTTATTTGGGTTCAATTTAAATGTCTCGATTGCCCTCTCTTTTGCCTTCAAAATTGTAGAATGGGTCAGAAAAGCTGCCTCCGCTAACGAAGATATTTACGGTTTTTTGCGACTTGACTGCAAAGAATTGACTGTAGATTTAGCTCCTGGGTTTGACTGTTCTTTCATGTATCTGTATCTGTTGCAGTGACTTTAAAGGGCTGGGACGTCCGACTGCTTGGTTGTATTTTTGACTTGTATGAGCGTGCCGGGTGGGGAGATAGGGCCAAAGAGGAAGGCCGCCCTTCCCGATGGAAAGACGGCCTGGCTCGCTCGTTTGTGCATGGTTCAACCCATCACTTCAGAAAAGAGAGAGGGTCGAAGCTTCTGGCTCGAGGCGCCCTGGGGCCATGTGCTCTAGGTGTTGGGTCGTTTTCTCCGAGGGCACCTAAGGCGGTGCAAGTGGAGCGTCGATTGGCGTGGCGGACCATTGCGCGCCTACCAAAGGACCAACCCAGGTCATGGGTGAGACTGTTGGAGCAGGGGCCAGAAAGTCAGTCTGCTTCTGAAAACTGCTCGGTTGGACCGTCGTCTTTCATGAACGCCTCCGATCTCGATGCACTCAGTTTTGTGCTTTGAGGGCACAAAGTCATCGGCATTAAGGCGCATTGCCTTGATGGGGTGGGTCATCGATTGTTGGGGTGGCATGCCTAAGCAGGCGTTCCCTAGGTTTTTCAGTGTGGGCGGGGACGCCTTCAGCTCTGTCTCGAGACCCCAAGCAAGCTTGATTTGCCATGGCGAGGGTTGATTGATCAAGGGACTGGGTGTTGAAGAGCGATCAGTCGCTTAAGGCATTTCCCTTGTTTTTGTTTAATCCTGGTTTGCTTGTCGTTGCGTTCTTGCTGCCTGGTTTTGTTGCAGCTTTGACGGCGAGAGAGGCTTCGAGGTGCTGCAGGTGGGCTTCGCGCAATGCAGCTGAGATGTCCAGGGTGTGGTCAGTCATCGATTGGCGTTCCAGGCAGCATGCGCGGAGCACGTGGCTGCCTTGAGTGGGCCTACAGGGCTGAATGATCTAAACGTTAGGAAAGCGTCAATGGAGCACAAGCTGTCGACAGACCTCGGTCTGGACTTCGACACATCACTGGGCTCGACCTGTTGATCTACCAGGCCTCTCAGCGTTGTATCGAGGCCTGTTCTGATTCTGTGAGGTACTCCTCGATGAGGGGCGAGCAATCGCCACGCTGAATGGCTGCGATCTCACGTTCGATGTTCTGGATGAAGAGCTGGTTCCCGTTCTTCTTGGCCACCGCAAGCACACGGTTTAGGCGTTCCAGTTCGCTCTGCTGCTCGTCGTTCATGTTTTGGCTCATCATCCCGACCCTCAACCTGACAGAGATTGCTCAAGCCATCTGTGCGCATTGGCTTGATGTGTTGCTGATCTCTACAGATCTTCAGGCCGGTTGCTTACGTCAAGAGCCGCCGCTCATGCCGCCTCTGATGCCGTGTCGTCATACAACGCTTTGAGTTGGTCGAGCTCAACCATCAGATATTGAATTTCCAGCCAGTCTGTCGAAAGGTCAATGGCGGTTTCCAGGCGGTCAATTTGACGCTTGAGAAGCTCCGGCATCGCGCCAAGTTGCTGAATGGTTCTCATGTAACCGTGCTTCACGCTTGACGCAAGATGACCTGCTGACAAGTCATCTTGCGCTGTCTTGCTTCGGACTCGAAACCGTTGATTTGTCGATTCAAGATCGACCAGCTCTTGTTTTGTCGCTGGTGCGGTAGTGGTCTCCACGAGCTTCTTCGCGTCAGGTGCAGCTTTTGCGGTAGTTGGTTGCGTAGGGGAAGACATATCCACATTCCATCCCCTTGAGTTTCTCCACCGCCAGGTAAAGGCTGTGCGTCAAGTGGCACTGATTTTCGGCATCGCACACCAGGAATTGGCCTGCTTCAGTTTTTTGATGGATGAGCCTCGTGGTGTCTGCACATTCAGATCTGCTGGGGGCATCGCACTTGATTAAGATGCTCTTGTGTCATGGCCTTGGTGGCTCTCGTCTTGGGGTAGTGAATGCAACGTTTTCAGGCCTTCGTCGCTTCGCACTCTGCAAACACGCCGTCACGACCGCAGAGGAAACCCTGGAGTGGGCAAGTGCTGTTGCCGTTAAATCTTCATTTAACTCATCGACTACCCAGTTTTAAAAGCTTTTCTAGCTTCAGTGCTTTTAATAGTTTTAATCCCCATACTGCTGGAGCAGGTCGGACTATTGCCTGCTCAACTTGTAATTGATTGCGGTTGTTTTTTGAGTCAGTCATGATTACTAAAAGGAGCTGTGATGGCAGCTCCCCTATGGATCCCGATAGACCAAAGCAAAGCTATGCGATTTCTCGAATTAACACTGATCAATGTATAAAAGTTCAGCGAGAGAGACTTGCCTTCATGAAGCTGGGTAAGCAAGCTCGCATCGATGTTGACGCCGTGGCGCAGCACTGGGATGCCGGACCTTAGTCATGCAATGCTTCGGACATCTCTTGTTGAGCGAAATGGCCAAGGGCTACTGGAGCGTTTCTGGCGCAATCACCAACCCTGAAGGAATGGGGGCGTACATCTCAGCTGCCGAGCCCTATCTGGCTAATTGCGGAGCGCGATTTCTCTGCAGAGATCTCCAGACGGATGTTCGCGAAGGCAATGCAGGACATCTGACCGTGATCATCGAGTTCGAATCACTGGCCGCAGCGAAAGCTGCCTATGAGGCGCCCGAATATCAAGAGATGCTCCAGCTTCGTCAACCCCACAGCAATGTGTCGCTTTCGATCCTTGAAGAAGGTGATCGCGCCGCTCACTAATGAGAGGCGTCGTCGGGGAGGCAGGACTTTCTTTCAGTTCTGTTGCAACCGCGACAGGCGGTAGGGACGGGGAACGGGAATGATCCTCTTAGTCACCTCAAACCGATGGGATTCCTCGCTGTTGCAGGCTGCATGCTCCTAGCCACTGCCATGTCCGCAGCTTTAACCAGCAAGCCTTCTAAAGCCTGAGGTTGGGAGGGGGCGAGCTTGGCGGCGGCCCCCAACAGATCAGGCCAGCTTCACAACGAAGCGCTGAACAGACCTAGGACCAGCCTAGGTTTTTTTGTGCTCATACGTACCAAGCATTAACGCCTAATTGGGCGTCGAGTGGATGCAGCGCAACGCCATTGAGGCGTTGAACAAGATGTTGAACAGGCTGGCGACGGTGTTCACCACCAGTGAGATGGAGCTCTTCTACGGCGTCAGAATGGCGGCATGGACACGACCAACAATCTGCATTCATGGCATGAGGGCCTGCGTCAGCCAATGGGAGGTGACCCTCTGCATGAACCCGTCATGGCGGCGATCCACGGCTACAGGTTCAACGATGAGTTCTGGCGTCTTAACGACCAGGGCTATCCAGAGCCTTTGTTGGAGCCCATCCTCGGCCGATGGGAACAGCTGCACGATCCAGAGGATTGAACCTGGCGCAAGTGCTCACTACACAGTGCTCACTAAAAAGTGCCATAACGCCAACCTGACTCCCCCCGTTCAGAAGAGGAGTCAGCTTTTGCTTCGGCGCCCAATGGCAAGGGTTAGGCCATTGGATGGAGGTTTCCTGCGGCGGGAACTTCCTTTAGCAGCTTGGGTTGAAGCAAGGGGGCGTTGGCTTCAGATGACGCGGAGACGCGGTTCAAATGAGCAACGGCAAGGTTGCGAAGTGAGATTGCGCTGATCTGACTCCTCCCCTTCATAAGAGGAGTCAGGCTGTGCATTGCTGTGTCGGCGTTTAGGACGCTGTTCTGACTCCTCCGGTTGAGAAGAAGAGTCAGCTGACACTCAGCGCCCAATGGTTATTGGAGGAACCATTGGATGGAGAGCTCGAAGCTCCAAAGTCACCATCACCCCGGTCATGGTTTAGGTGCCGTTCGAATGAGGCGATGGCAGCGACCAAATGAGCGGCAACGACGTTGTGGCGTTGGTTTTCACCCCCAGTCCGATCGGCACAAAAAAGCCGGGTTGTCACACCCCGGCTCATGCGCAGATGAACCTTTTGATCGGCTGACATCCGACGCTCTGCTGGTTCGTGTCTGCTCCCTCAGCCTGATGGTCGATTAGTTGAGGAGTTCCGTCTCGTCGGCCAGCCTCTTATTGATGTGGCGGCGAGTTTCTGCAACGTGGCGATGCTGCGCCCACAACTCCATCACGAACTTGGCGAGCCGTTCCTGTCGCTTCCCTGGCTGCTCAGGCAGCGAAGGGTCCTGCTCTGTCACTTCTGGAAATCCAGCGTTCATCTAGATCGGCTGCTCGTACTCAACCCCTAGCTAGATCCTCCATTCAGGACCACATTCCAATGAGAAGCCCCCGCCAAAGGCAGGGGCCACGGAACGCGTTCAGGAGTGTCACCTTGTTTCCACTCCCGTGAGGCGATCCTCCTCACAACTTCAAGCTGGCAAAGCTACTGGCACTGTGACAACAAAAGTGGACAGCTGCTGACTCGTCCAGGCCATCAGCCCTGCTGGTCCGCCGCCTCTTCCTCTGATCGCAGAAATCTCTTGCGTTGAGCCGATTCCAGGCCGGATGTCTCTGCTGTTTCGCGATTAGGTGTGTTGGTGCTGCTCTTCTCGTCCTGCTGCGCAGGTTTGTCGAGCCCCATCAACAGGGGGTGAATTCCTCTTCGGCTCATTTGTCGTTGGTCGTTATTCAGATCTCGCGTGGTGGCGTTCCGGCCCAACCGCGTGGGATGACGCTATCGACACTTGCGTCGTTCTGTTGGCCTCTGTCTGTTGGCCTTGGGCGGGTGCTGGTCAAGGGGGGGGCGCTTGCACGATCCCGGTGCGACGAGGTCGCCTCAGAGAGTTGCTCGCTATGAGCCCCTAGTTCGTTGGGGGGAGCGACGGAATTTGCAGCGACTTTTCAGGCAGTTTTCGGTATCCGGAAAATCTGCTGAGAGTCAGTCCATTGGTATCGCTGGCAACTAACGAGATGCCTGCCGACCCATAAGTGGGAGAACTCCCAACTGCTCACAAATGTCGATCACGGTGAGCTGTTCTTTCTGTTTGACGAAGGCCGCGAAGCTCTCTACTGGTGGCCGACGAATTAACTCTCAGTGCTATCTGCGATCTTGTCGCGCCAATCAGGCCCCAGCTCTGTGGCCAGATCCTGCTCAACAGAACGGAGGTAACGCTTCCGTTGAGCTGACTCCCAACCCAACCATTTGGGAGCTTGCTTTCGCTGTGTACTTGTCATGCTCAGAGAATCTCAGATCGTTAACCCCATGTGGGTTAAGAGCAGGTTCTTGCCTGGGGAAGCTTTGTCAGCCACTTGCCAACCAGCTCAGCAGCACCCATCACACCCTTAAGTGCATAGGAGGGGGCAGCTCCTCAGGAAGACAATGTCGGCTCGCCATTGGCAGATGTACTCCAGCTTCACCCGCAGCCCATCCAGGTCAACCAAATGCTGTCGCATGTGCTGCTGAACATGGACATGCTTTTGAAGCAGCCTTATCCCCCGCCCAAAAAAAATTGGGTTGAAGCGCCCGCACTATTAGCCATTGCTCTGCTTGCAAGGGCTTTCACCCCGCTTCAACTTCACCCACATCGCCTTTTCAAGAGCCGTGAGTTTTGGACAGGTTTCATTGAGCACTTCGAGGGCACGAGACTTGGCATCCCGGATGTATCGCGTCGTCCGGTCGAGTTCGTCAAAGGCCATAGCTATTTAATAGGTGTGGCTATCAAGTTAAAAACTCTGAATAATGCGACTTGCATCAAGTGACACAGAATTGACTCCCCCTGGAGGGATGCTGTGGAAGATCACCTTAAGAAGATGCTATCGATGTGCTGCTAACAAAAGCTTCGCCGCGAATGCTCGACGTTGATGAATTCAAGAAGACCCTTCAGGGTTCATGCCAGTGGCATGCTGATAGTGTTTCCCTAAGGCGTCACTGGCCCGGTGGTAAGTCGGTTTTGCAGTCAATTTGCAGCCATGTTTAAGCGGCTATACGTTGTTCAATGGGTGTGAAGTCCCATCCAATCGGTGACTGCATTTGATTCAGCTTTCGGTGCTCTTCGAATAGATCTTCAATTTCCCTGCAAGCTGTGCAGTATGCCGCCCAACCAATCATTCTTCGTGGATTTGCTCGCCCACGCTTGTCAATTGCTTGGTCAACGGTGACTCCTTCTGTTTCTGCTTGTTCAAATGCGCTAAGCAATGGAATTTGTGCATCTAGAACCTTTATGTCGAATCCTTGAAGCAATTCTTTGGCTTTTTCTGCTGCAGCTTCCTTGCGTGAATCAACTTTCACAAGTAGTGCAGCGTAGGGGATCTTGTATTGCCTCAGCATCTGTGACATTTCAACAGTTAATTCGATTGATCTGCTCTGCGTAGTAGTGGGCAGCAGAATGAAATCGGCTCCCTCTACTAAATTTTTCATTTCTTCTTCGTTGCTGCTTGCTTGTCCATCTGTGACAATAATCTCTGCCAATCGAGTGGCTTTGGCTGCTGCTTCAATTGGCACGACTGGGCAGGGCAAAAGTCCTCTTGCGCCATAAGCAGTGGCCGATCTATTGCGGTCGGCATCAACCAGGACTACCCGTTTTTGTTGATGGCTCCAGGTTGCTGCTATGTGAACGCTGCTACACGTTTTGGCAACACCACCTTTCTGGCCAAAAACAGTGATGAACATCACGCAGCGACTAATGACTCCTTAAAGGATCGCGTTTTTTTTCTGGAAGGCAATACGTGGGTTGTTGCTGCTTCCGCGATGAAAGCGTCAGTCAGATTCGGCTCCCCAAGTCATTTTCAGACAACACAACGGCCTTCCTTAAGAGGTATGGGCGACTGTGGGCTTCGTCTGCGAACTGCCAAAAAAAAGGAGAGGTCCCACCCTCTCCCTTCACGACGCATCACCCCCTCGCCAAAAGGGAGCGATTACACATTGACGTAAGAAATACCTATTAGTGGTTGCCATGACGACCAAAAGAGTACTGAGGTCAGGAACCCACGAAAAAGGAGGCTCCCCATGCCCTCCTCTGGTGACCTATTCGCTCCTCCTTGAAGGGGGGGGCTGACGGTCGCTATTCAACGGCTCCTATCCCATCGGTAGAAGAGTCCATTGGTTAGTCGTTCCGGAGATTCCTCTCAGGTGAAACCACCGGTCAATTGACCATGTCGTTCCTGGGGCAATGACGTCGTAACCCTGGGCTTGATCGGCTAAACGTGTGTCTTTTTCCTGAACTGATCGATTTCTTCGCGGTTTGGTCAGAACAACCAGGCCCCCAACAGCACGCCGATTACCAGACCTTTCAGCCAGACCAATGCAGCCATCTGGTACTCAGAGAGACCGAGCTTTCCCTTGATCCAGAAGAAGACCTTCTTATCTGCGAAGACGACAGCGCGGACCGGTTTCCACGGAGCAAGACCATTCAGACGCCAGCTCATCAGTATTTGAAAGCAGTTAATCGGTATATAGCGACGGCCCTCATCAATCAACCAGTTGAGGGAAGGCATTCACCGCCAACACCTCAAGAAGCGGTGCAAGCTCTGGGCACCCACTTGGCAGAAGGAGATTTGCTGGGCTCCAGAAGCGGGATGAAGCCAGGAAGCTGATCAATGAGTTGCTGGGTTGTTGAAAAACTGACAACCACCTGAGGTTCAGCTCGACAGATTGCATGGACGAGCCATGCAAAACAAACCGAGCGAATCTTTGGAAGTTCTTGCCGCAATCGTCGTCACTGCGGGGCTGCTTGGCGGAAATATGCTGCTGTTTGCACCCCTCCGGACAGACAACAGGGTTACGCCTCCAGCTCCTCCAGCGCGCACTGCTCCCGAAGCTCTTTCAGTGTTTTGGTGAACAGCCGTAGACGTTGTGGGCTCTATGGCTGAGACCAATAGGCAGGAGCAGCACCTGAAGAAGCGGCGCAAGCTTTGAGCACTGATGTGGCAGAAGGAAGGGGCTTGTCTCCTGCGCCGCGATGCTGCTGAGCAACGCCGGAAAGAGCTTTTGCGGTTGGGCTGGTCAGCTAATGACCTTGCATGGGGTGCAGAGGTTGAGCCCTAACTCCCCGGAATAAATAAACCCCGCCATTGCTGACGGGGTGGAGTGTGTGTGAGGTTTTATAGGGAGATAGATAGCGACATCACCACTCCGTCAATCTCCAATCCAGACCTGTCGTCATCACATGACGCCAGCCCAAATTCAGCCTGCGCCTGATCTGCGCTAATCGCACCGTGTCGCCCTTCTGCAGCTAAATCACCACACACCAAGGCAACGAGATTTCATAGCCATTGATAATCCGCTGAAAAAAAGATTTGAACTATCAGGTCGACGTGTTGCGACACCTGCTTCGAATCGCAGTATTTGGATGTTTTTTACCCATTCATCATTGAATGCTGATATTGATTTTTTTATTGGCCTCGTCACCCCGATCACAGTGAAGTTGCAGAAGTTCTGGGTCTCCCTCTAAGAAGTCATCTCTGACTTCTTGCCACCCTTTTTGCTCGGCCCTGACAACGCTTATGGGCATTGCCATCAAGATCACTTCAAAAACGAGCAGGGAGGACTTCCAATAGCCGCGCTTGAAATCTTCGATAGGGGCTTTCATGTGGTCTATTCCGAATGGCTGACTGCTCTCATCGTGAGCAGAGATTTCAGGCCAGGCCACAATTTTCACCACACCCTCGGGCCCTTGCCCACCTTCCACTTGGCTCGCCACCACTGCACCCCATACCTCACCGCATCCAATGAGTTGTTCTCGCAATCGTCAGCAATGCGTTCCACATCTCGCGGATGACGGGGCAATGTCGGCCAGGTCGCCATTAACCCCTCACAGGCCTTCGTCCACAGCAGCCACGGCGTCTCCAGATCACGCCCCGCGGCCTGCAACATCGTCCTGACCAATGCCAATCCATTGGCCTCCCGTTGGTTCATCTTTCACGCCCTCACCAACGGACACCCAGCAGCCTTGAAGTCGCCCGTCGTTGACCCCCGATCACTCAGTGCAAGGTGAGTGCAAATGCCTGAGCGCATGAAAAAACGGACCCCGGAAAGCCCGAGATCTCTTGGTTTAACTGACGCCCCCTGATGGATTCGAACCATCGACCGACTGCTTAGAAGGCGTTGGATTGCTTCGCCCAAATCCATCGCAATGACTGAGTTTTAAGTGGTGCTGGTTGGGTTGTTAGAGCCAGATCTAGAGCTGGATTGGCGACGGTTGAGCAAGCAGCTCTAAATCCAGTGAGAGCAGCTGCCTTGGCCGCGTCTGGCTGGGATGTTCGGTGTGAGGCACTGCCTGGAAAGAAGTCGGTCTATCCATTGCGTAGGGGGCCTTCCATGCCAAAACTGGAAGCCTGCAGCGGGGCGCCCATGCTTTCAACTGAGCCAATGATCGACGCGATGGATGCGGTCATGGATGAGTTGGAAGTGCATTTCGGCCACCTGAGCAACCCGGAGCTGTCCCTGCTCGATCGCGATGCCATCGGCCGGGATGCTGCTGAGGGGGTGCGCCGGGGGCTGACCGTGATCGGAATCCACCAGTTCGTGCTCAAAGTTCAGTTGGATGATCTGCTGGTGGCGAGCTTCCCAGTGGCGAGCTGATGGCTGAACCGAGCAAGCCAGCTGTTTCGAAAGCCAAGACAAGCCTTGGGCAGGCTGGCCTGATCGTCCTGCTGATCCTTGCGATAGGGACTGGGATATGGCTCAACAGGACGGCATGGCGCCATCGACGTCTGATGTGGCAGATGCAGGCTGCTGTCATCGCTGGCGGGGTTGGCTTCGTCGCTGGACGCTTGACCGCTGGTAAAGGGTCTGATGACTAACCCCGCAGAACCCGCCCAAGCGAAGCCGAGCAGGCCCCGGGCTCTGACCTGCACCGAGATGATGAACGGCGGCCGTCAGCAGATGGATGAGGCCGAGCACGCCCGTGAGCAACAATTGCAGCAGCGGGTCGAAGACCTGGAGAAGGACGTTGATCGGCTGGAGCAGTCCCTGGCGGATGAGGGCACTAACTCCACTCAGCTGGGTAAAGCCGTGTTTTAGTCGCACTCAATCCGGGAGTGCTCTCAACGAGGTGCTGTGCAGCCCACATTCCTCTGACGACGCGGCAGACGCCTTCTTGGTCGCAGACCCTGTAGTACTCGAAGCCATGTGGAGCTGTGGTGAGTTTGGTGGCTCTCATGTTCTTTATCCCGCTAACCCAATAAGTAGGCGGCAAGGCGGGTCTTGGTTCAGTAGCTCGAGACAGGATGTTCTACTCGTAATAAAACCTTGGTTGGCTTAACGATCGCGCCTGGCTGAAGTAAAGCTCTTAAGCCGTTGCTTTAGAAACGAAAGTCATGACATGGACTGCAATTGCGACGGCGCCGCTGAAGTAGGCGACCTTCGCGTGGAGTCCTTTCATTCAGCCTCGATCTGTCGTGTGAGTCAGCTGATTTTTCTCTGGCCGATGGCTAAGGCTTAATGCCTAAATCCGCCCCAAAGAGAAAGGCCGCCCCTCCCGATGGAGAGACGGCCTAACTGGCTCGTTTATGCATTGCAGTCGACCTAGTCAGTACGTGTTGCCTTTGGGGATCTCCTTGGCAATGGGACTGAAAGAGGTAGGTCGAAGCATCTGGCTTAAGGCAACCCTGGGGCCATTTGGACCAGGTGTGAAGCGTGACTCCTACGGGGCACTTAGACGAACGATGCAGAGGAGTGTCGACTGATCAGACGCACATCAGTGTCGTCAAAGACGAGGCGCTCACGGTTGGGTTGAAAAGTTGGAGCAGGGGCCAGAAAAGTCAGGCTGCTTCTGCGATTTGCTCAGGTGGAGTGTCGGCGGTCATGGGCTCCTCCGATCTCGATGCACACACTCTCGGCAGCCGTGGATCACCCGGCAATCAGCTGTCGTGCTCATTGCCTTCTGGGGCGAATCGGTCGATTGTGGGACCGGCGTGCTGACTGCTGGCTGTGTTTCGTCTCAGTACAGCGGAAAGGCGTTTCGCCCTGACTTCCTTTGCCGTAAAGGTGGCGATCTTCTGGCTTGCTCAGTTGGTGGTCTGCGTGTTGGATCCACGGCGGCTGGTATGCGGTGTCGTGGAGAAGGGGTTTTTGCCCTGCCTCATCAGCTTTGCGGTGATGGATTTTCTGGTGATCCCGCAACTAAGGCGTCGCTGGGACCACTAGCCCCGTTGCCAGATCAAAAACTACCTGGCTAGTGCGTAAGTACTTGTATGGGTTGCCATGCAGGATGGCTTGCTCATCGACCGGGATGGGTTCTTGATCTGCCGATTTCACCGTGACGAGAAGGCTTGGATCCGCGATCCACGGGTGTTCGTCGATCACGGCCGGGAGATGCCTAACGGCCAGCCCGCCCTGCTTAAGCGGCGGGAATACCTGCGCCGCGATGCTGCAGAGCAACGCTGGAAAGAGCTTTTGCGGTTGGGCTGGTCAGCCACTAACCCTGCCTGTGGTGCTGAGGTTGAGCCGTGATGGTTCAGACCTGCTGTGAACGTATTGCCCTGGTCAAGTCTCGGTATCCCGACAGTGCTTCAGCCAGGCAAAAAACATCTGACAATCCCCCCGAGCTTTAAATGAAAGTGGCGCGTTTTCTTCTAAGGGACGGGAACAAGGTTGGTGCGGAGGTTTCCCCTGAAGGGCTAGAGGTCTTCACCTACACGGATCAGAAGGGACATCAGGTCCACGCATTGGCAACGGTCAAAGCCGAAAAGGAGTTCCTTAAGCAGATCCCCTCAAAGCTGCTGCCCTTGTACTTGCGCATGGAGCAAGCTCTCGCGAGAACCGTTGGTCGGAGCTGATTCCTCCGGGTGGGATAAGCCCTTGAGTTGCACCTGGTCATCAACGTCAGGAGCGCTGATCACAGCCTGGTCACACAAGTGCATCAACTTGAGGTCGGCGAGAGGAGCTCAGCCCCTGGGACTGACACCACCAGGGGTCTTTCTTGCCGCAGCGGAGGGGAGGCTTACGGCTGCCTCCTTCTCCCTGGCCACTGACCCTGCATGGGGTGCTGAGGTTGAGCCCTGACTCCCCGGATATAAATAAACCCCGCCTTTTCTGGCGGGGTGGAGGGTATGAGGTTTTGTCGGAAGATGGATGGCGATAATCGCTGTTTCCTACTTAACCTCAATTCCAGGACGTAGTGAACCTGATGATGAGCCTCGGTAGACTAAATCTTCTGCTTCGAGCTCTGTAGTTTCTAGGCTTGTTGAGAAAGGGAACTTTTCCATTGCCGCTGCAGTGCTAATAGTGATTCCGAGCATTACAAAGCAGGAAATTATTAGTGCTGGATGGATGTCATTATTTTTAGCCATTATGAGTCAAGTGTTTAGTGGAGAACCATGGCCCCGCCTCGCTGAAGGGGCGGTTATCAATGGTGTGGCTGTCGGAGCTGTTCCAGGTGGTCCAGCCGTTCTCGAGCCTCTAAATCGGGCATTGACATCACCCGCTTCATCAGGCTGTGTCTGTAGACGTTTAGCCTTCTGCAGCCCCTGAGGGGTTCCATCAGTCGGTCATAGAGATGGGCTTTTGCGGTGGTTCCTGTCATAGTGTTTTCGTTCGTAGTTATCTAGAAGTTCGAAGAGCAGTTCTGTGGTCCCAATCACTGCTGCAATAACGGCAATGGAGATCATGACTATCTTGATGGTGGATAAGGTTTTGTCGGGAGATGGATAGCGACAGCATCAGCGCCCCTTGCTTTTCCCTGGCTGGTCTCGTATCGCTTTCAGCCTTTGAGACCAGGCATCAGGCTTCCTAACGATTAACCCTGATCAATAGCAAGTTGTCCGGACACCACCCAACCCATCACTCCTGGCTCTACAGCGCGTACTCGTGTCGTTACTTCGAATCCTGTAGCCGCCCAATCCATCATCTTTGATGCGCATGCCTCCGGAACATTGATAACCACCAATACCGTCCGACCTGCAGTTTTGACTTGATGCAATGCCAGGATTAGCAGCAATAAATGCTGCACCAAGTGCTGCAGTAATACCAGCAGTCAGAAGTTTTTCAAATTTGAGGTTCATTTGATTCATGTGATGTCTGGGACTCTCGACCCGTGAACACACCATCTCCGTTTCAGCTGGGAATCAACTCCCCCAGCCGAGGGATTAATTCGGCGGGCTTTCTCCCCCATTAGGGTTGAGCAGGGCACCCGCCCGAAAGAGGTGCCCTCCCCTGCAGGAGATTCCCTCAGGATCACGGATTTAGGAACCGGCCCCCTGCTGTGGTTTGGTTTTTTCCTGACGCCCCCTGATGGATTCGAACCATCGACCGACTGCTTAGAAGGCAGTTGCTCTATCCAGCTGAGCTAAGGGAGCAAGCGATCTCATTTTGGCAGGCTGCTTCAGGCGGGCTGGATTTCCATGCCTTGTGCCTCCTAAGGTGATGAGCTGTTGGTCGGCATCAATGGCGCCGCGTCGTCTCAGCAACAGCGAAAAGCAGGATCTGGTCGGTCGCTACAAGGCCGGCGAGTCAACAGCTGCTTTGGCTGAGGCCTTCGGCTGCAGCCCCAATACCGTCAGCCGTACGGTGAAGTCACTGCTGCCAGCTGATGCTTATGCCGCGCTGAAAGCCAATCGCCTCAAGGGATCGACGGCCTCTTCCCAGGTATTCCCCGTCATTCAGGCTGAACCTGAGCCCCCTGCTGTTGCATCCCCACAGAAGGAGCTCGAGGATGACTCCCTCACAGGTGATGAAAGCAGTCTGGCCCTGGATGATGCTGATGATTTCGGCGAGGACGCTGAAGAAGAGCTCAACGAAGATGACGACATCGGCATCACTGAGACCTTCACAGAGCTCGTGCCCCTCGTCGGTGTTGGCGACCTCAGTGATCGACCGCTGAATCAGGCGCAACCGTTCAGTGTCGATTTGCTTCCTGACAGCGCCTACATGCTCGTCGACAAGGTGGTTGAGCTGGATGCCCGGCCCCTCAAGGAGTTTCCAGAGTTGGGCTTCTTGGATGACGCCGAGCAGACACGCCAGGGGCTTTGTCTGTTTGCGAGTCCTCGAGAGGCCAAACGCCAGTGCGGTCGGAGCCAACGGGTGATCAAGGTCCCCGATACCGCTGTCTTTCAGCGCACCAGTAGCTATCTGCTTGCCCGAGGCATCACACGGCTGGTGTTGGATGGAACGCTGATCGCGCTTGACGCCTGAGCGATCCAGCTGAACACCACTAATCGAATCGATCGCGTTGATCGGGAAGCAAGACAGCGGTGCTTGTTCCGCCACTGATCACGCCAATCACCAGGGCTATCCCCACGAGAAAACCGGTGGGAAGAGGAACGGAGCGCTGACCCCCAAGCTGCAGCGCTTGGCGATCCTGAAGGTTCTGCGCTCCAAGGCAGAGCAGCAGCAGCAGCAGCAGACCACTCCCCAGGCTGATCAGCAGAAGACGCAGGCGAATCAACACAGCACAACCGTCGACAGGCTCAGTTTGACGTGCCCTGGTGCAGGAGGGAATACAGCCGTCGTCTTGACAGGCCTGTGGCCTGGGCCAGTTGCCGTGCCGCGTCACTGGCGGTTGCGCCGGCATCCTGCAACGCCTGTAGTTGCTTGAGCAGGTCACTGTCGTCGGGTTCCTCCGGCTCTGCCGGTTGTGCCCCCCCCAGTACAACAGTGCATTCCCCCTGGGGAGGATGATGCTGAAAGTGCTGCAGGGCTTGTTCCACCGTCGGCCCTACCTGCTCTTCGTGGCGTTTGGTCAGTTCTCGTGCCACCTGAAGGGCACGGCTCCCTCCGCAGTGTTGCTGAAGTTCCTCGAGCAGCGTGATCAGTCGGTGTGGTGCTTCGTACAGCACGGTGGTTCGGCTTTCGTTGCTGATGGCTTCGAGGCGGGCCCGTCGCTCCTTCCCCTTGGCAGGCAGAAATCCTTCAAAGCAAAAGCGTCCGCTTGGCAATCCACTGCTTACAAGAGCAGTGGTGGCTGCGCAGGGGCCTGGAATACAGATCACCGGATGGCCGGCCTGGTGCGCAGCGGCCACCAGTTCTTCACCGGGGTCGCTGATGCCAGGCAGGCCTGCATCACTGATCAAGGCGAGGCTTTGCCCTTCAGCTAGAACATCCAGAAGTTGGGGCAAGCGTGTGCGGGTGTTGTGCTGATGAAAGGACACCTTGCGGGCGCTGGCGCCAAGGTTGCTCAGCAGCTGTCCGCTGTGCCGCGTGTCCTCACAGGCGATCACATCGACGTTCCTGAGCAGATCGCGGGCTCGCGGGGATAGATCCCCCAGATGACCAATGGGGGTGCCCACCAGATAGAGGCTGCCGCCGCTTGGTTCATCCCGCTGCATCACAATGGCGAGCGCCTGCATTGATCATGATGCCCAGCTCTGCCGTTCTCCCCTCCGGCGTCAACCAGGAGGCTCTGCTGACGGAACTTCGTCGCCTCAGCTGGGGAGCAGCCGACATCTTGCGGGCCTATGCCCGCGGTGAGCAGCCCCCTCACGGTTTTCCCAAAGCTTTGAGTGTTGATGACGGCGGAGAGGGGCCGGTTTCTGCGGCTGACCTGGCCGTGAACAAGTGGTTGCTGGATGGTCTGTCCAGTTCCTTTGCGGATGCTGACTGGACGCTATTGAGTGAGGAGACTGCTAAAGAGCAGCTCACTGAAGGCCAACCACTGCCTGCAGAGTGGCTCTGGATCCTCGACCCCCTGGACGGCACCAAGGATTTCCTGCAGGGCACAGGCGAATACGCCGTTCATCTGGCTCTGGTGCGGGGGCGGCGCCCCGTTCTTGGGGTTGTGCTGCTGCCGGAAGCCGACGAACTCTGGATCGGTATCGTCGGCGAAGGAGCATGGTGTGAAGACCGCCAGGGTGAGCGGTCGCCGGTTCGCTTCAGCGACAGAACCGCGGTTTCGGATCTGATCCTGGTGGCCAGCCGCAGCCACCGCGACGACCGTCTGGTGAAGCTGATTGATGCCCTCAATCTCGGCGGTTCCAAAGCAGTGGGCAGCGTTGGCTACAAGGTGGCCACGATCCTCAGGGGCGAGACCGACCTTTACGTCTCCCTATCCGGTAAGAGCGCTCCCAAGGATTGGGACATGGCGGCTCCGGAAGCGGTGCTGCTGGCGGCCGGTGGTCGCTTCACCCATGCGGATCAGGCCGACCTCACTTACAACACCGGCGATGTTCGGCAGGCCGGCTGCCTGATCGCCAGCCATGGAAAAGCCCACGCCGAGCTCGGAGAGCGTGCGACGCGGGCCATGGACGAGATTGATCCCGGCTTTCAGGTCTGAGACCTGATCAGCTGAGCGGTGCTACCGGGGTGGGCTGAGGCTCCACCTCGGAGGTTTCTCCGGCCTGGGGCACACCGCGCAGGGTGAGGTTGATGCGTCCGCGGTTGTCGATTTCTCGTACCCGCACGGTGACTTCGTCGCCCACCTTCACGACATCCTCGACCTTTTCCACCCGCGCTTCGGACAGCTGGGAGATGTGAATCATGCCTTCCTTGCCAGGAAGGATCTCCACAAAGGCACCAATGGGGATGATGCGGGTGATCGACCTGGAGAACACTTCGCCTTCGTTGACCTTGCGCGTCAGGCCTTCGATGATCTTCTGGGCTTCCTCAGCTGCAGCACCATCGTGGGACGCTATGGTCACGATGCCGCCGTCCTCGATGTCGATTTTGGTGTTCGTGCGTTCGGTGATGCCCTTGATGGTGCGTCCGCCGGGACCGATCACGGTGCCGATCAGCTCAGGATCAATCCTGAAGCTGAGCAGGCGTGGGGCGTGAGGAGAGAGGTTGTCCCGCGGAGTGTCGATCGCCTCGAGCATCTTCTCGAGGATGTGGAGTCGCGCCGGGCGTGCCTGGTTGACGGCTTCGGCCACCGTCTTCACTGGCAGGCCGGTGATCTTCATGTCCATCTGCAGGGCTGTGATGCCCTTTTCGCTTCCGGCCACCTTGAAGTCCATGTCGCCGAGGAAATCCTCGATTCCCTGGATGTCGGTGAGGATCCGCACCTCATCGCCCTCCTTGATCAGACCCATGGCAGCGCCACTCACAGGGGCCTTCAAAGGCACACCAGCGTCCATCAGGGACAGGGTGCTGCCGCAAACAGAACCCATGGAGGTGGAGCCATTGGAGCTGAGCACTTCGCTCACCACTCGCACCACATAGGGGAAGGTGTCCTTCTCAGGTAGAACCGGAAGAATGGCCCGCTCGGCCAAAGCTCCGTGGCCAATTTCACGACGACCGGGTGAGCGCATCGGCCGGGTCTCACCGACGGAGTAGGGAGGGAAGTTGTAATGGTGCAGATACAGCTTCTCGGTGTTGGGATGGAGGTCGTCCATCTCCTGGGCATCGCTGGGAGTGCCCAGCGTTGCGGTGGACAGCACCTGGGTCAGTCCGCGCTGGAACAGACCTGAGCCGTGCACTCGGCGCGGCAGGACTCCGGCCATGGCACTGATCTGACGCACTTCGTCGAGGCCGCGTCCATCGACGCGCTTGCCGTCCTTGAGGATCTGTTGACGCATCAAGGTCTTGGTCAGCGCCTTGAAGCTGTTGCCGAGCAACTTCGAGCTGCTGGCCAGAGCCTGGCGGACGGCATGGTCGTCCTTGAGGGCTGCGATGGCTTCTGAAACCTCGCTCTTCACTTTCTCAAGGGCTGTATCCCGTTCCTCCTTGCTCTGATCAAATTTGCTGAGGACAGCGCTGATGGCTTTCGTGCACTGCTTTGCCAGATAGGCGGGAACTGTGCTGTCCTGTTCGGGGGTCTCCGGCTTCACCTGGGTGATGCCCAGATCCTTGAGGAGTTGCTCCTGAGCCTTGATGAGTTCGCAGATCGCTTCGTAGCCGAAATCAATCGCTTCGATCACGTCCTGTTCCGGCAGTTGGTTGGCACCGGCCTCGACCATCACCACGCCGTCAGGGGTTCCGGCGACCACGAGGTCCAGATCACCCCGTTCAATCTCCCGGTAACTCGGATTGAGGACGAAATCGTCCCCCAGCAGACCCACGCGCACCGCCGCCATTGGGCCGTTGAAAGGGATGCCTGCCAGAAGTGTGGCAATGGAAGCGCCCGTTACCGCCAGAACATCGGCGGGGACCCTTTCATCGAGAGACAAGCAAGTGGCCACCACCTGCAGGTCATCACGCATCCAGCTGGGGAACAAGGGCCGCATGGGGCGGTCAATCAGCCGAGCCGTGAGGGTGGCCCGTTCTGGTGGGCGGCTTTCACGACGCATGTAGCTGCCGGGAATGCGTCCAGCCGCATAGAGGCGCTCTTCGTAGTCGCAGATCAGTGGCAGGAAATCAATGCCCTCACGGCCCCCGGAACGGGTTGCTGTGACAAGCACGGCGGTGTCGCCACACTCCACCAAGACGGATCCTCCCGCCTGAGGGGCAAAGCGCCCGGTGGTCAGTCGAATCTCACGTCCGTCAAAGGAGATCGACTGGGTTTGTCCTTGCACGACGTCTTATGTCCTTTTGTCAATCCCAAGTCTGACATTTCATGGCTGCTCTTCACAAGAAAGGGGAGGTCAAACCTCCCCGTGACAACGCCATGGCGAGAAATGGATCACCAGCTGGACTTGACCACGCCGGGCAGTTCTCCTTTATGGGCGCGCTCACGAAGCTGGTTACGGCAAAGGCCGAAATCCCTGTAAACACCGCGGGGCTTGCCAGTAGCCCAGCAGCGGTTGCGAACACGGATGCGTGCACTGTTGCGGGGGAGAGCCTGAATCTTGCGGTGGATCTCCAAACGATCCATCGGATCTTCGGCTGCATTAAACGCTGCCATCAGTGCTGCGCGCTTCGCCGCATAGCGCTCAACCATTTTCTTGCGCTTCACATCGCGAGCGATCATCGACTTCTTGGCCATGCAGCGGGGGCAGCGAGCGATTGAATCGTCAACGATACACGGGCGCCCTCTCTGCCTCAGCGACCTATCAATTGCTGAACCACGGGCAGCTGACTGGTGTCACGCACGATCAGCACAAGGGTGAGACCCACCAGAAGAAGAAAACCAGATTGTGCAAAGGCCATTTGAATCCGTTCCGAAACAGGACGACCGCGAACGGATTGGATCGCAAGCATCATCATCTGCCAGCCATCGAGCAGTGGCAGAGGGAGCGAATTGAGCACCGCCAGATTGATCGAAATGAGTGCTGAGAAGAGCACCAACCCCGATCCCCCCTGCTGACTGAGCTGAGCCCCCATTTCAACGATCTTCACCGGACCACTCACCTGGCCTGCTGTGGCTCTGAAGTTGGTGAACAGACCGGCGTAGCCACGCACGGTTTGCTGCAGCAGTTGGGTGAACTGCGAGCCGGTGGTGAGAAGGAGTTCCCCGGGATGATGCACTGGGCGCATCGCTCCGCTGATATTGGCCTGCAGTTGGGCCCCGATTTTCCCCATGCCCTGCTGATCGTCGGGGATCAGTTGAACGGTGGTCGTCTCGTCCCCCCGTTTTCGCTCCACACGGATGGATTGTTGCGGTGCTGCTTTCACATCCCGCACCATTGCCTCGACGCCGCGTTGCCCTGCAGTGAGGGGTTTGGTGTTCAGACTGAGGATCTGGTCGCCGGCACGGAGGCCGGAGCGGGCGGCGGCCCCACCGGGTTGCACCTGAACCACCAGGACCCCCGGTTCCGGCGCGGCAGGGACACCGACAAAAGCTGCCTGACCCAACAGCACCACCAGAGCCAATGCCAGATTGGCCATCACTCCCGCTGCAACCACCAGGGCTTGCTGGGGGATCGGCCGGTTGCGCAGCAGATCCGGATCATCCGCCTGGATCGTGCTGTCCTCGTCGTCGTCAGGGAAGGCGACGAAGCCACCCAGGGGAAACAGCCGCAGGGCATAGGTCACACCGCGCCGCTGCCTCTTGAGCAGTGCAGGCCCGAAGCCGATCGAGAAGCCGCTGACGCGGATGCCCTGGAGCGTGGCTGCAAGGAAATGTCCTGCTTCATGCACCACGATCAGCAGAGCAAGGACCAGGAGGGCCGCCAATACGTTCATATCCCCGTCAGGATTCTGATCGGATCATTCTGGCTGGAGTCGCTCGCGGCCGACGTAAGGCACTAGGGCTTTGGGCAGTAGAACGCTGCCGTCTGTCTGTTGGCCGTTCTCCAGCAGGGCCGCCATGGTTCTGCCGATGGCCAGACCGCTGCCGTTCAGGGTGTGGACCAGTTTCGTTGCCTTGCCTTCTTTGGTGCGGATGGAGGAACGTCGCGCCTGGAAATCGCCACAGACGCTGCAACTCGAGATTTCCCGGTAGGCACCCGCCCCAGGCAGCCAGACCTCGAGGTCGTAGGTCCGGCGCGCTGAGAAGCCAAGGTCGGCGGTGCACAGGTCTAAGACTCGATAGGGGAGCTCCAGGGCTTGCAGCACAGCTTCTGCATCAGCGGTGATCTGTTGGTGGGCGTCCTCGGAGTGATCCGGATGTGCAAACCAGTACAGCTCCACCTTGTTGAACTGGTGCAGGCGAATCAGGCCTCGGGTGTCGCGGCCGTAACTGCCGGCCTCACGGCGGAAACAGGGGCTGTAGGCGACGTAGCGCAGCGGCAGTTGATCCGCCGGGATGATTTCGTCCCGGTGGAGGGAGGTCACCGGCACCTCGGCGGTCGGTGTCAGCCAGAGGTCGTCATCCGCGCAACGGAAGCTCTCCTCAGCGAACTTGGGCAGCTGTCCCGATCCGGTAAGGCTGGCGCTGTTCACAAGCACCGGGGGCAGCACTTCCCGGTACCCCTTGCTCCCATGGAGGTCGAGCATGAAGTTGATCAGGCCACGCTCCAGGCGTGCTCCCTGGCCCAGCAAGGTGACGAACCGGCTCTGAGCGATGCGGACGGATCGTTCGGTATCGAGCAGCTGCAGGCGTTCAGCGATCTGCCAGTGCTCTTCCAGGTTGTCTTCAACGCGTGGGCTGCCCCAGCGGCGCACCTCAATGTTGTCCTCCTCACTGCGCCCGTCAGGGCAGGCTTCGGCCGGCAGGTTGGGGAAACCAAGCAGCTGTTGCTTGAGCTCACTCGACAGCTGCTTTTCCTCGTCCTCAAGAACCGCCACCTTCTGCTTGATGGCATTGCCCTTTTGGCGCAGTTCGGCGACGTCCTCGCCTTTGGGATCAGCACCTGCCTTGATCCGTTGGCCGACCTCTTTGCCGATCTGGTTGCCTTCCGCCTGAAGGCTGCTGCGTTGTTGCTCCAGATCACGCTGCTGCTGAGCGATCAGCTGCAGTTTGGTGAGATCAACCGCCTTACCTCGTCGCCCCAGTTGCTGGGCGATCGTTTCGGGGTTGTCACGCACAAGGCGCTGATCGAGCACGGTTTCAGGGGGGTCAGCGCCGGCAGCCTATGGCAGGCCGTTTCAGAGCACCTGGCCAACCATCACCGCTGCGATGCCTGAAAACAGGGTGATACCAAGGGCGGTAAGGGGGCTCTGACCCTGGGCAACGGCCATGGTGGTGATAACACCAGCGCCCAGGCAGGCCACACACAGCTGGGTGGCGATGTCGTTGTGGCGCTCCACGGGGGTCAGGCAATTGGTTGGACCGTAGGGAGAGCGCTGGCTGTCGCCTTGATCAAGCGCCAAGTTCGTTACGCCGCGTCAGGCTTCGTTACCTGCAGCAACAGAGGCGGGGCGGGCGCGGCCGCCGGCCGCCCACTGTTTCAGCTTCTCCAGCTGTTCGCTGGCTGTTCGTGAGAGGGGGATCAGCTGGGAGGCGGCACCAATCAGATCCGGTTCCGTCAATTCACGGTTATCGGCAAAGGCCAGGTGCATCGCCTCGATCACGGTTTGCTCCAGTTCGGCTCCAGAGAACCCTTCACTGCGGCTCACCACGGTCGCCAGGGGAAGCTTGAGCCCAGGTCGTCTCTGTTCCAGATGCAGCTGAAGGATGCTGTTGCGTTCAGCGCTGCTGGGCAGATCAAGCATAAAAATCTCATCGAAACGCCCCTTGCGCAGCAGCTCTGGTGGAAGTTTCTCGACGCCGTTGGCCGTGGCGACGACGAACACCGGTGACTGTTTCTCCGCCATCCAGGTGAGCACGTTGGCCAGAACCCGCTGGGTTGTGCCGCCATCGCTGCGGCCATCTCCCCCGAAGCCCTTGTCGATTTCATCGATCCAGAGCACGCAGGGCGCCATCGCTTCAGCGCGTTGGATCATTTCGCGGGTGCGTGCCTCGCTGGCCCCCACCAGACCTGCGAACAGACGTCCTACATCCAGACGAAGCAGGGGCATGGACCAACTGCAGGCGATCGCCTTGGCGGTGAGTGACTTCCCTGTTCCCTGGGGACCAACAAGCAGCACCCCACGGGGGAGAGGCAGTCCGAAGCGCCGTGCATCTTCCGAGAATGCCCTGTGCCGTTGTTGCAGCCAGGTTTTGAGACCCTCGAGGCCACCAATGGCTTCCGTGCCCGCGTCGCTGCGGCAGAACTCCAGCACCTCACTGCGGGCGATGGTCTGGCGTTTTTCCTCGAGCACGTCTTGAAGATCGTCCGGCCCCAGCTGGCCGCGGCGGGCCAGGGAGCGGGCAGCGACCTGGCGAACCCGCATCTCACTGAGCCCACTGCAGGCCTGCGCCAGTTCATCCAACACATGAGCTGGGAGGGGACTGCCGCTGCTGGTGCTGATGCTGCTGATCAGTCGGCGCAGGTCGTCGTTGTCGGGAAGGGGGAGATCCAGAAGGGTGAGGCTTTCTTCGAGATCGCCTGGGGGTGTCCATTGCCCACAGCACAGCACCAGAGTGTGTGGTGTAGTGCGTAGCGATCCTTCGAGATTGCGCAGCATCCGGGCGACGCCGGGATCATCGCAAAAGCGATGAAAATCCTTGGCGAGCAGCAGGGTCGGACTGCCCGCATCCCGTTGCTGGAGCCACTGCAGCATGGCCATCGGTTGACGACTTCCCTGGCCGTCGGCATTCACTGGCCCGCTGATGCCATCGATGAAATTCCAGCAGACCAGCTGGCGTGCAAGTCGCTGAGCGGCTTCTCCCAGCAGGTTCTCAACCCGTGCTTCCTCGTTGCTGCGGACCCAGATCAATGGCGTGCGTGCACGTACCAGAAGGTCGATCTGGTGTCCCCAGGCTGCACTGCTCATTGCTGCTCCATCTGCTGTTGGAGCTGTTGAAGGGCCTGCCAGCGGGGATCAACCTCCTTCGATGTGGAGTCTGAGAGCACTGGCTTCAGGTTTAGGCCAGGTGGTCCTGGACAGTGATCACCGCAGTGATTCACGACGGGCAGCATCAGATTGAGCTGCTCGAACGCCCATTGCTGGGGATCGAAGTCGCCGCGTGGATCGAGAACATCCACCAGACCTTCCATCTCGGCGACCTCTCCAGAATGCTCTAGCTGGTCGGCCGTTGGTGGGGCTGCGCCCAGCCAGATCAATTCAGAGGGGGTGCAGCTGAGGTTTTGATTGAACTGGTTCAGACAGCGATCGCAACAGAGGGTCACGATCGTGCTGAGTTTCCCCTGAACCGCCAAGACGTTGCCGCGGTGCTCTGCTGAGACATGGCCTCGCACTGGAGTGAGAGAGGGGAGCTGATCGAGCTCTCCCTCAACCTCCCAGACCTTCGGTGTGCCCAAGGCCCGGAGTTCCTGGAGGGGAACAGGCTCCAGTGCCTCGATCACTTGCCCTTTGGTTCAAACGGCAGCCGTGAACCGCCCGAAGTGGCCGAAACCGTCACCGTTTTCTGAGCCATTTGCTGGTCCAGGATTTTCTGGAGATTGTCGGGCAGTGCCTCTCTGCTGAGGATGAAAGTTTGCAGGCCCTGGAACACATTGGCGATCAGCATGTAGAGCAGAACTCCGGCGGGGAGGGGGAAGAACAAAAACATCCCCGTAATCATCACCGGGGTGATTTTGTTTGCTGTGGACTGCTGGGGGTTGGCAGGCATCCCCATGCCCGACAGCAGTTGGGAGATGAACAAGGTGATGCCGAAGCCGGCAACAAGAATGGCGATATCCCAATTGATCGCACCATCGGCATAGAAGCCGACCTGGCCCAGGGCTTTGATGAACAGGAAGCCGCTGCGGGCTGCCAGTCCTGGAATCTTCGCTTCAACGGTGGCATCGCCGGCGGCGATTGCCTTGATCGTGCCGTCATCGCTGACGCTCACGATGTCATCACCCTTGGTCACTTCCCACCTCGGGGCGAAGCGTCCAGAGTTTTCAACGTCGGTGAGAACGTCACTGAAGGCTCGACCATCCTTCGTGTGAAGGTTCACCGTGGCACTGTCGCCAACGCCGATCTTTGTGCCCCGGGGCAGGCTGGCAATTACCGGCACGTGGTCGGTTTCGCCAATGAAGATCGAATGGCTGGCGCTGTTGAACGGCTTGGGTTCAACCGCAGCGATCTGGTCCGCCGGCATCACCTTCATGTTCAAGGTGTACGGAACGTCCGCGAACGGCGAACCCCGCAGCGTTGCAAACAAAGCGAACAGGATCGGCATCTGCACCAACAGCGGCAGACATCCCGCCAGGGGGCTGCCGAATTCCTTCATCACATTGCCCAGTTCCTCTTGCTGCTTCTGAGGGTTGTTGGCAAACCGGCTCTTGATTTCAGCCTGGCGTTTCTGAATCACTGGCTGAGCGATACGCATGCGCCGGGCGCTGCGAATCGATCCTGCGCTCAGGGGATAGAGCGCGATCCGAATGACGAGAGTGAGGGCGACGATGGCCAAGCCATAGCTGGGCACCAATCCGTAGAAGAAGTCCAGGATTGGAATCAGCAGGTTGTCGGAGATGTATCCGATCACGTTGAAGAAACGGGGGGGCGGGACTTTGTGAGGCCAGTGTGCATGAACAGCTGCACTCAGGCGGCGAAACCTTCAGTCGATTTCTGCTGGGCATTTGCAGCCCGGCTGCTGATTCGCTCGAGGATGTAGGCCTCCACCTCCCGGAAACGAGGCATCGAGCGCATTTCGAGCCTGGCGCCATCCTGTAGAACCAACACCATGTCTCCCCAGGCGCCAAAGCCTCTGGGAACGGTGCGGACCTCGGTGATCTGGGAATAAACCACTTGGGTTTTGTCTTTTCCCATCCAGCCGCCCGTCACCGAGATCCTGCGACTGGTGATGCGGAAGCGCAGCCACAGGGCACGCACAACGGCGCCGATGGTGAAGGGAAGACCAATCAGCGTGAAGCCGAGCAGAATGTTGAAGATCAGGTCTCCGCGGGCTGGTCCACCGTCGTAGTGGACATCTTCCTGAATGCTGGTCATGGATCCAGTCCGGCGCTTCTCAGAAGACTGTCGCATTCTTCGAGCAACTGTGTGGGTTCGGCTTCCGCGGCTTCTGGACGAAGGCTGATCAAAAGCCAGCGCCCTGCCAGATCGCTACGTCGTTCGAAACGTCGACGCAGGTGCGTGTGCAGAAGTCGCCTGAGACGGTTTCGCTTGACGGCGCGCTTGCTCACCTTGCTGCTGATCACCAGAGCGCAGCGGCAGGATTGATCCTGGATGCCCCGCATCTCTCGACGAAGCAGATTCGAGTCTCCTGCGGCAACGCGCAGAACCATCAAGGTTCCGTGTTGGCGTTTTGAGGATCGATGCAAGCGGTTGAAGCATCGATGCCCGCGCAATCGCATGGATGCGGGAAGGACCATCAACCAATCCTGCTCGGTGGGCTCGAAGAAGGGATGAACCCTCTGGATTCATCCCCAACGATCAGGCTGCGAGACGAGCGCGGCCGCGTTTGCGACGTGTACGGATCACGCGACGGCCGGTGTGGGAGCGCATGCGTACACGGAAACCCGAGACGCGCTTCCTCTTGCGGCTTGTTCCTCCGAGGGTGCGCTTAGTCATGGACGTCTCCTGGCTACCGGCCGATCTGAATCTGGGATTTTATCAGTCAGTCCACATCAATCAGCCAGCTGCCGCGGTAGCCAGACATCGGCACATCTCCGGGAGCCTGCACCAGGGCGTTGAACTGATACATGCGCTTCCCCTGGGGATTGAACAACTTGATGGAAAGCGAGTAGTCGCCGTCTGAAGGCAGCGGTGTATCGGGGAAGACTTCAATCGCTGTCTGGTCTTCGTTGACCTGGATGACAGCTGGGATCTCTTCGAGGCACTTGCTCCGGCTCATCATGCCGCCAACGGTGGTACGGCACAGGCGCATGCGGTGGGGTTTCAGCTTGGCGTCGAAGTAGTCCGGCACGGTGACGGTGAGTTTGAGGATCGCTGTCTTGCGGTCCTTTTCACGCAAGGTCAGAAACCATTCAGAGCGGTCGCTTTCGATGTTGGAGGTCTGGTAGTAGTACAGCTTGCGGTAGTCGCGGTCCGTGTCCCAGCGGAATTCCATCAGTCCCGGAGTGCCCTGGGCGTGCGCGGTCTGCTCTGAAATGCCGGCCAGTGTTGAGCCAATCAGCAGAGTCGCTGCTGTGCCGGCTCCAGCGAGCAATCGTCTTGTAGTGGAACGGGCCATAGGGAAAGTCTCGTTAAAGGGATTCTCCTGAGTCCAATCGCTGGGCGGCGATTTCAGGGGCCGGAGGGTGATCTGTCAGTTGTGACCAGATCTATCTGGTCGCAGCCGCTGTGCGTCGCCTTGATAGGGGTGCATGGGTGTCTGGTCCTGAGGGATCCAGGCGTGGGCCAGGACACGGATGCAGCGAGGGAGATCTCCTTGGACGGCCATTTGTTGGCAGTCCAGCAAGGCCACCGTGTCCCAGCCAGGGCGACGCCGGGCGATGGCGGCTGGGAAGCAGGCGTCCAGGTCGGCCGTAACCGAGAAGGTCACTGACACCAACTGGTCTGGGGTTAGCCCATTGCGATCCACCAGGGCGTCCATCAACGCGCTCACAGCCGCTTGGATGGCGTCCGTGCTGTTCTCCGTGCAGGTGGTGGCCCCACGCAGGCCTCTCAGAACAAGTTGAGAGCTGGTCATGGACGGTAAAGCCATAGCACCTGACCGCTTCCCATCAACTCGATCGACAGGCGCTGCTGAAGTTGATGCAGGAGCTGGGATCCCGGCAGCAGACCGCTGAGTTTTCGGCGTTGTTTGCCCAGGGTGACGGGACGGATGTCGTCCTCGTCGAGATCTGCCAGCTGCGCCGCGAGGCGCCGGGCATGGTCTTCGTCCCCGAGTTCATCAACCAATCCCAGGGCCTGCGCCTGTTCACCGCTGAACACCCGTCCATCGGCGAAGCGCTTCACCGTCTCCACCTCAAGGTTTCGCCCCTTCGCCACAACGCCCACAAATTGGCCATAACTGCTGTCGATGAGTTCCTGAAGCAGAGTGCGTTCCGCATCGCTGAGCGGGCGATCAGGGGAAAGGATGTCCTTGAACGGACCACTTTTCACTGTGTCGAAGCGAATTCCAATCCGTTCGAACACCTTGGAGAGGTCGTTCCCCCGCAGGATTACACCGATCGAACCGGTGATCGTGCCTGGATTGGCAACGATCTTCTCCGCTGCGACGCCGATGTAGACACCACCGGAGGCGGAGATGTTGCCAAAGCTGGCCACCACGCGACAGCCCTGTTCTCTGAGCCGCAGGAGGGCCGCATGAATTTCCTGGCTGTCTCCAACCGTGCCGCCTGGGCTGTCAATTCGCAGCAGCAAGGCTGGAAATTCCCTCTGCTTCACCTCCCGCAGAGCTTTCAACACCCGCTGCCGGGTGGCACCCGTAATGGGGCCGTCAACAACGATGCGAGCCATTCGTCGTCGGGATTTGCGCCGCCAGGGCCAGAACATGTTGCGCATCTGCATCACTCCAGATCTTAAAAAGAGCACCCAAGCGCCCATTCATGCCGTCACTGCGACTCTGGTTTCTGATGGTGCTGCCCTTCGCGCTCTGGGGAACCGCCATGACTGCCATGGCTCCTTTGCTCGATAGCGCTGGCCTATGGCTTGTCGCTGGCTTACGACTGGTTCCAGCAGGTTTGGCCCTTCTGCTCTGGGGGCAGTGCACCGGCCGTGGCCTGACGATCGATTCGCGCGACCTAGTTTGGTTCGTCCTGTTCACCTTGGTGGATGCCACCTTGTTTCAAGGGCTTTTGGCGCGGGGGTTGGAGGGGACTGGTGCGGGTCTCGGTTCTGTCTTGATTGATTGCCAGCCTCTGCTGGTGGCCTTGATGGCTCGCGTTCTGTTCACGGAGTCGATCAATCCCATCGGCTGGATGGGGCTGGCCATTGGTCTGGCAGGCATCGTCTGCATCGGTTTGCCCGCTGAGCTGCTGGGTCACTGGTGGCTGCTGGCTGACCCGCCATTGGTGCAGCAGCTGTTTCAGCCCGGCGAGGGCTGGATGTTGCTGGCGGCCGTCGCCATGGCCGCTGGAACGGTATTGATTCGCTTTGCCTCACGCCACAGCGATCCGGTCACCGTGACGGCATGGCACATGTTGCTGGGGGGACTTCCTCTGCTTTTGGTCCATGCCCTGCAGCGAACTGATGCTGGTCTGGCCTGGACGGCAACAGACTGGACGCGTATGGGCTACGCGAGCCTTCTCGGAAGCGCTTTGGCCTATGGGCTGTTCTTCTGGTTCGCCAATCAACGCGATCTCACCAGTTTCAGCAGCCTGGGATTCCTGACACCGGTTTTCGCGCTGGCCACCGGAGGTTGGTTGCTGGGCGAGCGCCTTGATCTGCTCCAGTGGATTGGTGTTGTGATGGTGCTGGTGTCGGTGATCTTCGTGAGTCAAAGGCGAAGAATCTGGGAGCCGCTGTCGATCACGGACGCCTCTTCATGACGGCTGCTCAGCTCCACCTTGTCGTTGTCAACACGCCAATCGGGGCCCTCGGCAGTGGCGAGGGAGGTGGTGTGGAGCTCACCCTGCGATCGCTGGTTCAGGGGCTGGTACGGCGTGGTCACAGGCTTACCGTTGTGGCCGCCAAAGGCTCAACACTTCCCGACGATTGCAGCGGTGTTGAGTTGCTGGAGGTGGAGGGTGTGAATCAGCCGAGCTGGCAGCACGTCGCAGAGCTTGCACCGGTCGAGATTCCCCGCAACGGTCTTTTGCCTGCTCTCTGGGAGACCGCCCTCGATGCAGGTCAATCAGCCGATGCCGTGATTAACGGTGGCTACGACTGGCTGCCGATATGGCTGACGCAACGGGTCAGCGCCAAGCTCTTTCATCTCATCAGTATGGGGGATGTGGCTGCGGTGATGCGCGATGTGATCGAAGCCGTCGCGGCCTGGGACCCGCACCGCCTCGCTTTCCATACGCAACGCCAGGCGGCTGATTTCCACCTGCCGGGTCCCGCCAATGTTGTGGGCAACGGATTTGACTTGGCCAACTACACCTTTCAGACGCAGACGAATGGCCCCCTTGGCTGGGCTGGGCGCATCGCTCCGGAAAAGGGGCTGGAGGATGCGGCTGCTGCGGCCGCTGCCCTGGGAGAACAGCTTCTTGTTTGGGGGTTGCGAGAGGATGAGGTCTACGCCCGGCAGGTGCAGTCGAGTGTTCCTGAAGGCACGATCGATTGGCGCGGTTTTCGATCGACCACAGAGCTTCAGCACGAGTTGGGGCGCTGCCGCGCTCTGGTCAACACACCGAAATGGAATGAGGCCTACGGCAATGTTGTGGTGGAGGCCCTGGCCTGTGGTGTTCCGGTTGTCGCCTATGACCGCGGCGGACCCGGAGAGCTGGTCTGTTCAGGCCGCACGGGCTGGCTGGTTCCTCCCGACGATGTCGATGCTCTTACGGAGGCCTTGCGACATGTCGGCAGAATTGAGCGCTCCGCCTGCCGCAGCTGGGCTGAGGCCCATGCCTCCTGTGAGGTCTTTAGCCAGCGTGTTGAAGCCTGGATTCGAACAGGACTGATGGCGGATGTCAGCATCACTTCTAGGCGCTGAGAGTTCCTTGTCGGTCAATGTTTCAGGACGACAGCGACGCCAGGTTCTGGCGCTTGTTCTGGCCCTGGGACTCGTGATCACGCTCTGGCGGCTGGGATCCACCGGCGTCGTGGATGAAACACCGCCATTGTTCGCAGCAGCGGGGCGGGCCATGGCCGACACCGGCGACTGGCTGACGCCTCGGGTCAACGGCTTGCCTCGTTTCGATAAACCCCCCCTGGTGTACTGGCTGATGGGGTTCGGCTACTCCCTGCCCGGACGTGAAGTTTGGGATCCCCTGGGCAGTTGGGCGGCACGACTTCCTTCCGCCTTGGCCACGGTCGGGCTGATGCTTGGCATCGCTGATACCTTGCTGCGCTGGCCGTTCCCCGGTGATGCGCGTCCCCGCTGTACAGCTCTGATTGCATCGCTGGCATTTGCCTTCTCGCCCCTGGTGCTCGTCTGGAGCCGCACCGCGGTGAGTGATGCCCTGTTGTGTGGCCTGCTGGGTCTCAGCCTGTTGCTGCAGTGGCGTCGTTTTGCCGCCCCTGAAGAGGTGGCGTGGTGGCCGGCTTGGGTGATCCTCGGTTTCGCGGTTCTGGCCAAGGGGCCGGTTGCTGTTGTGCTTTCTGGGATCGCTCTGTTGATGTTCGGTGCGTTGCGACGGGATCTCGTTCAACCCTGGCGGAGACTGCGACCGTTGCCTGGGTTGTTGCTGACGGCCCTGATCAGTCTTCCCTGGTACGTCCTAGAGCTGCTGGTGGAAGGACAGCCTTTCTGGGACAGCTTTTTCGGCTACCACAATCTTCAACGGTTCACGTCCGTGGTGAATGATCACCTCCAGCCTTGGTGGTTTTTCGGCCCGGTAATGCTCGTGGCTGCGCTGCCCTTCACGCCATACCTGTTGTTGGGGCTGGCGCGGGTGCCTCGATCGCGGATTGCACCGGAGCATTCATTGCAGCAATTTGCTGCCTGTTGGCTGTTGGCGGTTCTGCTGCTGTTCACCACAGCAGCCACAAAATTGCCGAGTTATTGGTTGCCCGCCACCCCTGCGGCGGCCCTTCTAGTGGCCCAGGCCACGCTGGGCTCATCGCGTTGGCAACGGCTGGCCTGGGGCACCAGCCTGGCTCTGATCGCCGTCCTGGCTGGTGGCTTTTGGCTGGGATCGCTCTGGGTTCCGCTGATCGACGATCCAGAGATGCCGACGTTGTCGGTGGATCTGTTGGCCAGTGGTCTTTTGGGACATGCCGCCATCTGGTTCAGTGCAGCAGCCACTCTTGGAGCGTTGCTTCTGCTGCAGCGACGCTCCGCTGGTCAGGCGTTGCTGGCCATGCAGGCCTGCCTCCTGGGCTTTCACCTCACGGCTCTGGTGCCGATTGCCGAACTTGCAGACCGTCTGCGTCAGCGTCCGGTCCGCGATGCTGCTGCATTAATGCTGTCGCAACAGCGCAGCGGAGAACCAATGGCCATGGTTGGAGCCATGAAGCCTTCGCTGCACTTCTACACAGGACAGGTGATCTTGTATGAGGGGCAGTCCGATGGTGCCCTGGTCAACATTGCGGATCGCCTGGCCCATGAACAGCGGCGGGGCTGGCGGGGATACCCCCTCGATAGCCAGGGGGCCTCTAGCACCGTGCTCGTGCTGATCGATCGCGGGACGGCAACACGTGATCACTGGAGCGACCTGCAGCCTGAGCGGCTGGGACGCATTGGGATTTACGACGTGTGGCGTCTGGACCGCAGTCGCCTTGAGCAACGGGCACAAACCCTGAAGGCCGACGGCGTCGATGCCGACTGGCGGGAGCCGCGTCCTGAGCGTTTCTGAGCTGTAGAGCTCTATGACTCAGACAACGTCTGACGGTGGCAGAACCCGCAGTGCCCCCAGAGCTTCATTTCGCCGTTGGGTGCCGGTCTGCCGCAGTCGGGGCAGACCCCCATCCCATGGACATCGGTGCGACTTGGATGCTGGGCCCAAATGCTGGCTTCGCTCTCCAGAACTGGGGCTTGAGGTGAATGGTGTTGTTGGATCCGCAGATCACGCACCGCATGGCCGGCCTGATGCAGGGCGCTGATCAGTTGGGGCCGGTTGTAGAGGAGAGCCTGGCGCCATTGGGGATGGCTGGCTCCAACAGTCAGCACTCCACGTTGGAGTGATAAGGGACGGCAGTGCGGAGCCAGTTGGGCACCTGCTACCCGGGGCCAGTCCTGCCACAGTGCGGCCAGATGATCGTCTTTGCGCCACTCCCTCTGAAGCGCGCCCAGACAGGTTTTCAAAGGTTCTGCAGGCGGCGGGGGCGCTGATTGGAGCAGTTCCAGGCCTGGCAGACGCCGCCGTTGGGAATCAGGTGCAACCGCCATGGCTTAATCCTAGGCAGAACCATTTCGAGAACCTCGCTAATCTCAGCGCGTCTGAGGCCAAGTAATGGGTTTCTTTGATCGGCTGAGCAGGCTGGTTCGCGCCAATGCCAACGCTGCTGTCAGCGGTATGGAGGACCCGGCCAAGATCCTCGACCAGTCCGTCTCCGACATGCAGGCGGATCTGGTCAAGTTGCGACAGGCCGTTGCTCTCGCGATTGCAAGTCAAAAGCGTTTGACCAACCAGGCTGAACAGGCCGCTGCCCAATCGAAGACCTGGTACGAGCGTGCCGAGCTGGCTCTTAAAAAGGGAGAGGAATCCCTCGCTCGTGAAGCACTCACCCGTCGTAAGACCTTCCAGGAGACGGCGACGTCACTGACATCCCAGGTGCAGGCCCAAGACGGGCAGGTGGAATCCCTCAAGAAGAGTCTGGTCGCCCTCGAAGGAAAAATCGCCGAGGCCAAGACCAAAAAAGACATGCTCAAGGCTCGAGCGCAGGCCGCCAAGGCTCAGCAGCAGCTGCAGAGCGCCGTCGGCAATATCGGCACCGATTCAGCCATGGCTGCCTTCGAGCGGATGGAGGAAAAGGTGGAGGCCCTGGAGGCCACAGGTCAGGCCGCGGCTGAGCTGGCTGGATCTGATCTTGAGAGCCAGTTCGCAGCCCTGGAAAGCGGTGGTGGCGTTGATGAGGACCTCGAAGCGTTGCGCGCTCAGCTGAAGGGAGGCCCTGAAGCGGTCGCTCTGCCGGCGGCCGATGCGGCCGAGGCTGTGAAGCCAGTGCAGGTGGAGGAAGTGGATGCCGAGCTCGAAGATTTGAAGCGATCCATCGACAAGCTCTAACCATCCGGGGAAAGTCATCCGGTTTTCCATAGGATCTGATCAGTCATTTGAGTGCCTTGGCTGGAGCTGTTGCCGATTTCACCGACGCTGGTTTTGAAAGTGAAGTGCTGAAGGCTTCCGGCACTGTCCTTGTGGACTATTGGGCTGCCTGGTGTGGTCCCTGTCGACTGATCGCCCCTCTTATGGATTGGGTCGCTGATGCCTATGGCGATCGCCTGAGCGTTGGCAAGATCGAAGTTGATGCCAATCCGAATACCCGTGACGCCTATCAGGTGCAAGGGATTCCCACGCTGATCCTCTACCGCGACGGTGAGGTGGTGGCGCGGCATGAAGGTGCCATTGCCAAAGCGCAGCTGCAGTCCTTCCTGGATGCCAACCTCTAAGCGGCTCGCGTCGCTGGGTAACGCCGTTTTCGCCCGCGTTGATGCTGCCAAGCATGCTTATCGGGTCCAGGCGTCGTCATCTGAGCGTCCAGATCTGGTGGATCTATCCATCGGATCGTCCGATCTTCGGCCACCCACGGCCCTGCTGGAAACGATGGCCTCAGCGGTCATGGATCCCAGCAGCGGCTCCTATTGCCTTCAGACCGGTCTGAGGCCTCTGCATGCCGCCGTCGCGGACTGGTGTCGCCATCGCTTCGATGTTGCTGTGGATCCCGAGCAGGAGGTTCAGTTCCTGGTGGGATCCCAGGAAGGAACCGCCCATCTGCCGCTGGCGGTGCTCGATCCAGGTGACGCTGCCCTGCATCTGGACCCCTGTTATCCATCCCACACCGGTGGGCTGCATCTTGCGGCAGCTAGTACCAAGGCCTTGCCGCTTTCCCCGGAACAGGATTGGCGACCGGATTTGACGGGCCTCACCTCCCAGCTCTGGGATCAGCTCAAGTTGTTCGTGCTGGGCTATCCCCACAACCCTTCAGCGAGGGTCGGGGATCAGGAAGACCTCAACCGCATCATGTCCACCGGTGCCCGGCACGACGTGGTGATTGCTCACGACAATCCCTATGTCGATCTCGCCTTGGATGGCCAGCCTCCCTGCCTGTTGCAGGCTCCGAAGTGGAGGGCGTCTGGCATTGAATTTTTCTCCCTGTCGAAGGGCTGGTGCCTTGGAGGGTTCAGGCTGGGTTTCGCGGTTGGCGCAGCACCAGTGATTGCCGCATTGCGTCGCACCAAGGCTGTCATCGATTTCAATCAGAGCCTGGCTCTCCAGCACGGTGCGATCAAGGCGTTGCAAGCCTTCCCCGATTGGCCGCAGCAGTTGCATCCGATCTATCGCGAGCGCAGGGATCGTGTGGTGGAGACCCTCACGGCACGTGGATGGTCGGTTCCATGTCCAGAGATGGCGATGTACCTGTGGTTCCCCTTGCCTGCCGCGGCCCGTCGTCAGGGCTGGAATGATGAGGATGCCGCCAGGGAACTTCTCCAGCGCAGCGGTGTCGCGCTAACCCCAGGGTCGGGTTTCGGTGCCGGCGGCCGCCAGTGGCTGCGTATGGCGCTGGTGCGGCCCGTCAACGAACTGGTGGAGGTCGCATCGCGTCTTGCGGATGCAATGGATGACTGATCGATGGATGACCCAGCATCGACGCCCTCAACGGGGTGGTGGTCGTTTATTGGCGATCTACCGCCGTATCGCAGGTTCATCAGCGCGCCCATGGACCATTCGTCGGGTGCCTGTGTGCAGCAGTACAGAGGACTTGCTGGCGGGTTGGTTGCGGGATCAGCCCTCGTTGACGGGGCCGCGCGCTGTGATCGCCACCCACCAGCGCAGGGGAGTTGGCCAGTTGGGTCGAACCTGGCTTTCCCCTGAAGGTGGTGTCTGGATCAGTGCCGCTTTGCCCTGGAGGAGTCATGCGTCTGGTCAAGCCGGTCTCCTTGGCTTGGCGCTGGCACTGTCAGTGACGCAACGGCTTGAGCGGCGGGGCCTTTCGATTCAGATCAAATGGCCCAATGACCTGCTGGTTCGGGGTCGCAAATTGGCCGGTCTTCTTCCGGGGGTGGTGCAGCGTGGTTCCCAGCTGCGTTTGCTGCGCATCGGACTGGGCCTGAATGTGCGGAATCCTGTTCCTGGTGAGGGCATTGCCCTGCGGAGGCTTGAAGGGCAGCAGGCTGCGGATCCGACCCGTTGGACAGCGGAGGTCCTGCTTGCCTTGGATCACTGTCACGGCCTTGGAGGCGATGGTGCCTGGTGCATCGATGGAGTTCAGGCCCGTCTCTGGTCGGATCAGCTCCTTCATCCTCAGGATGGTCAGATCTGGCAAATCACTGGTCTTGAAAACGATGGTGCTCTTCGGTTGCGTCAGGGTTCAAGGACCGAAAGCTGGCGACGCTGGCCCTGAGTTGCACCGCCGTCCATAGGATTTTCCTAGACGATGTCTCATCCAGTGCTGAGCTGGTTAGCGGCGATCTGGATGCTGATCCCACCAGCGGCTGCTCAGGGTTTTGACCAGTCTCTTGATGCTCTGGAGCGCCAACGGGTGATCACTCCCCAGGAGCGCAAGATGCTCCAGCGCGGTGGTGCTCCAGCGGTTCCCATGGGCCCCAGCCGTTTCGAAGACGCCTGTCGCAGTGGGGCTCTGTCGCGTCGTGAGTGTGCCTCCGGTGTGGCTAGGCGTTCGCCTGGGGCACCATCCTCTGCCCGTGTTCGCTTGATCCCCTCCAAGCGGCCGCTGCGTATTCCCGTGTCAGCGCTTCTCGCCCGCGATGGCGGCAGATTCCGGTTGGAATCCGTCTTTGCGGTCACGCCGCGTCCTCTGCCAAGCCCTGGAAATGGCGATAGCCGACTGCTCTTCCCTGTCGCTGGAGACGCCTTCAAAAGCAGTGGGTTTGGCTGGCGTCTGCATCCCATCCTGGGGAGTTGGCTGATGCATGCCGGTCGGGATTTCGCGGCACCTGAGGGGACTCCTGTCGTGGCGGCTCTCTCGGGCCAGGTTTTAACCAGTGGTCTTGCAGGGGGCTATGGCGTCGCCATCGAACTGGAACATGCCGATCCATTGCGTCGCACGCTCTATGGCCACCTCTCGGAGATCTACGTACGACCCGGTCAGCAGGTGCGCCAGGGAGAGGTGATTGGACGTGTTGGCAGCACAGGCCTAAGCACGGGTCCGCATCTGCATTTCGAGTTGCGCACACCATCGCGGGCTGGTTGGCAGGCCGTTGATCCAGGGGATTTGGATTTGTCCTCTGTGATGAGTCTCGAAAATGATCCTGTCTCGGTGCTGCTTGGCCAGGTGTTGCGCAGCCTTGAACGGCAGCAGCCTTAAGGGCACCTGAGCGAAAAACAGTTCTCAGCTCGATTGTTCCCTGAGGATGAATCCAACGCCGCGGACGGTGTGGATCAGGGCTGGAGCATCGTCCAGTTCGACTTTTTGACGCAGATAGCGGATGTAGACATCGAGGAGGTTGTCGTCTCCATAAAAGTTTTCTCCCCAGACCCCATGCATGATCTCCTGACGTTCAAGCACCCTGCCGGCACCTCGCATCAGGAAATTGAGCAGGTCGTATTCCTTCACGGACAGTTTGATGGCTCGATCGCCACGATTCACATCCCGGGTCCGGGTGTTCATGGAGAGGTCGGCGACCTGAAGAACTTCGTTGACGTCGGATCCATTGGCAGGCCCTGAGAATGTTTCAGCGCGGCGGTGCATTGCACGCAGCCGTGCCATCAATTCGTCGATGGAAAAGGGTTTGACCAGGTAATCATCAACACCGGCATCCAGAGCTTTGACCCGATCGGTGATTTCGTCGTGCCCTGTGAGCATCAGGATTGGGATGGTGATTCCCCCGGCTCGGATGCGCTGACAGATGTCGATGCCGCTGAAGTCCGGCAAGTTCCAATCAAGGATGATCAGGTCGGGAGCAGGTTCGGAGCGGCTGCGGATCAGGCCGCTCGCTCCATCAGAAGCGACATCAACGTCATATCCCTCAACATCAAGCTCTAGACGAAGCAGATCGGTCAGTTTGTGTTCGTCGTCAACAAGAAGGACACGGAGACGGGGCTGGGATTCCAGTGACCTCCGGCCTCAAAACCTCACCCCACTCTAGGCACAGAAAGTAATTTCAAGGATTTTGCCCCTACATTGAAATTGGCTGCTTTTCGGGATGTCGTCACCAGGAGCCTGGACACAGGATCGAATCCGAGCACTTCGAGAGCAGGAAGACCTCCCGTTTGTTCGTGCTGATGCTTCGGGAATCGTGCAGGAAATCAACGAACCTTTTAAGGCCGTTTATGGCTGGACCGAAGCAGCTCTACTCGGTCAATCCCTCGGTCTGATCCTGCCTCCAAGCTTTCGCGATTCCCATCACGCCGGGTTTGCTCGTTTCAAACTGACGGAGGTGTCGAAGGTGCTGAATCACCCGTTGAAACTGGCAACGTTTTGCTCGGATGGCCATGCCATTGAGAGTGAACATTTCATCGTGGCTGAGAAACACGATGACGGCAGCTGGTCGTTTGCAGCAACGCTGCGACCCTTGATGGAATCGAGCTGAGATGAGCCGTCTGGCATGAACAGCTCAGCCTCCTCTTCGTCATCCTCAAGTGACAGTGAACTGATCGCGCAATTGCGGCAGTCCCTTGGAATGCTGCAGGTCGCTTTCGATGCGGCCAGCGAAGCCATGGTGATCGTCGATGTGGATCGCAGGATCCATTGGGCCAATCAAGCCTCTGCTGAACTGTTCGTGGGAGGGGTTCCGATTCAGGTGGTCAATCAAACCCTGGCTGATGTTCTGAAGCTCAGGCCCTTGGATGCTCACGCCAAGACAGCTCTTCAGCTGTTGGATCCTCAGATGCCTTTGCCGCGAACCTCTGGAGAGAGTCGTTGTCATGTGCTGTCTCGGGATGGAGATGGTTCACAGGTGCAGTTGTTGCGTTGGCGGCCGGTCGAGTTGATTCAGTCGTCGTTCCTGTTGCTGTCGTTGCGCGACCTCAGCCCTGAGGAACGGGCTCTGGTTCAGCAGCAGCGCTTCATGACCGATCTGACCCACGAGCTGCGCACGCCCCTGGCAATCGTGAGCGGAAATCTGCAACGGATGGCTCGGTTGAAGAACCTTCCCAACGCAGTTAGCTCCCGCCTCACGATGGCCCGAGAGGAAATGGCCCGGATTCAGAAGTTGCTCGGTCATCTCTCGCTGCTCACGCGCCTGGAGGTGGATCCGGATCTGGTCTGCTGTGGCGACCACCCCTTGGGGCCTCTGCTCCAGCGCTGGTATGACGCCTCCCTGGAGTTGGCTCCGCATCTCACGCTGCAGGGTCTGGAATGCGGGGATGACGTGGTGGTCCAAACCGATCCAAGGGCCTTGATGCTGGCGTTGGATCAGTTGCTCGACAATGCTCGCCAGCACGGCGATCGCTCTATGCCGATTGAGCTCAACCTTGCTGGGGGCGATGGGCTGGACCACTGCATCCTGGAGTTCACCAGTCAAAGCCTTGATGCCCCTGTGGCTTCCGAGGATCTGGAACGGTGGTCGTCACCTTTTTTCCGGGGCAAGCCTGATCGGGATGGCCACAAGGTGGAGGGCCCTGGTTTGGGGCTCGCCTTGGCGCGCGAACTGGTTAGTGGGTGTGGAGGAATGCTGACCCTCCACCAGCAGTCTTCATCGCAAGGAACATCCACGATCGTGCGGTTGCTTCTCAGGCTCAGGACATCGACGGCATCCGGAGCAGTTGCGGCAGCTGTTCGAACAGATCCGGCTTAAGCACGTAGGCCTCTGCTCCGTTGGAGAAAGCCTCGCGTCGCTTGTCGTCATCATTGAGAGCTGTCACGATCACCACCCTTTGGGCTGGTCCTGAGGCTGCCTTCAGCTGCAGCTGTTTCAGACAGGTCAAGCCGTCCATGCCCGGCAGCATGAGGTCCAACAGCACCAGATCAAAGTTGTCGGAGCCTGCTGTGTTGAGGAAATCTTCTGCGGAACCGAAGCTGGTGCAGTCGTGCCCCTCATCGGTGATTTCAGCGCAGATCAGCTGCTGAATGCGTGGGTCATCTTCAACGAGTGCAACACGAAGAGCCTTAGGGGTCTCCTCCATTACCACTGCAGCATTGCACTCATTGTGATCATCACCTGAGCACCCGACCATCCTGGAATTGCGCAATCCGCTGCGCTCGGGCCGCAACATCGTCCTCATGGGTGACCATCACCAGGGTGATGCCCTGCTGGTGAAGTTCATCAAACAGCTCCAGCACCTCAGCGGTGGTGCTGGAATCCAGGGCGCCAGTGGGTTCGTCCGCCAGCAGAAGGCTGGGGCGATTGATAATGGCTCTGGCGATGGCCACTCGTTGTTGCTGCCCTCCGGACAGCTGGTTGGGCTTGTTCTCAAGACGCTGCGCCAGGCCAACGCGGCTTAGGGCCGCTTGGGCGCGCTCAATGCGTTCGTCCTTCGGAACTCCCGCGTAGATCATCGGCAGCATCACATTCTCCATGGCGCTGGCATGACCGAGGAGATGGAACTGCTGAAAGACAAATCCAAGCGAGCTGTTACGGACGTCCGCGAGGGCATCGTCGTCCAACTGTTCAACGGCCACTCCATTCAGCCGGTAAGTCCCACAAGTGGGCCGGTCGAGACAGCCAAGAATATTCATCGCCGTGCTTTTTCCGGATCCACTGGCTCCCATCACCGCGAGGTAATCCCCCTCACGGACGGTGAGATTCAGTTGATCAAGTGCTTTGACCTCGAGATCACCTGATCCATAGATCTTGCTGATTTCATTGAGTTCAGCGACTGCCGCTTTTGATCCCTTAGCCAAGGCCTTTCAAGCTGGACAGAGCGATGGCTTGCTGCAGCAGTGGTGTGCCTGAAACTGCTGTGTTGGCCCACTGGAAGAGGGGGTTGGAGAGGATCCCTCCAACAGCGGTGATCGCTACACACCCAATCAGAGCAACACGCAGAGGCTGCATGCCCATCAAGGACCAGTTGACCTCTGGGTAGGCCTTGACGACATCGGAAGCTTCTTGGGGCTCCTTCACCACCATCATCTTGATGACGGAGATGTAGTAGTAAATCGAGACCACAGAAGTGACCAGACCCACCACCACCAACAGGTATTGGTGGTTCGCCCAACCGGCAAAGAACAGATAGATCTTTCCGAAGAAACCAAGCATCGGTGGGATTCCACCCAGGGAGAGCAAACAGAGGCTCAGGCCAAGAGTGATGAGGGGATCTTTTTGGTAGAGGCCTGCGTAATCCGAAATCCGATCACTGCCCGTACGGATGGAGAAGAGAATGATGCAGGCAAAGGCCCCGAGGTTCATAAACAGGTACGCCGCCATATACAGAACCATCGCGGCGAAACCGTCTTCGGTGCCGCAGACCATGCCGATCATCACGAAGCCGGCCTGGCCGATGGAGCTGTAGGCCAGCATTCGCTTCATTGAGGTCTGTGCCAGAGCCACCACGTTTCCGAGGGTCATGCTCAGAACGGCCAGCACTGTGAATAACAGCTTCCACTGGCCATCGAAGGCACCAAAACAGCCAACGAGGATGCGGAGCGCCAACGCAAAGCCCGCAGCTTTGGAGCCCACGGAAAGGAAAGCCACCACAGGGGTTGGAGAGCCCTCGTAGACGTCAGGAGTCCACTGGTGGAAGGGAACAGCAGCGATCTTGAAGGCAACTGTGGCCAGTACAAACACCAATGCCAAGGCGGCGAGAGGAGTGGTGCTGGTCTGCAGGGCGAGTCCGATGGTGTCGAGGCTTGTGCTGCCGCTTAGGCCGTACAGCAAAGAGGAGCCATAGAGAAAAACAGCCGCAGCTGCCGAACCCACCAATAAATATTTGAGCGCTGCTTCGGAGCTGCGGGCATCCCGCTTCATGTAGCCCGACAGCAGGTAGCTGGCTACCGAGAGCGTTTCCAGTGAAATGAACACACTCACCAGATCTGTTGCGCCGCAAAGCAACATCGCGCCGAGTGTGGCGGCGAGAAGGATGGCTGCGTATTCGCCAACAGGCGTACCGCTCTTCTCGGCGTAGCGCCAGCTGATCAGCAGCGACAGCAGGGTGGAGAGGGCGATGACAGCCCTGAAGGCCACAGCAAGGTTGTCGGCGAGAAAGGCCCCGAGGAACGAGGGCTCGAGGGGCGCATTCCACTGCAAGGCCAGCAGGACAAGGGAGCTGCCCAGGCCGAGATAGCAAATCGGGGGTACCCAGCGTGTGGCGACCTTTTCACCGGCCAGGTCCACCAAGAGGGTGGCAATCATCGCCAGCAGCACTGCACCTTCAGGCAGTACAGCGGAGGCATTGAGAGAGAGATTCAGCAGCTCACCAGGGGCGGCCATGGCCTGGGTGGCGAGCAGGAATGCACCCATGTCGGGCATGGCAGCCTGGAACCGTTGCGCTGCGGCGACTGTAGCGGCGCTTGACGCGCAGACGGACATGCAGAGAGATGCTTGGTGCGATAAAGAAGAGGAACGGTTCACTTGCCGCTAGTGGCGCACACCCTCGTCATCGTTGAAAGCCCCACGAAGGCCAAGACCATCCGTGGCTTCCTTCCCAAGGGATTCAAAGTTGAAGCCTCTATGGGGCATGTCCGCGACCTTCCCAACAACGCCAGCGAGATTCCGGCATCTGCCAAAGGGCAGAAGTGGGCCAACCTTGGCGTGAATACGGAAGCGGATTTTGATCCGCTGTATGTGGTCCCGAAGGACAAGAAAAAAGTGGTTCGTGAGTTGAAAGACGCCCTCAAGGGTGCTGATCAGTTGCTGCTGGCAACGGACGAAGACCGGGAAGGAGAGAGCATTAGCTGGCACCTGCTGCAGCTTTTGGCTCCAAAGGTGCCTGTGAAGCGGATGGTGTTCCACGAAATCACCAAGGAAGCCATCGGCAAAGCGCTTGATCAGACCCGCGATCTCGATATGGAGCTGGTCCACGCCCAGGAGACCAGGCGCATCCTCGATCGGCTTGTGGGTTACACCCTTTCTCCTCTCCTCTGGAAAAAGGTGGCCTGGGGGCTCTCCGCCGGACGTGTGCAGTCCGTTGCGGTTCGGCTTCTGGTGCAACGGGAGCGGGCCCGCAGGGCCTTCCGCAGCGGAAGTTACTGGGACCTCAAGGCCAAGCTCGAGCAGTCGGGCAGTGCCTTTGAGGCCAAGCTCACTCATGTGGGTGGACAGCGCATTGCCACCGGCAACGATTTTGATGAAAGCACCGGTGGGCTGAAGGCGGGCAGTGTCGTTCGGCTGCTCAGTGAGAGCGAGGCCAAGGCGTTGGCTGAAACCGTGCGATCGAACGCCTGGACGGTGGATGCGGTGGAGGAGAAGCCCACCGTGCGCAAGCCTGTGCCCCCCTTCACCACGAGCACTCTTCAACAGGAGGCCAATCGCAAACTGCGGCTCTCAGCGCGGGAAACCATGCGCTGTGCCCAGGGCCTCTACGAACGGGGCTTCATCACTTACATGCGCACCGACTCGGTGCATTTGTCTGATCAAGCGATCAATGCATCGCGCAGCTGTGTTGAGAGCCTTTACGGCAAGGAGTATCTGAGCAAGGGGCCGCGGCAATTCAGCACCAAAGCCCGCAACGCCCAGGAGGCTCACGAAGCGATTCGTCCCTCAGGCGAAAGCTTCCGCACCCCCGGCGAAACCGGCCTCGATGGGAGAGACCTGGCGGTCTACGAACTGATCTGGAAGCGCACCGTTGCCAGTCAGATGGCCGAAGCAAGGCTGACGATGCTGTCGGTGGATCTCAGTTCAGGAGAAGCCAGTTTCCGATCCAGCGGCAAGCGCATTGACTTCCCCGGTTTCTTCCGTGCCTACGTGGAGGGAAGTGATGATCCGGATGCAGCACTTGAAGGTCAGGAAGTGTTGTTGCCGGCGCTGAGCGTTGGGGATGCACCAAAGCCGAAGGCTGTTGAGCCGCTGGGTCATCAGACCCAACCCCCGGCACGGTTCAGCGAGGCTTCCCTCGTGAAGATGCTGGAAAAAGAGGGCATCGGTCGGCCGTCGACCTACGCCTCGATCATCGGAACGATCGTTGATCGTGGTTACGCCACGCTCCTGGGCAATGCACTCACCCCCAGCTTCACCGCTTTTGCTGTGACGGCGTTGCTGGAGGAGCATTTCCCCGAGCTGGTCGATACCAGCTTCACCGCTCGGATGGAGAACACTCTGGATGAGATCTCCCACGGCAAGGTGCAGTGGCTTCCCTATCTGGAGGGCTTTTATAAGGGTGATGAGGGTCTTGAAACCCAGGTTCAGCAGCGGGAAGGGGACATCGATCCCGGTGCATCCCGCACCATCGACCTCGAGGGTTTGTCCTCCGTGGTGCGCATCGGCCGTTTTGGCGCCTACTTGGAGGCCAAGCGCGTCAGCGACGATGGTGAGGAGGAGCTGATCAAGGCCACCTTGCCCCGGGAGATCACCCCGGCTGATCTGGATGAAGATCAGGCCGAACTGATCCTCAAGCAGAAGGCTGACGGCCCCGAATCCATTGGCGAGGATCCCGAAACAGGTGACCTGGTCTACCTGCTGTTCGGTCAGTACGGCCCTTATGTGCAGCGGGGGCAGGTGAGTGATGAAAATCCCAAGCCCAAACGCGCGTCTCTTCCCAAGGGACAGAAGCCTGAGGACCTCACCTTGGAGGATGCGCTTGGACTGCTGCGGTTGCCGCGTCTTCTGGGCGAGCACCCGGATGGTGGGCGCATTCAGGCGGGGTTGGGCCGCTTTGGCCCCTACGTGGTTTGGGATAAGGGCAAGGGCGAGAAGGACTACCGATCCCTGAAGGGCGATGACGATGTTCTGGGGGTGGGACTGAGCCGTGCTCTTGAGTTGCTGGCTATGCCCAAACGTGGTCGGGGTGGACGCACCGCCCTTAAAGACCTCGGCAAGCCGGATGGTAGTGATGAAACGATTCAGGTCTATGACGGCCCCTACGGCCTTTATGTCAAGCAGGGCAAGGTGAATGCTTCGCTGCCGGAAGGCAAGGGTGCTGATGATGTGACCCTCGAGGAAGCGGTAGAACTGCTCGCCGCCAAGGCAGCCTCGAAAAAGGGCGCGCGCAAAACCGCCGCCAAAAAAACAGCGGCAAAGAAGCCAGCAGCCAAAAAGCCTGCGGCGAAAAAACCCCCCGCCACCACAAAGACCGGTCGTCTTAGGGCCAGTGCGGTGCGAGTGATCAAGCCAGCTGAAAACTGATGCCCCGTCTGCTTTGGATGCTGCCCGTAGGGCTTCTGCAGGCCTGTGCAGGGACACCGGTCGCCGAGCAGTTGGAACGGTCCTTTGCGGCGCCTGAAGACAGGCCGATGCAGGTTGCGCCAGTTCAGGCTTCCAAGACCAGCCCAACGGGGGACCGTTCCACTGGATCGGCACCTGAGGCTGCATCACCTGCCGAGCCGAACTCCCCAACCCCAGCGATCTCCGCTCCTGTTTCTCAGGATTCGCAGGAGACAGTGCAGGAGACAACACCTCGGCCAACTGCATCACAACGTCTGCCCCAGGCGCCTTACCGGATCACCATCCGTTTGGCAGGAGCCGATCCCGCGGCTCCTGCCGAGGCCGTCACCCGAGCTCTGCGTGAGGCGGATGTCGGCTTTGCGGTTGAACGGATTGAGCGGGTCGAGCCATGACCGCAGAATCCCCCCGGTTGAGTCGCCAGCAGGCACTGAGGCTGGTTGAGGGGGCTTATCTCGCTGCTGCGACTGGTCTGATTTGGCTGGCTCTTTACTACCTTCCGGTGGGTGGTGCTCTCTTCCGCCTGGCCCTTCCTCTTCCACTGATCCTGCTGCAGTTGCGCCGTGGCAGCCGCTCTGGTGCCGAAGGTCTGCTGCTTTCTGTGCTGCTGCTCACAGCGCTGATGGGTCCATTGCGTGGCCCACTTCTGCTGTTCCCTTACGGGCTCCTATCACTGTGGCTGGGCTGGAGCTGGTGCCGGGGTTTCAGCTGGTGGCTGAGCTGGTCGGGCGGAGTCGTTCTTGGAACAGCAGGCTTCCTGGTCAGAGTTGTGGTGCTCTCGTTGCTGGTGGGAGAAAACCTCTGGGTCGTCATTACCCGTGCAGGTTCTGCTCTGCTCGACCGAGTGATCGTGGCGCTTCATCTTCCGATCACCCCCGATCTAATCCAGGTTCAGTTGATGGCGCTTCTCTTGGTGGTGGTTCAGGAGGTCATCTACGTCCTTTCGTTGCATGCTCTGGCGTACTGGATTTTTCCCCGCCTGCGATCACCGATTCCGGAGCCTCCGAGGCTGCTGCATGGACTCGTTGCCCTCGACCCCCTCTGATTCGTCCGTGTTGCCCCAGGGCTGTCAGCAGCTGGGACGTCTCGGAGCAAGCCCTCTGCATGAGGAGTCCCTCCATCCTTGGACGTCCAGGGATCAACTAGTGGATCTGTTATTGGTGCTGGCTGCCACGCAGACGGCGGAGCATGAGGGAATCTCTGCCGCAGGCTCCACTGCGGCCTCGCGTCGCTTCACGGCCCTTGCTGATGCAGAGCTCCTGATCCACGGGCCGGCTGGGCAGCGCCGTTGGCCTCTCCCGCCGCTGCCCGCTGGTGTCTCCCCCGCCCTGCTCAGCCACGTGGCGGCGCGCCGATTGAAGTTGAACCCGCAGGTGGCGGCCCTCGGCTTAACGCAGAGACCCAATTTCCCCCACCTGGAGATTGAAGCCCTGGATCAGGGGCCATCGGCGTGTCTGTCGAGCGGAGCGGCGATGCCGTTGCCGCGGGTGCAGCACCTTTGGCGACGTGGAGAGCTCTTGGGCAGGCGGTTGCAACGCCCCCTGGTGCTCGCGGAATGTGTTCCGGGAGGGACCACAACCGCTCAAGCGGTGCTGACGGCCCTCGGCGTGGAGGTCGCCCATCTGATCAGCGGCAGTGCACGTCACCCCCCTCAGCAGCTCAAGCAAGCGCTGGTGACGGGAGGGCTGCAAAGAGCATCTCTCGGCGCGCATCCTGCCCCCGAGCAGATTCTTGCCGCTGTCGGTGACCCCTTTCAGGCCTTTGCCTCAGGGGTGTTGGTGGGAGCCGTGTCGTCGGGACAACCACTGTTGCTGGGTGGGGGTTGCCAGATGCTGGCTGTTCTGGCTCTTGCGATGCAGGCTTTGCCTGCAAGCCAGCGGGAACGCCTGGCGTCTCAAGTGCTCATCGGCACAACCGGTTGGCTCGCTGATGAGGGAGCCGCTGCTACGAGCCAGTCCCCTTTGGGGGGGCTTGTGGATGCCACCGCAGGCCTTGTGGATACTTCGCTGTCCGTCCTGGCCTGTGGCGTTCGCTTTCACAGCAGCACCCATCAGCCTTTGCTTGATTATGAGCGGGGATACGTGAAAGAAGGTGTGGGGGCTGGTGCACTGTTGCTGCTTGCCCAGCTGCGCGGATGCACTTGTTCCGACCTGGTGCGGGATTGTGAGCGTGCTTTGGAGCAGCTGCTCAACCGCCCCGTAACGTCAACGCCATGAACGTCTGGAGTGAGCGGTTGGGTTCCCTGAGCCGGCGCCATGTGCTCCAGATGATCGGGGCGACGGGGTCAGTCGTGCTGGCCGGCTGTCGTCAGGCGACAGCGGCTCCAACCCTGATGGCCCCGGCTGGAGTGTTGCCGAAACCGTGGGCTGATGCCTTGCCCAAGCCATGGCGGTTGACGCTTGCTCCATCGCAGCAGGACTGGACGCCGCAGGATTGGGCGCGCGCCGATCTGCTGGTGATGGGGGATGGGTGGCTTGACGCCCACCCGCCTGACACGCTGCAACCCATTGCTTCTGAACCGCTTTTCCGTCAATTGGATGGCCAGGCCAAGTCTTTGCTGGAAGCGCTGGGGGAACTGCAGGGTCGGGTGTTGCCGTTGGCCGTTAGTCCCTGGGTGATGTTGCTGCGGGATGACGGGGCCGTGGCGCAGGAGGGTTGGCCCCTGTTGCTGGATTCCGCCTTGGCAGGGCGTGTGGTGCTGCCCGCCAGCCCCCGACTGGTGATGAGCCTGGCGGACCATTTGGGTGGGGGGCAGGCTTTGAGCCAGCTCCGTCGACAGGTGCTCACCTTTGATGATCGTCAGGCCAGCAATTGGCTCCTCAAGGGCGATGCCCGGGTGGTTGTTCTCCCGCTCAACCGCTGCATTGCTCTGCTGAGACGGGATCCGCGTCTTCGGGCTGTTCTGCCCAAATCCGGCGCACCCTTGCACTGGACTGTTCTGCTTCGACCGGAAGCCAGCCGCGAGCCAGTGCCCCAAGGCTGGGTTGAACAGGGTTGGCGGGATCCCCTGCGCCGCCGCCTTATTCAGCTGGGCTGGCGTGCCCCAATCACGTCGTCAGATTCGATGCCGGGGGCAATGGCGGATCAAAACGCTCTGCCTGCTCGTCTCCAGCCCCTGCTGTTTCCTCCCGCCGACACCTGGTCACGCTGTTGGTCGCTGCCGCCGCTGCCGCCGGAAGGGCGCGAGGAGTTGGAACGCCTCTGGAGTGATTCAGCTCCATAGACGTCGTCGCGGTGAAGCCACCAACCGTTGGTGGGTGTCCGCCAGCAGATCAGGGATGGGCAGTTGATGTGGGCATCGGGGCAGGCACTCCCCACAGCGTTCACAGGCAGAGGCATCGTGCTCTTCCCACCAGTGGCCTGCACGGCCGATCAGGTTGTAACGCTCCTGCGCAAAAGCGTTGAGCTCATGGCCGATGGCCAGGTTGCGTAGACGCAACAGTTCGGGAATCGGAACCTGCTTTGGACAGGGGAGGCACGCCTGACACTGTTTGCATTGCTCTTGGCCGAGCCGTTCTTCCTGGCGGGCCTGTGCCGTGAATAAGGCCTTTTGCTCTGCATCGTTGAGCGGGCCATCTGCTTGCGCCAGCCTTGCAGCGAGTTGGAGATCATCGGGAACGGCAGCACCAACAGTCAGGGTGCTGATGCCCTGCGACAGCAGGAATCTGTAGGCCAGTTGCAAAGGCGCAAACGGGGTGCAGTCCTCCACCAGCGTTGGGCTCGGTGCCTGCAGGCGCCCTCCTTTGTCTGCTGGGGAGATCGCCATGACTCCAAGCCCATGGCTCAATGCCCAGTGGGCTAAGGGCAGCCGCTTGGGGTCAAGCCAATGCAAGTGCAGGCTGCAGAAGGTGAATCGCTGGCTGCGCAGCGCCAGATCGATCAGCGGATTGCTGCCATGGCTGCTGAAGCCCACCTGGGTGACGCGGCCGCTGTTGAGGGCCCAGTCGAGAAGTTTGGAACCGTGCCCCACCAGAGCCCAGTCAAGGTGGTCCTTCCGGTTGATGCCATGGACGGCAAGGTTGTCGAGGTGTTGGCAGCCCAGGCGCTCCAGGATCTGGTCAAGGCGACGTTGTCCTTCCTCAAAGGTCAATCCCGGCAGCAGTTTGCTGGTGATCACCCAGTGGTCCGAAGTTCTCCGGGTGTTCTGTCGAAGAGCCTCTCCCAGAAAACGTTCGGCAGGTCCATAGGCAGGGGCGGTTTCAAGGTGGTTGATCCCCGCTGCCGCTGCCGCGTCGAGCACCTCCGCCATCTGGGACCCTGAGTCGAGGGCTCGCATCGTTCCCAGGCTGAACAGGCTGACGGGGCGGCCGCTACCAAAGGTGCGGGTTTTCACTCCTCCGAGGGGGCTTCGTTGTCTTGGTTGCGCAGATGGCGCACCAGTGCGGCAGGGCTGAGGTCGTCGACAAAACGGCTGAAGGCACTTTGATCTTCTGCATCGGCCTCCGCATCCACCGGAATCGATGCTTCAGCTACAACTTCCTCCAGCATCCAAATGCTGCTCCCAGTTCTGATCGCCAGCGCGATGGCGTCGCTGGGTCGGGCATCCACTTCAATGAGTTCCAGCGCTTCGTCTTCGGCTAATTCCCCTTCGTCCAGATCAGGTCGCAGCTTCAAGACTGCGTGAAAGGTGCTGTCTTCGATTGCATGGACAATCACGCGCTCCAGCTCGAGCCCTCCGGCTACCAGCAGAGCTGCCATCAGGTCATGGCTGAGGGGCCGCGGTGGTGCTCCGCCCTGCAGGCCGGCCATGATGTTGTGGGCTTGGGCCTGGTCGATCCAGATCGGAACTTGACGTCGGCCGCTTGGATCCCGCAGGAGCACCATGGGGGTGCGGCTGGCGGCATCGAGGGCAATTCCGGCGACGCTCATTTCGACCATGTCGTCGGCGTGGCTCTATCCGATTATGACTAGGTAGCCGCTGCGAGCGATGTTCACGGGGCTGGTGCAGTCAGTGGGAAGGATTGAGCGTCGTGCCGGGGCTGTTTTGGTCTGGGGCTGTGCTCCCTTTGCTCCCCTGGCGCTTGGCGATAGCGTCGCCGTTGATGGCGTCTGCCTCACGGCCGCTGAGCTGATCGCGGATGGCTTCCGCGCCGATGTGAGTGAGGAAACCCTGCGCCGCACCACGCTCGGACGAAAAGCGGACCGAGGTGGAGCTGTGAACCTCGAGCCGGCGCTTCGGCTGAGCGACCGGCTTGGGGGGCATTTGGTGAGTGGCCATGTGGATGCCACCGGTGAAGTCACCTGCGTGGAGACCCTCCCCCATTCCTGGGCTCTGTCGATTCGCTGGTCTGAAGCCCGATTTGGCCGCTACGTCTGTGAGAAGGCCAGCATTGCTGTGGACGGCATCAGCCTCACAGTGGCGGAGTGTTCAGCGGATGGAACGACTTTCTCCCTCGCTGTCATTCCCCACACCTGGGATGCAACAACGCTGAGGAACCTGGCCGTTGGAGACACCGTGAATCTGGAAGCCGATCAACTGGCTCGTTATGCCGAGCGTTTGCTACTAGCCGATCCTTCTGATGGCCGCAGCACGGAGGAGGGGCTGACATCCGACTGGCTGGCCGCTCACGGCTGGTCCTGATCCATCTGCTGAAGAACGATCATTCCGGAGTCCCGCTGGAGTTCGATCTTGAACTCCTGGCCTGGCTCAAGGCCGAGCCGACGGGTATAGGCGTGGCCGATCAACAGGTTGCCGTTGCCATGAACACGGGTTCGGAACTCGGCCTGCCGACCACGGCTTCCGCCTGAGGAACTGCTGCTGCTTTTCGGCAACTGCCACCCCTGGGCCGCCGCTTTGGCCTCCACCAGGGCGCGATAAAAACTTTTTTTCAGCAGACGTCCACTCGGACCCACATAGCCACAGCCGCGGGCAATGTCGTCTTCCGGCCGATTGCTGAGCGATCTGGCTTTGTCCAGCAGTTCCTTGCCGACCAGCATTTCAGGAATTAATTCAACTGAATTCTGGCCACGCCCGCCAATCAAGGCAAGGGATCAGAGCAGATAAAGGATCACGAAAAGAACCACCCAGATCCCATCCACAAAGTGCCAGTACAACTCCGCTGCCTCCAGGGGGAAGTGGTCGGCTGCGGTTACACGGCCCTCCGGTTGCCTTGCCTGCCACCAGACAATCAGGGTCATCAGGGCGCCGAGGGTTACATGGAGACCATGAAATCCCGTGGCGGCGAAAAAGGTGCTGGCGAAAAGGTTGTCGGTCAGGCCGAAGGGGAGAGTGAAATATTCGACCATCTGGCTCACCAGAAAGGCCAGTCCGAGGCCTGCGGTGATCAGGAGCCAGCGTCGGCAGCGCCTGTGGTCGTCCTGTCGGATCGCTTGGCCAGCACGGTGGAAAGTTGCACTGCTCACCAAGAGAAGAATGGTGTTCAGGATCGGCAGGGGCAGCTCAAGTTCATAAATGGCCCCGTCCGGTAGTGGGTTCACTGCTTTAAAGGTGAGGTAGGCCGCAAAGAAGCCGGCGAAGGTCATGGCGTCCGCCACTAGAAAAGTGGCGAGGCCGAACATGCGGTGATCGGGATGCTCGGCATTCTCCGTATGGCCGTGATCCTGATCTTTGGTGGTGACTGTGGTGGTCATTTGCCGCTGCTCCAGAGATCACGACCGCTGGTTGCGGTGAGGTCAAGCTCGTCCGGTGGGACGCCATATCCGTAGGGCTCTTCCACGAGAGGGGCTTCGCCGATCCAGTTTTCAACTGGTGGCGGAGAACTGGTCAGCCATTCGGGAGTCAGCGCTTCCCAGGGGTTGTCTCCTGCGACAGGACCGCTCAGGGCGCTGTGGATCACATTCCAAAGGAAGGGCAGGGTGCTGATGGCCATCAGCAGGGCTCCTACGGAGCTGATCTGATTGATCAGGGTGAATTGGGGGTCGTATTCAGCAACACGTCGCGGCATGCCGTTGAGGCCCAACCAGTGCTGCGGACCGAAGCACAGATTGAAACCGATGAAGGTGAGAGCACAGTGCAGCCGACCAAGATCCTCATTCAGCATCCGGCCGGTGAATTTGGGGTACCAGTGGTAAATCGACGCGAAGATTACAAAGACCGAACCACCGAAGACGATGTAGTGGAAATGAGCGACGACGAAGTAGGTGTCGTGGACATGGATGTCGAAAGGCACCTGTGCCAAGGCGACGCCTGTGATGCCTCCAAGCACGAAGTTCACAATGAAGCCGCAAGAAAACAGCATGGCGCTGTTGAGGCTGATGCGTCCGCCCCAGAGTGTTGCCAACCAATTGAAGAATTTAATGCCGGTTGGAACAGCAATGAAGGCTGTGGCAATGGTGAAAAACAGTCGCATCCAGGGAGGTGTTCCGCTGGTGAACATGTGGTGGGCCCACACGATCAGGCCCAAAACAACAATGGCCATGATCGAGTACACCATGGTCACGTAGCCGAAAAGCGGCTTGCGGGCATGAACCGGCAAGATTTCGCTCACCAAGCCAAAGGCTGGCAAGACCATGATGTAAACGGCTGGGTGGGAATAGAACCAGAACAGATGCTGGTAGACGACAACATTTCCGCCAAGGGTTGGATTGAAAAATCCTGTGTGGGCAACAATATCGAAACTCAGTAACACCAATGTTCCGGCGAGAACTGGTGTTGAGAGAACCACAAGAATGCTGGTTCCCAACATCGCCCAGCAATACATGGGTAGCTGCATCAACTTCAGGCCGGGGCGACGCAGCTTGAGAATTGTGGCGATGAAATTAATGCCTCCGAAGATCGAGCTTCCGCCAAGCAGCAGCACGCTCAGGATCCAGATGACTTGTCCTGTGGCTGGCGTAGTGATGCTGAGTGGTGGATAAGCGGTCCAGCCAGATTGAGCAGCACCCGTTAGGAAATAGCTGGTGATCAGCATTAATCCGGCTGGAGGAATTAACCAAAATGCAACAGCATTAAGGCGTGGGAAAGCCATGTCCCGCGCTCCAACATAAAAAGGGATTAAATAGTTCCCAAAGGCACCATTCACCACAGGGACGATCCAGAGGAAGATCATCACAGTGCCGTGGAGTGTTAAAACCTGGTTGTAGACATCCCGTGCCATGAAGTCGGAAACGGGGCTGGTGAGTTCCGTTCGAATCGCACCCGCCAGTGCTCCGCCAATGAGATAAAAAGCAAAGCCACAAACGAGGTACTGCAGCCCGATCACCTTGTGATCAACGCTGAAGCTGAAATACCGCAACCATCCGCTGGGTTGAAGACGTGGGGGACTGGATGTTTCAGGGGGCAGGCTGATGGTCATGTCAGGCGTTCGCGATGTTGATGGGCTCGTCTTCCGGTGCTGCTTTGGCGTTTTGTTTGTACCAGTTGTTCCAGTCTTCCGGGCTTTCCACCACGACTGTGGAGCGCATTCCGCCGTGGTAAGGGCCACAGAGTTCGGCGCAAACGATCGGATAGCGTCCCGTGCGGGTTGGCGTAAAGCTCAGCTGGGTTGGTTGGCCTGGGATGACATCCTGTTTCAAGCGAAATTCAGGGACCCAAAATGCATGAATCACATCTTTTGCTTCCATGCGAAGGGTGATTGGTCGATCGGATGGAACATGAAGCTCGCCTGAAGTGATATCCCCATCTGGGTAATGAAAGAGAAAGGCAAATTGCATGGCCGTCACTTCAACGGGTAAGACATTCGTTGCTGCCGCTGATTCAATCGATCCGGAACTGATGCCTCCCCATATCTGCTCCTCGTGGGACCCACCCATGTGGTCATGGGCCAGTGGCACCATGCCACCCATCCGGTCGTAGATGTCGTAGCTGTATAGGCCAACAAAAAGCACGACAATAGCTGGAACTGCTGTCCAGAAAATTTCAAGGGGAAGATTGCCTTCAATGGCTAAACCATCACCAAGTTGACCGCTACGCCGTCGGAATCGAATCAAGCTGAAGATGAGAAGACCAGTAATTCCAACAAACAGAATGCTGCCAATCGTGAACAGAACCTTAAACAGTTCGTCGTAAATTGGCGCGTTGGCGCTCGCGTCAATGGGAAGGAGGTTGATGTTCTGACCGATCCAAAGACCGCCCAAAGCAAGGACCATCCCAATCACTAACGTGAGAATGGCGGATGGGATCTGCACCCGATGAATCCCAGGTTTTCAACAGCGTATGGGCCTGGCTGCGTATCTCCATGAAGTGATTGTTAAGGCCTCATTTCTGTCAGGGAAAGGGGATGATCTTTCCCCCTTTTGTTTCGCAGATGGCCATAAAGCATGACGCCATGTTCTGCATCGCTACGGTCCGAGCAATCCCTTCTGGGTTGCATCGGATGGAGCTTGTTCGATGATCCTTTCTTCAATGTCGACTCTTCGTCGACGTCTTGGGTTGTTATCGGCGCACTTGGTAGTCGCCGTCATCGCTTTGGTGGTGATCGGTGGTGCGACGCGCGTGATGGAGGCCGGCTTGGCCTGTCCCGACTGGCCTTTGTGCTTTGGCTCATTTCTGCCGGGTCGCCAGATGAATGTTCAGGTGTTTCTGGAATGGTTCCATCGCCTTGACGCTTTCGTCGTTGGCATCGCCCTGGTGGTGATGGCTGTGACGACGACGGTTCGGCGGCGTCAGCTTCCTTCATGGCTGCCCTGGCTGGCGGCTGGTCTGATGGTTCTTGTGGCCATGCAGGGAGGGCTGGGTGCTTTGACGGTGACCCACCTGCTCCCATCGGGTGTCGTGACTGCCCATTTGGCTCTTGCTCTCACGCTTGTTGCACTGCTGAGTGGGTTGACGCAACGCCTGCTTCATCCCGCTGCCGTCGCCGCTCCGCTCTGGTGGCGCATCTCGGCACTGCTTGGACTGTTGTCGGTCTTTACCCAATGTCTTCTCGGTGGTCGACTAGCCACCTCTTGGGCAGGGCAGCGTTGCCTCGCTGGGGGCGAGGCCTGTCATCTGGTTCTCTCCCATCGCGTCACGGCGATGCCGGTGGCCGTTGTTCTGCTGGTCTTCGCCGGAGCGGCACTGCTGGCTGGTGGTTGGGCCCGCCGCCAGTGGCCCTGGCTTGCTGGGGTGGTTCTCCTGGTGCTGACTCAGGTGGCGCTGGGTGTCCTCACCCTTCGCCTCGGTCTGTCGCAACCCGCGGTGACCATTGCTCACCAGCTCGTGGCTGCCCTGTTGATCGCCCTGATGGCGGCGCTTCTGGTCCGATCTCCGGAGGGCCGCCCCTCACCGTCCCGTTCCGTCGTTCTCGACGACACCTCGTTGGAGGCCTGTCATGGCTGAACTCACAGCAATCGTTCGTCCGACCCGTGAGGAGGTGGTTCCCTCCCGCAAGCGGGTGAAACTTCCAGCCTGGCTGGAAGTCGCCAAACCGCGACTCATCCCTCTGCTGCTTGCCACCACTCTGGGGGGAATGGCTCTCAGTGAGGGCTGGCCTCTCTCCTCGCCGCGGCTGGTCTGCACCCTGGGGGGAGGAGCTCTCGCTTCAGCTGCCGCTGGTGTTCTGAACTGTCTGTGGGAACAGGATCTCGATGGCCGGATGGCCCGCACCAGCGGTCGGGCACTTCCCTCCGGTCGGCTTTCGCCCACCAGTGCGTTCGCCGGAGCCATCGCCTGCACTTTGGCAGCGGCGATGTTGCTGGTGAGTGGCGTGAACTGTCTCGCTGCCGGACTGTCCCTGCTCGGTCTTTGCAGTTACGTCCTGCTCTATACAGCTCTGCTCAAGCCACGGACGTCACAGAACATCGTCATTGGTGGCGTCGCCGGGGCGATTCCACCCCTTGTGGGGGCTGCTGCCGCCACCGGTCATGTTGGCCTCGGGGGCTGGTGGCTGTTCGCTCTGGTGATGGTCTGGACGCCAGCCCACTTCTGGGCGTTGGCACTTTTGTTGCGCGAGGACTACCGCGCTGTTGGTATTCCGATGCTGCCGGTCGTCAAAGGGCCTGTGGTGACAGCGCGGGCGATCAAGACCTATGGCTGGATCACCGTCCTGCTGAGCGGTTTGGGAGTGTTCGCCCTGCCCTCCGGTGGTGTCTTCTACGGTCTGATGCTGCTTCCCTACAACGGTCGGCTGCTACAGCTCGTCGACCGACTTTCTCTTGATCCCGACAGCCTTCTGAATGCCAAGGCTCTGTTCCGTTGGTCGATTCTTTACCTGTTCGGTCTGTGCCTGCTGCTGATTCTCAGTCGAACGGATCTTGCATCAGGCTTTGCTTACCAGGTGATGCAGCTTCTCTACCTGCTCATGGGGATTCAATGAACACTCTTTAGATTCTCTGGATTGCCCGAGGATGTCCCTGACGGTGCCTGATGGCGTTGATTGAACTGCGGAAGATTTCCAAGTCCTACGGCTCGGTTACGGCTCTACGTGAGCTTGATCTCACCGTTCCTGAAGGCTGCCTCTACGGGCTTCTTGGCCCGAATGGTGCCGGTAAAACAACGGCCATGCGCATTCTGGCCACCCTGCTCGCCCCCGATGGCGGTTCCGTACATGTGGGCGGTGTGGACGGGCTGGCGGAGCCAAGAGCCGTCCGCCAACTCATGGGTTATGTGGCCCAAGAGGTAGCTATTGACAAGATTCTGAGCGGTCGAGAACTGCTGCAGCTTCAAGGTGATCTTTACCACTTGCAGCGGAAGGATCGCGAGACCCGAATTGCTGATCTGATTGACCGCCTCGCCATGGTCGACTGGATAGATCGCCGCTGCGGTACCTATTCCGGTGGCATGCGTCGGCGGCTTGATCTGGCGGCCGGTTTGCTGCACAGCCCCCGGTTGCTCGTGCTTGATGAACCCACCGTTGGATTGGACATCGAGAGCAGGAGTGCCATCTGGCAACTGTTGCGTCAGCTGGTTCAGGAGGGCACCACTGTTCTTCTGAGCAGTCACTACCTGGAAGAGGTGGAGGCACTTGCTGATCAGATGGCGATCATCGATGACGGCCGGGTGATAGCTGAAGGCACTCCGGACCAGCTCAAGCAAAGGCTTGGGGGTGATCGCGTCACCCTCCGGGTTCGAGAGTTCAGCACTGCTGAAGAGGCGGCCAAGGTGCGTGCGCTGCTTGAACCGCTGAATGGGGTTCTTGAGGTGGTGGTTAACCGAGCTCAGGGGTTTTCCCTCAACCTGGTGATTGAAGGTGGGCCCGTGATCGACCAGCTTCGTCAAACCCTTGATGGTGCAGGCTTCCCTGTCTTTGCCTTGGCCCAAAGCCGTCCAAGCCTCGATGATGTCTACCTTCAGGCAACAGGACGCACCCTGATGGATGCTGAACTGGCCATCGCAGGCCAGCGCGACGTCAAGAAGGAAAAGCGTCAATCCATGCGTTGAGTGCCAATGATGACCTCCCCCACAGCATCAATTGCTCTCCAGCAGCAGCAATCCGGAGCCTTCGCTGAGCTCAGCCAGGAGACTTGGGCTCTTACCCGGCGTTTGTTTCTTCAGTTAATGCGTCGTCCCTCGACCTTGATCGCTGGGATTCTGCAACCATTGATCTGGTTGATTCTGTTCGGCGCGCTCTTCGCTAACGCCCCTGAGGGCCTGCTCCCAGGCGGGATGAGCTATGGCCGTTTTCTTGGCGCTGGAGTCATTGTCTTCACGGCATTCAGCGGTGCTCTGAACGCCGGGCTACCGGTGATGTTCGACCGCGAATTCGGCTTCCTCAACCGTTTACTTGTGGCACCCCTGCGAAGCCGCAGTTCCATCGTGCTTGCGTCGGTGATCTATATCACCGCGCTCAGCCTGCTGCAGAGTTTGGTCATCATGGGCACGGCGGCCGTGCTCGGCTACGGGTGGCCTGGCGTCAGCGGCCTTGTTTTGGTGCTGGTGACGCTGCTGCTCTTGGTGTTTGCCGTGACAGCCCTCAGCCTTGGTTTGGCGTTCGCTTTGCCGGGCCACATCGAGTTGATCGCCGTGATTTTTGTGGCCAACTTGCCCTTGCTCTTCGCCAGCACGGCCCTTGCTCCTTTGACCTTCATGCCGACCTGGCTGGGGTGGCTTGCGGCCTTGAATCCTCTTACCTTCGCGATTGAACCCATTCGAGCGGCCTACCAAGGTCCTCTTGACCTCTCGGCTGTTTTGTTGGAGGCCCCCTACGGGGATGTCACCGGCACCACTTGCCTGCTGATCCTTCTGCTCCTCACCATCGGGCTGTTTCTTGTGATTCGCCCGCTGCTCAACCGCAAACTTTCCTGAATCCGTGCTTTCTTCTCCGTTTCAGCAGCCGTCGCGTCGACAGAACGCTCTGGCCCTTCAGATCCAGGAGGCCAGGATCACAAGCGATGAGGCCTTGCTGTCTCGCCTGATTAGTCAGTGGGTTCACCGCTACGGATTTAAAAGCGCTGGTGATCTTGACCTGAGCTTGCCTGAGCCGACGGTCTCGGATCGTGAGTTCAGTTCCACTCGTGAGTTCAGTTCCACAGTGGCTGACTCCAGCGTTTCTCCTGCTGTTGATCCTTTGCAGATTTCGGTTGCTGAGGAGCCTTCCTTCGCTCCTGAGATCCTGGTTGAGGAAGAGGTTGTAGCGGAGGAAGAGTTGTTGGTTGAGGAAGAGGTTGTAGCGGAGGAAGAGTTGTTGGTTGAGGAAGAGGTTGTAGCGGAGGAAGAGTTGTTGGTTGAGGAAGAGGTTGTAGCGGAGGAAGAGTTGTTGGTTGAGGAAGAGGTTGTAGCGGAGGAAGAGTTGTTGGTTGAGGAAGAGGTTGTAGCCGAGGAAGAGTTGTTGGTTGAAGGGACGGCTCTTCAACAGACCTTCACTGCTGGTCCTGTGCCGGCTCCCCCCATCAGTACTCCGCGTTCGCTTCAGCGTTGGCTTCCGCGCCGAGAGGATGACGATTTCCAGAAGGCTGCCTGAGCACCATGATTCCGAACCCTGAATCCCTTGATCAGGGGCTGATCGTTTCGGTGCAGGCACCACAAGGCTCGCCGATGCGCCACCCTGATGTGATCGCTGCCATGGCCGATGCCTCCCTGCGCAATGGGGCAGTCGGTGTGCGCTTGGAAAGCCCTGAACACATTGGTGCTGTGCGTCGTCGCTGCCCAGATGCTTTGATCATCGGCTTGTGGAAGTGCACGTTCCCCGATAGTTCGGTGTACATCACTCCGGGATGGAAAGAGATCCAGGCGGTGTGGTCTGCAGGTGCCGATGTGATCGCAATTGACGCTACAGCCCGTAAGCGGCCTGCCGATCAGGACCTTGCAACGTTGGTGCAGCGCACCCGTGATGAGCTGCGTGCTCCCCTGATGGCTGATGTGGATTCGCTCGACAATGGACTGCGTGCGGCCGAACTGGGCTGTGACTGGGTTGGAACCACGCTCTACGGCTACACGGAGGCGACAGCGCAGCAGCGCCCACCTGCCTTAAGTCTTCTTCCCCAACTTCGTGCTGAACTCCCAAGCTCGGTTCGACTGATCTGCGAGGGGGGAATTGCTTCATCGGCCGATGCCCGATCAGCGTTGCAGGCTGGAGCAGACACCGTTGTGGTTGGGACGGCGATCACGGGAGTGGACCTCCAGGTGATCGCCTATTGCAGGGAAATGATCAGCTGATCACATCATTCCGGGCATGCCCATGCCACCCATTCCCGGCATGCCCATGCCACCCATGCCACCCATGCCACCCATGCCACCCATGCCACCCATGGGATCGCCGTCTCCTGCCGGAGCAGGTGCTGGAGGTTCCGGTTTGTCGGCGATCACAACCTCGGTCGTGATCAGAAGAGAGGCGATTGAGATCGAATCTTGTACGGCCAGACGCACCACCTTTGCGGCGTCGACGATGCCTGCCGCCATCAGGTCTTCATAAGCACCACTGAGGGCGTTGAATCCTTGGCCACTGCTGCGCATGCCAGCGATCACAACATCGCCGTTCTGCCCGGCATTGGTAGCGATCTGATGAATTGGTGCGGTCAGCGCCCGTTGCACAATCTCCACACCGGTGCGTTGGTCGCCGTTGAGGTTTGCCGCCAGCGAGCTCAGGCTGTCGGCGAGTTGCAGCAATGTGCTGCCGCCGCCGGCAACAATGCCCTCTTCGATAGCGGCACGGGTTGCATTCAGGGCATCCTCGATTCTCAGTTTGCGGTTCTTCAATTCCGTTTCCGTCGGGGCACCGACCTTGATCACGGCAACGCCACCGGCCAGCTTGGCGATCCGCTCGCTGAGCTTCTCGCGGTCGTAGTCGGATTCGGTGGCCTCCAGCTCACGTCGGATCGCGCCAACGCGTTCGCTCACGGCCTGGCGATGGTCGTCGGTGGCGACAATCGTGGTGCTCTCCTTGCTGATGGTGACGCGGCGCGCTTTGCCGAGATCCTCGAGGGTCACCTTGTCGAGGGTCATCGCCTTGTCCTCGCTGATCAGCGTTCCGCCGGTGAGGATGGCGATATCGGCGAGGGCTGCCTTGCGACGTTCTCCGAATGAGGGAGCCCGAACAGCGGCCACCTGCAGAACCCCACGGCTCTTGTTCATCACAAGCGTTGCCAGAGCCTCGCCTTCCACTTCCTCCGAGAGGATCAACAAGGGTGATCCACTTTTCTGAACGGTCTCCAGCACGGGGACAAGGTCTGTGATCGTGCTGATTTTGCGGTCCGTCAGCAGGATCAGTGGGTTTTCGAATTCACAGACCTGACGATCTGCATCGGTGACGAAGTAAGGGGAGCTGTAGCCGCGGTCGAAGGCCATGCCTTCGGTGATTTCGAGTTCCGTTGCCAGGGATTTCGATTCCTCAACAGTGATCACCCCATCGGTGCTCACCTTGTCCATAGCCTCTGCAATCATCTGACCGACTTCTTCGTCACCCCCGGAGCTCACCGTGGCCACCTGACGAATGGCATCGCCGGCGACGGCCTGGCTCCGCTCGCCCAGTCCCGCAACAATCTGTGCGGCGGCTTTCTCCATGCCACGGCGGAGTTCCACGGGGCTTGCGCCAGCAGCTGTGTTGCGAAGACCTTCCCGCACCATGGCCTGAGCCAGGACTGTTGCGGTCGTGGTGCCGTCTCCGGCTTTGTCTTTGGTCTTTGACGACACCTGCTGCATCAGCTTGGCGCCGAGGTTCTCGAACGGATCATCCAGTTCGATTTCGCGTGCGATCGAGTCGCCGTCGTTGACGATGTCGGGTGCGCCGAATTTCTTTTCGAGCACAACGTTGCGACCCCGGGGGCCGATCGTGACGCGCACTGCATCGGCGAGTGCATCTACACCCCGCTCAAGGGCGCTGCGGGATTCGTCAGAGAAAGAAAGGAGTTTGGCCATAGTCGCGGGGACGCCGTTGGCCACTGTCCCATAGCGATGTGGCACTCGTGGAGAGGTCTTTTGGTGGGGAAAGCCGAATGGTTTCGAGTCGCCTGGATGCCCCCCTTAAACGAACTCATTAGGGTCCGGTCATGGCTGAATCGGGAGCGCTCTTTTTTGTCCTGATGGCGGGGCTGGCCGGTTCAATGGCCCTGGTTTACGTCCCCTTGCGCATTTTTCTGACAGCGACAGCCCGCAGCCGTCGCCTTCGCCTGCTCCAGCGCATCCGCCGCTTGCGTGATCAATTGGCCCAACCCCTTGACCCCTGATTTTTGTTCTCAGGCCATCACCATGCCGCCATCAACCTGCAGCACCTGGCCTGTGATGTAGGCCGCTGCTGGGTCGGAGGCAAGGAAGCGCACGGCACCAGCCACCTGCTCCTGGGTTCCAAAGGTCCCCAGCGGGATGTCTTTGAGAATGGCCTCCGCATCGAGGTCCTTGGTCATGTCCGTGGCGATGAAGCCTGGAGCTACCGCGTTCACGGTGATGCCACGGCTGGCGAGCTCCTTCGCGGTGCTGCGGGTCAGACCGATGACGCCGGCTTTGGCGGCGGCGTAGTTGGCCTGGCCAGCGTTGCCCATCAGCCCCACAACAGAGGTGATGTTGATGATCCGGCCACTCTTCTGCTTCAGCATCGGGCGTGCCACAGCTCTCGTGCAGAGGAACACACCACTGAGATTGAGGTCGATCACCGCTTGCCAATCGTCGGTTTTCATTCGCATCAGCAGGCCGTCCCGTGTGATGCCGGCGTTGTTCACCAACACATCCAGACGGCCGCTGCGTTCAAGCACCTGTTTGATCAGGCCATCCACCTCTGCCTCGACAGACACATTGGCTTTCAGGGCGTAGGCCTGGCCCCCAGCTGCAGTGATCGCAGCGACCACGTCGTCCGCTGCGGCGGCGGAATTGGAGTAGTTCACGACGACTTCTGCTCCTGCTTCGCCCAGGGCTAGGGCGATGGCACGGCCGATGCCGCGACCTCCTCCTGTCACCAGGGCGGTCTGACCGGCAAGAGAAGCGCTGGGAGACATGGAGGAACCTTTGATCGCAGGATCGTACGGAGCCGCCGTCATCAACCTCAACCCGGCATGGTTTCAATCGTGTCGACGGCCTCCCCCAGTAACGCTTGAAAGGTCGCGAGTTGGGTCTTGCTCCCCAGCACGATCAGGAGTTGTCCAGGTGCCATCTGGGTGTCTCCGCCTGGATTGGCGATCAGCTTTCCCTTTTCTCGGATCGCCAGCACCATGGCTCCACTGCGGCGGCCCAGCTCCAGTTCAGACAGGCTTCGCCCACGGATCTCCATCAGGTGCAGTGGGTCGTGACTCAGCTGGAATTCCTCGATCTCGTAATCAGAGCCAGCCAGAAGCTCCATGAAGTTGAGTGCCAGGGGCCGCAGAGCAGAAGCCGCCATCACGCGGCCACCAGCCACATAGGGACTGACCACGACAGTGGCCCCTGCCAGACGCAGCTTTGAAGCCGCTTCATCGCTGTTTGCGCGTGCAATTAAGCGGCAATCCGGCCTTAGATCCTTGGCGCTGAGGATCACATAAAGATTGGAAGCATCGCTCGGAAGGGCTGCAACGAGGCTGCAGCAGCGTTCGAGGCCTGCGTCCAGCAACGTTTCGTCCAAGGTTGCATCCGCCTGCAGAACACGCATCCCCTTCATTTCAGCGACATCCCTTCGATTGGGATCCGTCTCGATCACCACGAGAGACACCCCATCGCTTTGGAGTTGGGCCGCGATTTCCTGCCCGATTCGGCCATAGCCGCAAAGGATCACATGGTTGTGCAGGCTTTCCAGCATGCGGTGAAAGCGGAATTCACGCAGTCTGAGGAAATATCCCGAGTCCTTCAGCCCGAGAACGCGTTGGATGGCCAGTTGAACAACCACCAATCCACCAATCACGATCAGCACGGTGACCAGGCGCCCTTGGGGTGACAGGACTTCCACTTCGCCATAGCCGATGGTGCTGATCGTGATCAGCACCATCCAGAGGCAATCGCCCCAGTCCCAGCCCTCCGTGATTCGGTATCCAAGGGCACCGGCGAAGATCACAGCACTCAGGGCACTGATGGGGCCCCGCCATGGAGCTGTGATCAGCTTCAGGTGTCCTCTGGCTCTGCGGCGCCTCATTGGACGTCCTTCAGAAACCGAGGGCTGTCAGAACTTCACTGCTCTTCAGCGTGGCGAGCTCATCAGAGCGGCCGAGACAGCGGATCTCGGCGCGCTTGGGGAGATCCTTTGACGCTGCTCCAAGGGCAACTAAGGGGGTGCCGCAATAGGTCGCCAGACGTTGTGAAATCGGGCAGCTGCTGAGCACAACATCGGCACAGGCAATCAGGGCTGCACGCTTGGCCAGGCTGAGCTTTGCTGGAAGCACCATGCTGCGCAGAGCCGGCAGGCGGCTTTTGATGGTTTCAGGAAGCTTGTGCCATTCGGCTGCAGGCCAGTCATGAACTTGGCCTGTCGGGGACAGCAGCAGCAGAGGACCATCGCCGCGGGGCAATGCTTCTCGGGCTTCATCGAGAACACCTGCCGCCAGGGGCACGCGGAACTGCTCGGCCTCGAGTTCAAGACCAAGGGCCTGGAGGTAAGGAGCCAGACGCTGCGCAGTCCAGCCCTGGTCGATGCTGAGCCTGTCGGTGCAGGCAAAGCCTTCAGATCCCAGCCGTTTGGGGATATGACTCATCGACAGCATCAGGTTGACCTGCTGACCTTCAGCAAAGTTGATGCACACCTGGAAGTCAGGTTCCCGCACACAGCCGAGCAGATTGGCCCAGTCCGCAAGGGTGGGGTTGGCCTCGAAGCTGAACGGCAACAGCTTTTCTAGGCATGGCAGGAGTTTCCAAGGGGCTGCCTGCTGGGGATCACACGCCACCTGCAATGTGGCGTTGAGCTTCTGGCAGATCTCGGCCAGGGCTGGTAGACGGTCCAGCTGGTCTTCGAGCGAACCCGGGCTTAGGGCAAGAACTCGCATGCAGCGCCGTCATCCATGGTGCGAACTGATTTTATGGAGGTCGTTTACGCCTGCCCAGGGCAGGAGTCGCTTGTGCATCTGTTGATTGCTGCGGCAGGAAGCGGTCGGCGCATGGGTGCGGATCGGAACAAGCTGCTTTTGCCGTTGGCCGGACGCCCTGTCATTGCCTGGACCCTTGAGGCGGCCTTGCGCTCTGAGCGGATTGAGTGGATCGGCATCGTCGGCCAAGAGGTCGATCGAAACGCCATCCTGGCCGTGCTGGATGCACCCAGCAAGCCGGTGCATTGGATTCAAGGGGGCAGCACTCGGCAGGAGTCGGTTCTGTGTGGTCTGGCGGGACTGCCGGAGCAGGCCCGCCATGTCTTGATTCATGACGGAGCCCGCTGTTTGGCTGAACCGGATTTGTTTGATCGTTGTGCTGCTGCTGTTGAGGCCGGTACGGCCCTGATTGCGGCAACACCGGTCAGTGACACGATCAAACGTGTGGGATCCGATGGTTTGATTCGAGACACGCCTGACCGATCCGAGCTCTGGGCGGCGCAAACTCCGCAGGGCTTTGCCGTCGACCAGCTGCGTCGCGGTCACGCTGAGGCGGTGGCTCAGGGCTGGACGGTGACCGATGACGCGTCGTTGTACGAGCGTCTTGGTTGGCCTGTGCAGGTCTTGGATGCTGGACCTGCAAACATCAAGGTCACAACGCCGTTTGACTTGACCGTGGCGGAGGCTGTGCTCGCCCTCAGGTCAGCAGGCTGAGCAGGCCTGTCTGGCCGTCGAGGCGTGCCATCTCTCCTATCGGCAGGGCAGCGTTGCCTGCTCGGTGACCAACGGGCAGGTCCATCACCCTGGGAATGCCGAGGTCGGCAGTGCGGTCCTCAAGAACCTGCTCGAGGTTGAAGCATTCCGAGGCATCTCGCGGTTCATCTCCGCACCCTTCGAAATTGCCAAACCCGAGACCTGACAAGCCTTGCAGACTGCCATTGAGCCTCCATTGGGTCAGCATCCGATCAATTCGGTAGGGGGCCTCCCCGACATCTTCCAGCACCAAAATGGCTCCTTCGAGGGGGGGGACGAAGCGGCTCCCCAGCAGGTGGGTGGCGACGGTCAGATTCGCCACGAGTAGGGGGCCTGTCCCCACCCCTCCGCCACCACCTCGTCCTTGTAGTGAGGGGACGGTTTGACCGAAGAGCAGGTTGCGCAATCGGTCACGACTCCAGTCCGGCTCCTCTGCAAGCGTTGTCAGTAAAGGGCCATGGATGCCGCCAGCGAACCCTGCTGCTTGGCGGGCCCAGAGCAGTGCTGTGACATCGGAGAAGCCCAGCAACCAGCCGCTCTGCCAGCGGATGGGCTGCTCCAGCAGCCGTGCAGCACCCCAACCACCGCGGGCACAGGCGAGAAGCGCCGCGGCTTGGACAGGATGCAGATCGGCATGGCGCGCCTCGTCCCGACCGGCGAAGTAGCCCCACCGTCGTGTCGCCAAGGTTTGGGGTTGAACGTTGAGGCCCCAGCTCTGCAGAACAGCAATGCCCTGCTGCAGCTTGATGTCGTCCTGCAGTGCTGAACTGGCGGCCACGCAGGCCACACGGTCTCCTTCACGCAGTGGAGCCGCCAGGGTGACACGCCTCACGCTCCCCATCCGCCGGCCAGAACAAGCCCTAGCCAAAGCAGAGTTCCCGCCTGGACTTGCTGTGAAAAGTGCCGTCCGTAGGTGCCCATGGAGGCGTTCTGGTTGTTCAGGGGGTTGCAGCTGAGCTGCATGAAGACTGTGGCAAGCAACCAGAGAGGCCAGAACGGTGCTGGGATCTGAGCCGACCAAGCTGCGAAGGCCAGGGCGATCGCTGTCACCAGATAGCAGCCCCGTACCACAGGCACCACCCGGGTTCCGAGGCTCAGGGCGCTGCTGTGCAGGCCGAGGCTGGCGTCGTCACGACGGTCGGCCATGGCGTACACCGTGTCGAAGCCGAAGGTCCAGACCACGGTCGCGAGCCAACTGCACAACAGTGCAGGGCTCCAGGTCAAAGCGGCAGTCGCTGCAGCCCAGGGGATGAGCACAGCGAAGCCCCAGCACACCGCCAAGATCGCCTGGGGGAAGGGGAACCAACGTTTCGCCGACGGATATCCGAGGATCGGCAGCACGGCCATGCATGCCAAGGGCAGGCAGATTTTGAGACTGGCGGCCGGAAGACTGAAGACAACAGCCAGGCTGACGACCAGCAAAGACAGCAGCAAAACCAACGCTGGGCCTCGCCGCAGGACGCCTCTGGCTAGGGGACGACTTTTCGTGCGTTCCACCTTGCCGTCGAACCTCTGGTCCCATAGGTCATTGGCGATGCAGCCTGCACCGCTCACGGCCAGGCCTCCCACAAGGATCTGCAGGATCAGTCCAAGGCCGGGCGGGGCTGCTGGATTCAGCCAGAGGGCCCATCCCGCTGGGATTAACAGGATCAGCCGTCCGGTGGGTTTGTTCCAGCGGAGCAGTTCAATCCAGGGCTGAAGACGGGCAGAGCTGCTGATCACAATCAACGAGATTTGAAGAACCCTAGTCAGGGTCTTATGGCTCCGGCTGTGAGTGGCAGAGTGGATTTACCTCCCTTCTGACGTTGATGCTGGATGCCCAGGCCCCAGCCAAGCCAACGGAACAGAACAACGGTTTGCCCCAGCCGGCGAATCCAGATCTGCGTCGGATTGCAGCGATCGATATCGGAACGAATTCCTTCCATCTACTCGTCGCAGCCATTGATCCAAAGCTGCGCACCTTCCGCATCATCCAGGCTGAAAAGGTCACCACGCGTCTGGGGGAGCGTGATCCCGCAACCGGTGAACTGACCGCGGCGGCGATGCAACGAGGGCATGAAACCCTGCGCCAGTTCAAGGATCTCGCCGCTAGCCATCAAGTTGAGCAGATCGTTACAGCAGCGACGAGTGCCGTCCGAGAAGCCCCCAATGGCCGCGATTTTCTCCAAACCATCCTGGATGACCTCGAGATGGAGGTGGATCTGGTCAGTGGCCCTGAAGAGGCCCGGCTGATCTATCTGGGTGTGCTTTCAGGAATGCCTTTTGGAGATCGTCCGCATCTTTTGCTCGATATCGGAGGAGGCTCCACTGAACTGATCCTTGCGGATGGTCGCGATGCCCGCGCCCTCACCAGCACCCGTGTCGGGGCTGTGCGTCTCCAGCGGGACTTCGTCAAAGACGATCCGATGCCCCCCAAACGTCGATCGTTTCTGCAGGCGTTCATTCAGGGATCGCTTGAACCTGCGGTCGACAAAGTGCGTCGCAGGATCAAACCCGGTGAAACACCTGTGCTGGTGGCAACCAGCGGCACGGCGATGGCCATTGGTTCTCTCGCGGCGAGTGAAGAGGAGCGTCCACCGCGCAAGCTGCACGGGTATCGACTCAGCCGGCAGCGTCTGGACCGAGTGGTCGATCGCTTAATCACGATGACCCCAGCTCAACGGCGGAATTTGGCTCCCATCAATGACCGGCGGGCCGAAATCATTGTTCCCGGTGCGCTGATTCTGCAAACCACGATGCAAATGCTTGGTGTTGACGAGCTAGTCCTCAGTGAGCGGGCCCTCAGGGAAGGTCTCATCGTCGATTGGATGCTTCGCCACGGTCTTCTTGAGGATCGCTTCAGCTTTCAGAGCAGCATTCGACAACGCACCGTGATTCATCAGGTGCAGCGGTTTGCGGTGAATCAGAGCAGGGCAGAACGGGTCGCCAGCCATGCCCTTCAGCTGTTCGACGCCACGCGAGGGGTGATGCATGACGACAGTGGCGAAGGTCGCGAACTGCTTTGGGCTGCAGCAATGCTGCATACCTGTGGACAGCACATCAACATCAGCGCCTACCACAAGCATTCTTGGTACTTGATCCGCCATGGTGAACTGCTGGGCTATTCAGAAGCGGAACATCTGATGGTGGCGGCGATTGCTCGCTATCACCGCCGCAGCTTGCCCAAGAAGCGTCATGAGTCCTGGCAGCTCTTGGCCAACCGAGAAAACCGTCGTTGCGTTCATCAGATGGCCATTTTGCTGCGCTTGGCCGCTGCTCTGGATCGCAGGCCAGAACCAGTGATCTCAGCATTGCGCATTCATGCAGTGAGAGGAGTGCTGCATCTGGAGATCGTTCGCGAGCGGGTGAACCAGAACGTCAGTCTTGAGCAGTGGAGTTTGCAGAGCTGCGCTGAGGTCGTACGGGAGGCCGTCGGAGTCGATCTGCGCGTCAGAGTTCAGGATTGAGTCGGATCCAGCGGATGTCGTCAACAGCCCCAAGGGTTCTTGTTTCAGCGTCTGGCGACGTCAGCTGCACCAGATCCGGCCGGCCGGCGTAAATCTCAACCAGCTTTGGATCTTCAATCCTGCGTTCACCGTTCAGAAGCCCTTCGAATTCCACAATCCCCTCACGACGCAGGGCGATCCAGCTGGGTTCGGTGCTGCTGATCGTGAGAGCTGTTTGTGCTGTCGGCGGCGCTGGGACGATGAGTGACTCAAGCTCAACTGCAACCTTGCCCCCTTCGAGATCCGCTTCGCTTGGCTCGAGGGTTGGATTGGCAGGCCTCAACCACTGGGCGAAGCGCGTCAACTCGGAGGCGTTGCTCCACACAACAAATCCAAGCCCAGCAAGCCCGGCGAGGGCCACAAGGGGAAGCGGGATGAATGTTCTCTGATTCTGAGGGGTGATGCCCCGCATTGTTGCCCCGGGAGTCGCCCTTTTGGGAGGCCTGGTGGTAAGGGGGCCGAGGGTCAGAATCATGGCGTCAGCATCCAAACCCAGATGGGAGCTGAGCCGGCGCACCATGGCCTTGATGAACACGGGTTCAGGCAGTTCGCCTTGATCGCCGCGTTCTAGTGCTGCTAGTTGCTCCTCGCCCATGTGCAGCTGGCTGGCAAGCTGGTTCTTGGTCAGTCCCGCTGCAGCTCGTGCCTCGGCCAACTGTCGCCCTGCTTCAGGCAGGCCTGTGGATTTGCCTTGGTCGTCCGCAAGACTCCGCGCGTTCATTAGCGTCTGAATCTGTCTACTCTCGTCAAATTTAAGTCAATTTCATAGCCCTGGTAGTACTTAATGAGACTGCAGGAGTGGACGGCAAGCACAATGCGGCAATGATCAGAGAAACAATATTTAACCTGTATTATTTTTTCTAAAATGATATGTCTGAAAAGGCATGATAGCGTGATCTATGTAAAAGCCAGTGTTTCTGAATCTTGCTTCTTCTAATTGTTGTTTCGCAATTATTTTATGAGTTATTCTTCGGAAAGTAGTTCGTGCCACTTGGCCTCTATCCAAGAATTGTGTGATTGTGCTGAGGCTCGCCCTGACGATCTCGAAATACAACTTCTGCTGTTGAAGCATTGGAAAAAATTAAAACTCCGTCTAAATGTCATCGAAAGTCTCCAGCAGATCGTTAACCTTGATCCACATCGTGTCACTGAACGTCTCCAGCTCGGTCGGTTCCAGGAATTGCGTGGTTCGACGGGATCTGCTGATCAACAATTTGATAATTGCATTGACTTACTTGATAAAGCTGCAAATTTTAATCATGCGTTAATAGGCGAATTCCTCGGAACTGCTCAGTGCGGTCATGATTTAAATAAAAATAATTTAAGGCTGCAAAGCCTTCTCAAAGCGATAAATGACTTTGAGCCACGTTCTAACGCTGAAATAAAAGTTCGTTCCCTAAGCCAAGCTCGAATGCATTTTGTACTTCGCCAGCGCCAAAAATTTTTGGACTCGATAAATTGTATTAAAAATGATTGGGCTGCTGATCCAGTCAAAAAACAGCTTGAGTCTTTAGCAAAACGTTGGCAAGATGACAATTTTTCTGCATTGGAAGCTCCAAAAATTTTTGTGATAGGGCTTAGTAGAACTGGTACTACCTCAATGCACGATGCTCTAAAAATATGTGGGTATCAAAGTTTGCACTGGGTTAATCCGCTTACGGGTTGTTTGCCCGATGAGACGGATATTGGTCTTTATGATGCAGCTGGCGACATTAATATCAGCTCTCGCTTTGAATCACTTGCAACTAGATATCCAAATGCTCGATTCATCTTGACACAGCGCTCGATCCAAAAATGGCTTCGTTCTATTAAAGATCACTACTCAAACTACCACGGTATTAATCATCCATCAGAGCTTCTGATTCCAAGCCTATGCTCTCCTTATACTGGTCAGTCTGGAATCATTCATGCCTCTTTGTATGCACATCATTCAACTTGGGTCGATGTATTCCAAGCCTATGAAAACCGTGTAGAAACTTTTTTTGCCGATCAGCCTGAGCGTTTGCTAAAAATTGACATCACATTAGGCTGTGGGTGGCATCACTTAACAAGCTTTTTGGGTATTCCTGAGCCAGATAAAGCATTCCCCCATACAAATTCTTCTCCACGGCATCATCTCAAAGCTGGCTTCTCTTCCACGAGCACGAAGACAAAGGTCAGCGACAATAATCCTAATTATTTGTTTCCTCTAGATATAGTTGCTAAGCTAGCTTCTGCGAAAATTGCTTTAGAAGGTGGGGAAATAGTGGAAGCACGTCGTCTTTATGAACTCATATTGGTTGAGAAGTCCGATAATTGTGCTGCCTTGGTTGGCTTGGCCTGGTGTGAACACAAAGATGGTAACTGGATAAAAGCGGCCGAGCTGTTTCAAAAAGCTCGCTTATTAGAGCCAGAGCATCAAGACGCTTTGAATTGGCTCGAGCATGAATTGTCATGCCAGCTTCGAGGAGCACGAGCGGCTTTAGAAGGTGGGGAAATAGTGGAAGCACGTCGTCTTTATGAACTCATATTGGTTGAGAAGTCCGATAATTGTGCTGCCTTGGTTGGCTTGGCCTGGTGTGAACACAAAGATGGTAACTGGATAAAAGCGGCCGAGCTGTTTCAAAAAGCTCGCTTATTAGAGCCAGAGCATCAAGACGCTTTGAATTGGCTTAGGTCTGAAATGACTTGTTTCCTTCGTGCAGAACGACTTGGAGATGTGGCAAAAGCTGTAAAACAACTTACATATCTTGATCCCCAATTGAAATCATATGTAGATGTTACTACTAATATAGCTGACGGAACCCATAATCATCTGAATTATGATTATGTTTTTATTATTACTTATGGTCGTAGTGGTTCCACATTGCTTCAAGGAGTTCTCAACAGTATCAATGGTCTTTTGGTTCGAGGGGAAAATTATAATTCTTTTTTCTCTCTCTACGAGTTTGTCCGGAATATGGAGATAGCACAAGACTACGGACCTGGTTGGGAATCATTTTTTCCATCGGGACCATGGTTCGGTGCTTGCCTAATGTCTCGAAAGCTCATCATGCAAATACTTCGAGATGCAGCTCGAAAAATTCTTTTGGCGGACTTACTTGATGATACTGCTGTTACTGCGATTGGGTTCAAAGAGATTAGATACCCCGAAATTGGTGATGATTTGCCTGGATATTTGCATTTCTTGGAAGAACTTTTCCCTAAATCAGCATTTATTATTAACACACGAGATCATGCTGCTACTGCTGAGAGTGCCTGGTGGGCAGATCAATCTTCTGATGAAGTAAGACTTGTCTTAAATCAAACTGAATCTTATTTTAAAAACTTCGCGGTCAGTCGGAATAATTGCTTTGAAATTAGTTACTCTGATGTAGTCGATCGTGGAATACGGTTGCGTGAGCTTTTTGATTTCCTAGGCGCTACTTTTGATCCTATTCGTCTAGATAAAGTATTTGCTGTAAGACATAGCTATCAGCCAAAAATAAAAACAGTTTGTAAGACCAGTCCTACTTCTTCTACTGATGTAAATCATAAATCTTCTATCGGTATACTGGCTTCACTAGACGCGCTTAAACAGCATCCCCATGATACGAATCTTTTATTCAAGTTAGTTAGTGGTCTCGCGGCTTGGGATCGTTTTGCAGAGGCAGAAGAATATGTTCAACGCATTGCGGCCATAAACGATATTCAAGGAGCATTGGCTCGTGTGCATCTACTTGAATGTATGAATTCCTGGGACGATGCAATTAAATTACTGGCAGAATTGCATTCTGCGTCGCCGAAAAATAAAGCAGTTCTTAATCGTTATTATCATTCTCTTTTAAGAGTAAATGATTTCGAAGAAGCCAATAGAACGCTTTCAAAGCTTAAAGTTTTGGAGCCAAGTAAGAACCATGATTTACTTAGTAGCACGCTGCTTCACCAGAAAGAAGGAAGTGTTGATTCTCTTGCATTTCTCTTTAATCGTTTCCAAGAGAATTCTGGAGAAATTAGCTGGAAACGTAGAATACTTTTTCTATGCTTCAATTCGTTGACAAGGGATGCATCGAATGCATTTTCTCCACTTGCTAATGATATTTTGGATTATGTTTTGGCTGAAGCCGTTGATGACAGTCAGTGTATATTTTTAGCTATAAAAATTGCAGTTGCACTTGGTCGCGACCATGATGCTTTTACGCTTCTTGAATCATCTCTCGCGACAATAGATGATCACCATAAATTTAAACTAATTTCTTGGTCTGCATATTGCAAAGGTGATATCGAAGAGGCCCGTCGTAATTTTGATATTATGATTAAGAATCAACCCATTCCTCAGGTGAGATCAATTTATGAAGGTGAACTTGCACGTATAGATAATCGTGAGATGCAGGTCGATGCAAATAAAATAAGGTTGGCAACCGTTATTAAAAATGAACTGTGGCGTCTGCCCTGGTTTCTTGATTACTATCGCTCAATTGGTATTGATGAGTTTATTTTTGTTGATAATGATTCTAACGATGGATCACTCGATTACTTGCTTCAACAGCCAGATGTCCTGGTGTTCCACACCAAAACTCCATACAAAATTGGACGATCAGGAGTCGTATGGTTAAATCATATATTTAGTCTTTTTGACAGAGGTTGGAATATTTATGTTGATGTAGATGAAGCACTTGTGTTCCACGATATTGAAATACATGGCATACGTGGTCTTACAAGCTATATGGACCGTCATGGTCATGATGTTGCGGCCGGCCAGATGATCGATATGTTTAAGGTTGATTCTTCTGAGTCAACTAAGTTTGGCAATGGTGCGGAAGACTTTATTGCGTCATACCCTTTATTTGACAAGACATATGTTCGTTGGCCAGTCATCGACTTTCCTTATTTTAGAGCTGTCGGCGGGATACGCCAGGCTGTGGGTGTTGGAGAGATTTCGACTAAAACTCCAGTTATGAAAGCAGGTCGCAACATTAAATTGTTGTTGAGTAGCCATACAGTTACGCCTGGATATATTTCAGATGTAGATTTAGGGCTTCTCCACTTTAAGCTTGCTGGTGATTTTCGTAATGATTTTGCTGAAGTAATTAATTCCAACGGTCGCATCAGAGATTGTCAAAATAGATACAAAAAGTACAAGGATTATTTTGACGATTGGTCTGCAAGGGTTCAAGATCTTGATTGGTCTAAGATCGCAACATATCAGACCTCTAAGTCACTGGTTCAGCATGGAGTGATTTCCTCTCTTCCTAGTTCTTTTGTATAAAGACTATGTCACAAAAAAATAATTTCCTAATCTCTTATTCATTATCTCATCGCTTTGCTTGGTACCGAGTTGCAAAAGTTGCGACGAGAAGTATTCATTCTCTTCTTGGCGATAATGTTTTCGATTATATCTATCTTAACAAACCTGGTGAAATGCCCGACGATCTTGCCGCTATTCTGCATAGTGACTGTTTTCGCTTTGCCTTCGTTCGTAATCCCTGGGATCGGTTGGTATCGGCATGGAATAATAAAATTAGACGAAATGTCAAGCATCGACTTGGTTATTTGAAAAGACTATATACTCCTATCGGCTCTCCCCTCGTATCTAATCTGTCTGGCCAATCGGTAGAAGATATAATGGAATTTGGAGCATTTTTAAAGCTTTTACCTGATTCGACATTATTTCATCAAGATAGACACTTTCGGCCTCAAGCCGAGATATTGGTCAATACTGATCTTCATTTCACTGGTCGGTTTGACCATTTTTCAGGCGATTTTAAATACGTTTTGAATTATATAGGTTTGCCGCATCTTCAGGATGAAATTCCTCACAGAAATCAAAGCAAGTTTCATTGTCATTATAGAGAATTATTCTTTAATCCAAATGATCGCCAATTGGTCGCAGATCTGTACTTAAAAGATATTAATCGTTGGGGCTTTGAGTTTTAGGTTAATCCCTTTCTTGATGCATGATTCATCCTTTTCGCACTATTTTTTATCGTGAAAGATCGAATTGATTTCTTAGTTGCTGGAGTCCAAAAGTGTGGAACTACTACTCTCTGGAAGTTGTTGAGACAGCATCCTGGCATCTGTATAAGTAATAAAAAAGAGCTTCACTTTTTTGATCAAAAACTGTATAAACCAACTCGTGAGAATATTAATGACTATCACTTTAGTGGCTGGGGAGTGACGAAATTTGATGGTACCTTGCTATATGGAGAAGCGACTCCAAAATATGTTTTAGTTGGTAATCAAGGTAAGCCATTATATTTGAGTCGCATAAGAGATTATAATCCAAACATTAAATTAATCGTTTTGTTTCGTGACCCAGTTGCGCGAGCTCATTCTCAATGGTACATGCTTCGGAAAAGCAATCCTAATCTTCCATCTTTTGACAATCTAGTTAATCAATTGATTGATGGCAAGCAAAATCGTTTCATTGATATTCTTAATAGAGGCAGATATGGATCGATTGTAGCTAATCTTATCTCTCTTTTTCCTCCTGAAAACTCCCTCTTTCTGGCACCTGTGGATCTCCATCAAAGTATTGATGAGATTACTGCGTTTCTTGGGGCATCCTCATTTAGCTATCAGCCAGTATCTTCTTTGATTAACAATGACAAAGGGCTTGTCTTGCCGTCAACTGTCAATAAATTGAGACGGTTCTATCTTTATGAAATTCAATTGTTTCAGAGGCTTACAGGCGCAGACGTGTCAAGTTGGCTTGATTGAATACGTCTGGATTTTTGCATTGGGTTTTGAGGGTTGATTGGTAATTATAATTTTCGTGTTGTTGGCTAGCTGATTGTTTTGCAACCTTGAATCTTGAATTTGCAGAGCTGTGCTAAGAATTAATGAAAATTATATTTCAGATATTTATTTGTTTTGGTTAATAATTAATATATATGGGCGATACTGGATTCGAACCAGTGACCCCTTCCGTGTGAAGGAAGTGCGCTACCACTGTGCTAATCGCCCTGACTGGACAACTTTAAACTATGGCCTAGCGGGCTTTCGGACGGAACAGATGGTCGTGGTCAGGCGAGTAGAGACGTGAGCGTTGAGGGCCACCGGCGAGGGCCGGACTCACCACATAAAGCGTTGTTCGAATCAGATTGTGTTCCCGACTGATCGCAGCCATCTCCCCTAGAGGGACCACGGTGAGCATCTGATCAGGCCAGCTCACCCGATGTCCTATGGCTACTGGCGTGTCGGCGGGGTAGTGCTCCAGAAGGGTGGTCTGCACCTCCTCGACATGTCTTGCACTGAGGTAAATGCAAAGGCTGGCGCGCAGGGTTGCCAACCTGCCGAGCTCTTCCCGTTCCGGCACGCCGGTGCGTCCTCCGGCCCGACTGAGCACGATGGTCTGCACCACTCCTGGAAGCGTGAGTTCGCTAGAGAGTCCAGCTGCTGCGGCTTGGTAGGCACTGATTCCAGGCACCACCTCCACAGGGATGTCCGCGTCACTCAAGGCACAGATCTGTTCATTGATGGCGCTGTAGAGCGCCGTATCGCCGTCATGGAGCCGGACCACCCGTTTGCCCTGGCGGTAGCGCTCGATGAGTAAAGGGATCAGCTCTTCGAGCGTTGTCGTGCTGGTGCGGATCCGTTCGCAATCGGCTGGAGCCAGATCGGTGATTGCAGGACACACCAAGGAATCTGTCCAGACCAGAACCTCAGCCCGTTTGAGCCGATCAGCAGCGCGAAGGGTAAGCAGGTCTGGAGCACCTGGGCCTGCTCCAACGAAACTGACAACGTGACTCAAATGCGTTGGCCTGATGGATCAGGCAGGGGTCGCTTTCGTCCATATAGCCACCAAAGCCCGATCCCGCCGAGAGCGACCAACGTGCAACTCATCAGTTGGGCGATGCGGATGCCCCCTTCGCATGCGGGGGGAAGTGAGCCGATGCAGAGGGGATCGATGCGAAGACCTTCAATCCAGACGCGGCCAAGGCTGTAACCGACCAAGTAAACGCAGCTCATAGCGCCCGCCGGGAGGATCCCGGGGGACTTCAATCCGCGGCGGAAGAGCAGCAGCAGGACTGCGAAGAGCAGCAAATTCCAGACCGATTCATAGAGAAATGTCGGGTGGAAAAATTCCGAAGTGCTGTAAGCAACCGGGCGGCTCTGCGCTGGTATGAACAGCTTCCATGGCAGATCTGTTGGAACGCCAAATGCCTCAGAATTGAAAAAGTTCCCCCAGCGACCGATGGCCTGCCCCAAGGCCACAGAAGGAACCAGAACATCAAGGACATCCCAGAAGGGTTGCTTGCGCCAGCGGCAGAACATGATCAGCGTGAGCGTTCCTGCAAGCAAAGCGCCGTGGATGGCGATCCCTCCCTCCCAAATGGCAAGGGCCTTGAGCGGGTGCGATGCGTAGTTGTGCCACTCAAATGCCACGTAGTAGATGCGTGCCCCGATGACGGAAAACAGCACGAGCACAGGCAGCAGATCGCTGATTAAGCCGTTCTCAAGATGTCGGAGCTTTGCCAGGCGACTGGAGAGGTTCAAGCCGATCAGCACTGCAGTGGCAATGAGCAGGCCGTACCACCGAAGCGGCAGAAACCAGTTTTCGGTTTGAGGCAAAAATTCCCCCGGCGACTGAAATGTCGCCAGGGGAAACAGAGCTTCCACAGCCATAGAAATCAGAAGTTGGCTTCAGCTGCCTGAACTTTCTCAATCTGCCTTTTCTTCAGCACCAACATGATCTGTGCGAGAGCCACAGCGGCGAAGAAAGCAAGCAATCCGTAGATGCGAACAGGGTTCTGGAGAACAATTTCTGCATCCACTTGACCGAAGCCGCCCACATTGGGGTCATCGGTCAGAGCAGCGCCGGCTTCGATGCTGTCGCCAGCCTTGACCAGAACTTCGGGCCCGACGGGAATGGTTTCGTTCACGCTTTCGCCATCAGCCGTGGTGATGCTGACCACGCTCGCGCCGTTGTCACCAGGTTCGATAGAGGCGACGGTGCCGCTTGCTGGTGCCGTGTAGATGGTGTTGTTGCTCTTTTCACCGGTGGGATAAACCTGGCCGCGACCGCGGTTGCCACCGACGTGGATCTGGTATTTACCGAAGTGGATATTGCTGTCGGTGGCTGGATCAGGGGAGAGAACAGGGAAGACAACTTCCTGGTGCTGGTCGCCAGGAATCGGGCCCACCAGCAGGATGTTCGGCTGGTCGTCGCTGTATTGAGTGAAGTAGACCCCTTCCGTTTCCTCCTTGATCTCATCGGTCCAGCGGTCCTGAGGGGCGAGGGTGAAGCCATCGGGAAGCATCACAACGGCGCCGACCTGGAGGCCTACGTCGCTTCCGTCGGCTCCGATTTCCTGGAGACCCTGCTCATAGGGAATCTTGACGCTGGCGGTGAAGACGCTGTCAGGAAGCACTGATTGGGGAACTTCGGCCTGGGTCAGCTTTTTGGCCAGGTGGCAGTTGGCGCAAACAATTTTGCCGGTGGCTTCCCGGGGGCTTTCGTAATTTTGTTGGGCCCAGAAGGGATATGCCCAGCTGGCAGACGGAGCGATTAGCAGCGCCAGTCCGATGACCAGCGATCCAAGGAGAAGCGAGAGGTGACGACGCATGGGACGGTGAGGGGATGCAGGCGTAGGGGAGGGAAAGATCAGGCCCACCAGGGCTTATCACCAGTTCGGAAATCGGTTTCGGTCCACTGGCTCATGAACACGTTGTCGTTCTCAACGCTGACGTTGGCCAGGGCCAAGGAGAGAGGGGCAGGGCCGCGGACCACCTTGCCGGTGGCGTCGTATTGGCTGCCATGGCATGGACACATGAACTTATTTGCACCGCTGTTCCAAGGAACGACACAGCCGAGGTGGGTACAGATTGCATTGATGCCGTAGCTGCCGATGGCGTCTTCACCTTCGACAATTAGGTAGGTCGGATCGCCTTTCAGTCCCTGAACAAGGCTGCGATCACCTTCTGGGTGGCTGGCAAGCCAGCCACTGGCTGTGATCGCATTGCCCAGCTCATCCTTGGCGCTGGTGCCACCGCCGCTGCCAGCGGCCTTGGGGGGGATGAAGTAGTTCGCCACCGGATAAAGGGCTCCAAGGGCCACACCGGTCACGGAGCCAAACGTCAGCAGATTCATGAACTGCCGACGACCCATTCCGGGCACATCGCTCGAGGAGAGTTGGGTCATGGCGGACGTTCATCCAGCTCGGATTGCCGACCATTATGGATGCTTAAGTGCCTGTCAAGCTTTGCAACGACTGGTGTCTTCCTGTACCTGCCGCATCAGCTTCTGTGCTTGAAATCACCAACGCCGTGCCCCAGCCGCCAATCAGCGTCGATGAGGTGATTGGCTGTCTACGCCAGCGCTGGCGGGCTACCTACGACCTTCAACTAGTGGTTCGCCGCCGCCGTTTGTACCTACAGGTGATGTGGGCCTATCTGGAGCAACAGTCGTTTCAAATGGACCTCGAGGCCTATCGGCAGCATCTCGGTGAAGTGCTGGATGTTGTGAATCGTCTTGGTTTGGCGGGTGAGGTGCGGGATTGGCTCGCTTCCACCCGTGATAAACCGCGTCTGGGGAAGGCGCTGAGTCTTCCGCTGCAGGCGTCAGGACCAGAGGCGGAAACGCTGATTAAGGAGTTTCTGGTCTGAGCGATTCGGTCAGAGCCACCAGGCCAACTCCGATCAGAAATAGCGCCGTGATGGCTCCAGCGAGTAGCAACATCGTGATGGGATCTGTGGACGGCGTCAGCACGGCTCCAGCAAGGGCGGATCCCAGCACAACCCAGCGCCAGGCACCAAGCATCGGCCGCCAGCGCACCAGCCTCAGGGCACCCAGGAGCAGCTGCAGCACCGGCAGTTGAAACGCCAGCCCGGTCGCCAGCATCAGCAGAAGAACAAAGTCCAAGTAGCGCTCGATCGACCAGAGCGGCTCAACGACATCGGCGCCGTAGCTCACTAGAAAACGCAGTGCGGCCGGCACGAGGGCCCACCAGGCGAAAGCCAAGCCCGCCATGAAGAGGACAGCTGACCCAGCAACGGCGGGGGCGATCAGGCGCCGTTCGCGGACTGTCAGGCCTGGCAGAACGAAAGCCAGGATTTGGAACAGAACATAGGGAAGGGCCAAGGTGAGTCCGGCATAACCGGCCACCTTGAGCGAGACGAACAGAAACTCGCCTGGGGCGAGCTGGAGGAAATGAATGCCGCTGGCTGGCGCCTCGAGCAGCCGCACCAGCGGTTTGACGCCCAGTAGGCAGGCCAGCGCACCGATCACTACGGCCAACAGGCTGCGCAGGACGCGTTGACGCAGTTCTTCCAGGTGGTCCACCAGGGGCATCTCCACCTCATTCGGCAGATCAGCATCACCAGGAGCCCTCCCAATGCGAATGGGTGGTGGTGGCTGCAAGGCTGGGGGACCGTCGGGGCGCTCAGACACGGACGCGGGTCGGGCGGCGCAACAGGTCAGCCCGATTGTGGGCTCAGGCTAGGGGCAAGCAGCCGTTGTTCCGCTCGCTGCGGCTCACCCCAGCGGATTTCAGCTTGACCATGGCGCACTGTGCCTGGGGCGGCACCGGGAATCCGTTGCAGTTGATCGGTTGGAACCATCACCACCGCCACCTGCTTGTTGCCACGTGCTCGACTGAAATAGGCGGCCAGATCCGTCGCCATGGCCAGATCTGCTTCATCGGCAATTCCGTTGGAGCTTTTCAGCACCACATGACTTCCTGGACATTCCTGGGCATGGAACCAGAGGTCACCGCTTCGGGCTTGGCGAAGAGAAATCCAGTCGTTCTGGCGATGGTTTCGCCCCACCTGAACCGTGAGCCGTCCCGGGGTGATCAGTTCCAGAGGACTGGGCTGATCTTGTCGACGCTGCAGTCGCGCGTCGCGACGGCGCTCCTTGGGCTTCAACAGTTGTTCGAGCTCCTCCCGCAGATCATTCAAGGCGGAGAGTCGTGCCTTGTAGTCCTGCCATTCCGCGCTCAGTTGATCCTCGATAAACGTTTCGCTCTCAGTGATCAGTTGAAGACGTTGCTGATGGTGCTCAAGCCGTTGCTCGAGGATCGGGCGTGATCGTCGCAGTTTTTTGGCACGGCGATATAGCGATTGGGCTTCATCCACCTGGTCTCGGCTTGGGTTGCCAAGGCAGAGGAGAGCATCCGCCTGGCTCTGAAGGACGCCATGTCCGTCGGTGGCCTCGAGGCGATGGCGTTGGTCATCGTGGGCGGTCTGTTCTTTGCTGCGCCATCGCTCCAAGCGTTGTCGTAGCTCATGGCTGACCCTGGCCAAGGCGCGATGTTCCAGGCACTGCTGGTGAAGAGAACCCAGCTTGAGAGCTAGCGAGGTTTGTGGGTTGACATCAGCATCGGGAGATCCCCACACCCTGTAGCGCCCGTCGTTTTCAACCACGAGGGCGAACTGTTCAAGCTGGAGTTGGTCCAACCAGAGACACCAGCGTTCATAGAGGTCTCGCCACTGGTTGGTCTCCAGGGTGTCCACGGGTTTGTTCAGCTTGTCACCGGCGAGCTGTGCTGCCAGGGCTGGACTAATGCCCTGGTAGGTCTGCTGAAAGGCCTTGCGCAGGGGGATCGGGACGAGTGAGAGTCGAGCTTGCCAGCGTTCAAAGCTTTCCGTTCGATCGGGTGCCAAGCCCTGAAGGGTCGGTGGTGGGCTGTAGGAATCGCCGGTTGAGAGAGGTCGCACGCGGGATTGATGCTCACGAACCTGTCTTCCCAGAGCAATGATGCGGCGTTGCTCATCGAGGAGCAGCAGGTTGCTGTGCCGTCCCATCAGCTCAAGCACGAGGATCCTGTGAATCGGTTCACCCGGACGCTGGGCGAAACGGAATTCCACGACTCGCTCAAATCCGCTCTGGTGGAGTTCGACGAGAGCCAGCTGGCGGAGGCTGTGCTGCAACTGTTGCGCGAAGGTGCTGCCGCTGCCGCTGCGCGGGGGAGGGTTGACCTCGACCAGCCGAGGGGCCTCGGCTTGCCAGCTGAGTTCCAGCCATACCATCCCTTTCAGGCTGCGACAGCCCAGTTGAATCGTTCCTGGGTCAGGTTGTTGGGCCTTTTCGAAACGGCTGGGCACCAGCCTTGGACGCAGATCCCAGAGCACCGCGCGAAGCGTGGTGAGATCCATGAGCTGAAGGCTGGTGGAGGCGATCACCGGGAGCACCGGGTGCGGCAATGGAGCTTCCTACTCTGCTGACCCACGCAGACGCCGCGATGTCCACCAGTGGAAAGCTCACCTTGATCACCGGGCCGAGCGGTGTCGGCAAGGGAACGCTGGTGAACCAGCTTCTGGAACGCCATCCCAAGATCTGGTTGTCTGTCTCGGCAACCACGCGTTCCCCGCGTCAGGGCGAGCAGGACGGCATCAATTACTTCTTTCACAGCCGTGCTGGTTTTGAGGCCTTGGTGGCTGAAGGGGGGTTTTTGGAGTGGGCGGAATTCGCGGGGAATTGCTACGGCACACCTCGCCGTCCTGTTGAGCAACAGATGGCTGGGGGGCGCCCCGTGCTCTTGGAGATTGAGTTGGAGGGAGCTCGCCAGGTGCGTCGCAGTTTCCCGGACGGCTTCCAGATTTTTCTGGCTCCCCCCAGCTTTGAGGAATTGGAGCGACGCATTCGTGGGCGAGGAACCGACTCTGAGGAGGCCATTGAGCGCCGCTTGATCAGGGCTCAAGAGGAGCTCAAAGCTCAACATGAATTCGATGCTGTCGTGACCAACGATGATCTCGAATCAGCTTTGCAGCAGGTGGAGACGCTGATGGAGTTGAGCTGATTCCGACGTTGCTGTCTTGAACCTTGCCGCTTTGAACGTTGCTGCTTGGAACGTTCAGGCACAAAAAAAGGGAACCCGAAGGTTCCCTGCGTAGGTGAAAGTTCACCAGGTGAATCACATTGGGTGAAACAGAAGATCGGGGAAGAAGCGATTCCACTCGATCAGGATCCCAGCAGTGGCTGTGAACCAGATGGCTGCAACCACAGGTGCGGCTGTAAGAAATTTGTTCATTCTTGAGAAGGCAATGTTTGAAGTCGTATTAATCAGCGAGGTGAAACAGTCACCTTGCTGTCGTCTTCGAGCAGCTTGCCGCTGGTGAATTCACCAAAAGCAGCCAGCGGCCAAGTGGCTGCTGCCAAAAGGCTCTTGATGGCAATGCTGCGATCGATGAAAATTTCGTAGTTGGCGGCATTTTTGCCGCGGGTGGCTTTCAGGTACTCACGACCGGCCCAACCAATGCATCCGGTGATGTACAGGAACATGATCCCGGGATAGACAAAGTCCCCGGCATGGCTCCAGCGGCCATCAACGATCAGATGGGGAAGTCCATCTGCTCCACAAGATGCTTTGCTGTACATCTCGAAGCGAGCTTTGGCCTGAGGCGTTGTGGCAGCAGCAGCACGCTGCTGGAAGCGAGCACTTTCTGAGCAAGGTGTGAGGCCAGCCACATCCGCCTTCGCGACGGGGGCGAAGCCGAACACCAGGAGTGCTGAAAGCACGACGGCGAAGAGACGACGCATCGGAACGATTCCTCTGAACGGTGCCCCGAAAGGGCAAGATGTCACAAGTCGGAGAGTAGGGGAGGGGCATCACTTCGATGCATGCGGTGCTTGCCCTCGAAACAAGTTGTGACGAGTCCGCTGCTGCGGTTCTTCGTCGTAATGACGACGGTCGGATTGAAGTGCTGGCCTCACAGATTGCATCCCAGGTGGAGGAGCACGCTCGCTGGGGTGGCGTTGTGCCAGAAATCGCCTCCCGTCGCCATGTTGAGGCCCTGCCTGGGTTGATCGCGGCGGTTGTTGATGAGGCTGGTCTGGCCTTGGGTCAGCTGGATGCCATTGCAGCCACGATCACGCCGGGGTTGGCCGGGGCTCTGATGGTGGCGTCGGTGACCGGCCGCACTCTGGCGGCATTGCACCGGCGTCCCTTTCTCGGCATCCACCATCTGGAGGGCCATCTGGCCTCGGTGATGCTTGGAGAGGACCCTCCTCAGGCTCCCTATCTGGTGCTGCTGGTCAGTGGAGGTCACACCGAACTGATTTTTGTGGACGTTGACGGGGGCATGAAGCGTCTTGGTCGAAGTCATGACGATGCCGCTGGCGAAGCCTTCGACAAGGTGGCTCGCTTACTGGATCTTGGTTACCCCGGAGGCCCAGCTATTCAGGCCGCTGCTGAAACGGGTGATCCAACATGCTTCAAGTTGCCTAAGGGTCGGATTTCATTGCCGGGCGGGGGGTTCCATCCGTACGACTTTTCGTTTAGTGGGCTCAAGACCGCCATGCTCCGCACGGTCGAAACACTCCGACAGACAGCGGATCCACTGCCTCTTGCAGACCTGGCCGCCAGCTTCGAACAGGTGGTGGCCGATGTTCTTGTGAAGCGCAGCCTCCGCTGTGCTGAAGACCATGGTGTTGGCCAACTGGTGATGGTGGGCGGTGTCGCGGCGAACCGCCGCCTGCGCCAGTGCATGCTTGAACGCGGGCAGGCGCGGGGAATTGCTGTCTCAATCGCTCCTCTCGCGTACTGCACCGACAACGCCGCGATGATCGGTGCAGCGGCCTTGATGCGCCTGGGCCAGAACACAGGCTCGACGTCTCTTAAATCCGGGGTCGCCCCTCGCTGGCCCTTGGACCAGGCCAATGCTCTTTATGCAACAGATCCACCCTTTTAAAAAAGCCTTTTAGGCTTGTGCCCACTCTTCGGCACCAGCGTCGTGGATCAACCCGAATCCAGATCAGATTCCCCGGCGCCAGTGGAGGCTGAAGAACTGAATGCTTGGAAGAGGGGCTTCACTCCTCAGGCTGAGATCTGGAACGGACGCCTGGCGATGATTGGCCTGTCCGCCGGGATTGCTGTGGTTCTGCTGGTGCGTGTGTTCAGCGGAGGCTGATCAGCTCCGGCCCCGTAGGGCTTGAGCCAGCTCATTGGGTTTGAGGCTCACGGCAACAGCCTGATCTCCCTCGATGCGATCCGACTCCACCAGGGCCAGAAGGGATTGATTGGTCGTCACCATCCCGTCGAAGCCGCTGCGTTCCATGATTTCCTCCACCTCATCGAGGGCCCCCCGCTGGATGTAGTCCTTGCAGGCGTCTGTGTTGATCAAGATGTCGTGATAAGCCGCCCGCTTTCCATCGGTGGTCTTGATCAGTCCCTGGGCAATCACCCCGATCAGTGCCTCTGACAACGACCGGCGCACGCTCTCTTGCTCTTCAGGGGGATACATGCCAAGGACCCGTTCCACGGTCTTGACCGCTGAATTGGTGTGAAGCGTTCCAAAGACCAGATGGCCGGTCTGCGCCGCTTCGAGCGCCGTGGATAGCGTCTCTTGATCCCTAATTTCGCCCACCAAGATCACGTCCGGGTCTTCCCGTAAGGCAGCCCGTAATGCGTTGTGGAACTTCAGCGTGTGCAACCCCACTTCGCGATGACGGATGAGGGACTTACGACTTTCGTGCACGAATTCCACTGGGTCCTCGATCGTGAGGATGTGTCGAGCTTCGTTGCGGTTGATCCAATCGATCATGGCCGCCAGCGTCGTGCTCTTGCCAGATCCAGTAGGTCCAGTCACCAGGATCAGTCCCTTCGGACGGGCCGCGAGACTTTCCAGCACGCTTGGGAGATTCAGCTGCTCCAGGCTGAGGATTGTCTGCGGAATCAGGCGCAGCACCATTGCCGGCCCCCGCAGCGAATCCATCAGGTTGATGCGCACGCGCACGAAGGGGAAAGCATGGGAGCCGTCAAATTCCTTGTCGCTGGTGAAGGCATCGATTTGCTGAGGCGTCAGGATTTCATGGAGCCATCCTTGAAAAACATCGGCATCGGTCATGGGCCATTCCGTGCCCTGGATGTCCCCTCGGGCTCGGTAGCGCGGGACTTCTCCAACCCCTAGGTGCACATCGGAATGGCCGGCTTCATGGGCGATGTGAACGATCTCTTCCAGGCTTGGAGAACCATCCTTCGCCGCTTTCGGCCCTGGGCTCTGGATGACCGGAGATACTGCAGGGCTTCGGACTGACGTCTCAGGGGTCCGGTCTGACGTCGGACGCGGCGGGAAGCTGGGGGGGAAAACCGGCTGAGCCACGGTGATGGCGAGAGATTGCTCTTCAGGATCGTCGCGATGCTGAGGCTGGCAAGGTTTTCTCACTGTTCTCTCCGGGTTATCGCCCGTAAACTCCAGCGGTCCGTCTGGATGGAATGGCTGAACAGCCCCGCGTCACGATCGTTCTGGGAACGCGTCCAGAGGCGATCAAGCTGGCTCCGGTCATCCGGATGTTCCAGGCTTGTGATGCGCTGAAGACCCGGGTCGTCCTGACCGGTCAGCACCGTGAAATGGTGGCCCAGGTGATGGATCTATTTCATCTCCAAGCTGATCAGGATCTCAATCTGATGGCGCCCCGCCAAACCCTGACGCACGTCACCTGTGCAGCGCTTCAAGGGCTGCGTGAAGACTTTCAGGCCTATCCCCCGCAGTTGGTTCTGGTTCAAGGTGATACCACCACGGCCTTTGCCGCTGGCCTGGCAGCGTTTTACGAGCAGATTCCGGTTGGGCATGTGGAGGCTGGTCTGCGGACCGACAATCTTCTGGACCCCTTCCCTGAAGAAGCCAATCGTCGACTGCTCTCCCAGATTGCGTCACTTCACTTCGCGCCAACGGCTAAGGCGGAAACCAATCTGAAAGCATCCGGTGTTGTCGGGGAGATCTCCGTGACTGGAAACACAGTGATCGATGCGTTGTTGCTGATGGCGGAATCGGCGCCGGATATCCAGTTCGATGGACTCGATTGGGCCCAACAGAGGGTGATCCTGGCCACCGTGCATCGGCGGGAGAATTGGGGTGATCGTCTCCATGACATCGCTGCAGGCATGCTGCAGGTGCTGGATCGATATCCCGACACGGCCCTCCTGCTGCCCATGCATCGCAATCCAACGGTGCGTGAGCCATTGCAAGCTCTTCTGGGGAGTCATCCTCGTGTCGTTCTGACCGAACCTCTGGATTACGACCGGCTTGTTGCGGCGATGAAAGGCTGCTGCCTGCTGCTTACCGATTCCGGCGGTCTCCAGGAGGAAGCTCCCGCGCTCGGCAAACCTGTTCTGGTCTTGCGGCGAACCACGGAGCGGCCGGAGGCCGTTGATGCGGGAACGGCTCGGCTGGTCGGCACCGATCCCAATGTGATTGTGGAAGAGACCTCACGCCTGCTTGGGGATCCCACGGCCTATGAAGAGATGTCCCGAGCCGTTAATCCCTTCGGCGATGGTCACGCCAGCGAACGCATTCTTGAGCGGTGTTGCCGCCACCTCGGAGTCTGAGGCGCTGCTGAGCAGCGATGGCTGCTATCGCTGGTGGCTGCGGCGTTGCTTGGGCGCGGGGGAGGGTTGCCTGCTTTTCATCGGACTGAACCCCTCAAGGGCTGATGGACAGCGCGATGACCCGACCCTGCGTCGATTGATTGGCTTCACAAGGGAATGGGGGTATCGGCAATTAGTCGTTCTCAATTTGTTTGCTCGCATCTCGCCATCGCCTGCGGCGCTACTCCGGGTGAAGGATCCAATTGGTGTTCGGAACGACTACTTCCTGATGCGATGGCTCAGCCACTGGTCCCTGATGCCTGGGGTCGATCTCTGGTGCGGTTGGGGGGTGAATGGGGCGCGACTGGATCGGGCTCAGGCCGTTCTTGACGGGATTCAAAAGTTGCTTGCTGAGCGCAAACGATCTGTTCCCGATTCTCCTCACCCTTTGATGTTGGGGTTGACGGCCTCGGGACAGCCACGCCATCCGCTTTATGCCCCGCGACGGGCAGCTCTTCACCCTTTTCTCTGGGCAGAGCCTGAACCGATCCGTCATCCTGTGGAAACCATGACGGATGTCCTTACGCACTGATGTCCCGTACGCCTCGCCGTTATGCCGTCCATCTCCACCTTGTGGGAGGGCAGACCGAGCGCGTGTTCTTCCCGAAACTCGAGACCTTTCAGGAGTGGTACCAAGGTTTGGTCAATGCCGAGACGCAGGGCGGCTTCGTCAACGTTCCCATCAGCGATCTGGAGGGTGAATATCTGGTCGTTCGGCCCCAGGCTGTGATCGGCGTGCGCGTGGAACCCCAGTTCTCCTCCGTCGATGACGCCTGAGCGTCTGGGCCTCCTCTGGGGCGTCACTGTGTTCTCGGGTGCTTCGGCGCGCCTCCTGGCGGCCACGTCTGGATTGCCTGGAGTTGTTCTGCTGCTCCTGTCTGGGCTGCTGATCGGTCGCTCGGGTTTGGGTTGGGTAGAACCCCTCGACCTTGGCTCTGGGCTTGGGACTGTGGTGGGTCTGTTGGTCAGCCTGGTGCTGTTCGACGGCGGACTCAATCTCCGCCTGCCCGGTGACACGATCAAGGCCACGGTGCAGCGCATCGCAGCCCTACGCCTGTTGATCTCCCTTGGAGGTGGTCTGGTGGCAGCCCATTGGCTTGCTGGCCTCAGCTGGTCGCTTGCCGCCGTCTTTAGCGCCATCGTGCTAGCCACGGGGCCAACGGTGGTCACCCCGTTGGTGCGTCAGATTCGGCTCGCACCGCCTCTGGGTGAAGTTCTTGAGGCTGAAGGACTGGTCCTTGAGCCCATCGGCGCTGTTTTAGCCCTGTTGCTGTTGGAGCTTGCCATTGGCAATCTGCATGGCTGGCGTGAGGTCATGCTCGGCCTGTTGTATCGATTGGGTGGCGGTGTGCTGATCGGCGGGAGCGTCGGCTGGCTCTTGTCAGAGGTCCTGAGACGACTCAATCCCGATCAGTTGAAGGGGTTACCGCTTCAGCTCAGCCTGGGTTTGCTGTTTCTGATGTACGGCGTCAGTGAGTGGCTGCTGCCTGAATCAGCTCTTCCCGCTTCGGTGGCAGCAGGCATCGTCGTCGGTCGCCGTCCAGGACCGCACACCGCCGAACTGGATGGTCTGATTCAGGAACTGGCGCAATTGGCGATTACCATGCTCTTTCCGCTTCTGGCGGCTGACGTGTCTTGGGCTGAACTCAGTCCGCTCGGTTGGGGCGGGATTCTGTGTGTGCTGTCGTTGATGCTGGTGGTGCGGCCGATCGGCGTAGGGGTGGCCACAATTGGCCTGCCCTACAACCTTGAACAACGCCTGTTTCTGGGTTGGCTCGCTCCTCGAGGAATCGTCACGGCATCAGTGGCCTCACTGTTCGCCATACGTCTCGAACAGGCCGGCATCTTGGGGGCTGGACGTCTTCAGGGGCTGGTGTTTCTGACAATCCTGATGACAGTTGGTCTGCAGGGCCTTACTGCTCAACCGTTAGCTCGGGCTCTCGGTTTGGTCAAAGGAGATGACGTTGAGGCAATGTCAGCTGAGGCAGCGCCGCAGACGCGGCAGGTCCTCACCGATTCGGGCCAGCAGTGACCATGTTGTGATCAAATCCGGTCCTTGAAGACGCCCCAGCAATGCGGCGCGCAGGGATTTCATCACCACTCCTTTTTTCACACCGGCTGCTTTGGCGGCATCCCCCAACCAGGCCTTGGCTTGATCGGTATCCATGCCATCCCATGGTTGGCTCTCAAGGCGCTCAATCAGGTTGGTGACGGCCGCTTTGGCTCCGTCTACAGCCAGTTGCTCAAGAGCATCCTCCTGGAGTTCCGGACATTCAAAGAACGGTGCCGCCTGATCGACGCCGTCATTTAGCAGGGTGAGCGACGGGCCCAGCAGGGCACAGAGGTCGAGGCTCCAACTGTTGCTGTTGGGTTGGTCCCAACCGCGCTCAGCCCAAAGTGGTGTCAGCTCTTTCAGGAGATGCTCCGATGTCCAGCCATGCAAAACCTGGGAGTTGAGCCAGTTGAGCTTGTCCCAGTCGAAGCGGGCACCTGCTTTGTTGACACGCTCGAAGCTGAAGACGGCAGCGGCCTCGCTCAAGCTGAATCGTTCCTCCATACCCTCCGGAACGGACCAACCCAAAAGGGTCATGTAGTTGGCAATGGCGTCAGGGGTGTATCCCATGGCGCGGAAGTCATTGATGGAGGTCACCCCATCCCGTTTGGAGAGTTTGCGTCCCTCAGAATTGAGGATGAGAGGGGCGTGGGCAAAGGTGGGTAACGGCAGACCCAGGGCCTCGTAAAGGAGCAGTTGCTTGGCCGTGTTGGCAATGTGGTCTTCACCGCGGATCACGTGGGTGATCTCCATGGCGGCGTCATCCACCACCACCACAAGGTTGTAGAGAGGGTCCCCGATCTGATCCGCCGGCGCGCGACGGGCAATGACCATGTCACCACCGAGGTCAGAGCCACTCCAGCTCATGGCTCCACGCACCAGGTCGTTCCAGCGGATTTCGGCGGCGTCATCAATCCGAAAGCGGATCACCGCTTCACGCCCTTCCGCCTGAAAGGCTTGCTCCTGATCCGGTGTCAGATTCCTGTGACGGTTGTCGTAGCGCGGAGCCTGGTTGGAGGCTTTTTGCGCATCGCGCATGGCCGTGAGTTCCGATTCGCTGGCATAGCAGCGGTAGGCCAATCCTTGATCGAGCAGGGACTGAATCGCCTCACGATGCTGGGAGACCCGTTCGCTCTGGATGACGGGTTCCTCATCCCAGTTGAGCCCGAGCCATTGCAAGCCCTCAAGGATGTTCTGGGTGAACTCAGGTTTTGACCGCTCTTTATCGGTGTCTTCGATGCGGAGCACGAATTTTCCCTGCTCATGCTTGGCGTAAAGCCAGTTGAAAACAGCTGTGCGCGCCGTTCCAATATGAAGCGTGCCCGTTGGGCTAGGGGCCAATCGAACGCGCACCATCGAGGATCTTGGTGGTGAGAACGGGACCGACGGGATTCGAACCCGCAACTTCCGCCGTGACAGGGCGGTGCTCTAACCGGTTGAACTACGGTCCCAGATCAAAGCAAGCTTTTTAGGAGTGTTCCTCAGAACAGCTTGATCTGTGTCGCCTTGACGACCTGATCAGTATCAACCGTCGCCCTGCCCTCCGTCAACAACTGAAGCGACGAACAAGCTTTGTTTGTCATCAGATCGCTGCCATTAAAAAAATCCCGACGACTGTGTCGTCGGGACAAAGCAGCTCACATCGGTTGAAAACCGACAGAACAAAGTTCAGGGGCGGAATCCAGCTGGTTCAATCAGCCGAACCTGATTGCCACGAGCGGTGAACTCACGACCTTGATCACTTTGAACGACCACACGGCCGCCAGATTTGACGCGTATCACTCGGGCTCGGACCCAGCCAAGGGCGGCTGACTCCAACACCTTCACAACATCACCAGGTTGAAGATCCAACTCCATGCTCAGAACCGGGAAACTGCACGAGGGGAACATCGGACGCGCCGTGGAGGACTCGAACCCCCGACATCAGGTTTTGGAGACCTGCGTTCTACCAACTGAACTAACGGCGCAAGGCGATGAACCCCTAAGCCAACGTTGTTGGCAACTGATTGAACGAGGTCGAAACCTCAGCGATCGAAGCGCTGCTTCACGCGGGTGGCCTTGCCCACCCGTTCCCGCAGATAGAAAAGCTTCGCCCTGCGCACTTTACCGCGCCGCTCCACCTTGATGGAAGCCACCTGGGGGCTATGAACCATGAACACCCGCTCAACACCGATGCCTTGGAAAATCCGCCGCACCGTGATGGTCTGATTGAGGCCTCCATGGCGTTTGGAGATCACCACGCCCTCGTAGGGCTGCACACGTTCTTTGTTGCCCTCACTGATCCGCACGCCAACACGAACCGTGTCACCCACGTAGATCTCAGGAAGATCATCCTTCTGCTGAGCCGTCTCAAAGCTGCGAATCAGAGCCTCGGCGCTCAGCTTCTTGGTAGGAGCGCTAGCAGCCTTGTTGGGCTTCGCCTCTGAGGCCTCAGGTGCTGTATCCACAGCCGCTTCGGTGTTCTCGTCGGTCACCACTGTGTCCTTCGAATCGGCTGCCATCCCAGCTCCGCGTTGAATCGCCAAACTATGAGTGTACCTTTCGACGCCATCGTTCGATCAGGAGCACCGCGCCTGTGATCAGCATCCATAACAGGCCAACTGCGTTGAGAAGCACGACAACCGGTTCCAGCGTGGATCCAAGCCATTCCCCTTCATGCACCACCATCAACCAGTGCACCTGTTCGCGGCTCGCTCCGAACCAATCACGGGCCAAGCGATAACTGACGCCGGAGAACACCGTCACCAGCAGTGGCGCCAGAACGAATGGTGCAACGCTTCGGTGCAGTTCGCGCAAGCGCACAAGCAGCGTCATGACCGGCATCAATTCGGTTGCTGTTGATAGCGTGACGGATATTCGGTTGAGCCATGAATCTCTTTGCTGATCTTCTGGCATCCACCCAGGCGGCGCAGGGGCAGGTGACAGCAACCGGGCCGCGGATTCAAAAGCGTCGAGGTGTTGAGATCAAATCGGCGCGCGAGGTGAAGATCATGCGCCAGGCCAGTCACATCGTTGCGACCGTGCTCCGGGAAGTGATGGGAATGGTGGAGCCCGGTCAAACCACTGGGGATATCGATGCCTACGCCGAAAAACGCATTCGGGAAATGGGTGCGACCCCGAGCTTTAAGGGATATCACGGGTTCCCAGCGAGCATCTGCGCCAGCATCAACAACGAGGTGGTGCATGGCATTCCCAGTTTGAAGCGGGTGATTCGGCAGGGTGATCTGCTGAAAGTTGACACCGGCGCGTACTTCGAGGGCTACCACGGAGACAGCTGCATCACGATCTGCGTGGGTGATGCCCCCGAGGAAGCTCAGACGTTGAGCCGTGTTGCCAAGGAGTCCTTGATGGCTGGTCTCAGCCAAGTCAAAGCCGGGAACACCCTGCTGGATATTGCGGGAGCGGTTGAAGACCACGTCAAGGCCAACGGTTTCAGTGTCGTGGAGGATTACACCGGCCACGGTGTGGGCCGGAACCTGCACGAAGAGCCCTCCGTGTTCAACTTCCGCACTGATGAGCTTCCTAACGTCACCCTGCGTCCCGGCATGACCCTGGCCATTGAGCCAATCCTCAATGCTGGCAGTAAGGCATGCCGCACACTCCGGGATCAGTGGACTGTCGTCACCCGCGACGGATCGCTTTCCGCGCAGTGGGAACACACTGTTCTGGTCACCAGCGACGGTTGCGAGATCCTTACGGATCGGGGCGACTGAGGATCTGGCTGTAGATCCTCCGTCCGAGCTCGGTTAGGGGCATCAACACATAGGTCAGTGGGTTTGGGGTCACGATCACGAGGCGAAACCCCCAGCCGGCTTGGCGTAGCACTTGTTCAGCAACGAAATCGGCTCCCATGACCCCAATGGGATTGAGCGACGAGCGAAAGGGGCCGAGCACAAGCTTGCGCAGGATCAGGGCTTCGCGCCCTGATCGATCGAGCACAGCACCACGGATGCTCACCAGCTGACCCAACATTCGTTTGGTGAGTTCGTACACCGGACTGACGGCAGGCTGAATTTCCGCTTCCGAGGTGTTGACCCACACTTCTTTTGGACAACCCTGGGTTGAGGTTCTGCTGATGGCCTCAAAACGCTGCATCAGCCGCCAGCTGCTCAGGGTGTTGATCTCCAGGGCTTGATTGATTACGTCAGGGCTTTGGTTGCCCTGAGGATTGATTCCATGGTTGACAACCAAAACATCGATATCCGCCAGATCGGCGTCCAGGCTGGCTTCGTTGCCGCAGCTCCAGCTCACCCAGCGGTGGGGGCCATCCGTTTGCTCTGGAGGTGTCGCACCGTGCGTGAAACCGATCACGTGGGCGCCTGCGCCACGGAAGCAACGGGAAAGGGCTACGCCCAGAGCTCCGCGCGCGCCTGTGATGCCGATGGTTCGGCCGTGGAAGGGGGACTGGGCCATGGGGCCAGCTTGGGGCATCCTTGAATCGACTGAACCAGGAACCCATCACCAGCTGTGTCAGATGCTGCCCAACTGGTTCTGTTTGCTCCCTACTGCGGTGGTGTCAGTCGTGAGCAGGATCTGGCCGCAGCCCTGCAGATCCTGCGTCGCGGTGAACTGGAGGGGCGGCGTCCCGTTGCCGGAATGGATGGATACCCCTATGAACTCCGCTGGAACGGGGTCGCTGCGCCCCTGGAGAAGCTGGAATGCGAACTCCGTTTTCCCGGTCATACCGAGGGGGACGTTGATTTCTCTCTGGTGACTCATCAACTGGTGGCCTGGCTGATGGATCGCTCTCATCCGCAGCGATCGGAGCCAGACCTCCCCGATGGGTTCTGGCAGTGGCTGTTGATTGAGCGCAGTGATGCTCCTGAGCAGGCCTAGATTCATTGATGACAGGCATCACCTCTATGGGAACGACACTGTTGATCGGATCGTGCGAGCCGTTCAGTGGGAAGTCGGCCCTAGTTCTGGGAATTGCCCAGCAGCTTGCGCGAGCCGGACAGCAGATCCGTTTCGGAAAGCCCTTGGCCACCAGCCTGGATTGGGATCCAAACCAGGGGCCGTTGCCGGAACCCCTCATTGATGATGACGTTCGCTTTGTTGGTGAAACGCTGAATCTGCCGTCGGAGCGTCTGATTCCATCGATGCATCTGCTGTCTCCGACAACAGCTGCCCAGCGCCTTGGCCTGGGCGAGCTGGATGCAGGCGAAGGTTTCGATGAACTGCGGCAGCAAATACAGTCCGGCGAAGGTCTCACCCTTTTGGAGTGCGCGGGAAGCCTGCAGGAGGGGCTGCTGTATGGCCTCAGCCTGCCGCAATTGGCGACAGGTCTTGATGCCAAGGTCGTGCTGGTGCACCTGTGGCAGGACAGTCGCAGCGTGGATGCTCTTCTGGCGGCCAAGCAGACCCTTGGAGATCGCCTGGTCGGTGTCGTCCTGAATGCTGTCACCCCCGAGGAGGTCGAGAGCTTGGAGCGTCAGGTGGTTCCTGCCTTGCAGGCCCTTGGCTTGCAGGTGTTCGGAGTCATGCCGCGTTCCCCATTGCTGCGCAGCGTCACCGTCGGTGAGTTGGTAAGACGGCTGAATGCGCGGGTGATTTGCTGCCCAGAACGGCAAGAACTGCTGGTGGAAACCCTGAGTATTGGCGCGATGAATGTGAATTCAGCCATGGAGTTCTTCCGCAAACGACGCAACATGGCTGTCGTCACGGGTGCTGATCGCACTGATATCCAGTTGGCTGCTCTGGAGGCTTCAACCCAGTGCCTGATCCTGACTGGAGCAGGGGAACCTCTCCCTCAATTGATCAACCGCGCTGAAGAGCTGGATGTGCCCCTCCTCAAGGTGGAGCACGACACGCTCGCCACGGTGGAAGTGATTGAGCAGGCCTTCGGACATGTGCGGCTGCATGAAGCCGTGAAGGCGACCTATGCCTTCCGTCTTGTGGAAGAGCACTGCAAGCTGGATCAGCTCTTCAGTGCATTGAATCTGACGGTTCAACACGCCTGATGGTTGCTAGCTTCCGATGAAATCAGGCGGCGGGTTTTCCTTGGGTCAGTCACTGGATCTGCCAGCTCTCGATCGGGTTGACACCCTGGCGCAGGAACTTGCACTGTTGCAGGACAAAAGTCAGCGAAGGATCGCCATCCTTGGTAGCCGCCATGTCCCCGTTGTTGCGGTTCATCTGATCGAGTTGGTGGCACGCTCTCTCGTTCAGGAAGGGCATTCCCTGGTCACATCAGGATCCCAGGGGGTAAACGCTGCGGTGATTCGCGGATGTCTGGAGGTGGATCCCTCCAAGCTCACGGTCTTGTTGCCCCAGAGCCTCGATCGGCAGGTGCCTGAAATCCGTGATCTCCTGGATCGTGTGCTGCACCTTGTTGATAAGCCCGAGCAGGACGATCTGCCTTTGCCCATGGCCAGCAGTTTGTGCAATCAGGAGATCATCAACCGCTGTGATCAGTTGATCTGCCTCGCGTTTCATGACAGTGAAACGCTGCTTGCAAGTGCGCGAACGGCAGAAGATATGGGGAAGGTGGTGAGTCTTCTTTATTTCGACTGATCAGCCAGCGGCGCTGATCACGGCCCGTAGCCCCTCGACGTAGCAGACGCCGACGGCCGTCACCCCAGTTGCCCAACACAGTCCCCTCAGGGGAGGCACATTGCCGACGTAGGCGAACAGATAGACGAAACGGATGCCTGGCCAGATCCACGCTGCAGCGATGGCACTGGTGCTGCTGACACCACTGATCAGACACAACAGCATCGCGGGGGCCCCCAGGGTTAGAGCTTCCCAGCTGTTCTCCTGTGCCCAGACCGCGCGCTGACCGAAGGCGGGCAGCCGTTCAAACATCGCCCGTGGTGCCTGCAGGTCAGCCATGGTGAAGTCTGCATTGGCCCTTCCGGCTCCGGTAAGCACGATGCTCACCATCACGACGGCTCCCATCAGACAGAGGGCCCAGGCAAACGCAGGAGTCATCGATTTCGATTAGGTCCGGCGACCATAACGGGCCTGGGATGACTGCAACCTTGAAAGGGGCGGTGGCTTTCTAAGCTGGACGATCGACACGCTCGCGACATGGCCAGTACGTATTCCTTCGACGTGGTCTCTGACTTTGACCGTCAGGAGCTGGTGAACACCCTCGATCAGGTGCGTCGCGATGTGGGTAACCGTTATGACCTCAAGGATTCCAACACTGAGATTGATCTGGAAGAAACAGAGCTGGTGATCACCACGGCCAGTGATATGACGCTTCAAGCTGTGGAGGATGTGCTTCGAACCAAAGCGACCAAACGCAATCTTTCACTCAAGATTTTTGATTTTCAAACTCCTGAAACGGCGGGGGGAAATCGGGTCAGGCAGGTGGTGAAGCTGCGCAAGGGGCTGAGTCAGGAGATTGCCAAAAAACTAAGCAAGATGGTGCGTGACGAACTCAAGAAAGTGACGGTGGCGATCCAGGGGGAAAGTGTGCGAATCACGGGCAAAAGCAAGGATGATCTTCAGGTCGCAATTCAGCTCGTCAAGAGTAAGGAAGATGAGCTCGATGTTCCCCTCCAGTTTGAGAACTATCGCTGATCAGAAGCCAAGGTTCTAAGCACCTGTATCTCAGGATATTCTGAGTTTTAATCATCTTTCAAGTTAGCTTCAGTAGTTGTCGAGCATTGTCGCGGCATATTTTCTTTTTGATTGCATTGCTGACGGGGGCCTGTTCAATCCAATGCCCCGCAAGTTCAATGTCTTCGTATGGATAGTCTGTTGAAAACATGACGCGATCGTCCCCGAGGGAGTCGATCGAACACTGCAAAGCAGCGTTGTCGCAAACGCCCGATGTTGTGATCCAGAAGTGCTTTCGGAAACAATCACCAGGGGACATGCTGATGCTGTCGCGATAACGCGTTGTGGCGAAGCGACTGTCCAGTCTCCAGAGATAGAACGGAAGGTTTTCACCCATGTGGCCGAGAATGACTTTTGCGCCTGGGTGCTTTTCAAACACTCCTTTCACGATCAAGCGCAGGGCATGGGTGGCTGTATCAAAGGACCATCCCCAGGTGGCGCCATCCAGCTCTTTCACCATGGGCGACGGTTGATCCGTCGGGATGCCTGGATGCAGGTAGAGCGGAAAATCCAGATCCTCAATGCATGACCACAGTGGGGCCATAGAGGGGTCGTCGAGGTAGATGCCTTGGCTGCTGCCGTTGACCAGTGCACCTACAAAACCGAGCTCAAGGACGCAACGCTTGAGTTCGTCGCATGCATGGTCGACATTCTGCATATTCAGGGCTGCAAACCCTTTGAATCGCGTCATGTGCATGGCAGTGGCGCTGTGCAGTGCATTGTTCGCCTCGATGGCAAGGCCTGATGCTTCTGTTGGGCTGCTGATGCCTTGAATGCCAGGCGCTGTTTGTGAAAGCACGGCGATGTCGATGCCTGCGGCATCCATGGCTTTCAATCGGGCTTCCCCGAGTTCGGGGAGTCGCGGTTCGATCGCGGCAAGGATTTCGGGCGCAAAGAAGCTCACTTCCTGCTCCCTGGGAAGCAGGACTTTGATGGAAAAGTGCTCCTCGAGGGCAATCTTTTTGAGGGGCTGCTGTTGAACGGAAGAGGGCCCCTGAGGTGTAGATGCGGCTTGCAGCAGCAACCCCGCTGCGCTTAGCCCGCCCAGGCCCAAAACCTCGCGCCGTTGAAGAGGGGCCATTGCAGGGAGAGATTACTGGCTTCAGTGTTAGTCGTGTTCTCTGTTGCAAGCCCTGCAGGCAACATGTTTTTAAAGGACATGTTGTGGTAATTTGAATTAAATTCCCTGGATTAAGTGAGCAGTTTCGCCATCGTCGTTCGCGTTTTTGATGGTGAAGCCCCTTATCTCAAATCTTTTATTGATCATCATCGTCGACTTGGTGTTGACGCTTTTTATCCTGTGATTGCTCCAGGAGCGGCACCATTGTGCAAAGAGATATTTGCAAAAAACGAGATTCAATTCCATGAGTCTGAAGGGCAGAGGATCTCCAGTGTTCAGGATCTGATTCGAGAGGATTATGTTGCTGTTATTGATGCTGATGAATACTTGCATCCAGGCTTATTTCGATTCCTTGAAGAGGAAAATGTTGAATCTCTCCTGATGCCATGGAGGCTGACAGCTTCCATGGACGATGATTTCTTTGAGTCTGCTCAAAAGAGATTTTTTGTTTTCCCCCAGGTGAAATCAATCGTCAAAACATCTGCTCTCAAGCGGCTTCGTCTTCATGCCTCTATCACCCAGGGATCTGGTCGCTGTCTTGGGGTTGCTCAGGGGAAACAATTCCCTGTTCAGCACTACTACCTTCGAGGGCTCGATGACCTTCTGCTGAAAGAGGGTGGTGTGGTGAAGCGAACCTTGGCGCAGAGCTCAGGGCGCAAGCAGGTGAATTTGGACGCTGCAGCGGATTCGATGGATTTCCCCAGTCGTCATGCCCGTGTGGCCTTTCTGTTGAACGTGCTTCGTTCCATGCCAGATGAGCTGGATCCGTACCAAATGTCGTTGGATCGATCGATGTTGAATCGTCTTCGGGATGATGTTGGTGGTGACCCTGAGTCGGCCAAACAAGAGCTGCGTAACAGCGTTGCAAGGATCCAAAATGTTTATCGAAAGCGTACGATCGATCGTGAAATCAGGGATACAGAGCAACTGCTTGCTTCAGATCCGCATAAAGTGAGTTATCAGAAAAGAGTCCTGAAGCTGCTTCGGCGTGACTTTGAAGCCCGCCAGTCATGGTTGGGCTGGTTTGAACAAGTCCGTGATTTTGTCTTGATGCAACGGGATTGAATTTGCTATCGCGGTGTCATCCTTCATCCCTGGGCCGAAGGATCTAGCTGAAATCGACCTGGTCTCGGGCGCGTCGTGTATCAATGATTCGGGCCAGTTCCAGAACGTAGCCCGCGGTGCACCAGCGACCGTGGCTGCGGGATCGGTTTTCTGTGTCCGAGCGGATTTCGGCGGTTTCGGCCATCAACAGATCCAGTTCGCCCTGAGGCAGGTCATACAGCTCCTGCAATTCCAGCTCCCGGTTGAGCAGATGGCTGCGAAACCATTTGCGGGTTTGCTCTTGGGGTGGGATGTCTCGGTTCAAGGGGCATCACAGCGTGGATGTGCCATTCTCCGGCTATGCAGGTTCTCAGCTGGGCTCAATTTGATCAGGCTGTGCAGCTGCTGGCTTCACGGTTTGCGGATTCAGCTGTGACGGGGGTTTACGGGGTCCCCAGGGGTGGCCTATGCCTCGCGGTTGCGCTCAGCCATGCCATCGATCGCCCCCTGCTTTTAAGCCCACAACCATCTGCGTTGATTGTGGATGATGTCTATGAAACCGGGCGCACGTTGAACGCTTTGAAAGCTGAGGTGCCGCAGGCCTCCTTTGCCGTATGGGTTAGCAAGAGCTGTCCTGACTGGTGGACGGCAGCCGTTGTTGCAGAGTCTTCGGAATGGGTGGTGTTCCCCTGGGAAAACCTCGAAAAGGCTCGTGCGGATGAGCAGGCCTATCGCTCTTCGCGTGGGCTGTGATGACGTCCTTGCGCACGATTTATTTGGCGTCTCCTTACGGCTTTTCTGCCCAGTGGAAGCGGCTGTTGTTGCCAGAGTTCATCGGGGAGTTGGAAGCCCTGGGGTTAGAGGTGTGGGAGCCCTTTGCGCGAAATGGTCAGGTGAATTTGGCGGAACCCGGTTGGGCCTATCGCGTTGCCCAGCGGGACTTGCAGGATGTGCGTGATGCCGATGCCCTATTCGCGATCGTGAATGGAACGCCACCCGATGAAGGAGTGATGGTGGAGCTTGGTGCGGCGATTGCTCTTGGTAAGCCAACATTCCTGTTTCGGGATGACTTTCGTCGCTGTACAGATTCGGAAGAATATCCACTCAATTTGATGCTATTTGCAGGCCTTCCAGAGGTTGAATGGCCGCAGTATGTTTATAGCGATTTGTCCGAAATTAGTGATCCTCAGAAAGCCTTGGCGCGCTGGGTCCACTCTTGATTTTTGTCTGCGAATCAACGGCGTAGTTTTATGTTTCCTTTTTTAGCTGGATGGTGAAAAATTAATAGAAATATTGTTTTTCTGGAAGCTTGTTGTGACTTCATGGGAGTGATGAAGTTTTGGTTGAGGTGTTTTTATGTATCTTTTGGTTCGACCGTGCGAGGCTTGTTTGGGTGTGTGTGACATGCCGTGACCTGAACAGTTCCCTCGCTTCGTGATTAGAGTAATGGCTAATTATCTGGTTAATGATTTTGAAAAAAATGTTGCCCTGCTGGTCAATTGTTTCGAATTTATTGCTGTAATTATCGATTGCTTTTTGGCGCGCCAAGCTGAAATGGTGCTGGGAGAAGTTGGTCAAGCTGCATAGTGCCAACCCCGTCGATGTTGACATGGGCGTCGCTCGGCAGGAGTTCTTGCATCACCTGACGGCAAGCGCCGCATGGCATGCGTGAGCTAGGCGAGGCATTGGTCTGGGTGTCGATACAGCTCACGGCCAGTGCAATTGGTCGTTTGCCCAGACTGATTGCGGTAAACAGCGCGACGCGCTCCGCGCAGATGCTCAGCCCATAGCTGGCGTTTTCAACGTTGCAGCCGTCGATCACGCTCCCGTCTTCACACCGCACGGCGGCACCTACATGGAAGTTCGAATAAGGGCAATAGGCACGCTTGGCTGCTTGCCGAGCCTGCACCAGAAGCGACTCAGCGTTGTTCGCGGCAGGAGCCATGGGCTGTTTCAAGAAGGCTGCTCAGGGTTTGTGTCCCACCGGATTGGGTTAGGCGGGATTGCTGACTGAGTTTGAAACCGTTTGGCACGTCGATAATCAGATCGCCGCTCACGGCGACACGACTTTCGCGGGCTGGGCTTGTTGCTCTCCCGCCATTGCTGAATTGGAGAGGACCCAAGGGGGCTTCGTAGGACCAGTGATAGGTCATCCCTGAGCGTTCAATCTGCTCAACACCGGAACTGCTGAATTGTTCCACCAGAGGTGTGAGCCTGCTCTCGATAACCGTCACCGGATCGATGCTGGGTTTGCCAACCCGATCAATCTGGAATTGCTGTTGTTCAAGCTGACGAATGCCAGGAATGGGTTGGCCTGACCACCTGCTCTCCACGGTCTGGATGGTGCAGACCAGTGGAGGGGGAGGAGGTTCTGAGGCCAGCACGGCGGGATCAGGCCACGGCCGCGAAGCTTTCGCGGAAGGCATTGATTGTGGCTTCGATGTCGGAGTCGGAGTGCGCCAGGGAGGTGAAGCCGGCTTCGAAGGCGGAAGGTGCGAGATAGACGCCCCGCTCGAGCATGGCGCGGTGCAGCTTGCCGAAGCGTTCCGAATCCGTGGCCTTGGCTTCCTCGAAGTTACGCACCGGGCCTTCGCAGAGGAAGAAGCCGAACATGGCGCTCACGCTGGCGGTTGTGATCGGCACACCGGCGGCCTGTGCTGCTTCCTTGATGCCCGCCACGAGCTTCTGGGTGGTGGCGGTCAGCTTCTCGTAGCTACCGGGCTGCTTGAGCAATTCAAGGGTCTTGATACCTGCGGTCATCGCTAAGGGATTACCGCTGAGGGTTCCGGCCTGATACATGGGGCCTGCAGGCGCGACCATTCCCATGATGTCGGCGCGGCCGCCATAGGCGCCAACGGGCAGACCACCACCAATCACCTTGCCCATGGTCGTGAGGTCTGGGGTGACACCGAAGTGGGCTTGGGCGCCGCCGTAGCTGATCCGGAATCCCGTCATCACTTCGTCGAACACGAGCAGCGCTCCGTTCTCTTTGGTGAGTTCGCGTAGCCCCTCGAGGAAGCCTGGTTCCGGCTGAATGAAACCAGCGTTGCCGACGATCGGCTCGAGAATGACGCCCGAGATGGCGTCGGGGTTCTCAGCAAACAGAGCTTTAACGGCCTCTAGATCGTTGTATGGAGCCGTCAGGGTGTTGGCGGTGGTGCTGCGGGGCACGCCTGGAGAATCGGGCAGCCCAAGGGTTGCCACTCCGGAGCCAGCCTTCACCAGGAACATGTCCGCATGGCCGTGGTAGCAGCCCTCGAACTTGATCACCTTGTCGCGGCCGGTGTAGGCGCGCATCAGGCGCAGCACAGCCATGCAGGCTTCCGTGCCGCTGTTGACGAACCGCACCATCTCAACGCTGGGAACAGCGTCGATCACCATCTCGGCCAGGGTGTTCTCCAGGGCACAGGGTGCTCCGAAGCTGGTGCCCTTCTCGATCGCCTCCTGCAGTGCTGCGATCACCTCGGGGTGGGCGTGGCCGCAGATTGCAGGCCCCCAGCTGCCGATGTAGTCGATGTATTTATTCCCATCCACGTCCCAGGCGTAGGGACCCTTGACTCGATCGAACACGATCGGCTGACCGCCGACCGACTTGAACGCCCGCACTGGGGAGCTGACGCCTCCGGGCATCAGGGTCTGTGCTGCTCCGAAGATGGCTTCGGAATGGCTGGTGTTCAACGCGGGAGCTGTCACTGGAACCGACGCCAAAGGGCTGATGCAAACCGTGCAACATCCTGACTCAGGAACGTCCAGTTCTGTTTGCTGTGTTTCTTAATTGCCCACTTCGCAAGCTTTTTGATGCGTAGTCTTGGGTCAGATCGAGATCGCTGTGAGCCATAACTGGTCAGTTCTGGAGAGGGATCTGCGCCGCTGTCTGCCCCCTCGGGCCATCGTGGCGAAGCGTCAAGAACTGCTGAGTTACGACTGTGACGGACTGACGCTTGAGCGTCATTGCCCACCCCTCGCGGTGCTGCCAGAAACCACCGATCAGGTTGCCGCCATCCTGCGGTGCTGCCATCAACACGGTGTCCCATTCGTGGCTCGCGGTAGCGGCACCGGCCTCTCGGGGGGAGCGCTGGTGGATCAGCAGGCGCTCCTCGTTGTGACCAGTCGGATGCGTCGCGTGCTCGAGCTTGATCTGGCCAATCAACGGGTCACGGTCCAGCCCGGGGTTATCAACAGCTGGGTGACGCGGGCTGTGGCGGGTGACGGGTTTTATTACGCCCCGGATCCGTCCAGTCAGGTGGTCTGCAGCATTGGCGGCAATGTGGCAGAAAATTCAGGCGGGGTGCACTGCCTTAAATACGGCGTGACCAGCAACCACGTGCTGGGGCTTGAGGTGGTGTTGCCCGACGGAACAACCACCCAGCTGGGCAACGGGCTGGCGGAATCCTGCGAGTTGGATCTACGTGGTGCCTTCATCGGCAGTGAAGGGACGCTGGGCATCGCGACGGCCATCACCCTGCGCCTGCTCCGGGCGCCGGAGTGCGTGAACGTGCTGTTGGCAGATTTCGCCACGATGGAATCTGCGGGGGAAGCGGTGCGATCTGTGACCGCGAGCGGTCTGCTGCCGGCCGGGATGGAAATCATGGATAACGTCACCATCAACGCCGTGAACGATTTTTTCGGTTACGACGAGTACCCCCGTGACGCTGCAGCGGTGCTCTTGATTGAGCTGGATGGCCAGGACGCTGAGGTTCAGGCATCAGCAGAACGGGCCGATCAGCTGTGTCGGGCAGCGGGGGCCCGTGGCCTGCGTCGGGCCCAGGACCCCACGGAGTGCGCTGTGCTCTGGAAAGGGCGTAAATCTGCCTTTTCAGCGGTCGGCAAAATCACGCCCACCTACTACGTGCAAGACGGTGTGGTGCCTCGCAGCAGCCTTCCTTCGGTGCTTGCCGCGATTGAACGGCTCAGCCAGGAGCACGGCCTTCCCGTGGCCAACGTTTTCCATGCGGGTGATGGCAACCTCCATCCATTGATCCTGTATTCCCTGGATCAGCCCGATGTGGAGCGGAGGGTGAAGGACCTCGGTGCCGCCATCCTGCGGGTGTGTCTCGACGCCGGGGGCAGCATCAGCGGTGAGCATGGCGTCGGGGCCGACAAGCGTTGCTATCTCGACTGGATGTTCGGCCCGGATGATCTGGAAACGATGGCTCTGTTGCGCTCTGCCTTCGACCCCGACAACCGCGCCAATCCCGGCAAGGTGCTTCCCACGCCACGCACCTGTGGTGAATCGGCCAAACGCATGGTGACGCTGCCAGCAGGCGTGGAGCTCTACTGACTGCGATCAGAACAGCAGGTCATCGTTGTCGTCATCGGATGGAGGCCAGTCGAGGTCAACGCTGACCGGTGCGTGGTCACTGGGTTGCAGGTTGCCGCGCATACCTTTGTGGATGATGCAGCTCCGGGCGAGTCCCAGTAGTTCCTCGCAGAGATAAATGTGATCGATGCGCCAGCCGCGGTCCCGGTCCCAGGCGCCGCTGCGGTAATCCCACCAGCTCCAGTGGCCGGAATCTGGCTCGAAGACTCTGAACACGTCCTGAAGCCGCTCCCCAAGGGCGGCACGAAGCGCACTGCGTTCAGCATCGCTGGCCATGATGCCGCCGGTTTGTCGGTCGGGGTCGGGAAGATCGCGTGCTTCAAGCCCGATGTTGAAGTCGCCGACCATGCACAGCGGTTCGCCGCGCTCCTGCTGGGCCTCGAGGTAACGCTTGAGGCAACCAAGCCAGGTCAGTTTGTAGGGATATTTCTCTGATTTCAGGCTTGATCCATTCGGTACATAGAGGTTGAGCACGCGGACGCCATTCAGCAGTGCGCTGATCACGCGTTTCTGTTCGCCGAGATCCGCAGCTTCAGCCTCGTCAGGGAGCTCTCCAACGAATCCGCAGCGCACATCCTCCAAGGGGTTGCGGCTGATCAGGGCGACGCCGTTGTAAGCCTTCTGGCCATGGATGTGCACGTGCCAGCCAGCAGATTTGAAGTCCTGCAAAGGAAACAGCGGGTCATCAACCTTGGTTTCCTGCAGACAGAGAAGATCCGGTTGCTCGTTCTCCAACCAACTGAGCACCTGATCTAGTCGCGTGCGAACGGAATTCACGTTCCAGGTGGCGATCTGCACGGTTGATCCGGTGGTGAAAAAGACCCTTAGCATCAGCCCACCCCGAAATCCGCTGATGTCCTCCCGTCTTGCGGCTGTCGCACAACTTGTTCTGCCCTGCCTGATCGCAGCGACCATCCCTGTTGGCGCAAATGCCCAGGTGGATGCGCCTTATCAGAACCGCGAAGAACGAGAGATTTACGGAAACACCAATGACAACGGCTCCGTTCTTGACGCCGCTAACCCCATGGATCTGATGAACAGGATCCGGCGGTCGACGGCCATGGATGACGCCACGCCACCTTCCGATGCCATTGATGAGGCCCTCAAGGCCTTCCAGAATCAGCCCGCATCGCCGTAGGACCAGGTTGTTCCGAGGCGGCATTGCGTGCAGCGCTCAATCCGAGCCGCCCTGCCAGAACATCGATCAATGGATCGATCTGTCCATTTGAATCCCGCCGTTGGCGGGCCTGCTTCAGCAGAGCTTCAACATCCTTTGTGTGGCCTTGGTCCTGCTGCAACAGCGCAAGGGCCAGCAAGGGCCTTGTGTTGCTCGGCTCCTCTGCAGCCAGTTGCCGATACAGGTTGACCGCTTTCTGGTGGGATCCGCTTTGACGTAAGAGATCGGCAAGAAGCAGACCGATCTCCAGGCGTTGTCCCGGTTCCAGGCCCTTGAAACGGGTGGTGAGTTCAGTCGTGGCCTGAATTTGGCGTCCCCGCTGCTGATCCAGCAGCACCAGCAATTGCAAAACCTGCGGATCATTCGGATGCAAGCGCAGCAATTGATTGAGGCTGCGTCGGGCTGCCTCGGGCTGGCCATTGAGGCGTTGCAGCTCCGCTTTGAACAAGGTGAGTTCGCGGGGGGTAGAACGGGCCGTGATCCACGGTTGCAGTGCCACTTCGGCTTCCTGAAGGCGTTCCAGAGCAATCAAACGTTCCAGAAGGAGAACACTTTCTGACTCGCTGAGCTCCTCCTGGAGCTGGAGCTGCTGCATCAGCGCTTCGACCTGAGGATCTTCAGCCAGACGACTTCCGCGGGCGCGGGTTTCAGGGGCCATGGAGGCAGCAGCGATCCAACCGACCAGTGCAGCCCCAACCATGGACACCAGCAGCAACAGGATCCGGCGCGGGCTCTGCATCCGATCTCGAATCAGCTATTTCAGTCTGAGGGGATTGCGGTGGGCTGGCTACAGTCTTCACAAGGGCTTTTGACTCCGCCCGGATCTGGATCAATGCGCGCCCATCCGATTCCCCCGGTTACAGAGCCGTTGCAGTACCGGGCCATCGGTCTCGTTCGGGGCACCTACGCCCCTACCGATCCCGACCAACTCACCCGCGGCACGTTGACCGATGCCCAGGGGGTCCCCCTGGAAACCGTTGTGCTCGGTCGAGTGCTCACCCTGATCCGGCGGCATCTGCCCTTGGATCAACCGCACCTCTGGGTGGTGTACCCCAGAAGCCGCGAAAGTGATCATCTCCATCTTCAGATTGCTGGTGTCTGGGAACCCAGCACTCTTTCGCCGGAGCAAGCTGAGGCCTCAGATACCTTGCCCGAGGGAGACGACTACTTCTCCATCAGAGGGGAGTTGATCTTTACCAAGCCCGAGACCGGCGAAATGGTGGTGAAGGTGCGGCAGCAGGCCCGGGCTGACGGCCACCGGCCGCTCCCCTTCAAGCTCCAGATCAAGGGCGAGCTTCCCCTGGAAAACCTGCGCCACTTCGTCAGCCTCGACCTGCGCCGGCAGGGACAGGAACTTCATCTGGAACAGCACGAGGTGATCGCCCCGATGCCGACGCGTGGTGGCAAATCCAAGGGAGGCCGTGGTCGTGCCACCTCCCGCGTTCGGAGCTGATGGCGGAGGAGGGGCAGGGTTCCACGGGGATATTGCGCGCTGGTGTCGCTGTTGCCGGCATCACCGTTCTCGGAGCCTTTGGCCCTGCCTTGGGTCTGTCCTCCGCTTGGATTGTGGTGGCTGTCGGGGGTGCTCTGGTCACCCTCAGTGTTGATGCCGCCACCTGGCAGGGCATGGGTGGCCACATCCTGGCCGAAGCCTTGCCCGGTGGTCAGGAGCGTCTGCGTCGGATTGCGGTGCATGAGGCGGGCCATGTCCTGATTGCTGAAGAGGAGCAACTTCCGGTGCAGCAGGTGCTGGTTGGAACCCTTGCCTGTGTGCGTGCTGGGCTGCGCAGCAGTGGTGCCACTGAGTTCACCGTGCCGGATAGTGTTCGCATGCCCCTCGAGGATCTGCGGCGTTGGAGCCGGGTGCTCCAGGCCGGCATCGCGGCGGAGACCGTGGTCTTCGGTCAGGCCCGTGGTGGTGCAGATGACCGCGCTTTGCTGGGACGGCTCTGGGGACTTTCCGGCCATGATGTTGCCACCGCTCAGCGGGAGCAGCGTCGGGCCCGTCGGGAGATCGAGCAGCAACTGCGTCAGCAGCGTCTGGCGCTTGACCGTGAGGTGGTTGCGCTGTTGGAGGCGGCCCCGCGTCTGGGGCGATGAGCGCGCTCTGGATTGATGCGCCAACGGGTTTGGCGGGGGACATGCTCCTCGCCGCCCTGTTGGATCTCGGTGTGGATCAGGCCGTTGTGGAGTCGCCCCTGGCGGCCTTCGGTTTGGCAGGGCGCTACCGCCTCACCCAGCATGAGGCGCGCAGCGGCGGACTGCGGGGGATCCGCGTTGATGTGCAGGGGCTCGAGGATCAGCCTCCCCACCGCCAGTGGTCGGAGATCCGCGATCAGATCCATGCAGCTGCCTTGGCTCCATCGCTGAAGCAAACCGTTCTTGCCGTGTTCACCCGCCTGGCGGAAGCCGAAGCCACGGTGCATGGGATCTCGGCTGAGTGCGTTCATTTCCATGAAGTGGGGGCCATCGATGCCCTTGTGGATGTGGTGGGGGTCTGTGCCGCGATGCAAGATCTCAACCCGACAGAGGTGCTCTGTTCCCCCTTGCCTGCTGGGGGCGGGACGGTGTCAACAGCCCATGGCCTGTTGCCCGTCCCCGTTCCTGCAGTGCTTGAACTGGCACGTCGTCACCGCATTCCGCTTCTACAGGGTGGTGACCTGCCCACGGGGGAATTGGTGACGCCCACGGGTCTGGCCTTGGTGTCGGTGCTGGCGGATCGCTTTGTGGCCCCTGATGTTCTGGTGGCCGAAAAGATCGGCGTCGGCCTCGGCCATCGCCAGTTGGATCGCCCCAACCTTGTGCGCTTGGTGCTCCACACGCCGTCGGTGGATGCGGTTGCAGGTCCCCGCTGGGAGTCGCTGGTCGTTCAGGAAGCCTGGATTGATGACGCCACCCCTGAGGAGGTTGCGGCATTGGCCAATCGGTTGCGAGATGCGGGGGCGATTGATGTGGCGGTGCAGCCGTTGTTGATGAAAAAGGGCCGCAGTGGTCAGGCCATAACTGCATTGGTGCGGGATGGTGATGCCGACGAGATGCGCCGGCTTTGGCTCAGTGCTGGCAGCAGCATTGGTTTGCGGGAGCGGCGCCAGGGACGCTGGGTGTTGCCGAGGCGCCATGGTGTGCTCGACACCCCCTGGGGTCCCCTCGCCGCCAAACAAGTGCGGCGCCCGGATGGTCGTTGCACCGTCAAAGCCGAAGCTGATGCCCTGGAGGCTCTTCAGGCCAGCACGGGGTGTGGTCTTGATGAGCTGAGGGCTGCCGCAGCTGCTGCACCGTTTGTCAGCACGGAAGACTGGGCCTGATGGGCAAAATCTTCCGCCAACCCAAGCTCTGGATCACGCTGGCCAGCCTGGTGTTCATTGCTGTGGCCATGGCCCAGCAGGCTGGCCAGCTTCGCCAGCTGAGCCTGGTGGCCAATGGTTGGTGGTGGCTCTTGCTCGGTCTGGGCCTGACCTGGCTCAGCATCCTGATCAATGGTCTGGCCTGGAGCGACCTGCTGGTCTGGTTGAGGCACCCTCCCCAGGACCTCGCGGTGGTGCCGCTTTTTGTGCGCAGCAACCTGCTGAAGTACCTGCCAGGAGGAATCTGGCATCTGGTGGAGCGGGTCAGGGTGCTGCGCCCGGTGATTGGCGGTGGACCGGCCCTGGCCGGTGTGATTCTTGATCCGCTCCTGATTGTGGCGGCGTCCATTTTTGTTGTGGTTGCTGGTGGATGGCAGCAGGGCCTTGCACTGCTCGCTCCCTTGCCAGCGCTCCTGATGATTCCGCGGTGGCGGGAGCCGCTCCTGCTTCGGCTGGAGCGTTCGAAGGCGGCGCAGTTGCAGTCGACTGGCGGCGGGCCACTGGAGAGTGAGGGGAGTGGCCGCGGCGGCTACCCCTGGCGGCCACTCACCCTTCAGCTGCTGTTTGTGCTCTGCCGCTTTGCCGGGTTCTGGTGCAGCGTGCAGGCCTTTGGCATTCGCAGCCCGGCGCCATTTACCTGGCTCGCAGCATTTGGACTGGCCTATGCCGTTGGGCTGGTGGTCCCCGGTGCCCCTGGTGGTCTGGGGGTCTTTGAAGCCACCTTGTTGCTTCGGTTGGGTCCTGCCGTTCCGGAAGCGCAGTTGCTGGCCGTCGTGCTCAGTTATCGGCTCTTGTCCACCCTTGCTGATGTTGTTGCCAGCGCGGCACTTGTGGCGGATCGGCTGGTGGAGCAACGTTTGAAACGTTCATGCTGACCCCCTGGCTGTTGTGGTGCTGAGTCGTCGCCGGATGCTGCAGCTGGTGCTTGGCACCGGTCTCAGTGCCGTGGCCCTGCCCTTGAGCGCTGCCAGGCGGGCGGCGCTACGGGTCGGTTTGATTAGTGATCTCAACAGCAGTTATGGAGCCACCAGTTACATCCCTGCCGTTGATCAGGGGCTGGACCAGCTGATTGCCCTTCAGCCGGATCTGGTCGTGTGTGCAGGGGACATGGTCGCGGGCCAGATGCGAGGCCTCACGGGCCTGCAGCTCGATGCGATGTGGCGGGGGTTCGAAACGTCGGTTCTACAGCGGCTTCAAACGGCCGGCATCCCGCTGCTGCCGGCGATCGGGAACCATGACGGTTCACCGGATTTTCCGGCTGATCGTGCCGCTGTTTCCCGGTTCTGGACCCCGATCCGTTCACGCTTGGGATTGGCGTTTGTGGATGCCTCTCAGTTCCCTTTTCGCTACACGGTGTTGCAGGACGGGATCTTCTGGCTGGTCTGGGATGCCAGCTCAGCCCGTGTTCCTGAGGACCAGCTGGTTTGGGCACAACAGCAGTTGGCCAGTACGAAGGCACAAACCGCTCGTGCACGGTTCGTGGTTGGTCATTTGCCCCTGGTCGGTGTTGGTCTGGGCAAGGATCGCCCTGGTGAGGTATTGGACCGGGGGAGCGCGCTCCAGGCCCTGATGGAGAACGCCGGAGTGCAGGGCTACATCAGTGGTCACCATCACGCTTGGTTCTCCGGTCGCCGTGGCCAGCTCGATCTCATCCAGCTCGGTGCGCTGGGCAGTGGCCCCCGGCGCTTGCTGGACGGTGGAACTTCAGCTCAGCAGACATTCACGTTGTTGGAGATGGATGGGTTGAGGGGAGACATCAAGGAAACCACCTATGCCGTTTCCACGGGACACCCGCTGTCCTGGTCGACACTCCCTCTCCGTCTCAACACCCGTGCCGGGGAGCTCCAGCGCAATTCCTCAGAGAGGTTGCTGCGGGGTTGACGACTCGTCCCTGCTGGAGGCGTGATCCAGCGTCGGCACCAGAGCCATTGCGGCGATCAGCCCCAGCACGAGGATCATCAGGGCCGGCAACAGTGCTTCGGCCAACCGTTCATCGCCGGCGTATTGAAACACGCGCACTGAGAGGGTGTCGAAGTCGAACGGCCGCAGGGCAAAGGTCAGGGGAAGCTCTTTCACTGTGTCGACAAAGACCAGCAACAAGCCGACGGTGATAGGCCCGCGCAGCAGAGGCAAGTGCACCCGTTGGAGCACGCTTTGCCACGGGGAACCCATCCCCGTGGCCGCTTCATCGAGGCTTGGGCTGATCCGCTCGAGTGCAGCGTCTAACCCCCCTTTTGCTACTGCCAGAAATCGGTCGCTGTATCCCCATAGGAGCAGAAGCAACGGGGCGACCTGCCAGGGGGCTCCGGTGAGCAGCAGGGCTAGAGCCAGCACGGTGCCGGGGATCGCGTAGCCCGTTCCCGCCAGGAAGGTGAGGCTTTTCAGCCATCGGGCATCAGACCAGCGTTTGGCGATGGCCAGCACCAGAGCTGCTGCAACCGCCATAACGGCGGCAGCCAGGGCCAGTAGGAGACTGCGCCCACTCAGGCTGATCAGATCGTCGTTCCAGCCGTTTTGGAGCTGATCCAGGTTTGTGGCGGCCCATAGCAGTGGGGTTCCCAGGCTCAACACAGGAGGGATGATCGCCAGCAGTTGAGCCACCACTGCCCGTAGTCCATTCAGGGGCCAGGCCGTTGAATCTCCACCGGCCACCCCATCACACCAGCGCCGACTGCGGCTGCGCAGGCTGCGTTCACAGATCACCAAACCCAGCACGATCACCAACGTGATCAAGGCCAAGCTGATGGCTCCAGAAGGATTGCCGTCGGATTGCCAGGTTTCGAGGATGCCTGCGGAGAGGCTTGGTATCCCGAGGAGCTGAACCGCACCGAGTTCATTGACAACTTCCATCCCCATCAGGGCGACACCGGCCCCGATCGCGGGAAGAGCGATCGGCAAGGCAACACGACCGAAGGCTGACCAGGGGCCGACCCCCAGGCTGCGACACGCCTCCAGCTGACGCCGGCCGCTGACGGAGAAATTTTCTGTGCTCAGCAGAAACACGTAGGGGTAGGTCGTCAAGGCCATGACAGTGATGCCCCAGCCCATGCCGTGAATGGTCCAGCTGTGGCGACTCCCCAGATCGATCAGTGTTGCTGAGAGCAGATAGGCCGGTGTTGCAAGCGGAATCAGCTGGGCAATCCGCAGCCATTGGCGGCCAGGAAAACGGCAGTTGCACAGCAGCCATCCATTGGTCGTGCCCAGCACGGTGCCCAATGTGGCTGTTCCTAGGAGCAGCTTGATCGTGCCCAGCACCTGGCGCATCCCATCGGGGCCAAGATCGGTGAAGCCGCTCTGCAGGGTTTGGATGGCCTCCTGCACCAACGTCAGCACCGGCCAGATGGCAATCAGGGCTGTGATCGAAGCGAGCAGAAAGAGGGCCAGCCGGCTTGGGCTTGGAACAATCCGGTTGGTCAGCAACTTCAATTCAGCGATGGGCCGGACACCGTCGTTGCGACATTGCCCTGGAATGAGTCTGGCGATAAAGGGGGTGGGTCAGGCAGACGATCAGCAAACCATTCATCCCAACGATCAGTGCGTCCGATGGCGGACAAGGCGTTGATGGTTGGTCAGTCCAGGATGTGCAAAACGCACACCGGCATCGATCATTTGGCACACTCATAAGCTCTGTCCGTTCCCAAGCTGCTTGGATCTGTGGAACAGCTGCTCCCGATGGAGCCGACGGTTGAGTTGAACGGTGTCTGGCATTGCTACGGCAATGCTTCCGAGGGCTGGACCCTTCAGGGGGTCGATCTTCAAGTGGCGCAAGGGGAGCTGCTGGGTTTGCTCGGCCCCTCCGGTTGCGGTAAGACCACACTGCTGCGCTTGATTGCTGGCTTTGAACGCCCCCAGCGGGGCACGGTGAAGCTGGCCCAGCGCACCGTGGCTGGGGAAGGGGCATGGATGGAGCCAGAACGCAGGGGTGTTGGCATGGTCTTTCAGGACTATGCGCTGTTTCCTCATCTGAATGCCTGGCAGAACGCCAGTTTTGGTCTGCCCCAGCGGAATCCCAACCCTGAGCGGGTGGCCTGGCTGTTTGAGTTGCTGGGGTTGCATGGGTTGGAGCAGCGTTACCCGCACCAGCTGTCCGGTGGTCAGCGTCAACGGCTGGCCTTGGCGCGAGCCTTGGCCCCAGCTCCAAGGGTTGTGCTCCTGGATGAGCCCTTTTCCAGTCTGGATGTGGAGGTTAGGCTGCGACTGCGAAGTGAGCTCGCTTCTGTGCTGGACGCCTGTGGCGCCAGCGGCGTGATCGTCACCCATGATCCGGGAGAAGCCTTGGCGATCTGCGATCGCGTCGCTGTCATGAGGGATGGCGTTTTGCATCAATGCGCCTCTCCTCAGGACATTGTGCGATCACCGGCGACGCCGTTTGTTGGCTCCTTCGTGCTTCAACGCAACTTGATTCCCGTTCAGTCGCGGGAGCGAGGGCAGTTGTCCTGTCTGCTGGGCGATCTGGATGAAGCGAAGCCCATGGTGTTTGCTGACCGCCGAGCATCCGGTGATTGTTGTGTTCTGGTAGACCCTCACGACATCAATGTCATCGCTGATGCCGAAGGAGAGGCCAGTGTTCTGGGGCGTGAATTTCTGGGCGATGCATGGGAATACCGAATCCGAATCGCCGATGTATTGGTCCGTGCCCACTGTCCGATTGATCAGGAGCATCCTCCACAAACCCGTTGCCGGCTCACGTTCCGGGATGGGGCCAGAGTCACACTTCTTTCGCATGCCGACGTGAGCTGAGCCGAGGAGCGGCCGTAGCGGTGGCAGCGCATTTCAATAAAAAATCCCCCATCTCAGTGGGGGATTAAGTAAGAGCTGTCGACGTGTTCAGCGTTGGTGATGACGGACAGGAATAGGTACAAGGACAGGCTGTCTCAGGCCGCCTCCACCGTTGTCGTCATCAGAGTCAGCCAGAAGCCACAACAACAGACTTGCGAGAACAAAGACTGTTCCGAGCAACAGAGGTTCGACCATTGAGGTGTCTTCCATGGCACGCACAATAAGCAGCATTCATGGGTTCTGCTGAATCAGCTGAAACCTTTTCCAGCATCAGGTGCCACACAAGCCTGGAGTTGCTTCCGCAGGGTCTTGTGGTCGATGTCACGGCCAATCAGCACCAATTGGTTCTTGCGATCACCGGTCCAGTCGGTGTCGTCGATGGAAAACCGTTTGCCTGCCAGATGGAACACATGGCGTCGTTCGCTTTCGTTGAACCAAAGGATTCCCTTGGCTCTGAACACCTCCTGGGGCATTTGGTTGTCGAGGAAGTTCTGGAACTTTCGCAAGGAGAAAGGTCCATCACTCTGGAAGGACACGGAGGTGAATCCCTCGATCGCCTGATGATCCGCGTGATCACCATGGCTGTGGTCATGGTGATGGCTGTGGTCGTGGTGATGACCGTGGTCGTGCCCATGGTCGTGGTGATGGCTGTGGCCATGGCTGTGTTCGTGGTGGCTGTGTTCGTCGTCGCTGTGATTCAGGCTCGGATCGTCGGCGGGGGCACTCACCTTGTCGGATTCGAACAGGCCGACACTGAGCAGCAAGGCCAGGGGGACATCCCCTTTTACTGATCGCAGGATGCGGGCATCGTTCTTGACGTCTCTGAGTTTCTGCTCAACGGCCTCAAGCCGCTCCTCGGAGACGAGATCACACTTGTTCAGCAGCAGGATGTCGCCATAAATCACCTGGGCTCGGCCAACTTCCGTCTCGAGCACGACCTCATCGAAGTTTTCTGCATCGATCAACGTGATGATCGAATCAAGGCGGGTCTGATCCCGCAGTTCACTGCCGAGAAAAGTCATCGCAACCGGCAGGGGATCGGCCAGACCGGTGGTTTCGACGACGATGTAGTCGAGAGGTTCAGGGCGCTCCATGACCCGTTCAACTGCCTCCATCAGTTCGTCGTTGATCGAGCAGCAGATGCAACCGTTGCTCAGCTCCACCATGTCTTCATCGGTGGTGACGACCAGATCGTTGTCGATTCCGATTTCGCCGAATTCGTTCACCAGCACCGCGGTCTTTACCCCCTGCTGATTGGTCAGGATGTGGTTCAGCAGCGTGGTCTTCCCTGCTCCGAGGAAACCGCTGAGAATCGTGACGGGGACGTTGGAGGTGGCTGGTGCAGTGGTCATGCGCAAGGACCCTCAGCACTCATGCTGGCAACAGTTCGTCGATTGCGGTGGCCAGTTCCACATCGAGCCTGCTGAGGCCACCAAGATCATGGGTAGTTAGCTCGATCGACACGCGGTTGTAGACGTTGCTCCAGTTCGGATGGTGATTTTTGGATTCGGCTAGGAGGGCCACCTTTGTCATGAATCCAAACGCCTCCACGAAGCTCTTGAATTGCAGATCGCGGTGCAGCCGATCACCCTGCACACTCCAATCGGGCAGTTCTGTGGCAAGCGCCGATTGCTGAGTGGCGTCGAGACGTTCAACCGTCATGCGATCTCTGATACACCCCTCCATCGTGGCGGGATCGTGGCCCCTAAGGGAGCTCCCTGTCGTGCTGCCCCAGATCAATGCAATAGGCCCAGAATTTTTGGAGCCAACGCGGTTTGGGATGGAGGTTGGCAACGCTCAGAACCGCGATCGAAATGATCCCCAGCACGACTGCAAATGCTGGATCGATCCAAATCCAGAACAGGATGATCAAACCGCTGAGGACAACAATCCTCCGAGCCTTAAGAAATGTCATGGAGCTGATCTTCAGTCGCTTAGGTCATGCAATCGATCAATCATCAGATCGGTGTCTGTATCGATGCCGTTATCTGTTTCCCAGGCATTGGGGTCATGTCGTGCCTGAATGGCTTGATTCATCCGTTCCGCATTGCGAAGACTCAACAGGGTTTGAGGGTTGGCTGAGGCGTTCTGCGTCGTGGAACGAGGTGCTGTGATGCTGGATGGTTCGCCGAAAAGGTGGCAGGCGATCGTTCTGTTGTGAGCAGCGCTGCGGTGTTCCCAGAGGTACACGGCTTGCCAGGTGCCCAGCAGCAGCTGTCGTCCACTGACGCTCAGGCTGAGGGTCTGGCTGGTGAGTGCGGTTCGGATGTGGGCCGGCATGTCATCCGCTCCTTCGTCGTCATGGAGATATCTGCGATGTTCCGGAACGGCATCGGCCATCCATGCCTCAAGGTCGTGCAGCACCCTTGGATCAGCGTTCTCGTTGATCGTGAGGCTTGCGCTCGTGTGCATGCAGGTGAGGTGCAGCACACCTTGGTCGAGCCCCGTGCTGCGGATCCAGGCATTCAGCCGACCGTCCAGACGGGTGAATCCCCTGCCAGGGGTTTGAACTGAAATCTGATGCAGGATCTGCTGCACAACTACCGCTCTCCAGCGTTCTCTCCTTACTTTGCGTGCTGCAGCACCGCCTGAGTCCATGGCCAGTCCCTCTGCCCCCGAACTGACCCTTCTTTTCGACGGAGGATGTCCGTTGTGTATGCGCGAAGTTCGGTTTCTGCAGCGGCGTGACTGTCAGGGCAGGCTGGAATTTGTCGATATCGATGCTGCGGATTACGACCCTGAAGCCCATGCCGGCATCAGCTACCGGGTGGCCATGGGCCGCATTCATGCCATTGCGGGCTCTGGGGAGGTGCTCCGGGATGTGGCCGTCTTCCGTGAGGCGTACCGCCTGATTGGCCTGGGGTGGTTGTACGCACCCACCCGCTGGCCGTTGATCGGCGGCGTGGTCGATTGGATCTATGGGATTTGGGCGTCCCGCCGGCTTCAGATCACGGGGCGAGCGGATTTGGAGACCCTGTGCCGAGGTCGATGTGAGTTGAATTGACCGGCTTACTGGATGGTCGATGGCTGTCGATAGATCAGTTTGAGCGGCCAAAGAGCCATGGGAAGGGCGAGCCCAAAGGCTGCGCGCAGCATCAGTCGGCGCATCGATGCAGGAAGACTGAACTGCTTCACCATGCCCTGCATCGCAGCTTCGATGCCACCCCCAGAGTCGTTAAATTGATTGAAAGGAGAGCGAGATGGCTTCTGCCGCAACGGCTTGGGGGCAGCTAGGAGCCCATTTGCGTGAAACACAGTTGCTGGGTTCGATTCAGAGCACCCTGTATTGGGATCAAAACACCCGCATGCCCTCTGGTGGTGCGCCCTGGCGAGGTGAGCAGCTCACGCTTCTGGCGACCCAGCTTCATGCACGTCAGAGCTCCGCGGCCTACGCGGATTTGCTGGCTTCAGCGCGTCAGCATTGGAACTCCGGTGAACGATGCCCCGAGCAGGGCCGCAATTTGGATTTGCTGGAGCAGGACCTGTGCAGGCAGCAGGCTCTCGATCCAGCCCTGGTCGCTGCACTGGCGATGGCCAAAGCCAAGGGGTACAACTTGTGGCAGCAGGCTCGAGCAGCGTCTGATTTCAGTCTTTTTGCACCGGCGCTTCAGACGTTGATTGACCTGCGCCAGGAGCAGGCCAATCAGCTGGATGAGCTTCGATCGTGTTGGGAAACCCTGGCTCAACCCTTCGAACCGGACCTCCGGCTTGAGCGTCTCGAGGCTCTGTTTGCTCCGTTAAGACAACGGTTGCCGCAATTGGTCACTCAGGCATCCACCCGCCCACGCCCACGATCTGCGGACTGGGATCTCGAGGAGTCGAGCCAGCAGCATCTCTGTGACGCGCTCCTGCAGGCCTGGGGCCGCAACTCCGCCATCACCTGTATGGCCCGCTCTCCCCACCCCTTCTCCATCACGTTGGGACCGGCGGATTACAGGATCACCACGCGTGTGGTGCCAGGTCAGCCGTTGTCGTGCTTTCTGGCCACCGCTCATGAGTGGGGACACTCCCTCTATGAACAAGGGCTCCCGGACCAGAGCCATCAGTGGTTTGCCTGGCCGCTGGGTCAGGCCACCTCGATGGCCGTTCATGAAAGTCAGTCGTTGTTCTGGGAGAACCGCGTTGCCCGGAGTCGTCCGTTCGCGGAGCAGTGGTGGACCCGTTTTGCTCAGGCTGGAGCTCCCTTCACCTGTGCCCAGGACATGTGGCAGGCCATGAACCCCATCTCGCCAGGCTTAAACCGCGTTGAAGCTGATGAACTCAGCTACGGCTTACACATCCTGATCCGCACTGAGCTCGAGATCGCATTGCTCGAGAAGGGCTTGGCTGTGAAGGATCTTCCCGGCGAGTGGAACACGCGTTATGGGGATCTCTTGGGGGTTCGCCCCATGAATGATGCGGAGGGATGTCTGCAGGATGTGCACTGGAGCGAAGGGCTGTTTGGCTATTTCCCGTCGTACCTGTTGGGGCACCTGATCAGTGCGCAATTGAGTGAAGCGATGACGGAGGCCATCGGTGCTCCAGAAGACCATGTGCATCGCGGTGATGTCACGCCCCTACTGGATTGGCTTCGTGAGCATGTGCACCCGCTGGGACGGAGTGTGAATGCGGAGCAATTGGTTGAAAAAGTGAGCGGTCGCCCCTTGAGCACTGAAGCCTTCCTGGGCTATTTGGAGAGCAAACTTGATCGCTTGCACCAGGCGTCCCAGCCTCTACAGGTTTGATTGGCCGAGGCGGCCCGTAGGATGCGCCGCGCTGTCCATCGCCGTTTATGGCCAACCTCGATCAGGCACCCAGCCGCAGCATGCCCAACCTGCTGCACGTGCTGCCGGCCTTCGCTGATGAAGCCGAACTTCGTCTCAACACGATCGTGGAGCTCAACTCCAACACGATCAACAAGTACGAGCTGATCACTGAAACAGGCCATCTCAAGCTTGACCGCGTCGGTTACTCCTCTCTGGCTTACCCCTTCGCCTACGGATGCATTCCCCGCACCTGGGATGAAGACGGTGATCCTCTCGACATCGAGATTGTTGGTGTCACTGAGCCCTTGATTCCTGGTTCGATTGTGGAAGCCCGCATCATCGGGATCATGACTTTCGACGACGGTGGCGAAGTTGACGACAAGGTGATCGCTGTTCTTGCCGATGACAAGCGCATGGATCACATCAAGAGCTGGGAAGATCTCGGTGATCACTGGAAGAAAGAGACCACCTATTACTGGGAGCACTACAAGGATCTGAAGAAGCCTGGCACCTGCACTGTGAACGGTTTCTTTGGAACCGAAAAAGCCATTGAGATCATCAAGAGCTGTGAGGCCCGCTACATGGCTGAGATCGATCCCAAGCTGGTGGACTGAACAATCCAGTTTTCGGCTGGTGATCGGGCGGGGGATTTCCCCGCCTTTTTTATGTCTCAGCGCTGGAACATGTTCACGAGGACGGCACGGCGTGCCTGGGGGTGCTGCGGGTGACCGCAGTGGGCGCCGCGCTGCGATGAGAGCACCATGTCTCCCGCCTTGGCATACAAGGCGATGGCTTCAGCCCCTTGGAGCTGACTGAATTCAAACGGTCCCAGACCGTGGCGTTTGTTGTAGCGGGCATTGCGCCACCAGAGCCGTCGTCGGCGTTGGGACTTGGGCACAAAGCAATAGGGCCCATCGGCCAGCGATTGCACATCACTGAGGTAAACGAAGGATTTGAATTTCAGGGAGCGTCCATCGCAGTGGTAGCTGCGCGTGTCCTGAACACCCCTGTTGATGTAGAGATTGCGGCACTTCACCCGCAGACGATTGAAGCTGCTTGCCAGAAGCAACCGCTGAATCATGGATTCCTGAAGACACTGTCGGATGCTGGAGTTCAGGCTTTCTGAGAGGCGCTCTGGATGAAAGATGTCGATCATTCCCGCATCGCTGCCGCTGCGGCCATCGGGGCGTTTAACCCGGTAGTTGATGACGGCCCGATCCGCATCCCGGAACTGGTTGTAGCCCTTCAGCACACGGTGATCGGGAAGATTGAGATAGGCCAGGGAGGCGAGGCGACCGTGATCTCCTGATTCGATTTCTTCGAGCAGCTCGCCAACATCTCTGTTGATCGATGCGATCAGTTCAGGAGGTGCCGCTTCACGTAGGCAAATGATCCCCCGTCGACGCAGCGTCCAGGCAGCGGCAAGGAAGGTTCTGCGGTTGTTGAGGAGGTCGGAGAAGCGAAAACTGATCGACTGGACCTCCTGGCTGAGGGCATTGCCGTCGAGAAGGGTTGGCCGTGCCGGTGCGATCGCCGTGGTGGTCAACACGCAGGAAAGAGAGTTGGAGAAGGGTACCTCTAGACCGCCGGTCTCACGCTTGAGACCAAAAAGAATCTGAAGAGTTTGGCTTGGCCACTTGCTGCTGCGGTTTTTTCGCGCAGCGATGAATAGGTTGAGACGAATGGGTCTTGTGCGTCTCATGAAGTGGTCGTTGTTTCCAGCGCTCTTGGGCGGTGTGTTGGCTGGATCCCTGTTGCCGTCGCTTTCTGCTGATGCCGCTGAAGTGGCGTTGCAGCGTGTTCCGCGGGAGTCGCGCATCGTTCTCGACCTCAGCAAGCGACAGATCTCTCTTGTTCGGGGTGGCCAGCGGCTTGGATCGTGGCCGGTAGCGATCGGAGATCCCAAGACGCCCACCCCTAGGGGGGAGTTCGCCATTCTCACCAAGAAAGTCAATCCCATCTATGTGACGAACAAGTCAGGCCAGCGGCGCGAATTGCGCGGGCCCAGCAGCCCCATCGGCGATCGCTACATGGCCTTTCACCGCAATGGGCGTGGTGAATTTGGAATCCATGGAACGGCGTGGCCGCATTGGGTTCAGATTCGTGCTGCCGTCAGCCTTGGCTGCGTGCGCATGCTCAATAGCCACATCCGGCAGCTTTTTGAAGCCGTGGATGTGGGAACACGCCTTGAGATTCGCAGTTGATCAGGCTTCGGGGCGAACGGTGTCGAAGATCTCTTTGAGGATCTCTCCTGCACCCTGATCTTTGAGGGTGTGGGCGAGGGAGAGGCCGATGGCTTCGGGGTCGCTGGCGGGGCCGCTGGCTTGGTCGCGGATCAAGCGTTTGCCGTCGAGGCTGGCCACCATGCCTATAAGGATCAGTTGATCGCCTTCGAAGCGGGTGTTCACCCCGATGGGAACCTGACAGCCGCCCTCCAATTCCCGCAGAAAAGCGCGTTCGGCCAGGCAGCGCTGGGAGGTGGGCATGTGCTCCAGCACCTTGATTGCCTCCATAACTTCAGGCTTGCCCTCCACGCATTCAATGCCCAGTGCTCCCTGGCCAACGGCGTGCAGGGAGATGTCGCCGGGGATCAGTTGGTGGATCCGATCGGCAAAGCCCAGGCGGCCAAGACCTGCTGCAGCGAGGATCAGGCAGTCGTAATCGCCGCTGTCCAGCTTCTCCAGCCGGGTGATCACGTTCCCCCGCACGTCCTTGAAGATCAGGTGGGGGTAGTGGTGACGCAGCTGGGCCAGGCGCCGCAGGGAGCTGGTTCCCACCACAGATCCTTCAGGAAGCGTGTCGAGCTTGTAGGCCTGGTTTTTGGCATTCACGACCAGTGCATCAGCCGGGTCTTCCCGCTCGGTGATGACGCCGAGCATCAGCCCCTCAGGAAGGTTGGTGGGAAGGTCTTTCAGGGAGTGGACGGCGATGTCCGCACGATCCACCAACATCTGGGCTTCCAGTTCCTTCGTGAACAGGCCTTTGTCGCCGATCTTGGCCAGGGCAACATCCAGGATTTTGTCGCCCTGGGTCGCCATGGCTTCCACGGTGATTTTTAAGCCTGGATGGGCCTTTTCCAGTTCCGCTTTGACCCAATTGGTCTGCACCATGGCCAGCTGGCTGCGTCGTGAGGCGATGCGCAGTTCGGTGAGGGCCATGTACAAGGCGAATCAGCCGACCAGCCTACGCTTTTGGGCAGGTCTCCATGGATTGGCACGCTTGAGGTTGTGAAGCTTCGAAAGAGAAGCCCGCCTATGTGAAGAACGCGTAACATTCGTCTGCTGCGTAGGACCCTCATGCCAGGCCCCGTTGTGAATGGCGTTCGTCAGGTGGGAGCGATCGGCTCGGTTGCCCCTGAACCCCAGGAGCAGGACACCATGCTCCCCTTGGTGGCCGAGGGATGCATTCGTTTGATCTTGCTGTGCAGTGGTGACGTCTTGATGGCGCGGCTTCGGCACACCACCGATCGTGATGGTGACCACGCCTACCAGTTGCTCCGGCCGCGTCTGGTTCGCTCGGCTGTAAAACCTCCGGAGGATGGTCAGCTGCGCTGGGTGCTTCAGCCTTACCTGGCGGGGCTGACGTCCCAGCACAACCTTGTGCTGTTCAAGGCGGCAGTCGCCTCTGTGCTTGAGCCAGATCCCCGTCTTCTCCAGGCCTATGCCTTGGAGACGCGTCAGGAATGTCCTCTTGAGGAGACACCGGTGGAGCGCTTGAAGCGTGCCTTTCAGGAATTCACGGAGACCTTCGAAAGCCCTTCGTAACTGATGCACCGAATTTTTATTTCCTCCCAAAGGAAAACCTCAGTCTCAGACTGAGGTTTGATCTCTTCCGTGTGAGGAGGGCGTCTCAATTCCCTCAAGATCGTTATAGGAGCCCATCGGGGCTTTGAGCTAGGGGGAATGTACTTATGTATTACTCCCAAGACTGTTCGATGACAGCCTCGGGTTTGTGACCTACTTGATGTATTCCTTGAGCACCCCATTGCGGTTGGGATGGCGCAGCTTGCGCAGGGCCTTGGCTTCGATCTGACGGATCCTTTCGCGGGTCACATCGAAAATCTGGCCGATTTCCTCAAGGGTTTTCATGCGTCCGTCGTCCAATCCGTAGCGGAGGCGAAGCACATCGCGCTCGCGGGGGCTGAGGGTTGCCAAAACTCCCTCGAGGTCTTCACGTAACAGGTTCTTGGCGACGTCTTGTTCGGGGTTTTCGATGTCTGCTTCGATGAAATCGCCCAGACGGGAATCCTCTTCTTTGCCGATGGGGGTCTCGAGCGAGATCGGTAGCTGGGCACTCTTGGCGATGAACCGCAGTTTCTCGATGGTCATTTCCATCGATTCAGCGATTTCCTCTTCCGTTGGCTTACGACCGAATTCCTGGGAGAGAACCTTGGTGGTTTTCTTGATCCTGGAGATCGTTTCGTAGAGGTGAACCGGTAGGCGAATGGTGCGGCTCTGGTCAGCGATCGCTCGCGTGATTGCCTGACGAATCCACCAGGTGGCGTAGGTGGAGAACTTGTAGCCCTTTTCGTGGTCGAACTTTTCAGCTGCTCGAATCAGGCCAAGGCTGCCCTCCTGAATCAGATCCTGAAAACTCAGGCCCCGATTCATGTACTTCTTGGCAATCGAGACAACGAGGCGCAAGTTGGATTGCACCATTTTTTCCTTGGCCCGTCGGCCCAGCATTAAGCGACGGCGGAAGCGGATGAGCGGCATCTCAACCAACGCGGCCCATTCTTTTTTGTCGGGTTCCCTGCCGTTGTCGCTTTCAAATTGAGACGCCAGCTCTTCTAGGTAGAGGAGATCCGCGATTTTGCGAGCGAGTTCGATCTCTTCGTCGGGACGCAGCAGGCGGATCCGTCCGATTTCCTGCAGATAGACCCGAATGGAGTCTTCGGTGTAAACGCCTTTGGGGCCGATTTTGATGCTGGCCAGGGCTTTGGCCTTGGCTTCCTTCTCGGCAGCGGCTGTTTTGGCCTTCTCTTCAGCTGTTGGTTGAGCGGTAGCTGCCTTGGTGGTGGATTTCTTAGCTGTTGCTGCCTTGGTCGTGGTCTTCTTGGCGGTTGCTGCTTTCTTTGTGGTGGTTTTTGCCTTGGTGGTTTTGGCGGCTGCTTTCTTCGTTGTTCCGGAAGACTTGGCCTGATCCGCTGCTGCGAGCAGTTCATCTGCCGCGGCGCTCAGGTCCTTCGCGCTTGACTTGCTGGCTCGGCGGCGCGCAGGGGCTTTTTTGGATTCTTTGCTGGAGACTTCCTTCACTGTGCCGTCAGCATTGGCCAGAAGAACGATGTCCGGCTTGGCAGCTTTGGTGGCAGCTGGGGTCATGGTGAAAGTCGAAGTCGGATGAAGGGGGGACGAAAAAGCGGCAACATCACACCAAAGGCTCAGGCCAAAAAAGCCTGATCTCCTGTCAAAACGGGAGAGAACGACGCAGCTGACGCTGAGACGGAGATCATGGGCTGATGGTGGTGTCCGCGAGTCGACGAAACGCTTGGACTAATTGTCTGTGCTGCCCGGGGTGGTCTCAGACCGGTCAAAGTGGCAAGGACAAGGCCTTGACTTCAGACTCTGTGTCTTCCCTCTGGATCGAGCGCAGGGTTGGCAGAAAACGACCAACCTGTCCACGTTAATGAAGTCTTCCGAAGTTTGCAAGGTCCTGTCGCATCCGAGGCGCTGCGTTGATGTCTGGCTTGAGGCCGGGCGGGAGGGGCGGTCCTTCAGTTACTCCGCTGATCCCGCCATGGGATTGATGCCAGGAGACCTTGTGCGGGTGCGCCTCAGGGGTCGTGCCATGCATGGGTTGGTGGTCGCGGAGCGGGAGTGGGGAGCGGATGAACCCCCAGAACTGCAGCCGGTGGAAGCACTCCTACAGCGGGCTGCTGTCGATCCTGATTGGTACAGCTGGTTGGAGGGGGTGGCGGACCGTTGCCACCTGAGCGCCTTTCGGACGTTGAAGGCGGCTCTGCCGGCGGGATGGATTGGTCAGGCAGGTCAGCGCTCGCTGGCGGGAGGACGTCAGATGTGGTGGGTGCAGGGCTGTGATCCCCTCGATGACGCGGACCAACTCAGCCCCCGCCAGCGGGAACTTCTGGCTTGGTTGAAGGCCCAAGGCGGTGGCGGCTGGCAACGGGATCTTGTGGCTAGTGGGTTTGGTGCTCATTTGCTGCCCCCCCTGGTTCAACAGGGTTACCTGGTGCGTGAGCGGCGGCGGGCTGAGGACAAGGTCGATGCGGGTGCTGATATCCGGGAGCATCCCCAGGCTTTGACCGCTGAGCAGCATGCCGTGGTCGATGCCTACCAACAGCTGTCTCCGGGGCGTGGTCTGTTGCTGTGGGGAATTACGGGTTCCGGCAAGACCGAGGTGTACCTCCAACTCGCTGCCCAGGAGCTGGAGCGGGGCTGCCATGTCTTGTTGCTGACTCCAGAGATCGGTTTGATTCCCCAACTCGTCGATCGCTGCCGTAAACGCTTCGGCTCACGCGTCGTGGAGTACCACAGCGGTTGTGGTGACGCTGAGCGGGTCCGGACCTGGCGCCGCTGTCTTTCTGCGGAACAGCCATTGGTGGTTGTTGGAACTCGCTCCGCCGTGTTTGTTCCCTTAAAGCCGCTTGGGTTGATCGTTCTTGATGAGGAGCACGACAGCTCCTACAAGCAAGACGCTCCGATGCCCTGCTATCACGCCCGCGACTTGGCCTTGGATCGGGTCGTGATGCAAAAGGCACGGCTTGTGCTGGGCAGTGCCACACCGTCGCTTGAGAGTTGGGTTCAATCTGGCTCCGAGGGTGCCTTGACCTTGGTGCGTTTGACCCAGCGCATTTCGCGGCAGGCCCTACCTCCTGTGCATGTGATTGACATGCGCCATGAGCTGGCTGAAGGGCACAAGCGTCTGGTGAGTCGTGCCTTGATGGACCGTCTTGCGGCGCTGCCAGAGCAGGGCGAACAGGCGGTGGTTTTGGTGCCACGTCGGGGGTACAGCCCTTTTTTGAGCTGCCGCAGTTGCGGCGAGGTGGTGATGTGCCCCCATTGCGATGTGGCTCTCACCGTCCACCGTGGACAAGCTGGACACCAGTGGCTGCGATGCCATTGGTGTGACCATCGTGCGGAGCTGGAGAGCCGTTGCAGTCACTGTGGTTCCACGGCCTTCAAACCCTTTGGAGCGGGGACGCAGAAGGTGTTGGAACTCCTCTCTCAGGAACTTGAAGGCCTTCGCTTGCTCCGTTTCGATCGGGATTCCACCGGGGGGCGTGATGGTCATCGACGCCTGCTGGACCGCTTTGGAGCCGGGGAGGCGGATGTCTTGATTGGCACGCAGATGCTGGCCAAGGGTATGGATCTGCCGCGGGTCACCCTGGCGGCGGTGCTCGCGGCGGATGGGCTGCTGCATCGCCCCGACCTCCGCGCAGGGGAGCAGGCGCTGCAGTTGTTGTTGCAGTTGGCGGGCCGAGCTGGCCGGGGCGAGCGACCGGGACAGGTGCTTGTCCAGACGTACACCCCGGAGCATCCGGTGATTCAACACCTGGTGGATGGACGTTATGAGGCGTTCCTTGCTCAGGAAGTGGCTCTTCGGAAGGAGGCCGGCTTGGTGCCCTTCAGTCGCGCTTGTCTGTTGCGGCTGTCTGGAGATTCCCCCAGCAAAACAGCAACGGCGGCAGCGGTTCTTGCTGAGCGGATCCGGCCGATGTGTCAGAGCCAGAGTTGGTGGCTGCTGGGGCCTGCCCCTGCCCCGGTGGCTCGCGTGGCAGGACGGAGCCGATGGCAGCTGCTCTTGCATGGACCGGCGGGTTCCTCTCTCCCGTTGCCTCCTGGGCAGGACCTCTGGGATGGCTTGCCCAGGGGTGTGGCGCTCACCGTGGATCCTGATCCGCAGCAGCTTTGATCAAGAGGGCAGTTCCGGGAAGCCAAAGCCCAGCTTCCTCCGCACGACCTGCAGGAGCATGCTGGACGTCAGCAGCATCAGAATCACCAGCCCACCAAGGCCGAGAGGATTCCACCGCCAGCCCCGCCAGTTGATCTCTGTGGTTGTTCCGGAATGCGCTGTGCTTTGAATCCGCCCATGGTTGAGGCTTAGATGCAGCTCCAGCCCAGGAATCTCGGGCAAATCGCTGAGGTCGACGATCAGTTGCAAGTGCTGCTGCACCCCCAGCAGCCAGTTGCGTTCCTCGAGCTTGAGCACCGGTGCAGGGAGAGAAATTCCCGCCGCGCGGCCAGCCACCTCAACCACAGCGGCCATCTGTTTCGCCAGATCATGCGATGACGCAACGCCGCTACTGATGTGCTGGTGTCCAGGCCCCGACTGCTTGATCTTCAGCCCGGACACCTCCCGTTCCAAATTGCGTTCAAACTGGTCTTGCCAGGGCAGCGAGCGTTCCTGGGTGCTCTGTACGTCCCAGGTGAGGGCCAGTCGATCCGGACCGCGAAGCTCGAGATCGGCCTGGATCCGTACACAGCCACTCAACAGCAGAGTGATCCCCAGCAGAACCGCCAGGACCAGCACGGCGAATCCGGCCGCCGGTGGTCGCGTCGGCCCCGTCGGTGGCGGTGGCGGTGGTTCGGGGCGCCGGGAGCGCCGCCGTCGCATGGTGCTCGGCTGCCCGCTGCCGGAGGCATTCATCTCCAGTTGCGGCATCGTCATCGACCAGCGTTCCGGACGATCCAGGCTGGGGGCCTCGAGAATCTCGAGTAGTTGTTGCGCTTGCTGGCGCAACTTGGGATCTCGGCAGCGACTGAGCAGACGACAGGTGGCGATGGCCTTGTCGTCCTGCCCCTGCCCCATCCAGGCGGTGATCATCAAGTAACGCAGCCGGGGCCCCTCGGGACTGTTGGGCGGGTGGGTTTCCGCTAGGGGGAGGAGCAGATCCAGGCACTGTCCATAGTCCCCGCGCTCGAGGGCTGCCTCCGCTTCGGAAAGGTCCAGTCCTGAGTCTTTTTCGCTCACCCTTCAGCCGCGTCCCACAACCATGGTGCCGATGCCAGCGTCCGTAAAGACTTCGAGCAACAGGGCGTGGGGAACCCTGCCGTCAATGATGTGGGCGGCTGCGACGCCTTGCGCCAAGGCGCGGATGCAGCATTCCGTTTTTGGGGTCATGCCTCCTGCGACGACGCCGTCTTCGATCAACTGTCTCGCCTCTGAGAGGCGCAGTTTGCGGATCAAGGAGTCCGCATCGTTTCGGTCCTTGAGGATGCCGGGGGTGTCGGTCAGCAGGATCAGTTTTTCGGCCTCCAGGGCCGCCGCCAGTTCTCCCGCCACTGTGTCGGCATTGATGTTGTGGGCTCGCCCGTCATCGGGGGTTGCGGCAACGCTGGAAATGACGGGCACGTAGCCCTTCTCCAGCAGCGGTTCCAGCACATCGGGATTGACACGAGCAACGTCCCCCACGAGCCCATGGCTGCCGTCCCCCCAGGGGCGAGCCTCGACCAGGCTTCCGTCACTTCCGCTCAAGCCAACGGCACGGGTGCCGAGCTGATTGAGCCCATTCACGATCTGTTTGTTGACGCGACCCACCAGCACCATCTCCACCACATCCATCGTGTCGGCGTCAGTGACGCGCAATCCGTCGCGGAATTCGGCTGGAATTTCCAGACGCTGCAGCCACTGGTTGATTTCCGGCCCGCCGCCATGAACCACAACGGGTTGGACCCCAACACAGGCAAGCAGAGCCAGATCGCGAAAGACGGCAGCACGCAGTTCGGAATGGGCCATGGCCGCTCCGCCGTACTTGATCACGATGCGCCGTCCGGCGAAACGCTGGATATAAGGAAGGGCTTCGCTGAGCACTGACACCCTGAGGGCGTCATCGTTGTTCTGGGTGGACTGGGCCATGGCTTATGCCTCACCCGCTGGAAGCAGAACAACATCCAGCCGCTGCTCATCCAGTTCCTTGAGTTCCGCTCGCATTCCCTTGGCGAAGAAACGCCCGAGACGCTCCTGCCGCTCTTGCCAGCGTTCGAGGGGAACGGCTCCCAGCAGAAAACGCAGCCGCAGGCCATAGCCAGCGTCGGAATGCAGCTCTTCGATCTCCTCCAACTGCGGCGGGGTGTCCTCGTCCCAGAGCTTGAGCGCTTCGAGCGACGACTCCAGATGGGCCTTCTGGCCGTAGCGCCAGCGCGTCACATCCCCGAGAAGCTTGCCCAGTTCAGGGGCTGCTGCTTCCCGCTCTTTTTGGAAGGTCTTGATGGGTGTCACCCGGATAGCGGGTGGCAGCTCCGAGGATTTCAGGGCCAGTCCCCCCAACAAGATGGGAATTCCATAGAAAATTGTGGGCAGGCTGAGGTTGGCGCTTCCCGTTGCGTAAGCGGTGGCACCGATCACTGTCAGCACGCCTCCGGCGATGGTGACGAGGCTGCCGGGGGAGAAGAAATCCTTCATGAAGGCCTTGGCTTGATCGTCATTTTGACCTCTAGGCCATCAGGATGGAGATCCACTGTCTCGAGCTAGATGCCTGATCCATCGTCGACCGGCATGGACGATCTGCTCGAGCAGCTCGATCGCGATCGCAGCTGGTTGTTGCAGCAGATTGATGGCGGTCGTTGGCCCGAGCTCCGGCTTGACTTGGCGGCCCTCGAGCGAGAGCTCGGGCAACTGATCACCCGAGCTTCAGAGCTGCAGGACGAAGCCGATCGTTGAACCGCGCCGAACCGAGAACATTCTCTGATTCAGAACGGAATGTCGTCAGTGTCGGGAACCAGGGGCGCAGCATTCCAGCTGGCCGGTTCTGGCTCTTTCGCCACTTTCGTCGTCGCAGGTGCGGGGGGCTGTCGTACTGGGGCCGGGGCTGAGGGGGTGCCGGCGGGGGGAGCACCCGTGGCAGCAGCGCCGATCGGATGTAGCCGAGCCAGGGTGAATTCAGCCCGTTTCTCCTTCATGCCATCGCCCCGCGGCATGGTGTTCATCCGCAGCCGGCCTTCAATCAGCAGCCGCTGCCCTGTCTGCACACGGTTCTGTAGCTCCTGGGCCAGGTTGCCCCAGCCAACCACCTTCAATTCGCCTGGCGGATCACCCTCCCGCAGGGGGGCAAAGCGCACGGCCATCTCCGCAATGGGAGTCTGGTTGTCTTGGGTGTATCGAACCGTCGGTGCGTCGATCACCTCCACTTCGAGCACGCAATGGTTCATGGCTTGAGCTGGTGTCGGCGCACATCCTGATGCAAGGGCCCGCGAATGACCAGCGTCGTGTCCTGTTGCTGGCTGGAACCGGTGAGGGGCCGCGCTTGGTGCAGGAGCTCTCCCGCTTCAACTGGCGTGTGAGCGTGAGCGTGGTGACTTCAAGTGCGGCGAAGGCTTACGCGGGACTGCCGCTGGAGCGGATCTCGATCGGTGCCCTGCAAGGTGTTGGCGGAATCATTGCCGCTCTGCAGCAGGCCGGGCCTTTTCGTTGGGTGGTGGATGCCACGCATCCCTTTGCAGCTCAGATCAGCCATTCCCTGGTCACTGCCTGTGCCGCGTTGGACCAACCGCTGCTGCGTTATGAGCGTCGCAGCGAACTGCTTGGAGGTGCCTCCCTGGTGGCTGATGCCGAGGCATTGGCAGTGCAGCCGCTCCAGGGCCAGCACCTGCTGCTGGCTATTGGGGGTCGCCATCTTCCGGCGATGGCTGCTGCTGTACGCCGCGCTGGAGCCATCCCCTATGGCCGTGCGCTTCCGTCCCCTGATGGATTGCGCGCAGCCCTGCGGGCCGGTCTGCCCCCGGATCATCTCGCCGTGGTGCGTCCCCTGCAGGGGAAGGTGCCGGGGGCGATCGAGCGGGCCCTCTGCCAACGCTGGGGCATCGGCGTGGTGCTGTGCCGCCAATCTGGTGGTGTGACGGAACAGCTATGGCATCAACTCACAACAGAGCTGGGGCTGAACTTGGTGTTGTTGCGCCGTCCGTCCCCCCCCGTTGGCATGGCTTGTGTCGAGGATGTGAGCACCCTGTTGGATCGGCTTGAGCGAGATTGAAGCGAGTGGGCTGGTGCTTGCCCTCACCACGGAAGCGAACGCCGAGCGCGCCCAACAGCTGGCTGAGGTCTTGCTGGAGTGCCATCTTGTGGCGTGTGTCTCCATTCACCCCGTTCAGTCTTTCTACCGCTGGGAGGGGGCCTTGGAGCATTCCCATGAGGTCCAACTGCTGATGAAGACCTCCGCCCAACATCTGGAGGCGCTTCGCTTGGCTGTGTCAGAACTGCACAGCTACGACACACCCGAGTGGTTGAGCTGGCCGGTGACCGCTTCACCGGCCTATGGGGCTTGGGCCCTGGCTGAGCTCAGTTCAGATGCGTCGCCGCCAGCTGCTTGAGGGAGACCTGGGAGCGTGCCCCCAGTTGCGTCACGATTTGACCAGCGCAGAGAGCACCAAGTTGACCACAGCGTTCGAGGGACTCGCCCTGGGTGAAGGCATGCAGAAATCCCCCGGCATAGAGGTCGCCTGCTCCTGTGGTGTCCACCAGGTCGCCCAGGCCGAAGATGCCAATATTCCAGCGCTGATCTCCACTCAGCACGACGGATCCCTGGGCTCCACGGGTGATCGCGATGACCGAGCAGCAGCCGCGGACCCGGTCGAGGGCCTGATCGAAATCCTCGGTTTCGTAGAGCGACTGAATCTCGACATCGTTGGCGAACAGCACATCCACATGGCCATTGACCAGCTCGAGGAAACTCTCCCTGTGCCGATCCACGCAGAAGCCATCCGATAGGGAGAGGGCCACCTGTCCTCCTGATTCTCGGCAGGCTTCTGCGGCGGCGATAAAGGCTCGCTTGGCGGCTGGGCTGTCCCAGAGGTACCCCTCCAGATAGAGCACTTTGGCCTGCTTGACCATCGACAGATCGAGATCCTCCGGCTCCAGCTGGGTGGAGGCTCCCAGGAAGGTGCACATGGTCCGCTCCGCGTCGGGCGTGACGTAAATCAGGCAGCGCGCTGTTGTGGCTCCGCTGGTGGCCGCTGGGGTTTCAAAGCGTGCACCAACGGCTCTGATGTCGTGGCTGAAAATGGTGCCGAGCTGGTCGTCACGGACACGACCGATAAAACCAGCGCGACCTCCGAGCTGGGCGATCCCGACCATGGTGTTGGCGACAGATCCACCGGAGGTCTCAAGGCCAGGACCGCTCGCCTTGTAGAGGGTCTCGGCCTGTTGTTCATTGATTAACGCCATGCCTCCTTTCTGGAGGCCGTTGTCAGAGATGAAGCTGTCGTCCGTCTGGACCAGAACATCCACGATCGCGTTGCCGATGCCAACGACATCGAGATTGCAGGTGCTGGGGAAACGGGTCTCAGGCGACATCGGTGCTGTGAAGACAGCACCGAAGTATGAACCTCAGAGGCTCAGGCGCTCAACAACGCGCGTTTCGGGCCGTGGATCGGATCTTCCACAACGATGGTCTGATCACGGCTGGCACCAAGGGAGACGATGGCGATCGGCACTTCCATCAAATCCGCGAGGAAGCGCAGGTAATCCATGGCCGGTTTGGGGAGATCCTCAAGACTGCGGCATTCCTCGGTTGAGCATTGCCAGCCAGGCAGTGTTTTGAAGATGGGTTTGCACTGGGCGAAGTCCTCGGCACTGCTCGGGAAGTGCTCGATCCGCTCGCCGTTGAGCTCATAGGCCACGCAAACCTGGATCTCGTCGAGTTCATCCAGAACATCCAGCTTGGTCACGGCCAGACAGTCCAAGCCGTTCACCTGCACGGCATAGCGACCGATCACCCCGTCAAACCAGCCGCAGCGCCGCCGCCGGCCCGTGGTGGTTCCGAATTCCCCACCGCGTTCGGTGAGCTGATCATTCAGGCTCCCGCTCAGTTCCGTGGGGAAGGGGCCCTCACCCACGCGGGTGGTGTAGGCCTTGGCGACGCCGATAACACGGTCAATCAGAGTCGGACCGACGCCAGCACCGATGCAGGCCCCTCCGGAGACGGGATTGGACGAGGTGACGTAGGGGTAGGTGCCATGGTCCAGGTCCAACAGCGTGCCCTGGGCTCCTTCGAACAGGATGTTTTTGCGATCCCTGGCAGCCTGGTGAATGGCTTGGGTGCATTCCACAACGTGGGGTGCGAGGCGCTTCCCGTATTCCAGATATTCCTTGATGACATCCTCGGCATTCAGAGGAGCAACGCCGTAGATGGTTTCAAGAAGTTCGTTCTTTTCCTTCAGAGGCCCCTCAAGGCGTTCCCTAAGCCGTTGTTCGTCCAGCAGGTCGATCACGCGGATGCCGCTGCGCTGCGACTTGTCCGCGTAGGTGGGGCCGATTCCGCGGCCAGTTGTTCCGATCCGACGCGCTCCGCGTTGCTTCTCCATGGCCTGATCGAGCAGGCGGTGGTACGGCATCGTCACGTGAGCCGTGGATGCCAAGCGCAGGCCCGAAATATCGATGTCATTGGCGATGAGCATGTCGAGCTCACCAAGCATCACCTTGGGATCCACGACCGTTCCTGACCCAATCAGGCAGATCGTGTCGGGATAGAGGATTCCAGAGGGAATGAGGTGCAATTTCAGGACACGTTCGTCAACGACGATCGTGTGGCCTGCATTCACACCACCCTGATAGCGCACCACCACATCGGCCGAGCGGCTGAGGAGATCGGTGATCTTTCCTTTTCCCTCGTCACCCCACTGCGCTCCGATGACGACAACGTTGGCCAAGAACACGGCGGCCCGAAGCCGCAGATCTGCACAATCCGCGAGTATCTCAGATCTCGGGTGGCCTCGTCAAAGCGTGTGTCCAGGGGCTCAGCTGCCCCGGACTACAGACTTCTCGGCTTTGCTTAGTTCCTTGGCGATCCGGTCATGGAGTGCCTCAGGAAGGGGACGGTTGGCATAGGAGGTGTAGTGACCCGCCAGAGAGTTCAGTGCGGTCTGCATGGTTGTGAAGGAGCTGAGTCCGTTCACGCGCGGCTGAGGCCGGTAGCGGGACATGTAGTCGTTGATCAGTGACCGAGCGTCCGCTTCAGCCTCGGCGTGGGTTGGATCGTCCTGGGGCAGGTCGATCACCGTTCTCAACGTGCGGGAGACCGCCACGGTGTCTTCCACGTAATTGCCGCTCAAACGGGCTTCAGCATCACCACTGCAGGCCGTTAGAAAAAGGCATAAGCCCAGGCCGAGGGCTGCGGCAGCCCGGCTCAAGGGGCGAAGCAGGCGTGTCAGTGCAGAGAGCATGAAACCCTTGAGAATCTGCTGACTTTAGAGGTGGAGTGCCTTGATCAGGCAAGACAAGGCCTCTGCGTGGGGAAGCTTCTGTACCTCTCGGTTGCTGCGGCGAACCAGCTCAACGACGCCATCGGTTGCGTCGCGTCCCACCACGATCCGCCAGGGAATACCGATCAAGTCCGCGTCTTTGAATTTGACGCCCGCTCGTTCCTTTCGGTCGTCGATGAGTACGTCGACCCCTGCCTTCTGAAGTTCCTCATAGAGCGTTTCCCCCAGTTGGGCCTGGGTCTCGTCCTGGATGTTGGCGACAACCACAATCGCTTCGAATGGAGCGATTGTGGTAGGCCAGCAGATGCCACCGTCATCGTGATGCTGTTCGACGGCAGCCTGCGCCAGCCTGGAAACGCCGATTCCATAGCAACCCATCCAGAACGGTTCGGTCTTGCCGTTCTCGTTGGTGAATCGACTTTCCATCGCTTCGGAATATTTCCGGCCCAACTGAAAAATGTGGCCGACTTCGATGCCACGTTTTTCAGTCAGCCGTGATTCCGCGTTGTGTCGACAGGCGTCGCCCGCCCGTGCATTGCGCAGATCCAACCTTGTCGGCTGTTGCTTGAGGGCGGCCCAGCTGGTGTTGAAACGGTGCTGATCTGGCGTATTCGCACCACAAACAAAACGACTCAATTCAATGGCTGTTTCGTCTGCCAGACGCAGGAAGGTTGGCTCCCAGGTCTTGGCTCCCTGCAGGACGTCATCGGACAAGTCAGGCCCGATGGATCCGAAGGGGATGGGATCGATGTCCTGGCGGTTTTGGTCGTCTGGCGTGATCGGGCGGCAATCGAGGACGCCCTTGCCCAGGATGCTGTTGACGGCGTTGACGACTTTGGTGGGGTTCAGGTCCTGGTCACCACGAAGGCTGACCAGCAGGGGTTGGAGCGTGTCGTCGTCCAAGGCCGCCACAAAAAGCAGCACTTTCACCACTTGGCTTGGATCCCAGCCTTTGGCGTCGCAGAGGCTCTCGATGCTCCCCAAACCAGGGGTCGGGATGCACTCCTCAGGGCCTTCGGGTAAGGGCGATGCCGCTGGGGCAATCGAAACAGCCTTCTCCTGATTGGCCGCGTATTGCCCGTCATCGCTGATCAGGATCAGGTCTTCCCCGGCATCCGCCGTCACCATGAACTCCTGGGAGGCCGCACCTCCGATCGCCCCGCTGTCGGCATCGACGGGGACGGCATCGAGACCGCAACGTTCAAAAATGCGGCGATAGGCCTGATCCATTAACCCGTAGGTCTCGCGAAGGTCCGCTTCGCTGGCATGAAAGGAGTAGGCGTCCTTCATGATGAATTCGCGACCTCGCATCAGACCGAAGCGAGGACGGATCTCGTCTCGGAATTTGGTCTGGATTTGATAGAGGTTTACCGGGAGCTGCCGGTACGACCTCAACAGCTCACCGGCCAGGTTCGTGATGACTTCTTCGTGGGTTGGTCCAAGCCCCAGCTCTCTGCCTTGCCGGTCTTCGAGGTGAAACATGATTCCCTCGCCAGCTGTGTAGCCCTGCCAGCGACCACTTTTCTGCCAGAGCTCTGCAGGGTGCAGCTGTGGAAGCAGGGTCTCCTGGGCGCCGGCGCGGTTCATCTCCTCACGCACCACGGCTGTGATTTTCTGAAGCACCCTCCACATCAGAGGTAGATAGGCGTAAATCCCTGATCCAATGCGACGGATGTACCCAGCACGCAGAAGCAACTGATGCGAGGTGATCTCCGCTTCGGCGGGAACATCCCGAAGCGTCACCAGCAGCAGGCGGGAGACGCGCATCGATCGCAAGAAAACGAGATTTGGAAGCTATCACCGCTCCGGAAGCATGCCGATCGCAGAAGTGTCCGTTTTGCTGGGATTCCACTGTGCGCCCTGAGTCTCGGCTGCTACCGTCCAGCTCAATCCAGCCTGTCCTAGGCCCGTCTCATGTTTCCTCGGTCCGTTGAATCTGTGGCGTCACACGTTCAACAACAGGCAGAACTTTCCATGGATTCAGCCCAAGCTTCCGCGCAGGCTGAGGCCTTGGTGGGAATTGACGACGTTCAGAAATCTCTCAATCGTTCTCGCGCATCGGTCTATCGCTACACCAACACAGACCCTCGCAACCTCAATCCTCCCTTTAACCCTCGCAAGCTGAATCCGGAGTACCGCAGCGATCAGAAAGATCCGCTGATGTTCCATCCCAACGAAGTTGCACGCTTCGCCAAGGATGTTCTGCGCATTAAGGAAGTCACTGTTGAGGTGCTGAACTCTCCTTCAACGGCGACGCAGCAGATTCTGGGATCAATCCTTGAAGAGCTCCGTTTGATTCGCACCCATCTCGAAGGCAGCGTGCAGCCAACGTCTGACCTAAGCGCACGTCTCGACCAGCAAGATCGTCCTGCTGCTTAATGATCCCTGCATCTGTCTTTAGGCAGTGACAGAATGAGGCCATCAACGTTGTGATGAGAAGAGGGAGTCCTTGCGACTCCCCGTTCTATGGCCTCAGATGCTTTCCTCCCGTCTGGCGATGACGCCATCGCGTCGTCCGAGACGGATGAGCCGTTTAGTCGTAGCGCCTCTTTGACGGCCATAACTGGACTGCTGATTGCTGTTGTCAGCTTCAGTGCTCCTCTTGTGGCTGTGATTACTGATCGAACGTTCTCCTCTCCGCGACTGATCCCAACCGCCTCGCATCGGAATGGATCTCCATCAGCTCCCCCCGTCTCCTTCGCAAGGATTGGTGAATCTCATCGTGGAGATTCCGGCAGGAAGCAGAAATAAATACGAATATCTGGCTGAGGCTGGCGTAATGGTCCTCGACAGGGTGATGCACTCCTCGGTGCGCTACCCCTTCGACTACGGCTTCATTCCCAACACGCAAGCGGACGATGGATCTCCCCTTGATGCCATGGTCATCATGGCCGAGCCCACTTTTGCTGGCTGTCTGATCAAGGCCCGCCCTATCGGGGTTTTGGATCTGTATGACCTGGACGTCTACGACGGGAAGATCTTGTGTGTTCCCGATGCGGATCCCCGTCAAGACGAGATCCGTAGCATTCGGCAGATTGCGGCATCACAGCTTGAGGAGGTTGCTGAATTCTTCAGGACTTACCGCACGCTGCAAGGAGGAGTTGTGTCGATTGATGGTTGGCGTGACATCGATGCGGTCCAGCCATTACTGGATTCTTGTATCAGCGCGGCCAACTGATCTCAGAAAAGGTCCCCTTGATTTGACCAGTTGCTTGTAGGTTGGTGCGCATTGAGATTCGCCGAAACTGTGCCCACCATCCGATTCGAGCAGGAAGACCAGCAGGTGGGCTGCATCGAGGGCGCGAATCTGCGAAAAGCTGCTCTTGATGCAGGCATCAACCCCTACAAGAGCCTCAACAACCTCAATAACTGCAGTGGCGTTGGTCAGTGCGGCACCTGTGTGATGGAGGTGATCGAAGGTCAGGGCAATCTTTCGCCCCGCAGCGACGTCGAAGAGGTGTACCTGGCTGACCGGCCTGCGAACTTCCGCTTGAGCTGCCGCACCACCGTGAACGGAGATGTGACGGTTCGCACCCGTCCGGCCGAAGGTGTTGGCCGCGGCTCCAACAGCCTCGTTGGTGCGATCAAATCCCTGTTTGGCCGCTGAATCTTGGCGGGGATTCTCCAGGTCTACAGCTACAACCGCTGCAGCACCTGTCGGAAGGCGTTGGCGTGGCTGTCTGAGCGAGGAATCGCCCATGACGTTCATGACATCACCTTGAACCCACCCTCCAGGGAGTTGCTCTCGGCGGCTTATCTATTTTTTAGTGAGCGGAAGCTGTTGTTCAACACCAGTGGCCAGAGCTATCGAGCCATGGGAGCTGCATCAGTGAAGGCCCTCACCGACGACGAGGCTCTCGATGCTTTGGCTGCCGACGGAAAACTGATCAAACGTCCGTTTGTGGTGGTGGATTCCTCCAGCTTTCTGATCGGCTTTAAGCCTGATCTCTGGGAATCGACGCTCCAGGGCTGAAATTCAATCCATCCAATTCGCTGATCAGGGCATCGACATCTCCCTGGTCACGGATCTGGCGGAAGCTCGAGCGTTTGATGTCTTCCAGTAAGGCCACGAGCAAATCCTGACTTCGAGTCAATACAGGGCCTTGTTCAAGCATGTGTGCAAGTTCCTCCCACAGTCGATCGAGGGCCTCTGATCCCAGGGATTCGAGGACAGGGTCGCGCTGACCGATGCGGTTGCCGGCTCCCTTCGAGAGGTCGAGGACGGAGGTCACCATGCTTTCCGCCATCTGGCGGCTGAATTCCGATTCGGCGTTTTGCAGTCCGGGGAGACGCCGCAAGGCGTCAGGCACCACGTTCCGGTCCAAACTCTGCTGCACTAGATGGCTGATCAAGGCTTGCAGTTGCGGGCGCATTGCTGGGCCAACACGGGTCAGCAGCAGTGGCAGCCATAACCGCAGCAACTCGACCACCTCCCGCTCATCATTTAGATCACTGCTTTGGTAACTGCACAGTCCGCGCACCCTCTCCGGCAGTTGCGGAGATCGGATCAATTGCTGGAGAGTGTCGACGAGTCGGATGGCGATGACCTCAAACAGTTCCACCGCTAACAGGGCCACCACTCCACGGCTGATGACCGCACGAAGAGGTTCCAATTGCAGCAGCCCTGCTCCGCAAAGGCGCTCTGTGACAGGGATCACCCTGAGCCAGCGCGCAAATGGAAGCAGCAGTGGCAGGTCGATCCAGCGACGTAACAGGGCGTCGCGCCAGCGGATCGCGGGGTAGCGCTGTTTTAGGCGCAGGGTCCGCAGAAGGATGTCGAGGAGGAACAGGAGTTGAAACGGAGTGTCGATGCGCCAGCTCAGATCGCTGGGGCGTCCGTTTTCGTCAATGCTTCGCCAGTAATTGCTTTCCACCAGGGGCACGATCTGCTGGTTCCAGAACTGACGCTCCTGGCTCCAGGGGGATAGCTCGAGATGCTCGGGGCTAAGTAGAAGGTTGGCCGATGCGCGAGCTGATTCCAGGCCGGTACGTGCTCGGAGTCGGTTCTTGAATTTCTCAAGCGCACCGGCATTGCCTGAACTGATGAACGGGTTGCTGTCCATCAGCCCCGTGGTTAGAGCCGCCTGCTGCTTCAGCAGATCGCTGCTTTCAGGTGTGCGCGAACCGTTTTTCAGGAGTGCTTGATCCAGGGCGCTATACGCCTTGAGATAAGCCTCTGTGTCGCGATGGGGTTCGATGCCCTTTAAGGGGTCCAGAAGTGGGGTGATGTCGGGCAGCCAGGGCAGAGGAACCACCAGGGGCAGCGATGGAACCGGATAAAGATTGCGTTGAAGCCAGAAAGTGCGCAGGGGGATGTAGGTGAGGTCAAGAGCGACCCAGCTGAGATTGATTGCGGCGATGACGGCAATGGCCTGGTCCCACCGGCGCCAGCTGAGCAGGCCTCGATGGGGCTTGAGTGCTTGCCAGCGTGGACGGATCATGGGGCCTGCAGGCTCCCCCTATCGTGGGTCGAAAGATTGAGCCTGCCCACATTGAACGCGGAGAAAGGGCCTTCTGATGTGAAGGGCAGAGTGAGCGCGATTTGGGAGTTCTGGGCCCCGTTTCTGTTCACTGTCTCGCTGTATCTCTTGCTTCGGCAATTCGCCTTTGAAGCGCGTTACATCCCATCGGGATCGATGCTTCCTGGCCTGCAGGTTGGCGACAAGTTGATCGTCGAGAAACTTTCGTATCGGTCCCGCCCTCCCCAGCGTGGTGAGATCGTCGTGTTCAATTCCCCAAGTGCGTTTGATCCCGTCTGGAAATTGGAGTCGGGGCAACCGAATCCACTGAAGTGCGGCATCGTCACCTTCCCAGGCATCAGTTGGGTTGTCGATCGGGTCCTGGTACAGCGCTATCCCGAATGTGAGGCCTGGATTAAACGGGTGGTCGGTGTGCCTGGCGATGTTGTTGAGGTCAACAGTCGGGGCGCTGTGAGCATCAACGGCACAGCCTTCAACGAGCCTTACGTCACCAACTTCTGTTCGGATCGGGATGGAATGATCGGCTGCAAAGGTCTGTATGCCGTCGTCCCCGAAGGCAATGTTGTCGTTTTGGGTGACAACCGTCGCAACAGCCAGGATGCACGTCGTTGGCCTGGGGGGCCGTTCCTGCCCGACGATCAGATCATCGGGCGTGCTGTCTTCCGCTTCTGGCCGCCTGCGCGGATTGGTCCGCTCAGCAACTGAGTCCGCAAGCCACAACCCTGCCCTGAAGTTCACGTCCCAGCCAGGGAATGTTGGCAGCGCGCGGAGCTCCAGGCGTGCTTCTCTCGACTGACCAGCGTTGCTCGGGATCGAACAGCAGCCAGCGCCGGCTGCCCTGCTCGAGCTGTTCGGGGGGCTGATCGATCAGGGCCGACGGCCCAAAGCTGAGGGCTTGCCAAAGATCTTCAACGGTCCAGCGGCCCGATTGCACAAGAGCATTCCAAAGCGCTGGCAGCACCAGATGGTGGCCGCTGAGGCCTGCCGGACGCTGGTCACCCGGCAACAGCATGTCCTCGGCATCCAGAGGCACAGCGTGGACAGCCACGGCAGTAATGATTCGCTGTTGAACGGCCTGGATCAACTGGTCGCGATCCTCCGGACCTCCGAGGGAGGGGCAGACGCGCCAGCCTGGATCGCTGCTGGCCAGCATGCTGCGGTCGGTCAGGAGATGCCACCAGCTCACGCTGCTCAGGGGAGGGAACTCGCAGCCCGCGAGTTGAACAACCGCTGCTGCCGTGGACAGATTCATGATCCGCAGTTGTCGTTCCGGATGGCGTTGATGCAGCAGCAGCAACTGGCTGAGCGGAAGGGTCTCGCTGGTGATCGGATCCTCTGGCCACCCGGCCCGCAGTGTTTCCACGCCTTCCCTCACCAGACCCTCCCCCTGCAGAGCGGGATCCCGGGGTGCCACGAGCACTGGGCATCCCCCCATCTCTCCGAGCAGCAGTCCCCGTTCCAGCAACGGGGTTGGAACCATGGCGACATCGTCTGCCAGTCCGATGGCACCGTGTTCGAGCAGATCGCCATGGGGGGCAAGTTCATCCGCCTTGCCGCCGCGGCTGAAGCCTCCCCAAAGGTGCAGGCGAACTGTTGCTGCTTGATCCTGATCGAGGCTGAATCCCTGGAGTTGCTCCGGGCAATCGCGCCAATTGTTGCTGCGGGGAAGCAGGGCAATTTGGCCGTAGCCCCCTGCGGCGGCACAGTGCCGCAGGCTCACGGCTGTTTCCTGGTCCCCACTGAAGGGGGTCTCAAGGATGGAATGGGGATCAACCAGGCAGGGGGCGACCAGTTGATCCGGTGCTGGGCTGGCCTTGATGCCCAGGCCAAGGGCCTGCTTCCGGGCCTCGTCGTCAAAGCCGACCAGCACCCCCTGATCGATCAGGACTGCACCGAGCTGAACCGTGTGTCCGGGGCCACGCAGGATGCGCACCGGATCCAGCAGCAAGGTGTCGTTCATGACGTCAAAGAGCGCCTGCTGCCGTTCGGTCAATCACGCTTCCGAAATGGGAGGTGAGGTTGAGGCAGGTCACCACTGCAGGCTGGCCTGGATCGGCGGCAATGTCGACCACCGTCACGCCACCATTGCCCTGTTTGACGGCCCAGATGTCGGCCGGAGTTAGGCCAAGCAGGTCGCACAGAATCGTCTTGTTGACGGCGTCGTGGGCTACCACCAGCACCGTTTCCTCAGGCTTCAGCTCACCAGCGATCTCTCCCCAGCTCCGTACGGAACGGGCCCACACGTCCTGGATGGTTTCCCCCTCAGGCATCTGCACGGTTTCTGGAGCACGCTTCCAGGTGTCCAGCAGCTCCGACCAGCCGTCTCTGATCTCGGATTCGAGCTTGCCTTCCCACAGTCCGTGTCCGATCTCCACCAGTCCATCGATCTGGGTCAGGGGCACATCGGGATGCGCCTCGAGAATGATCTGGGCCGTTTCCGTTGGCCGCGACAGGGTGCTGCTCCAGGCCCGATCGATGGGGATCTCTTTGAGGAAATCGCGGGCGGCCGCGGCTTGACGGCGACCGTTGCTGTTAAGCGGAATATCGATTTGTCCCTGGAAGCGGCCTGCCTTGTTCCAGTCGGTCTCGCCGTGCCGCACCAGGATCAGCCTGGCGTTCTTGCCTTTTTCAGGCAGAGGTTGCAGGTGTGTGGTGCTGTTCAGGCATTCGATCTGCACCTGGGGGCGATCAACGCCGGGATGGAGGTTGAAGATCGAGAGGGAGGTGTTGTCGACGCGGAGCCGCCGAAAACCATTGTCTGGTTCTCCCAGCAACACCAGCATCAGGCAGCGCAGGATGGCGTTGTGGGCCACCACCAGCACCGTGTCATTGCCATCGACGGGATGGCGCTGCAGCAGGTTGGAGATGAATCCACGCGCCTGCTCCATGAGCTCCGCCAGGGGCTTGTAGGACGAACCGTCCCGACGTTGAAGTTCCAACTTCATCGGTTGCTGTTTCCAGATGCTGTAAGCCTCTGGTGACCCTTCGATGAGCTCATCGATGGTTTGACCGGACCAGGGTTCCAGATCCACTTCCAGCAGGCCGTTATCGAGCACAACATCCGGTGCCTGACCGGCATGAGCCTCCAGCAGGCTTGCGGTTGTTGCGGCAGCCCGTTGCAACGGCGAGCTGTAGAGGGCCTGGAAGCTCACCTCCTGCAGCGAGCGGCCCAAAGCCCTTGCCTGTTCATGACCCTCATCACTGAGGTTCGAAAGATCATCCCGACCCTGGATGCGCCGCTCCTTGTTGAAACTGCTGAGACCGTGGCGGACCAAAAGAAGACGAAGGGGCACGGTTCAGCTCAGCGTCAGGGCGCGGCCATCGTATGGAAGCGGCCTTTCGGGGGGACAATCGTGGGGAGTTGACGCCAGCTGGTGCCCAGTTCCCCACGACCGGTTTCCCCGCGCTGGAAGGGGCTTCTGGCGGCCCTATCCCTGGCCCTGGCCGGTTTTATCTGGCTGTCGGGCTTGGTTGACAGTTTGTCCAGACCATCGGTGGCTCCGGCCCTGAGCCTTCAGCAGCAGGAGCTGACGCTCCTGGCGGAGCCAGCGGTGCCGTCCTCGTTGAGAGAAGCCTTGCTGGGGGAGTCGCCGCGGGATGCGCTGCTCAAAGCTCTGGAGGGGATCTCATCCGAGGATCGCAGTGAGCGGCAGCAACGGATGCTCCTGCTCTTGCAGGGCCAGACTCCTGCCTCTGCAGACCGTGAAAGCGAACCCGAAGATCCCCTGCTCCAGCAGCTGCTGTGCGAAGTCAGCGCGTCTGATCCGGGGCTCTGCATTGATGGTGAAGCGGCAGGCCAAGCGGCGTTGCGTTTGGCGTTCAGCACGGTGCTGCCCCTGGTGACCGCCCTGATCGGTGCTCTGCTGCTGATCGGCCAGGCCTGGCGGTTGGTGCGGGGCCGTCTGATGGCCTGGCCAGCGGTTCAGGGTCCAGACCTGACTTTGATCGATATGGCCCTGCTGGTGGCGGGAGGCTTTGTCGTCATCAGTGCTGTTGGCGTCCCATTGGTGGCGTTCCCCTTGGTCGGTGCACTCACGGCCGGGCTTGCCAGTCCCCGCCGTGAAGCCGTGGGCGTGGTGATCAACTACGGCGTGATGGCTCTGCCAAGCCTGCTGATCCTCTGGCGGCAGTTGCGGGCCCTGCCGAAGCAGAGTGCGCCACCATTGGGCTGGATGCAGTGGCGGCTGCGGCCTTTGCTCTCCGCTGTGCTGGATGCAGTGGCGGGTTGGTTGATGGTGACCCCCCTGGTGATGCTCACGGGATGGTTGCTCGTGCGCCTCGTGGGGGACCCAGGGGGGAGCAACCCGCTGCTGGAGTTGGTGCTGGGCAGCCATGATGCGATTGCTCTCGGCTTGCTCGCTCTGACAGCCGTTGTGCTGGCTCCGCTGTTCGAAGAGACCATTTTTCGCGGTGCCCTGCTCCCAGTTCTGGCGGCCCGGCTTGGCCCCCTTGCGGGTGTCTTGCTCAGTGGTCTGTTGTTTGCCATGGCCCATATCAGTGTTGGAGAGCTGGCACCCCTCACCGTGCTCGGGGTTGGGCTGGGGTTGGTGCGGCTCCGCAGCGGACGGCTGTGGCCGTCAGTGCTGATGCATGGCCTTTGGAATGCAGTGACGTTCCTGAATCTGTTGCTGCTCTGAGCCTTGCCCCGCCTTTCCACAGGTGGTTCACTGGCCTATTCGCCTGTGATCCCGGTGGTTGCCGCTCCGGAACAGCGTGCATCGACCACAGCTTTTGAGCTGATTCAAGGGTCCCTGTCCTCTGGACGGATTGCACGACGATCCCCTCTCCTGGGGGGACTCCATCGCTTGATGGACGGCACTCTGCTGGGGTTGATCGCGGCGGTTGCTGTTCTGGCGGGCCTGACGTTGCACTGGCAGCATCGCTGGACCCTGGCTTTCCACCTTCTGGAGGCGACCAACACCCAGGCGCACCGATTGACGGAATCAACTGCTGTCATGGAACAGCATCTGCTGCAACGTTCCCAACAACCGAAAACGCTTGTGCCCACCCAGGTGGCCAACCTGGTGCATCTCGATCGCCCCGCTCTGCATTCGCTCCAGCCGACCACTCCCTCTCCGATGGTTTCGTTTCAGGAGCTGGGAGATCAGCCCATTCGGTCGGGGTACTGATGACGCGGTTGTCAGGGCGTCGACCTGTTCGTTCGCGACGTTCCCGCGCACGGGTCGTTCCTCTGACGCAGGTTCCGCCGAAGCGGTTGTTGATCATTTTCTGGATTTTGGCGGCAGGGCTACTGGGCCTGATCGGTCGCATGGCATGGCTGCAGTTGGTGCAAGCTCCAGCCTTGGAGCAGCGTGCCCGTCAACTGCAGACGCAGCGCACCCAGCCTCTGGGGCAGCGGCGCCCGATCGTCGATCGCACCGGCCGCCTGGTCGCCATGGATGAAAAGCGATTTCGGCTTTGGGCCCATCCCCGTTACTTCAACATGCCTGGAGATGCCCCCAATGCTGTCCGCCCTGTTGAGGATGTCGCAGCGGTGTTGGCTGATCCGTTGGCCCGCCCCGCGTCCGAGCTTCTAGAAGCCATGGGAACGCAGGCCTCGGGGATCAAACTTGCCGAAGAGCTTGCTCCTGAGACCGCTGATCGCATCGGTGCTCTCGGAATCAGTGGCCTGGATCTGGAGCCCTATCCCCAGCGCGTTTATCCCCAGGCATCGTTGTTCGCCAATGTGGTCGGTTTTCTCAATGCTGAGCGGCAACCCCAAGCGGGCCTTGAGCAGAGCCGTGATGGCGATTTGGCCCGTCATGAGCAGACCCGATATCTCCGTCGCGGAGCCGATGGCACCCCTTTGCCGGCCAATCTCGCCCCGGGGGCCTTCTACGGAGACGACTTGCGTTTGCAGTTGACGCTGGATTCCAGGCTCCAGCAGGTGGCTATGACCGCTCTGGCTGAGCAGGTCACGAAGTGGAAAGCGCAAAAGGGCGCCGCAATCGTGATGGATGCCATCAATGGTGAGCTGTTGGTGCTGGCATCGACACCCACTTATGACCCCAATCGTTACTGGGATTTCCCCACCGGGCGGTTTCGGGAATGGTCCGTTCAGGATCTCTACGAACCGGGATCAACGTTCAAGCCGATCAATCTGGCTCTGGCGCTCCAGGATGGCGCCATCGAGCCGACGGATCGGGTGAATGACGTCGGCCAGCTCACCATTGGTGGTTGGCCGATTTTTAACCACGACAAGCGGGCCAATGGCCTAGTGGATTTCGCCACCGTGCTGCAGGTGTCGAGCAATGTCGGCATGGTCCAGGCCATGCGCCGTCTCAACGATGACGCCTACTGGAACTGGATGCAGCGTCTCGGTATCAATCAGCGTCCTGACACCGACCTCCCTGGTGCGGCGGCCGGTCAACTCAAGAGCAAGCAGCAGTTCACCAGCCAACCGATTGAGCCGGCCACAACGGCATTTGGCCAGGGTTTTTCACTCACTCCGCTCAAGCTGGTGCAGCTTCACGCGATGTTGGCCAACGGCGGCAAGTTGATCAGCCCTCATATCACTCGCGGATTTCGCTCGGGTGATGCCTTGGCTCCGGCGGCGGCACCCAGTGGTCAGCAGGTGCTGACGCCAGAGGTCACTCGCACGGTGCTCCAGTGGATGGAGTCGGTGGTGGATCTGGGTAGTGGCAAAGGTGTGAAAACACCCGGGTATCGGATTGGTGGCAAAACAGGGACGGCGCAAAAAGCCCTGAATGGGATTTATCTCCCAGGCGCGAAAATCTGCAGTTTCGTGGCGACCTTGCCGATTGAGGACCCCCGTTACGTGGTGTTTGTGGTGGTGGATGAGCCCCAAGGTGAAAACGCCTATGGATCCACCGTGGCCGTTCCTGTCGCCAAACAAATCATTGATGCCCTGCTGGTTGTGGAGCGCATTGCACCCTCAAAACCTGCTGAATTGAACAAGCTTTTGAACGGCTGACGCATCAAAAAGCGCCGCTACGTTACGGGTATAGAGCCGTCGTACATCATGGCCAGCCTGCTCGATCAGCTTTCACAAATGACCGTGGTCGTTGCCGACACGGGTGATCTGGAGGCGATCCGTAAGTTCACCCCTAGGGATGCCACCACCAACCCGTCATTAATCCTTGCGGCCGCCCAGATTCCGGCCTATCAGAGCCTGATTGATGAAGCTTTGCGGTCGTCGCGCAAGCTGATGGGCAGCGATGCACCGGTGGAAGAAGTGGTGCGGGAAGCCCTGGATGAAATCAGTGTGATCTTCGGTAAGGAGATTCTCAAGATCGTTCCCCGTCGTGTGTCGACTGAGGTAGATGCTCGCTTGAGTTTCGATACCGACGCCACGATTGAAAAAGGCCGCAAGTTGATTCGTTTGTACAACGATGCCGGCATCAGCAACGATCGCGTTTTGATCAAAATCGCCTCCACCTGGGAAGGCATCAAAGCTGCCGAGGTGCTGGAAAAAGAGGGGATTCACTGCAATCTCACCTTGCTGTTTGGCTTCGGGCAGGCGGTGGCCTGCGCTGAAGCTGGCGTCACCCTGATTTCCCCCTTCGTCGGGCGCATCCTGGATTGGTACAAGGCTGAAACCGGGCGCGATTCTTACCCCGGGCCGGAAGATCCCGGGGTGATTTCTGTGACTCGGATTTTTAACTATTACAAGACCCACGGCTACAGCACGGAGGTGATGGGGGCGAGCTTCCGCAACATCGATGAGATCACGGAGCTGGCCGGTTGTGATCTGCTCACGATTTCACCCAAGTTGCTGGATCAGCTCCGCGAAAGTGATGCAGCCCTAACCCAGAAGTTGGATGCGGCCCATTCCAGTGGTGGTGAGGACAAGATCCATGTTGATCGCGCCAAGTTCGATGCGTTGATGCATGACGACCGGATGGCCACCGACAAACTCACTGAGGGCATCAAAGGTTTCAGTAAGGCGATTGAAACCCTGGAGCATCAGCTGGCCCATCGTCTTGCGGAACTGGAGGGTGGCTCCGCCTTCCGCCACGCTGTCTCCGAGATCTTCATGCTGAACGACATGAACGGTGATGGGTCGATTACCCGCGATGAATGGCTTGGTAGTGATGCCATCTTCGATGCTCTGGATCAAGATCATGATGGTTTGATCTCCCAGGAAGATGTGCGCCAAGGCTTTGGCGCTGCTCTGTCATTGACCTCCGTCTGAGTACGTCGTCTCAGTCCGTCGTCTGATCTGTTGCTGAGGAGAAGCGAGCCTCGCTTCTCCTTTCATTCACGTTTGATTTTTCGGTCAACGATTCATCCCAATGCATGCGCTCGACACCATGCGCGCTTTGGCAAGCAAGGCCGAAGTGATCAATCTGAAGCAGGGGCAGATTCTGTTTCGCACGGGGGAAACCGGAACCTGCATGTATGGGTTACTGGAGGGATCCGTGCGTCTCACCTGGATCGATTCGACAGGCCATGAAGGGCATGAGGACATCCCTGTTGGCCATGTGTTCGGCGCAGGTGCCCTAGTGATGGAGGACCATCAACGGCTAAGCAACGCTACGGCCACCAGTGATTGCCGCTTGATTGCCATGAACCGCGACAAGTTTCTGTTTGCGGTTCAGGAGACGCCGATGTTTGCGGTTCAGCTGCTCGCGTCGATTGATGAGCGTTTGCGGGACATCAAGCTGGCCGAGGGATGAACGGTTGGTCGATTTGTAATGCGACAACGGCATAATTCTGCAAGTTTTTGTACGGCTCGGTGCATAGCCGTCCCCTGCGTCTGGCTCTGCAACTGGGCTTGTTCCAGCTCAGCCTTGGGATTCTTGGTGTCCTGATCCTTGGCCTGCTGAACCGTCTCCTGATTCAAGACATCCAGTTGCCGGCGGTGCTTGCTGGCTTGGCCGTTGGTGGGCAGCAGCTGATGGGGTTCACCCGCGCCTGGTTCGGCCATCGCTCCGATCGCATCCCCCCCAGCCGGCTGCGGCGAACTCCCTTCATCGTCATCAGCTCCTTGGCCATTGCCCTGTTGTTCGGCGTGGCCTGCCAGCTGGTGCTGCGGTTGGCTTACAGCATGGATGCTTCTGGCGGTGAACTGGATGCGCTTCTGATTGGCCTGTTGATCCTTGCGTTTGTGGCGATTGGCACGGCCATTGCGGCTGGTGGAACGGCGTTTTCTGCCCTGATCGCCGATCGCACCACGGAAGCGGAACGGCCACGGGTGCTCTCGGTGGTGTGGGGAATGCGTCTTCTGGGGGTGTTGCTGGGCAGTGTTCTGGTGAATCAGGTGTTCGGCAGTGCTTGTGCAGCCAATGCCAGCCGAACGGCCGTGTTCGACGGGCTGGAGCGCCTGTCGTGGGTGACGCCGCTGGTGCTCTTGGTGCTGGGGGTGGCTTCGGTGTTCGGTGTGGAGCGCCGCACCACGGGATTGGTGGTGTCTGTGGGGTCTGCACCCCCTGATGTTCCCCAGCGTCTGGCCTTACCCCAGTTGCTACTCCAATTGCGTTCCATCCCCCAGGCCGGTCGCTTCCTCGGGGTGCTGTGCCTGTTCACCTTCAGCATGTTCCTCAACGATGCGGTGTTGGAGCCCTATGGCGCCGCCGTGTTTGGCATGAGTGTCTGCGCCACCACATCGCTGAATGTGTTGATCGCCCTGGGATTCTTTGGTGGCTTGGGGCTCAGTGGGTTCTGGATGATTGAGCGCGTCGGCAACATCCGAACGGCACGAATTGGTGCGTTGCTGGCCGCTTTGGCCTTGATGTTGATGCTGTGGGCCGGGGCGGGGCAGTCCATCCCCCTGTTGCGGGCTGCCATTGGGTTGTTTGGTTTGTCGCTTGGGGTGTGCATGAATACCTGCCTCACCCTGATGTTCAGTTTTGTTCAACCCGGACGTACTGGGTTCCTCTTGGGAATCTGGGGTGCGGGCTATGCCTATTCCTGCGGCTTGGCCACCATCAGTGGAGGCGGGCTGCTCACCTTGTTCCAAGCCTTGAACGGTGGTGATTTGTTCGTGTCCTATGGCGGAGTGTTCGCTTTGCAGATGGTCTGTTTTCTTGGCGCCGCCCTGATGACGCGTCATTTGGATGTGGTCGGTTTCCGCAACACGGTGAAAACTCGCTTCAGCGACGTGATGGAGATGGCGGTGGATTGAACGTTGGATTAAGCGCCGGATCCACTAGAAACGGTTTCCTTGAATTGCAGTGAATGGCAGCGCTGCAGATCGTCTGGTTCAAGCGTGATCTGCGTAGCGTTGATCACAAGCCCTTGGCGGCGGCCTGTGAGCGTGGTCCGGTTCTGCCGTTGTATGTGATTGAGCCAGAGCTATGGCAGCAGCCCGACGCCTCTGAGCGGCAGTGGCATTTTTGCCGGGAGTCGCTTCTGGAGCTGCGTGAGGCTCTGGCTGATCTGGGGCAGCCATTGGTAGTGCGGGCAGGCGATGTGGTGCAGGTGCTGGAGCGGGCTCGGCGCCAGTTCGGCATTGATGGGCTGTGGAGCCATGAGGAAACCGGTAATGGCTGGACCTATCAGCGCGACAAACAAGTGGGGGCCTGGGCCCGTCAGCACGGCATCGCTTGGACGGAAATCCCGCAGTTCGGTGTGACGCGACGGATGAGCACTCGCAATGGCTGGGCCAAGCGCTGGGAGGCCCTGATGGCGGAGTCCATCACTTCAGCTCCGGCCACGTTGCAACCACTGGAGGGCATCGCTCCCGGTGAAATTCCGGAGCGGCCCTGCCGCGAGCTACCGGCTGATGCTTGCCCGAAGCGGCAAACCGGAGGGCGTTCGATCGGCCTGGGGGAGTTACGGGATTTTCTGCAGCACCGCGCCCCGCGCTATCAACGGGCGATGTCGAGCCCCAACACGGCATTCACCGGCTGTTCCCGGCTTTCGGCTTATCTCACCTGGGGTTGCCTATCGATGAGGGAGGTGCTGCAGATCAGCCGCAACCACAGTGGCCGCGGCGTCAGCAGCTTTGAATCTCGGCTGCACTGGCATTGCCACTTCATTCAGAAGCTCGAGGATCAGCCGGCGATTGAATTCAGTGATTTCCACCCGTTTATGCGGGGAATTCGCCAGGCGGATGCCGAGCACTTGTCGGCCTGGAGTGAAGGCCGCACCGGTGTCCCCTTTGTTGATGCCTGCATGCGCGCCTTGCGGGCCCATGGCTGGATCAACTTCCGCATGCGGGCGATGTTGATGTCATTCGCCAGCTACAACCTCTGGCTGCCCTGGCGGGATAGTGGCCTGCACCTCGCCCGCCAGTTTGTCGATTACGAACCGGGAATCCATTGGAGCCAGTGCCAGATGCAGTCGGGCAGCACTTCGATCAACACGATTCGGATCTACAACCCGATCAAGCAGGGCATGGACCACGACCCCCTGGGGGTGTTCATCCGTCAGTGGTGTCCTGAACTCAAGGATGTGCCCGCGATTCATATCCATGAGCCGTGGATGCTCGGCGGCGGTATGCCCGAACCGATCGTTGATGTGACCGCATCCATGCAGCAGGCAAAGGATCAGATCTGGGAGATTCGCCGATCGGCCGGTTTCGATCGTCATGCCGACGCAATTCAGCGCAGGCATGGCTCCCGCAAAGCTGGGTTGAACCCCCCGACGGCTCGCCGTAGGCGCCAACGACAGCAGCCAGACAACGGCAGCCAGCAGCTCAGCCTCGGTCTCTAGTTGCGCTGCAGAAGTAGCCGTTTGATCACCCTTTGGGCGATGTCTCCATAGCCCATCTCACCGGAGAGTATTTGAGCAATCCGTTGCGGTGCGGTGGGCCGTTTGATCCCCAGCTGATACCCCACACCGGGAAAGCGATAAAACACTTGGGCAATGCGCCGACCCCAAGCCATCGACTCTCCCCAGCGCTCCCGCATGGCGCGGCTGTAGCCCCGCAGATCCTGACTGTCGCCTTTGAGCCATCGGTTGAGATGTCGAGCGGCTTCGCAGCCACTCATCAGGGCAGGCCGTAACCCCTCGGCCAGAAAGGGATCGCACAGGGATGCCGCATCGCCCACCACAACAATGCCGTTGCCGTCCAGACGGTGATGGCCGTTCCACACCCGCAGTTGGCCGCGCTGGCGGATGCCGGCATCGGCGGGGAAGCCCAGATCCGGGAGCAGTTGGGCCAACACCTGCTCGGGGTCGGCGTCCTGCTTGCCGATGAAGCTGCCCACGCCGATGTTCACCCCACCGGCAATCGGAAACGCCCAGGCAAAACCCTGTTTCACCAGGCCGAATTCAAAGCGGGTGGTGCCATTGCTCAGCTGCCCTTGGCCCTCCAGCCGCACCGACATGGTGGTAGCCATCTGGGGCTGTCTGGCACCAAGACCGAGCCGCTGCGGCCAGGGCGAGCCGGAACCATCGGCGATCACCACGGCCTTCCCCTGCCAATGGCGACCATCGGTTGCTGTTACCTCCCACACGTCTCCGTTGCGGCGGATGCCGTTCACCTCAACGCCTGCAAGGCGTTCGGCTCCCGCCTCCATCGCCTGATCCGCGAGTAGTTGATCCAGCGTTTCCCGGCGCACGATCCAGAACGGCGCATCCCCCGGCAACTCGGCCACCACCGGATCTTTCAGACACCAGCTGAAATCCACCCGGCGGATCACCTGTTCCACCGCGGGTTCCAGGGAAAACGGGAACCACTCCTGCACCGAAGCAGCCATGCCACCGCCGCAGGGTTTGATCCGAGGCTCAGCATCGCGTTCCAGCACGAGTACGTCGTGACCGGCTGCCGCTAGATGGGCCGCTGAGGCACCACCGGCTGCACCGGACCCGACGATCAGCACATCGCGGGTCCGCTCCGCTCCGCTGCTCAAACCTTGAGGATGTCGGCTTCTTTGCTGGCCAGGTGCTTCTCGAGTTCTGCGATGAACTTGTCGAGCGTTTTCTGAACGCTGTCTTGCTCATCCCGGCTCTGATCTTCGGAGAAGTCGCCCTCCTTTTCTTGCTTCTTGATTTTGTCGATCGCGTCGCGGCGCAGGTTGCGCAGGGCGACTTTGCCCTCCTCGGCGTACTTGGATGCCAGCTTGCAGAACTCCTTGCGGCGTTCCTCTGTCAGGGGTGGCACGTTGATGCGGATGATCTTGCCGTCGTTGTTGGGGGTAAAGCCCAGCTCACTCATGGCGATCGCTTTCTCGATCGAGGCGAGGGCGCTGATGTCGAAGGGTTGGATCTGGATCGTCTGTGAATCCGGGGTCGACAGGGTGGCTAGCGATTTCAGCGGTGTTTCGGCGCCGTAGTACTCCACGCTGATTCGATCCAGAAGCGAGGAATTGGCCCGGCCGGTGCGAATGGTGTTGAAGTTGCGCTGGGTGGCCTCCAACGACTTGCGCATGCTGGCTTCGAGGTCCTGGGTCGACATGGTTGCTGAGGGTGGAGGCGTGCGTGCTTGGGTGCGTTATGAGGCGGGGGCGCCGATGCGGGACCCGATCGGTTCCCCGGCCACGGCTCTGCCGATGTTGCCAGGTTCGAACAGGTTGAAAACAACAATCGGGATGTTGTTGTCTTTGCAGAGGGCGATGGCTGTGCTGTCCATCACGCCCAGTTCTCCGCTGAGCACATCCTGATAGTTGAGGTGCTCGTGTTTAACGGCGTCGGCATGCTTGGCAGGGTCTTTGTCGTAGACACCATCCACTTTGGTGGCTTTGAACACCACATCGGCGTTGATCTCAGCAGCCCTGAGGGCGGCGGTGGTATCAGTGGTGAAGAAAGGATTGCCGCAACCGGCGCCGAACACCACCACCCGGTTTTTTTCCAGGTGCCGGATGGCTTTACGGCGGATGTAGGGCTCCGCCACTTCTTGCATGGCAATGGCGGTCTGCACCCTGGTGGGCACGCCGGCTCTCTCCAGGCCGTCTTGGAGGGTGATGGCATTCATCACAGTGGCCAGCATGCCGACGTAGTCGGCTGTGGCCCGTTCCATGCCTGCTGCAGAACCCTTCAGCCCGCGGAAAATGTTTCCACCGCCCACGACAATGGCTAGCTGAGTGCCATTGGCAACCACCTTGGCAACGTCGGAGGCGATTGACTGAACAATGGCGGGGTCAATTCCGTAGCCCTGAGATCCCATCAGAGCTTCGCCGCTGAGTTTCAGCAGGACGCGTGTGTAGGTCATCAACGGTCCAGATCCTTCTGACAGTAGCAAGCACTGGCACAGGCCTCAGATCACCGCTTGGATGGGTGAACCGCGGCTGCTTGATGCCAGAGACCGATGCCACCCAGAGCGGTGTGATGGCCCGTCTCACCCTCTCGGCCCTGGAACGCGCTAGCCAAGATCCCGACTGCTGGCGCGAACCCGTCGTGCATCGCGCCTTGTTGGTGAGTGGACTCTCCGTGCTCATCGCGGCCACCCGTCGTCTTCAGGACGATCTCGAGGCTGCTGAAGCGGCCTAAGGCGGGCTGACAACCCTTCAAAACTCGATGCCCGCCTGGGCCTTCACCCCCTGCTCGCGGAAGGGGTGGTGCACCAGGGTCATCTCAGTCACCAGATCGGCTCGCTCCACCAGTGCTGCTGGTGCTCCACGGCCGGTCACCGCCACGTGGGTGAGGTCCGGGCGCTCGTTCAAGCCGGCAATCACGGTGTCGGCATCGATGTAGCCCAGCTTCAGGGCCACATTGAGCTCATCGAGCAGCACCAGTTTCACGCTGGCATCCCGTAGATAGCCGAGGGCTGTCTGCCAGGCCTCTTCCACCAGTTGTTGATCCCGCTCCCGGTCCTGGGTCTCCCAGGTGAAGCCCTCCCCGAGGGCATGCCAGCTCACCTGTTCGCCGAAGGCCTTCAGCGCCCGCGCTTCGCCGGGCTCCCATCCTCCCTTGATGAACTGAACAACCGCCACCCGATCCCCATGCCCCAGGGTGCGTAACACCAGCCCCAGCCCGGCGGTTGTTTTCCCCTTGCCCTGGCCGGTGAACACCAGCACCAAGCCCTTTTCCTTGTTGCGCTCCTCGACCCGCTGTTTCTGCACCTGCTGCCGTCGTTCCATCCGTTTGCGATAGCCGGCGTCGTCCGCTTCGGGGGCGAGTTTCCCCCCCATCCCCAGCTCCGCGGCGGATTGATCGAGGTCGTGGTTGCTCATGGAAGGAGGGTGTTGATTGAGGCTTATCGAGGGCGAGTGGCGGTGATGCGCTGCAGGGCCCGTCCTGCCAGCAGTTCTTGGGTGACATGGTCGAACCCGAGTTGCTCCAGTTGGGCGGGGAGGTCGTCCTCCAGCATGGCGGTAGCGGTGTCGGTTTCAAACAGGGTGCAGAAGAGTTGTTGGGGGAGCTTCAGCCAGGGCCCAGCCGGATGCAGATCCACCACCACCAACCAGCCGCCGGGTTCCAGCAACCGCAGGGCACTGCGCAGCACCTGCTCCCGATCGCTGCGGGGAAATTCATGCAGGGCCACGCTCATTTGGATCGCGCTGAAGCTGCCATCGGCAAGCGGCGGATCTTCGGCCAGCCCCTCCACCCGCTGCAGGGCCGGGTGCCGTTGGGCGGCGAGATCCAGTGCTCGGGGGGAGATATCCAGGCCCGTTACGGCATACCCCGCCGCCAGCCAGGGGGCCGCTGCCTCGCCACTGCCGCAGCAGAGATCCAGCACTGCAGCTCCGGACTTGAGATGGGGGTGCAACGCATCGAGCCCTAGGCCCCGCAGTCGGTACACCCCACCCACACTTAGCGATGACACCGCCGTGACCGTGTCGTAAATCCAGCGGTAGCGGTAGGCGAGTGGGCGCAGAAAAGATGTCATCAGCACCAGTAACAGGGCAGGTTGTTTCTTTCAACAACCATTCCCATCCTGTCGGCTACGACTTGGTCTTGATGGGGCCCTAAGTAGGGAGGCAGCCGAGTCCTCGTTGCGGGCCAAAGCGGAATTCACCATTGGTCTCCAGCACATCCCAGTCGTAGGCAATCTGAATCCGTCGGCAAATCCTTTCAATCAATGGGAACCCACCATCGCTGTTGGTCATGACCACGAGTCCATAACCCTTGGCCATGTGACCGATCAAGAAACTCCTGTAGCCCTGATTGGCTCCCAAGTGGGCGAAATACCAACCTTCACCCTGTCGAAAGACATTGAATCCAGCGCTAAAGGATCCGATGCCGACAGGACTTAAAAGCTCGCTTGCGGAGGCCTTGGTGAAAGGCTTGATGTCTTGGCCAGCTTTGGTTTTTTGTAGTGAACTCACCAGTTGGGCCAAATCCGTCGGTGTGCTCCACAGGCCCGCCGCCGCCAGTGCCGGATAGACCTTCCAGGGCACGTTGAAACGTCGTCCCTTGTTGTCGTGGGCCAGGGCTGTATCGGCGTTGAGCTTGGTGCTTAGGGGCTGTTGATAAATGCTTTTCCCCATGCCGAGCGGCTTCAGCACCAGGCTCTGCATCAGCTCGGGGAAAGGCTTGCCCGTGGCATCCATTAGAAGCACCTGCATCACGACGCTCCCCCCACCGGAGTATCTGGACTTGGTCATCGGTGCCTGTCGGGCAACGATGGCTGGTGTTTTGGCAGGTGGTCTCCCCGTCAATATGGCGCGAGCATCAGGTCGGGCCTCGGACGGTTCGTAACCCGGAAAACCCAGGCCATCGTCGAGTCCGGACGTGTGGCTGAGCAGCATCCTGGGGGTGATCGGTTGACTGCCGGACTTCACGAGGCGAGGCAGTTCCCATGAGTGCAGACTCTGCTCAACGTCAGCATCGAGATCCAGCTGTCCCCTGTCCGCAAGAACCGCAGCTGCGACAGCCATCACCGGTTTGCTGATCGATGCAGCCTGAAATCGCGTTTCGGGTGTGACCGGGCGATTCGTCGCAGCATCCGCTAGGCCAAAGGCACGGGACCAATGGATTTTGAAATCCTTGATCACGCTGATGCTTACCCCGGGAACCCTGGCTTCTTTCATCCAGGTCTGAAGCTCTGCCCTGGGCAGAACCTTGTTGATTTCGGCTTCCGTGGCTTCTGCGCTCATCCCGGCAGGGATCGGTCCGGCGATCAGCCCTGCAATCAGAAGAGCTGTTGATGTGATCGATCGCTTCGTCATCAGGCCGGTTGACGGGCGAGGGCTGCATCCACTGCCTGCTGCTGGTCACGCCGGGTGATCCAGTGGTGATAGGTGCGGGTGTGGATCGCCACCGAGTGGCCCATCATCCTGGCGGCGACGGTGTCAGGTAGGCCGACATGGATGGTGCGCACGGCCCAGGCATGGCGCAGGTCGTAGGGCGTAATCGGCATGTCATAGCGGCGGAACTGTTCACTCACACGGCGTCCCACCTGCTGCAGGGTGGTGCGACGAAGATCGGTCTGGATCGCCGGCAGGGCGGCCGGGTTCTCCGCTAGCTCCTCTAGGCCGAAGCGTTCGACCCAGTCGGGGTGGAATGGCCAACTCTGGTGTTCACCGGTTTTGGTGGTCGGCAGCACCCGCAACACCTGATCGCCGCCCGGGGCCAGGGAGGAGCAATCGCAGAAGAACACCTCGTGGTTGCGCAGGCCGTAGGTGGCCATCAAGGCAAAGGCCAGGCGCCACTGGGGATTGGAAATGCGGGCTGCGGCCTCCAGGATCTGAGGGTCGGTGGGCAGTTGGCGGAAGCGGGCCCGGTGCAGGCCATAGCCGCCGGCCTCCTGGCGCCAGTCCTCCGGTAAGGGCAGCTCCAGATGCCGGGCCAGGGCCGCTAGGGCTGTGGCGCACTGCTGCCGGCTGCGGCTGCCGTCGTCGTAACTGGTCAGCGTCTGCATCAGCAGGGCTGGCTCCAGCGGCTGATCGCAGCACTGACGCGCCAGACGCCTGAGGTAGGGCAAGTAAGCACTGGTCCAGGTGGTGCGGCTGCTCGCTGGGGAGCGGCGTCGACGCGGGTCGGTAAAAAATGCTGTCTCGAAGCTCTCGAGTGCGTCCTGAATTCCGATGGATTGGCTCTTGGCTTTGGTTGACGTTGGGGCCGACCAGAGCGTCCAATCAAAACTGCGCTGCTCCAATTGCAATTGCACTAGGGCTGCAGTGCTGAGGGCTTGATTCAGCCCGGCTGGATCTGCCGTCAGCCCCAGACTGATCCGTTGCAAGCGGCTCCGGCTCGGATCCCCGCGTAGAGGCAGAGCCCCGCGCAGGTTCAGACGTCGACCCCGCTGTTCGATGCGCAGTCGTGTCCCCCGTTCCGCCAGCTGCGCATTGGCGGTCTCCAGCGCACTTTTGAGCTCCATAAATGTGTCGTCGATTTCAAGGATCGCGTCGATGGCCGCTACGCTCAACCCCCGAAAACCGTTCTGCTCGGTATGTCTCGCGTCGGTGTCGTCCTGTTGAACTTGGGTGGCCCGGAGCGTATCCAAGATGTTGGGCCTTTTCTCTACAACCTGTTCGCCGATCCGGAGATCATTCGGCTGCCCAGCCCGGCGCTGCAGAAGCCACTGGCCTGGTTGATCAGCACCCTGCGTAGTGGCAAGTCGCAGGAGGCCTATCGCTCCATCGGTGGTGGTTCACCGCTTCGGCGGATCACCGAGCAGCAGGCCCGAGAACTTCAGAGCATGTTGCGGCAGCGCGGCATTGATGCCACCAGCTATGTGGCCATGCGCTACTGGCATCCGTTCACGGAATCCGCCGTAGCGGACATCAAGGCCGACGGCATGGATGAGGTGGTGGTGCTCCCCCTCTATCCCCACTTCTCGATTAGCACGAGTGGCTCCAGTTTCCGTGAGCTGCAGCGGCTGCGTCAGGCGGATCCCTCCTTTGAGAAGCTGCCGATTCGCTGCATCCGCAGTTGGTTCGATCACCCGGGCTATGTGAAAGCCATGGCCGAGCTGATCGCTGAAGAAGTACGCAATAGCGATGATCCCGGCAAAGCTCATGTGTTCTTCAGCGCCCACGGTGTGCCGAAGAGCTACGTCGAAGAGGCTGGCGACCCCTATCAAAAAGAGATTGAAGCTTGCACGGGTTTGATCATGAAGGAACTGGCCGTTCAGATGGGCCACGACAACCCCTTTACCCTGGCCTATCAAAGCCGTGTGGGCCCGGTGGAATGGCTGAAGCCCTACACGGAGGAGGCGCTCGAAGAATTAGGCAAAGCCAAGACCAATGATCTCGTGGTGGTGCCGATCAGCTTCGTCAGCGAACACATCGAGACGCTCGAGGAAATCGACATCGAATACCGGGAGTTAGCCACTGAAGCTGGTGTGGTGAATTTCCGCCGCGTGCGGGCTCTCGATACTTATGTTCCCTTCATTGAAGGGCTGGCTGATCTCGTGGCCAGCAGCCTTCAGGGCCCTGAAGTGAGTCTCGATGCGGCGGCGGAACTGCCCACCAAGGTGAAGCTGTATCCCCAGGAGAAGTGGGAATGGGGCTGGAACAACAGTTCGGAAGTCTGGAACGGCCGTTTGGCCATGGTTGGTTTTTCGGCTTTTCTGCTCGAGTTGATCAGTGGTCAAGGGCCGCTTCATGCCCTCGGATTGCTCTGATTGAGCCAGGGGCGCTTCCGGCCCTTAACCTTGAGGGTCATTGACCTGTCGCCCCTGTGACTCTCACCTCCGCGTCTTCGGCCGTCACCGGGCAGCAGGCAGGTAACGGTGGGCAGAGAATGTCAGGGGCCACAGCCCTTATGGATGCGCTGCGACGTCACGGCGTCGACACGATCTTCGGCTACCCCGGCGGGGCGATTCTTCCCATCTATGACGCCCTCCATATCGCCGAGAGCGAGGGGTGGGTCAAGCACATCCTGGTGCGACATGAGCAGGCTGGAACCCATGCGGCCGATGCCTATGCCCGTGCCACCGGCAAGGTGGGCGTTTGCTTTGGCACATCCGGTCCCGGTGCAACCAACCTGGTGACCGGCATCGCCACCGCCCAGATGGACTCGGTGCCCATGGTGGTGATCACCGGTCAGGTGCCCCGTCCAGCGATCGGCACCGATGCCTTCCAGGAGACCGACATCTTTGGCATCACCCTGCCGATCGTGAAGCATTCCTGGGTGGTGCGGGATCCAGCGGATCTTGCGTCCATCGTTGCCCAGGCTTTTCTGATCGCAGCGAGTGGTCGTCCGGGTCCGGTCCTGATCGACGTCCCGAAGGATGTCGGTCAGGAGATGTTCGACTATGTGCCCGTTGAGCCTGGGTCGATTGTTCCCCAGGGCTTTCGCAAGCCGCAGCCACCGCGGGATGAGCCGATCCTGTCAGCTCTTGAGCTGATCATGGAGGCGGAGCGCCCCCTGCTGTACGTGGGGGGTGGTGCGATCTCTGCTGGTGCTCACGACAGCCTTCGCGTTATCGCCGAGCGCTTCCAGATCCCCGTAACAAGCACCTTGATGGGCAAGGGTGTCTTCGATGAGAACGACCCCTTATCCGTAGGGATGCTCGGGATGCACGGTACGGCCTACGCCAACTTCGCCGTCACCGAATGCGATCTGCTGATTGCCGTCGGCGCCCGCTTTGATGATCGGGTCACCGGCAAGCTCGATACCTTTGCCCCTCGGGCCCGGGTGATCCACTTTGAGATTGATCCGGCTGAGATCGGCAAGACCCGTCGTCCTGAGGTTGCGGTGCTGGGTGATCTGGGCCTGAGCGTGGCGCGGTTGGTGGAGCTGAGCCTGCAACAGCAGGTGCAACCACGCACCGCTCCCTGGCTTGCGCGCATTGCCGAGTGGAAACAGACCTATCCCCTCACCGTTCCTCCCGCTGAGGGAGCCCTGTTCCCCCAGGAGGTTCTGCTTGCCGTTCGGGATCTAGCGCCGAATGCCATCGTTACTACCGATGTGGGGCAGCACCAGATGTGGGCCGCCCAGTACCTACGCAATGGTCCCCGCGGCTGGATCAGCAGTGCCGGTCTCGGCACCATGGGTTTCGGCATGCCGGCCGCGATGGGCGCCCAGGTGGCTTGCCCCGATCGTCAAGTGGTGTGCATTGCCGGTGACGCCAGCATCCTGATGAACATTCAGGAGCTGGGAACACTGGCGGCCTACAGCCTCCCGGTGAAGGTGGTGATCGTCAACAACCATTGGCAGGGCATGGTGCGCCAGTGGCAGGAGAGTTTCTACGACGAGCGCTATTCAGCTTCCGACATGCTCAATGGCATGCCGGACTTCGTTGCCCTCGCCCGCGCCTTCGGTGTGGACGGCGTGCACATCCGCGAGCGGGAGACGTTGCGCGTTGACCTGGAGGCTGCTTTGAAGGCCCCCGGCCCGATGCTGATTGATATCCACGTGCGCCGCGGTGAGAACTGTTATCCGATGGTTCCCCCTGGCAAAAGCAATGCTGAAATGGTGGGCCTCCCGGCCCCTATGCCGGTTCTCAATGCCACGACCCCTTGATTCGACTTGTCTTAACCGGATTGCTGCTGCTGCTTTGGGCAGTTCCGGTTCAGGCCGCTGAGGTGCTTCAGGTGCGCAGCAGCTCCCTGCTTCAGGTCGGCGATCACAACCGCACCTACACCGTTTCTCTGGCCTGCACATCCGTTGATCTAAGCCACGAAGCCGAAGCGACCGCATGGTTGCGGAAAGAACTGCCGCGCCGGCGCAGGGTCAATCTCCGGCCGGTCGGTTCCAGCGAGGGTCAGCTCATGGCTCGGGTGACGCCAATCGGTGCTGAGCGTGACCTCAGCAGTGGCTTGATTGCCGCCGGTTTGGCTGTCAACAGCTGTGGGGTCGATGGCTGATAACAGAGTCGCCCGAGGCATTGTGCTGGTGCCTTGCCTGCTGTTGGGCGGTGCTTTTCTTGCAACGGCCGTGTGGGGTCAGGGAGCCGCCGCTGAAAATCGGCCCCTGGCCATCGGACTCGGTGTTGGCTTGCTCTTGGCCGGTTGGTTGTCCCAGTTGGGAGGAGGGTCTGAGACCTCTGTGACAAAACCAGACGAGTCCGATCCCTCTCCCTAACTTGCGGGAATCGGGTTGCTTCCCTCCGATTCCATGTCGAAGCCTGAGTGGCGATGCTGGCCTTGGCTGTCGTGGTCTGTAGTTGCGGCGACGCTGATCGGATGCCAATCCATGGTCGCCAGTGGCCTCAATCGCCCACGGCTGGCGGTGCTGCTTCCGATGGGCCATCGCGATGCTGCATTGCGGCAGGACTTCTTGCAGGGCTTTCGTCTCGGCCAGTCTTCGGTGGAGGCCTGTGGTGAGTCTTTCCCCCCGGTGGCCTGGCATGGGCTGAACTCCGGCGAGGCGCCTGAGGCGCAGTTGATGCCTTCCAGCGAACTCAAGTTGCTGGTGGCCCCCCCGTCTGCGGATTTGCGGACCTTTGCTGCTTTGGCGGTTGAGCGGGATCTCACCGTGCTGTTGCCCTTTCAGCGGGGGCAGTCTCTGGACACCTTGCGTGGCCTCGAAGGCCGTGAACGGCTCTGGCCGCTGGTTCCCTCCCAACAGGAGGATCTGAAAGCGATGGTGGCGGCGGCCATGGAGGCCGGCTGGGGACGGGCCATGGTGGTGGAGGCCCCTTCAGCCCTGGAGTCCACAAGCTCCAAGGGTTTTGTCGAACTGTTCCAGGCCGCTGGCGGCATTGTTGAGAGCTACGAAGCCGAGCCGGTTCAGCGGGTCGATCCCAGCAACGACCGGCGTCTGCAACGGTTCAAGGACGACATGGCCTGGTCTTGGGTGCCAACTGTTGTGGTTGCTGATGCCCCCGATGGCCCTCTCTCGCAACAGCTGCGGGCTGAGCAGCAGCAGGGCCGCTTCGGCGGTGGGGCACCGCGAACGCCGAACTGGATTTGGCTCACTGAGGCTGAAGGCCTGCAGGATGCTCCCGAGGTCCCTTGGAAACAGCTTGGCCTGCGGCACCCAGCTCGTGGGGATGCCTGGTCTGGCTTCCAAGAGAACTTCCAGCAGCACACCGGCACAGCTCCTTCGCTGCTCGCCGGTGCCGGCTTCGATACGGCGAGGCTGTTGGCTTTGGCGGATGCAGCACCGCTGCAGCTCTCCGATGATGGAAGCAACGATGCCATGGGTTGGCTCGATCCCGATCAGGAGCCAGTCCCGATTTGCGAGGCCTTCGATCAGCGGCGCCGCGGTGAGCGCCTGCGTCTTCAGGCGGTTGCCAGTGATTCCCGCTTTCGTGCTGGCCAGGCACCGTCAGGTCAGGCCATTGCCGGTCTGATCGAATGAGGTCTGGGGATACGACCTCGAGATGCTGCGACTGAGTGAGTTGAAGCTGCCCCTGGATCACGGGGAGGAGGCCCTGCGCGAGGCGGTGCTTAAGCGCCTGCGGATTCCGCCGGATCAACTCCTCGGCCAGACCCTGGTGAAGCGCAGTGTCGATGCGCGTCGCCGCGATCGGATTCAGTTGATCTACAGCGTGGATGTGCAGGTGAAGGGTGAAGCTGCCTTGTTGCGGCGCATTGGCAACAAAGGACGGGTTCGTCTTGCGCCGGATACCCGCTATCGGTCTGTCGGTAATGCCCCTGATGGCTTCCCGTTGGATCCGGTCGATCGGCCGGTGGTGGTGGGAGCAGGCCCCTGCGGCTATTTCGCTGCCCTGCTCTTGGCACAGATGGGTTTCCGGCCGCTGTTGCTGGAACGGGGGCAGTCGGTGAAGCAGCGCACCCTGCAGACCTTCGGCTTCTGGCGGGGAACCAGCCCCTTCAACCCGGAATCCAACGCCCAATTCGGTGAGGGAGGCGCTGGCACCTTCTCGGACGGCAAGCTCTACAGCCAGGTGAGCGATCCTGAGCACTACGGCCGCAAGGTGCTGGAGGAGCTGGTGGCCTGTGGTGCCAGCGAGGAGATCTTGACGCTGCATCGGCCCCATATCGGTACGTTCAAACTCGCCACCGTGGTGCGCGGCCTTCGGGCTCGCATTGAAGCTCTGGGAGGCGAGGTGCGGTTCGACAGTCGCGTGACACGTCTCCTGCTCAGTTCCAGCGTCGCTGACAAGCCGCATCAACTTGAGGGATTGGTGCTGGCGGATGGCATGGAGATCCCCTGCCGCCATCTGGTGCTGGCTCCCGGTCATTCGGCGCGGGACTGCTTCGAAATGCTGGAAGAGATCGGCGTGCAACTGCAGCGCAAACCGTTTTCGGTCGGCGTGCGGATTGAGCATCCGCAGCACTTGATCGATGCAGCCCGATGGGGGGAGGCGGCCGGCCATCCTCGCCTCGGGGCCGCCGAGTACAAGTTGGTCCACCATGCAGAGAACGGACGCTGCGTTTACAGCTTCTGCATGTGTCCCGGTGGATTTGTCGTGGGTGCGACCTCGGAAGAGGGCAGGGTCGTGACCAACGGCATGAGCCAGCATTCCCGCAACGAACGCAACGCCAACAGTGGTTTGGTCGTGGCCTTGGAGGCAGACGACCTTGCACCGTTTGAACGTTTTCCCGGGGATCCGTTGGCGGGGATTGCCCTTCAACGTGAGCTCGAAGAGCGAGCCTTTCGATTGGGGGGCAGAAGCTATGCCGCGCCGGCGCAGCGGCTGGAGGATTTTCTCGCTGAGCGTCCGTCAACCCGTCTTGGTGCTATCCCAGCGTCCTATCAACCGGGTGTGCACCCGGCCGACCTGAACGATCTGCTGCCGGTTCCCATCGTTGAGGCCTTGCGGGAGGCGCTGCCAGCCTTTGCCCGCAAGCTGAAGGGCTACGACCACCCCGATGCCGTACTCACGGGCGTCGAAACCCGTACGTCATCTCCCGTTCGCATACCCAGGGATGACGCGCTGGAATCGCTCAATGTGAGAGGACTGGTGCCGGCGGGTGAAGGGGCGGGGTACGCCGGTGGCATCCTGTCGGCCGGAATCGATGGCATTCGGGCCGCTGAAGCGGTGGCTCTACAGCTGTTGATCGACAAAGCTGAGAGCTGCTAAGGCGTGCGAAGTTTCGTTCAGAACTCTCAGCTTCTGCATTCATTCGAGGAAGTTACTGAGTTTAACTTGCTGATATAGAAAAACCCGTTGTTGCCAACGGGTAGAAATTTGTTTCTTGATTTGCCAAATAAAAATTTTAAATCTACCAGGAATAGGGTGTTGATGAGTGGTGAACTGTTATGCGTAGGTTTCCTTCATCGTCTCGAACGTACGAAAAGGTTTTGTCGACTTTAGAAGTTGTTCCGTCTGCAGCTTCAAAATGCACCCAGCCCATCGCATTGGCTGTGTTACCAAATACTTGGATGGCATAAATCTCTGGTGTGCACTTGACCCAAGGGCTCCTATTGCTCAAGTTAGGGTAATTCCCATCACCGGGAGATCCAATCCCAAATCCAGGGTCAGTGTAATTGGGATCGTCACCAATAAAATACGACAGTGCACCGTCTTTGGTTGTACGGAAGGTCGTGTCTCCATAAGCCCAAGTGGGTTTAAAAGCGACTGGTCCAAATTGATACGCATAGGCCGCGTCAATGATGTCGCTAGACAGCGGCTTGGATTTAGCGAGACCCCCTTCAGCGTGTGCTGTGCTGATGGCAACGAGAGCGCCACACCATGTGTCTTGTGCAGCTTTTACTTCACCCACGCTGATGGTTTCCGACATCACCGACGGCTTGGCATCAGCGGCACCGGCACAAGCGATCAGGGGGGCGAGGGAGACTGCACTCGCCAGACCGAGGCGAAGGATCGATTGGAACATCGTGAAAGCTGAAATGCTTTCTTCAAATTGGCTCGTAGTTGGAAATTCGTCAGCCTTAGCCCCATAGCCGTGACTGGCGTGGCTCAGGTTGGGGCTTGCGCCACGATTCCGCTCCATTGCACGGCTTTCACCTGATCCCGTCGCCAGGAATGGAACAGCTCGGGTTCACTGACGGTGCAGAGCGGGCAGTGGGCGATCCGTTCGCCGGCGATTCCTGCGCTCTGGAGTTGCACCCTGGCAGCGGCGCGGATGTCCAGGCGATGCCTTCCAGGCTGCTCATCCGGCAGGAGGGCTTCGCTCTCATGGAGATCAGCATCCCCTGGAATCGCGGCAGTGATGGCCTCCACCACGTCTTCTCCCACCTGATAGCGCTTGCCGCTCACAGCAGGGCCCAGGGCAATGACCAGATCCTCTCGACGGGCTCCCAGCTCCAACAGCTGATCGAGGGCCGTCATCAGGATTCCAGCGGCCACCCCACGCCAGCCGGCATGACAGGCAGCGGCATGCCCGGTGCCGGGATCGGCGATCAGAACTGGAGTGCAGTCCGCACCGCACACCCAGAGGCTCTGGCCTCCGCGATTACTCACCAGGCCGTCGGCCTCGGGCCAGGGATCCTGACGAGCTTCGCTGGCCTTCAGAACGATTCCGCTATGGACCTGCTGGGGACGATGGACGCTGATGCCCGCGCTGATGTAGCCCGCCAGTTGGTCGGGCCCGCGGCCCTGCCAGAGCCGGGTGAAGAAGCCGTGCTCAAAGCCGTGCTCGTGCAGCAGATCGCTCTGGAGGTAGTAGCCCCCGTAACAACCGATCCAGGTCCAGTTCTTCAACGTGTTGAAGCTGCTGTCTGGTCGATCAAAAGGCCCGTCGTGCATCAGCCTTGCGATCAGGCCATCGGGATGTCCCGCAGCATCCAGAAGCCGCCAAAGGTTTGCTCCTCGGGGCTGGCCTGGATGGCGATGAATTGCAGGCCGCGCACCTGCTGTTGCGAGGTCATCAGGGCTTCGGCGATTTCAGTGGCAACACCCGATTCGAGGTCACTCACCAGCCAGCGGTCGTCCTGACCGGCTTCCAGCACCAGCTGCCGGTCTTCAACGACCATGCGCACCGGTTCGAGACCCCCCAACCAACCCGCCATGGCGAGGGAGCGGCTTTGGCTGAACAGGCGTAAACCCGGGACGGAAGCATCGGGATCGATGCCATCGGGCACCGGCAGAAGCCCGCTGAAACTCATCGGCCATTCCGATGCCTCCAGCAGCAGGCTCGCCGGCAAGGCTGCCCAGCTCCAGGCATCCCCTTGAACCTCTTCCGGCAGGGGCACCGGTGGTGTCGTAACAGGGGCCGGTGGGGGTGCGAGTGGTCCTGCCATGAACCCCTCATCCTGTGGGTACACCTCCCTTTCGCGCTGCTGGAGCCAATCGAGCAGGGCGAAGGTGCGGCGACTTGGAATCACTTCCAGATCTTGTTCGGTGGCGGCCCGTTGCACCATCGTTCGCATCGAACTGCGCCAGCAACGCAGGCGCACGGGGGATCCCCAGCCCCCACTAGCGGACGCCTCCTTGGCTTCCGCTAGGGCTTGGCTTAACCACAGTGAATTCACCTCACCGGAGGGACAAACCTTGGCGAAGCGAAACGGTGGTGCGTCGCCGCTCACAGCAGGGGTGGAGGTGATCAGAAGTTCCCAGCGCTTTCGGCCATCGGCCTCCAGGATTGGTCGGGAATAGAAATCAAGTTCCCAGTCCTCAGCGGCTGTCAGGGCAGCAGTGCTCATCCGGCGGATTGCTCCTGCTGCTTCAAAACGCTTTGTGCCCGGCTGGCGCGATCGGCTGCTTCAGCCATCACTTTGTCTTTTTCGATGAGTAGCTCTCCGGGGGGGCCTTCCAGCAGTGCTGTGTTGAGGCCGATGCGTCCCCGTCCCGGGTCCAGTTCTGTGATCAGGGCCGACACCCGATCACCCTGATCGAAGACCTCACGGATCGAGCGCAGGCTGCCATTGGTGATCGCCGATTGATGCAACAGACCGCTGATGCCTCCGAGATCAATGAACAGGCCATAGGGCTTGACCGCTGCAACCTGCCCTTCCACCAGTTGCCCCACTTCCAAATCCTGGAACCGTTCAGCAACGGCAGCACGTTTCTCGGATAGCACCAGCTTGCGTGTCTCGGAATTGACCTCGATGAAGGCCACTCCCATGGTCTTGCCCACCAGCTCTTGATGGTTTTCACCGTCTTGGAGTTGTGAGCGGGGGATAAAGCCGCGCAGTCCTTCGAGATCGCAGGTGACACCGCCGCGGTTGAAGCCATTCACAATGACCTGAACGACTTTCCCCTGCTTCTCCATCTCCTTCACCCGGTCCCAGCTCTTGCGCAGCTCCAGGGCGCGGCAGCTGATCGTGACCATCCCATCAGCGTTCTGCTCACGGGTCACCAGAACCTCGACTTCCAGGCCTTTCGGGAAGCGTTCCCGGAAGTTGGTCACAACGCCAAGGCCTGCCTCGCTCTTGGGCATGTAGCCAGGGGCTTTACCGCCGATATCGACATACACGCCATCGTTTTCGATACCGATCACCGTGCCCTTGATCACCTCCCCTGTCGTGCCCACAGGAGCGTTCTCGTCCAGAGCGGCGAGGAAGGCTTCTTCATCGAAATCGAAATCATCAACGCTGCGCGGTTGATTGCGCTGCTCCTTCTTGGGTTGCTGATCAGGCGCACCCATCAAGTCGGCCATGGTCATGCCTTCCATGGCACCCATGTCGAACCGGGCGTCATCGTCCGTGCTGGGAGACGTTCTTCCGTCTTGTTGGGCCGGCTTTGGCGGCATGGCTAGACCAGCCCGCTCCTCCAGGATTCGTGCTTTTTCAGCCGCTGCCTCGGCTGCCGCGCGCGCTTCTGCTGCCTCCCGTGCGAGCTGCTCCTGCTCTTCACGGCGATTAATCTGCATTACCTGCAGCGGTTTGGTCGCTGCCGGCTTTGGTGCCTTGGGGCGGTTGGGCTGCGGACTGCCGGCTGCGGGCATGGACCATCGGGGTCATCGATCGACCATTTTGACAGGCTGGGCTGGGATCAGCACCCTCCTGCCTGTGTAACTCCATGGACCAGCTCCGAAAGCGATTTGATCAGCTGACATGGCCCGAGGCCAGAAATGCTGCCACCCGGCCTGGTGCCACGGTGATCTGGCCATTCGGAGCCTGTGAGCAACACGGACCTCATCTGCCGTTGTCGACGGATGCAGTATTCGCTGAAAGCATCCTTGATTCGGTTCTGCTCGGGCTTGATCCAGCTCTGCCGCTTTGGCGGATGCCTTGTCAGGCCCTTGGCTTTTCGCCCGAGCACAAGAATTTCTCTGGCACTCTCAGCCTTTCGGCTCCTCTCATTCTGGAATTGGTCGACCAGGTGGGCATGCAATTGGCGGCGATGGGGATGCAACGCCTCGTTCTGTTCAATGCTCACGGCGGCCAAATCGGTTTGTTGCAGGTTGCGGCCCGCCAGCTGCGGGCTCGCAGCCCATCGCTGGCTGTTCTTCCCTGTTTTCTTTGGAGTGGTGTGGAAGGGTTGGCTGATCTGCTGCCAGAAGAGGAGTTGCTCCATGGTTTGCATGCCGGCCAAGCCGAAACCAGCTTGATGTTGCAGCTCGAGCCAGACCTGGTCGGTTCAGCCCGCCCTGTGGATGGACTTGTATCGTCTGGCTCCTCTCAGGAACCGCCGGAGGGGTGGAGCCTCGAAGGAGCGGCACCCTGCGCTTGGCTCACCGACGATCTCAGCGTGTCGGGAGTGATCGGGGATGCGCGTCCGGCATCGACAGACCTGGGCCGCAGATTGGAGGAACGTCTTATCCGCCATTGGCAGGCGCGTTTTCAGACCCTTATGGCGAGTGACTGGCCCCCCTCCCAAAGCCTGCTCACCAACCCGTCCAACGGCGCGCTCAAGTCCTGAACTTTGGACGCATGTGTCCCCAACTCTTGGGGCACTGGTTATTGTCGGTCCCACTGAAGCGGTAGCAAGCGTCCTATGACGACCCTCAACGCACCTGAAGCACCTGTGCTGGAGGGCCAAGACGCACTGCCCGATTTCACAACCGCTGCCTATAAGGACGCCTACAGCCGGATCAACGCCATTGTTATCGAGGGCGAGCAGGAAGCCCACGACAACTACATCTCTCTTGGGACGCTGATCCCCGACCAGGCTGAGGAGCTCAAGCGCCTGGCACGGATGGAAATGAAGCACATGAAGGGCTTCACCTCCTGCGGCCGGAACCTGGGCGTTGAAGCTGACCTTCCTTTTGCCAAGAAGTTCTTCGAACCGCTTCACGGCAACTTCCAAGCTGCGCTCAAGGAAGGCAAGGTGGTTACTTGCCTGTTGATCCAGGCTCTGTTGATCGAAGCGTTCGCCATTTCGGCTTATCACATCTATATCCCCGTTGCTGATCCCTTCGCTCGCAAGATCACTGAAGGTGTTGTCAAAGATGAGTACACCCATCTGAACTATGGCCAGGAATGGCTGAAGGCCAACTTCGAAACCAGCAAGGATGAGCTCTTCGAAGCAAACAAGGCCAACCTTCCCCTAATCCGCTCGATGCTGGAAGACGTGGCTGCTGACGCTGCCGTCCTCCATATGGAAAAAGAAGATCTGATCGAAGATTTCCTGATCGCCTACCAGGAAGCTTTGGGTGAAATCGGCTTCACGTCCCGTGACATCGCCCGGATGGCGGCGGCAGCTCTGGCCGTTTAGGCCAGTTGAGGACCCAATTAACGCCGGTTTTTCGACAGGCACGTTGCCGTCGATACCGGTTGGCGTGGGAGCATGGTTCCTCGAGGTGTTCTTTGAGACGTCAGCGGTAGTACATGTTTGGTCTGATCGGACATTCAACGAGTTTTGAGGCCGCTCGCCGCAAGGCAATGGAACTCGGTTTCGATCACATTTCGGACGGAGATCTCGATGTGTGGTGCAGCGCACCTCCGCAGCTTGTTGAGCACGTCGAAGTCACGAGTCCAACGGGCACGACCATTGAGGGTGCCTACATCGACTCTTGCTTCGTGCCCGAGATGCTGAGCCGTTTTAAGACGGCTCGGCGCAAGGTGCTCAACGCGATGGAACTTGCCCAGAAGAAGGGCATCAACATCACCGCCCTGGGCGGTTTCACCTCGATCATTTTCGAGAATTTCAATCTGCTTCAGCACCAGACGGTGCGCAGTACCACCCTGGATTGGCAGCGTTTCACCACAGGGAACACACATACGGCCTGGGTGATCTGCCGCCAGGTGGAGAACAACGCGCCAACTCTCGGTATCGACCTAAGTAAGGCCAAGGTCGCCGTTGTTGGAGCGACCGGTGACATTGGCTCCGCCGTCTGCCGTTGGCTGCAGGCGCGTACCGGTGTCGAAGAACTGTTATTAGTGGCGCGTCAGCAGAAACCGTTGTTGGACCTGCAACAGGAACTCGGCAGTGGAAGGATCTTGACGCTCGATGAGGCTCTGCCGGAAGCTGATGTGGTCGTCTGGGTGGCGAGCATGCCCCGGACCCTTGAGATCGATCACAACAGTTTGAAGAAGCCTTGTTTGATGATTGACGGGGGCTACCCCAAGAATCTGAATACCAAGGTCGCTGGTGGCGGCATTCACGTCCTGAAGGGTGGAATCGTTGAGTTCTGCCGCGACATTGGTTGGTCGATGATGGCCATCGCCGAGATGGAGAAACCTCAGCGCCAGATGTTTGCTTGTTTCGCAGAGGCCATGCTGCTCGAGTTCGAGCGCTGTCACACCAACTTCAGCTGGGGGCGCAACAACATCACCCTCGAGAAGATGGATTTCATCGGTGCGGCATCGGTCCGCCATGGGTTCAGCACTCTGAACCTCCATCCCAACCTGCAGGCCACTGCCGCCTGACCCCCGGAGAGCCATGCCCCGTCGCCCCCTGCTTGAGTTCGAAAAACCGCTTGTCGAGCTGGAGCAGCAGATTGAGCAAATCCGCCAGTTGGCCAGGGATTCGGAAGTTGACGTGTCGCAGCAGCTGCAGCAGCTGGAGACCCTCGCAGCCCGTCGGCGTCAGGAGATCTTTCAGGGTCTGACTCCCGCCCAGAAGATTCAGGTCGCACGCCACCCGCATCGTCCGAGCACGCTGGATTTCATTCAGATGTTCTGTGACGACTGGGTCGAACTGCATGGAGACCGTCGTGGCAATGACGATCAGGCGTTGATTGGCGGCGTCGGAAGGGTGGGTGATCGACCGATCATGTTGATCGGCCATCAGAAAGGACGCGACACCAAGGAAAACGTCGCACGCAATTTCGGGATGGCCGCTCCGGGTGGCTACCGCAAAGCAATGCGGTTGATGGACCACGCCGATCGCTTTCGCTTGCCGATCCTCACTTTTATCGATACCCCTGGCGCCTATGCCGGACTCGAAGCGGAGGAGCAGGGCCAGGGTGAAGCAATCGCAGTCAACCTGCGTGAAATGTTCCGCTTACGCGTTCCGGTGATCGCCACTGTGATCGGCGAAGGCGGTTCCGGGGGTGCGTTGGGGATCGGGGTTGCGGACCGATTGCTGATGTTCGAGCACAGCGTTTACACCGTTGCCAGCCCTGAAGCCTGCGCCTCCATTCTCTGGCGTGATGCAGCGAAGGCGCCTGATGCCGCGGCGGCTTTGCGAATCACCGGCCGCGATTTATTGGAGCTGGGGGTGGTGGATGAGGTGCTCGAGGAGCCATCCGGTGGCAACAACTGGGCACCGTTGGACGCCGGCGAAACTCTGCGGGCGGCGATTGACCGGCATCTCGATGAATTGTTGAGCCTGTCGGAACAGGAGCTCCGCGATGCCCGCTACTCCAAATTCAGGGCGATGGGGCGCTTTCTCGAAAAAACGTCACAGGATGTCGAGAAAGCGGCTTAAAGTATCGCGGTTTGCTAACGGTTTTTGCCAACGGCTCTAATTACGGGTGCGAGCCGAGGCATTGGTCGCCGCACAGCCGAACTTCTGGCTCAACAGGGTTGGGACCTTCTGCTGACGGCCCGTAGTGCTGATCAACTTGATCAGCTCGCTGCACAGCTCAGTGAGCAGGGCGTCTCTGTGGCGTCTGCAGCCATTGATCTGACCCAGCCCGATGCGATCGCTTTGGCGATGGCTGATCTATTGCAGCGGGGGGCGACCCCTTCCGTGTTGATCAACAACGCCGGTGCTGCTTACACCGGTGAACTTCTGTCCATGCCGCTGGATCGTTGGCAATGGCTGCTACAGCTGAATGTCACCAGCGTGATGCAGGTTTGTTCTGCTGTCGTTCCCTCCATGCGTGAGAACGGCGGACTGGTGATCAACATCAGCAGCCATGCGGCCCGCAATGCCTTCCCCCAATGGGGAGCGTATTGCGTGACCAAGGCTGCTTTGGCCAGCTTCACCCGCTGTCTGGCAGAAGAGGAGCGAGGCCATGGCATTCGTGCCTGCACCCTCACCCTCGGAGCCGTCAACACACCGCTTTGGGACGCGGAAACCGTACAAAGCGATTTCGATCGTCGTGCCATGCTCTCTGTCGATCAGGCAGCAGAGACACTGGCGAATCTGGCGATGCAACCCAGCAACCAGTTGATCGAAGACCTCACCCTTATGCCGGCCGCCGGCGCCTTTTAAACGAACACCATGACCACTACAGTCCCTTTCGTTTCCAACGGCGTTTCCAACGGCGTTTCCAACGGCAACGGCAACAAGCTCTTAAAGCCCCAGGTCTCAGCCCGTATTCGTGAACGGTTGGTCGAATCTGGCGTTTCCTTCCTGGCCAACGACAACATTGCTGATCACCTCCATCCCGGAGAGCTGGATCAGTTGCAGGTTGAAGTTGCAGACAAGGTTCGCGACCTGCTGCGCAGCCTCGTGATCGATATCGATAACGATCACAACACCCATGAGACGGCCGAGCGGGTCGCCAAGATGTACCTGCAGGAAGTGTTCAAAGGGCGCTACCACCAGCAACCCAAAGTGGCCAGCTTCCCCAATGTGAAGCAGCTGGATGAGATCTACACAGTTGGACCGATCACGGTGCGCTCCGCCTGTTCCCATCATCTTGTGCCGATCATGGGCAACTGCTGGATCGGGATCAAGCCTGGAGCTCGGGTGATCGGTCTTTCCAAGTTCACGCGTGTCGCCGACTGGGTGTTTTCTCGCCCGCACATCCAGGAGGAAGCGGTGATGATCCTTGCCGATGAAATTGAGAAGCTCTGCGAGCCTCAGGGACTTGGCATCATCATCAAGGCTCAGCACTACTGCATGAAATGGCGTGGTGTGAAGGAGCCCCAAACCAGCATGGTGAACTCGGTGGTGCGCGGTGATTTCCGCCACGATCCAAGCCTCAAGCAGGAGTTCTTCGAGCTAGTGCGTCAGCAAGAAGCGCTGCTCAGCACCTGATCAGGTCTGAATCAACCCTGATGTACTGCCTCGACAAGGGCCTGAACCTTGCCGAGGTTTTTCCATCCAGGTCGTTCTTCGAGTCGGCTCGAGGCATCCAGGCCTTGAGGGTTCACTCTGCTGAGCAATTCTGGAACCCACTCAGCACTCACGCCCCCCGCTAGCCACCACGGCACTAATAGCTCGGTCTCACTGAGCCAATCGAGGGGCAACCGGTGGCCGGTGCCGCCCAGTTGATCGGAGCTCCAGGCATCGAGGAGCAGGGCGTCCACATGGGTGTCGTAGTGCTTGAGCTGCTTGAGATCGTCGGGCTCGCGCACCCGCAACGCTTTCCACCACTGCTGCTGGGGATAGCGCTGTTTCAAGATCCGGCAGCGATCGCTTGATTCGCTGCCGTGGAGCTGCACCACGGAGGGCTGTCCTGCACCGCTCAGCGCTTCCTCAAGAGCGGCATCGTCGGGATCTGCGACAACCCAAACCCGATGCAGTGGCGGATGCTGCTCCTCAAGCACACTGAACAAGGCCCTGCGTTGGGATGGTTCGACGTAGCGCGGGGTGTCTTCAACGCCGATCACGCCAATCGCCTGTACGCCCATGCGCGCAATGGCGAGTGCTTGCTCAAGGTCGGTAATCCCACAGATCTTGAGGTCTGGAGTGGGGCGGGGATCACGCAAGGGCTGCATCGATTGCTCTCCCTAGGATCGTGGATGACAGCCCGCGACAGCGGCACACGACGGAATTGGCGGTGGGAGAGGGCTGGCAGGTGCTCAAGATCGGCGGAATTCCACTGCGGCTCCAGCCCAGCTGGTTGTTCGCTGTGGCGATTTTCACCACGTTGTTCCAATCTCGATATGCCGCCACGACCTCTGAAACAGCCAGCTGGGGTCTGGGTTTTCTAACAACCTTGCTGCTGTTTAGCTCCGTGCTGCTGCATGAGCTGGGTCATGCCCTGATGGCCCTGCGGGAAGGGGTGAAGGTCTTGAGCATCACCCTGTTTCATCTGGGCGGTATTGCCCGGGTTGAGAAGGAATGCCCCACAGCGATGGGCAATCTGCGCATTGCTGCTGCTGGTCCGATTGTCAGCCTTTTGCTGGCCTTCGGGATGCTGGTGGGTGCTGCAGCTCTCTCCGACACCCAGCCCTTGGCGACGCAGCTGTTGAGCCAGGTGGGGTTGCTCAACTTGATGCTGGGTCTGTTCAATCTCCTGCCAGGTCTTCCTCTCGATGGCGGGCTGATCCTGAAGGCCTTGGTCTGGCAGATCAGTGGCAGTCAGAAGAAGGGTGTTCAGGTGGCGTCGGCGTCCGGACGAGCTTTATCAACGCTTCTGATCTTTGCCGGCCTCTTTTTCATGTTGAGAGGTGTATTGGCGAACGGGATCCTGCTGATGTTGATCGGCTGGTTCGGGCTGAGTGCCAATCGCAGTCAGACCCAGATGCTGCAGTTGCAGAACGTGCTGCGGGAGTTGAAGGTGGAGGCCGCGGCGGGCCGACGCTTTCGCGTGCTGGAGGCGGATCAGACGTTGCGGCGCCTCAGCCAGCTGCGGCTAACCGCCAGCGAGGGGGAGGGACCCGCCGATTGGGTGCTCGTCTGCAAGAGCGGTCGTTGGGTGGGCTGGATTGACGATCAGCCATTGAAGCTCTTGCCGGTGCAGCAATGGGACCAGCAGCGACTCGAGGATCATCTGCGCCCCCTCTCTGAACTGCCCTCAATCGTGTGTTCCGCCTCTCTGGTGGAAGCGGTGCCGGCCGTTGAGACGGCATCCCAGGGACGCCTTCTGGTGATGAGTGCTGCTGGGCTTCCCTCCGGCACTCTCGATCGTATGGATGTGGGGGATGCAGTGCTGAAGCGTCTGGGGGTGAGCCTCCCCTCCGCGATCCTTGAGGAGGCTCGCAAGCGCAATGGCTATCCCCTGGGGCTGGCGATGCTCCCTCAAATGGTCCAGACGATGCAGGCTCAGAGCTCCGACCAGGACGCCAGTTCGTCGTCCAACTCCTGAACTTCTTTGGTGTTCAGGGGCTGCATTTGCCAACAGAAGTCAGGCCACGACTGAATCAGGCTCTGGCGCAGCTGCTGATCCAGATCCAGTCGGCTGATCTGCGTCGGGGCTGCTGCCGGTGCCGATTCCCCAAACACCTCGTACCAAAGGTCGGCGGGCGGATCCAGCAAGATTTCTCCGTGCTGAAGCAAGCGACCGTTCTGCCAGCGCTGGGCGCTGCCAACCCGTTTGACTCCGGATCCATCCACCAGGTCGGCCACCGTTGCACTGGCGAAACAGTTGCTGGCTTCGGCTCCAGCCGGGTCGGATCCGAAGTGCAGCGGTAGACCGAGTCCTTTGAAGCCATCGACCAACCACTGACAGGCCTGGCGGTAGGCCTCCTGGCGACGTCGTGGTGCATCAGGCCAGATCAAGGCGTAGGTGAGACCGCCGGCATGGAGCACTGCCCGACCGCCGCTGGGTCGTCGCACCAGGCTGAGGCGGCCGCGACGGGCCAAATCATTCCAGTGGTCAGGCCATTGGCGTTGATGGCGTCCAAGTGAGAGCCAGGGCCCATCCCAGCGGTACAAACGCAGCGCCGGACCATTGCTCCGCTTCAGAAGCCAGGCATCCAAGGCCATCTGGGTGTGTCCATCTGCTTGCTGGGTGGGAAGCAGACGCCCGGTTGCGGGCATGCTGGAAGGAAGCATCGATCGCACGCCATGGTGCCCTGGTGGGATGTGCCGATCTTGATTGCCCTCGGTCTGCTGGCGGGGGGGCTGGCCGGCCTGCTGGGCATTGGCGGCGGGTTGATCTTTGCGCCGCTCCTGCTCTGGCTCGATCTCCCGCCCCATCAGGCCCTGGCCACGAGCAGTTTCGCCATTGTTCCCACGGCGTTGGCGGGCACCATCACTCACCTGCGCCAAGGGCGGGTACCGACACGGCCCGGGCTCGCCATCGGCTTGGCGGCTTTTGGCTCGGCCCTGTTGTTCGGTGGCCTGGCTGGCTTTGCGGCGGGATGGATGCTCTTGGCGATGCAGACATTGATGTACATCGTGCTGGCGTTCTGCGTTCGGGAACGGGCCGAGGAAGACGCAAGCGAGGACGTCGATGACAGCAGCGCACCGCAGTTGGCTGGTGTGGGTTGCATCGCCGGCTGGACCGCCGGGATGTTGGGCCTAGGCGGGGGGCTGGTGATGGTGCCGCTGATGAGCGGTCCGTTATCCGTGCCGATTCATCAGGCCGTGCGGCTCAGCACGGTAGCGGTGCTCTGTTCAGCCAGCGCAGCGTCTCTGCAGTTCCTGCATGAGGGCCGCGGTGTTCCTCTCATGGGGTTGCTGCTGGGTGGGGTGGCGGCCATTGCCGCCCAGTGGGCAGCCAGCCGTCTCGATCAATTTGACGCAGCTCTTCTGGTGCGCTGCCTTAAGGGTCTCGCCATCATCCTGGCGATCGACAGCTCAAGGCGGGCCATTCAGCTCTTGCTGAGCTGAATGGCCATCTGTTCAACAGTTCAGTAATGACCAGAACCCTGTATCGAGCTCATAACCCAGGGCTGCGGCCATCTGGGAGAGGTTGCCTCGCATCGGCCGTCCCAGCTGCTGTTGGCAGAGGTCGTCCAGCAGCATCAAGCGATGCGTCACCCAGAGCTCCAAGGCCTCAGGATCAAAACGCAGGCCTTCGCTGCGGCTGAAACTGTGGGGCACCACCAGGGCGACATGGCGGATCAGGCTGCCCTGGTCGCGTTCAAGCAACAGTGGCAGCCAAGGGAACCGTGCATCCGCCCGCAGGGCCCAGAGGCGAGGTTCCGGACATTCCGGTAGTTCGCGCGGGTCATCCTGGGCACGGGGCCAGTCGAAACGGAGCTCGAGCACTGGCCCTTGGCTGAGCAGTGTGTTCAGCGGCTGATCGCTCCAAATCTCCAGCGGCCGCAGATCCAACGACCGGATTGCAGGGGCATCGATCAGAACCGAATCCATGGGCTGGTGTGACAGGCCTTTGCGAATGATGGCCTGCAGCCCCTCCCTCGGAGAAGAATGGGAGCGTTTGATGCATGGTTCCCATGGAAACCCTTCTCTCTGCACCTGAGGTGTTCATTGCCCTCGTGGTGGCTGCCCATGCCGCTGTTCTGGCCCTGCGTCTCTCCATCAGCCTCTACGAAGCCTGATTTCAATCGGCTCGTGATATCAACGGGCGTGGAGCTGGTCTTGGCACCGTTAACGGATTGCGTTAAAAGCGGATGTTCGTGCTGATGCGGTGACCGCCAGTCAGGCTCAAAGTTCAGCTCCCCGCACGGATGCAGCCACCATGGCTGCAGCAATTCAGCGACAGACCGACCAACAAGAACTGCAGTGCAGCCTTCTCGCCCTGGCCGCCAAGGCAGGGCTCGTTTTGTTGGGCTGTGTGAGCTTGATCCGCTTGTCCGTGGCCTATCAGGAACGGATGGACCGTCACAGTGAAATTTCGGCGGTGGTGTCCATCGAGACGGCCAAATTGGACACGCTGCAGCAGCGGTTCGATCGTCTGTTCAGTATTGGAGGCGAGAAGCGCCTGATCAGCGAGCAGGATCAGTGGATCGGTCCCAATCGCTTACGTGTGATCTGGCGCTGAGATTCGTGACCAGCGGCGTTGGGATTGAGTGCTGACCGGCAGACTGAGAATCTTCCTGGCCCTGTCTTGATGTCCACGCCCGGCACCGTTCTGATCACCGGCACCACTTCAGGTGTCGGCCTGAATGCCACGCGCGCTCTGGTGAAGCGGGGCTGGACGGTGATCACTGCCAATCGCAGCCCGCAGCGAGCAGCGGCTGCCGCTGATGAGCTGGACCTCCCCAAGGAGCGGCTTCAGCACGTGTTGATGGATCTGGGTGATCTCGACAGTGTGCGCCGAGCGGTTGATGCCTTGCCCGAGCGGTTGGATGCCTTGGTCTGCAATGCGGCGGTCTACAAACCAAAACTGAAGCAGCCGGAGCGCTCTCCCCAGGGGTATGAGATCTCGATGGCCACCAACCACTTTGGTCATTTCCTGCTGGTGCAGCTTCTGTTGGGTCGGCTCAAGACGTCCACCCACCCCTCCAAGCGGGTGGTGATCCTGGGCACCGTGACCGCCAACTCCAAGGAACTGGGGGGCAAGATTCCCATCCCTGCACCGGCGGATCTGGGGGATCTCTCCGGGTTTGAGGGCGGTTTCAAAGACCCCATCGCCATGGCCAGTGGCAAGCCGTTCAAGCCCGGCAAGGCTTACAAAGACAGCAAGCTCTGCAACATGATCACCACCCAGGAGCTGCACCGCCGCCTGCACGGAGATACGGGAATCACCTTCACCTCGCTCTACCCCGGCTGCGTGGCGGATACCCCGTTGTTCCGCAATACGCCCAAGGCCTTTCAGACGATCTTCCCTTGGTTCCAAAAGAACATCACCGGCGGGTACGTCTCCCAGGCTTTAGCCGGAGAACGGGTGGCAGATGTGGTGGCGAATCCCGACTTTGCTGAATCCGGTGTGCACTGGAGCTGGGGCAACCGCCAGAAGAAGGATGGTCAGCAGTTCAGCCAGGAACTATCCGATAAGGCCACGGATCCGGAGACGGCTCGGCGGGTGTGGGAGTTGTCCATGGCCTTGGTGGGTTTGGCCTGAGCCTGATCAGCAGGGGGAAAAAACTTGCTTGCTCGTATCAGCTCTCTCTCCAGGCGATGAGCCTTGGAGAGGTGGTTTGATTGAGGTGGTCGTTGCCTAGAAATTCGATTTATTTCTCTGGAGTGCAATCACATTCAGGATCACACTCCAGGAAGGCTGAAGTTATATGGCCAAGTTGGGCTGGTTTTATTGCTCCGGTACGCAGAAATAATTTCTTCAGTCGAAGCCCAGCAGGTCAAAGATTTCGCGGTCTTTGAGGGATACGGCCTCCAGGGGCTCCACCTTGTCGAGCATGTTCTGGGCTAACCGCAGGTATTCATTGCGTACAGCTTCCACTGCCTCATCGTCATCATCCATTTCAAAGATGGTGCATTTCTTCAGCCTCGACCGTCGAATTGCATCCACATCCCTGAAATGGGCCATGGTGCGCAGACCGGTGCGTTCGTTGAACTTGTCGATCTGATCAGTGTCAGCAGAGCGGTTCGCAACGACGCCGCCCAGCCTCACCTTGTAGTTCTTGGCTTTGGCCTGAATCGCCTGAACGATGCGATTCATCGCGAAGATCGAATCGAAATCGTTGGCCGTCACAATCAGGCAGTAGTTGGCGTGTTGCAGCGGGGCGGCAAAGCCACCACACACCACATCGCCGAGTACATCGAAGATCACCACATCGGTGTCTTCCAGAAGGTGATGCTCCTTGAGCAGCTTCACGGTCTGTCCGGTCACGTAACCGCCGCAGCCAGTTCCTGCTGGCGGGCCACCACTCTCAACGCACTGCACACCATTGAAGCCAGTGAAGACGAAATCCTCCGGTCGCAGCTCTTCGCTGTGGAAGTCCACCTCCTCGAGGATGTCGATCACCGTCGGCACCATCTTGTGGGTGAGGGTGAAGGTGCTGTCGTGCTTCGGGTCGCAGCCGATCTGAAGTACGCGCTTGCCCAGTTTTGAGAAGGCGGCTGACAGGTTCGATGAGGTGGTGGATTTGCCGATTCCACCTTTGCCGTAGACGGCAATCACCAGGGTCTCCTCCTGGATGTTCATTTCCGGGTCCTGGTGGACCTGAACACTGCCTTCGCCGTCCGCCGGTCGCGTCAGAGTCGTGGTCATTCAGCGACCTGTGCAAGAGAAGTCATTTTCATTCAACAGCAGCAGATGTGCAGTGGTTGGTTTTCACTAAGAAATGAAAGATCTGGCCCTTGGCTAGGTGGCAAGAGCAGAATTTCTTTCAATTAAATAAAAAGAAATGAGTGCAATTGCTCATGCCTTGAAGTGGGCTTTGGCGTCATAGAGCGTTTCGCTGCTGATCTCCCGGCAGCCCACATCGCGGGCGTAAGCCTCGGTGTTGCGACGCACCTTGCCCCGTACGAAGAAGGGGATCTTCTTCAGTTCGGCTTCCCCATCGGCTGTCCATTGCAGACAATCTTGGCCGACCTCCGGGACGTCGCTCAATGCGGAGATGTCGGCTGCTCCGGCACCACCGGCATGGCCTAAATGGCTCTGGTGGCCATCCACGAATTCGAAGTCGTGGCGGAACATTCCGATCAGGTGTTCCTCTAGTCCCATCATCAGCGGATGCACCCAGTCGTCGAAGATCACGTTTGCCCCTTCCCAGCCCATTTGGGGGCTCATCCGGGCCGGCACGTCTTGAACATGCATCGGCGTGCTGATCACGGAGCAGGGAATCCCTAGCCGCTTGGCGCTGTGTCGTTCCATTTGTGTTCCGAGCACCAGTTCTGGCGCTGCCTCGGCCATGGCGGCTTCCACTTCTAGGTAGTCGTCACAGATCAAGGCCTCCAGACCCAGGGCCTTGGCGGCCGCCCGGACGGGCCTGGCCATCTCCCGGCTATAGGTTCCCAGCCCCACGACGCTGAAGCCCAGTTCTTGGCTGCAGATCCGTGCTGCTGCAATGGCATGGCTGCCGTCGCCGAAAATGAACACCCGCTTGCCGGTGAGGTAAGTGGAGTCCACAGACTCCGAATACCAAGGCAAGCGTGAGCGTTTGTAGCCCTCGTCAGCAGCGGGTGCCTCGAGCCCCAGCAGGTTGTGCACTTCGACGAGGAAATCGTGGGTGGCGCCGACACCGATCGGTACCGTTCGACTGAAGGGCATGCCGAAGTTGCGCTCCAGCCAGCTGCAGGTGGATTCGGCCACCTCCGGATAGAGGCAAACGTTCAGATCGGCATCGGGGATGCGCTTCAGATCGTCCACCCCCGCACCGAGCGGTGCCACAACGCCCACATCGATGCCGTGCAAGGTGAGCAGCTTCTGTACCTCCAGTACGTCGTCGCGGCAGCGGAAACCGAGCAGAGACGGCCCCAGCAGGTTCACCCGGGGTCGACGGCCCTCCTGTTTCCATGCCTGGGAGTCATGGATCATGTCTGTGGGGGCCTGCGCCTTGAGCAGGTTGCGGATTAATTGATAGAAGGTCTCCGCAGCTCCCCAGTTCTCCTTCTTGCTGTAGGCCGGCAGCTCAAGATTCACGACCGGCATGGTCAGATCCATGCCCTGGGCCAGGGCGCCCGGTTGATCCTGAATCAACTCCGCTGTGCAACTCTCACCCACCAGCAGGGCATCGGGTTGGAAGCGGTCCACGGCTTCGCGTACATGCCTTTTCACCAGTTCTGCTGTGTCACCCCCGAGATCTCGGGCCTGAAAGGTGGTGTAGGTGACCGGCGGACGTTGCCCGCGCCGCTCAATCATCGTGAACAGCAGGTCGGCGTAGGTGTCCCCCTGGGGGGCATGGAGCACGTAGTGCACGCCTTGCATCGAGGCGGCGATGCGCATGGCCCCCACATGGGGTGGCCCTTCATAGGTCCAGAGCGTTAGTTGCATGGGATCAGGCGTGCACGGTTTGGTCGGGGTTGCTCGGATGTAGACCGGGTCGAATCATTTGCCGGCGACGCAACGGTCTGGAAAACAGTTCCGCCAGGTCTCCGGCTTGGTCGATGCCGTGAATCGGGCTGAACACCAATTCGATCGACCATTTGGTGGCGATGCCTTCGGCCTCCAGCGGATTGGCGAGGCCCATGCCACAGACAACAAGATCCGGTTGGCTGGCGCGCACCCGGTCCAGCTGTTGCTCCACGTGCTGCCCCTCCATCACTGGTGTGTCGTCGGGGAGCAAGGCCAGCTCAGCGGCCATCTGTTCACGGTTCAGATAAGGCGTTCCCACCTCCACCAACTCCATGCCGCATTCGCGTTGCAGGAATCGGGCCAGGGGCAGTTCGAGTTGGGATTCGGGGAGAAGAAAGATCCGCTTGCCCTCCAGCACGGCGCGGTGGCGAGCCAGGGCGCTTTGGGCCCGTTCCATCAACGGATCGAGCACTGCGGCGATCCGCTCCTCCGGGAGATGGAAGGCATTGGCAGCAGCCTCCATCCAACGCCGACTGCCTTCGGCTCCCAGGGGAAATGGGGCCGTGAGCACCGTGGCGCCGCGATCGCTCAGCAAGCGGGCGGTTTCGGTGAGAAAGGGTTGGGTGAGTAGCACCGTGGTTCCCGCTCCCACCCCAGGCAGGTCAGTCGATTGCCGCGGAGGCAGGCTGTGAATTGTCTCGATGCCCATCCGCTGGAACAGGTGAATCAGCCTGTCTTCCACGGCATCGGCGAGGGTGCCCACCAGTAGCAACTGCCGCTCGTCGCTAGCGGGGAGCAGCGGAATCAGCGCCGCCAGCGCCCCGTCTTCTCCTTGGGTAAAGGTGGTTTCAATGCCGCTCCCGGAGTAGTTCACCACCCTCACTCGGCCGGAGAGCTCGTCGTTCAGCCGTTCGGCGGCGCGGGCTAGATCCAGCTTGATCACTTCGCTGGGGCAAGAACCGACCAGAAACAGCGTGCGGATCTCGGGACGGCGTTGCAGCAGTTCCTTGCAGACGCGATCAAGTTCGTCGTGGGCATCGGCGAGGCCGGCCAGGTCCCGTTCGTTGAGAATCGCGGTGCCGAAACGGGGTTCGGCAAAAATCATCACCCCAGCGGCGCTCTGGATCAGATGGGCGCAGGTGCGGGATCCCACCACCAGAAAGAAGGCATCGGGCATGCGCCGATGTAGCCATACGATCGAGGTGAGACCACAGAACACCTCCCGTGGTCCTGATTCCTTTAACAGGGTGGGCCCGGCCATGGCCGCTCCATGCGACGTTCACCTCTCAAGCTGCAAAAGATTGGGGCTTGGATGCCAAACCCAGCGCAAACTCTTCGGGATCAGGCCTGGCCTAAGAGCTTGCTTGCCGATCAAAGGCGGCGGCGGAATCCGTCGTAACGCTCTGAACGTTCGCTCTCCTCTGTTTTGCTCAAACGCCAAACGTTGCGGCTGACACGACGGGCAACGAGGCCGCCGCGTTCCGCCCGTTCCGTTCCCGGTCGGGCTCCAAGAAGCATGCTCACTTCCGCCGTGGTAAGGGGGGCACCTGTTTCGATGGCCAATGCAGTCAGCTCAAGGCGTTGACGCAGCTGACGCAGACGATTTCTGTCTTCATTGCCTGATGCCTCCAGCCAGGGCAGATCCACCTGCCCATCCTGGGCGAGGCGTTGCATCAGGCCGAAGCTCACCATCCCAAGGGCTTGATCAGCGTTGAGATCAACTGGTTTTAAAGAAGACTGCTCAGTCATTGCAGGATCTCGAGAGGTTTTCTGGACGGTATCGGCTGTCTTTCAAGGTGCAAGACCGCTGGCTCTAACTCTTTGATGGCCCGTTTGCCCTGGATTCGTCCGGTACACTCCCCGCCATGACCCGTTTTGCCAGCTTCGATGCTCGGGAGCGGCGACGCGGCGGTAGTGCTCTCGTCACCGGGACTGAGGTGACCTCCCAGCAGGGAGGGGCAAGTTGTGTTGTCACGACGGATTCTGAGTCTCCCCGGCTGCTTCGCCAAAACAGCCAAGTGCAGTCGATCGAACTGCGCACCCACGTCTTCATCGACTCGCTGCAACCCCAACTTGCGGCCTACATGGGGTCGGTGAGTCAAGGATTCCTCCCCATTCCTGGAGACGCCTGCCTCTGGATGGAGGTTTCTCCGGGCATGGCGGTTCACCGCGTCACCGACATTGCTCTGAAAGCCAGCAATGTTCGCCTCGGCCAGATGGTGGTGGAGCGGGCTTTCGGTTCGATGGCCCTCTATCACCGCGACCAGAGCACTGTTCTCCATTCGGGAGATGTGGTGCTGGAAGCGATTGGCAGCACCATTGAGCAGCGTTCTCCAGCAGAGGTGAGCTGGACCGAAGTCATTCGAGCGATAACGCCGGACCACGCCGTGTTGATCAACCGCCTCAACCGACGCGGTTCCATGATTGAGGCCGGGATGAGCATGTTCATCCTGGAGACTGAGCCGGCGGGGTATGTGCTGATTGCTGCCAACGAGGCTGAAAAATCCTCGAATATCACTTTGGTGGATGTGAAAGCGGTGGGTGCCTTTGGACGCCTCACCCTGGCGGGGCGTGAAGGTGATGTTGAGGAAGCGGCGGCAGCTGCGATGCGCGCCATCGACCATGTCAACCGAAACGCAAGATTGCGCTGACCGCTCTGCTCGCTGATCGTTGAGCTCAGTTCAGGCCAAGAAGTTGGCGTAATTGAGGTGCAAGAGCTCGTGCTGCTTTGCCACGACTGCCCAGTCGGCTGAGTTGTGCCGGGTTCAGTTCGCCATAGGTGCAACGGGCTTCACGCACCCAGAGCAAGGATTCAAAGCCGCCACCTGGGTAGGCCGGTGCGCTGAGGAGCTCACCCCAGCAAATCCCCTCTGCCGCCGCTCGGCACGTCCCTGTGGGGTCGCTCAGCACCATCGTGCTGCGGAAGCAGGCGCTGCGATAAAGGGACGGGCCTAGCTCCGCAAGGATTCTCTGGACTTTGGCGTCGTTGCCTTCGGCATATCGGGCGGAGAACAGTCCAGGCGCGCACTGGAGTGCATCCACTTCAAGCCCGGAATCGTCTGCAAGCGCCCAACCTTGAGTTCGCAGTGCTGCTGCAGTGGCCTTCAGCTCGGCGTTTTCCCGGTAGGTGCTTCCTGTTTCCTCAACGTCCAGGTCTTCGGGTTGACGCTGAACGTGGATGGGAAGCGGACCCAGCATGGCCTCAATTTCAGCAACCTTGGTGGGGTTACCCGTGGCAATGGTGAGCTGAAGCGACAAGGGGGCCGATAAGTGAGGGCCTCCATTGTGCGGGCTGATTGGGGGGTAGGACTTAAAAATCTCTGGATTCGACCCAGCAACACGCATTTGGGTTGAACATTCCACCCCTCAGCAAGGCTTTGGGAGCGTGTTGCAGCGTGAAGCTATGGAGTTTCACCACGCTCGACAACGACTTGTGCGGATGTGATCACAGGAACCACCACAGCAGACCGGAACAGTGAGGCACTGCGTGATAAGCCCAGCTTATTTAGTTCACTATGGACAGTGATCAAGAAAGTCTTCCAAATCGCTTGACGGGAAGGGTTCTGGCGGAGCAATGTCCCCAGCGAACATTCCACCTCTTTTCCCGGTAGGCAATGGCTAACGAAACCATGGGCATCGCCCTCGGCATGATCGAGACCCGCGGTCTGGTCCCCGCCATCGAGGCAGCTGATGCCATGACCAAGGCTGCCGAAGTGCGCCTGATTGGTCGCGAGTTCGTCGGTGGCGGTTACGTCACCGTTCTGGTGCGCGGCGAAACCGGTGCTGTGAACGCTGCAGTGCGTGCTGGCGCTGATGCTTGCGAGCGCGTCGGTGACGGCCTGGTTGCTGCACACATCATTGCCCGCCCCCACCGCGAAGTGGAGCCTGCACTGGGCAACGGCAACTTCCTTGGTCAGAAGGACTGAGATCTTCCGCTGAGCCTCTGACGAGGCACGCGAACGTCTCACCCTCTTCACCGACCTAACGGAGTTTTCCCATGAGCAAGAAGTACGACGCTGGGGTCAAGGAGTACAGGGATACCTACTGGACTCCTGATTACGTCCCCCTCGACACCGACCTGCTGGCCTGCTTCAAGTGCACCGGCCAAGAAGGTGTGCCCAAGGAAGAAGTTGCCGCTGCTGTGGCTGCTGAATCCTCTACCGGCACCTGGTCCACTGTGTGGTCCGAGCTCCTTACCGATCTCGACTTCTACAAAGGCCGCTGCTACCGCATCGAAGACGTCCCTGGTGACAAGGAGTCTTTCTATGCCTTCATCGCTTACCCCCTCGACCTGTTCGAAGAGGGTTCCATCACCAACGTTCTGACCTCCCTGGTCGGCAACGTCTTCGGTTTCAAGGCTCTTCGCCACCTCCGTCTGGAAGATATCCGCTTCCCGATGGCGTTCATCAAGAGCTGCTACGGCCCGCCGAACGGCATCCAGGTCGAGCGCGACCGGATGAACAAGTACGGCCGTCCCCTGCTGGGTTGCACCATCAAGCCGAAGCTCGGCCTGAGCGGTAAGAACTACGGCCGCGTTGTCTATGAGTGCCTGCGCGGCGGTCTGGACTTCACCAAGGACGACGAGAACATCAACTCCCAGCCCTTCCAGCGTTGGCAGAACCGCTTCGAATTCGTTGCGGAAGCCATCAAGCTGTCCGAGCAGGAGACCGGTGAGCGCAAAGGTCACTACCTCAACGTGACTGCCAACACTCCCGAGGAGATGTATGAGCGCGCTGAGTTCGCCAAAGAACTCGGAATGCCGATCGTCATGCACGACTTCATCACCGGTGGCTTCACAGCCAACACCGGTCTGTCGAAGTGGTGCCGCAAGAACGGCATGCTCTTGCACATCCACCGCGCCATGCACGCGGTGATCGACCGTCATCCCAAGCACGGCATTCACTTCCGCGTTCTCGCCAAGTGTCTGCGTCTGTCTGGTGGTGACCAGCTCCACACCGGCACCGTGGTCGGAAAGCTGGAAGGTGATCGTCAGACCACCCTCGGCTACATCGACCAGCTGCGCGAATCCTTCGTGCCCGAAGACCGCAGCCGCGGCAACTTCTTCGATCAGGACTGGGGTTCCATGCCTGGTGTGTTCGCCGTTGCTTCCGGCGGTATCCACGTCTGGCACATGCCAGCACTGGTCGCCATTTTCGGTGACGACTCCGTGCTGCAGTTCGGTGGTGGTACCCACGGTCACCCCTGGGGCTCCGCTGCAGGTGCTGCTGCCAACCGTGTGGCCCTCGAGGCCTGCGTCAAGGCACGCAACGCCGGTCGCGAGATCGAGAAGGAAAGCCGGGACATCCTCATGGAAGCCGGTAAGCACAGCCCTGAGCTGGCCATCGCTCTCGAGACCTGGAAGGAGATCAAGTTCGAGTTCGACACCGTCGACAAGCTCGACGTTCAGAACTGATCGTTTCTTCGGCCGGTTGATGCAACCGGCCACCCCTTTTTCTTAAACCCAGGATCCCCATGCCTTTCCAGAGCACCGTGGGTGACTATCAAACAGTCGCCACCCTGGAGACCTTCGGCTTCCTCCCGCCGATGACCCAGGACGAGATCTACGACCAGATCGCGTACATCATTGCCCAGGGTTGGAGCCCGCTCATCGAGCACGTCCATCCCAGCAACTCCATGGCCATCTATTGGTCTTATTGGAAGCTCCCCTTCTTCGGTGAGAAGGATCTGAACGTTGTCGTCAGTGAGCTCGAGGCTTGCCACCGCGCATACCCCGATCACCACGTGCGCATCGTCGGTTACGACGCCTACACCCAGAGCCAGGGTGCCTGCTTTGTGGTCTTCGAAGGACGCTGATCCTTCGGACCCATGGTTCTGAGCCCTGACCTGATCAGGGCTCCAGCTTTTTTCGGAGGGGCAAGTGCCCTTCCACCTCACGACGACTCCCTCGGGCGGACATGGCAAGACTCTCCAGTCGCGAACTCGCATTAGAACGCCGTAAGGCGCTGACCACTTCCGGTAAGAAGTCCTCAGCTGCAGCTGGTACAGGCGCCAACCGTGTTCGCACCGTTGATGACGCCCGTCCCACCCGCACGAACGCGGCTGCAGTTGCTGAGCCTGCTTCCGCACCTGTTGTTCCCGCTGCTGTAGCTCCGCAGCGAACAACTGCGTTCACCGCTGCTCCTTCCAAGCGCAGTTCACCGGTCAAGACCCATCGCGATGCCAGTCGTGATCTGGTGCTTGCACGCCGGGAGGCCCTGTCCCGTCGCGGCAAAACCGCAGACACCAGCCGCGATCGCAACCGCGCTGATGTTGCCCGTCAAACCAAAGCTGCTCCAGCTCCTGCACCCGCTGAAACCACCAAGAGTTGTGGCTGTGGAGGCAAGCGCGCTGCCGAGAAGACTGCACTGACCTCATTGAGTGCATCAGCCCCCAAGCTTTCCGTGCGTTCGGAACGTCGTGCATCGGCCCCCAAGCGTCGTGCGATCGAGAATCCCAGTCGTGCCCTCGTTTTGGCCCGCCGCGACGCCATGGCAAAGCACGGCAAAACCGCCGGTAAGCAGTCCACCAGTGCCGCTGCTGTTGCCCGTCAGGCCAACCCTGATCTCACCAGCCGTGAGCTGGCGCAGCAGGTGCGCGAGTTGCGCACCAAGGCCGGTGCTCGCAACAAGCAGAGTGCCGGTGTTACTCGCCCCACCGGTCCCAACCGCCATGGCGCCAAGCAGGCTGCTGCCGCTGATGCCCATTGGAAGGTTGGTGAAAGCACCACCACTGCTGGTCAAACAGTGACCGGCACCCAGGCCAACCGCTCGGTCAAAACCACCGGTAACGAAGCCAGCACCTGCCGATCGATCACAGGTACGGAGTATCTGGGGGCTGAAGTCTTCCAGACCTTCTGTCAGACCGCTCCGGCTGCCACGACTCCAGCCAAAGTGCGTGTGACGGCCACCAGCCATGGCAACCGTGTCACCGGCAATGAAGTGGGCCGCTCTGAGAAGGTCACCGGTGATGAGCCTGGCACCTGCAAGAGCGTGACCGGCACCGAATACATCTCAGCCAATCAGTCTGCTGCCTACTGCGGTGGAGGTGTGAGTTCCCCCCGCAAGGTGGGTCACAGCCTCACGGAACAAGGTCGTCCCGTCAGTGGCGTGATGGTGGGTCGTTCCGCCAGTGTCACCGGCGACGAAGCCGGTGCAAACCGCAGCCTCACGGGCGATCAGTACCTCGGTTCTGATCCCCTCCCCGAAGGCCGTCCGGCAGCCAAAGTCGGTTTGTCCGGCACCCTTTCGGGTACGGGAGTTACTGGAACCTTGGTGGGTCGCTCCTCCCAGGTCACCGGTAATGAATTCGGCTCCTGCCACCGCGTGACAGGTGATCAATACATCAGTGCTGAGCAGGTCAATGCCTTTTGTGGCGGCAAGCCTGAGCCTGAAGCTGCCAAAGTTGGTTTCAGTGTCACCAACCGCAACCAGGTGGTGAGCGGAACCCGCACCGGCCGTTCGGAGCACGTCACAGGTGACGAGCCCGGTAGCTGCCAGGCCGTCACGGGAACTCCTTATGCAGGCCTCGAGCAGGCCGGCCAAAACTGCGGCACTCCCGCAGTCCAAGCCATTCGTGAGCGCACCCCTGTGCGTCCCGGAACCCCTTCCGCTGCGATGACTGGGATTCAACCCGGAGTCGGCGGTGTCATGACTGGGGATAAACGCGGCGCTTGTGAAGCGGTTACCGGCACTCCTTATGTCGGCGCTGATCAGTTGGCCGCTGCCTGTGGCGCTGATGCCCCTGCCGGCACCGACACCCACGGTCAATCCCCTGAGGGTGCTGCCTGGACCCGTTTCAGCGTGGTTTCTCCCGCCCGCGCTGCTCAGCAGCAGCGTGATGCACGCTCCGGTGTAACCGGCACGTCTTACGAGGAGGGGAATCGCATCACCGGCCCTTTTGACATGGCTGGCGGCAAGGTGACCGGTACCGAGCAGTTTCGCTTCGATAACCGCGAGTTCCAAAACCGCCAGCAACAACGTCAGTTCCAGCCCACCGTTGCTGTAGTCAGTGAGCCCACGGACAAGCCCGCATCGCGGGTCACCGGTGAAGGGTCTTCTACCAAGATCACAGGCGATGACTGGGATCGTGGGGAGCATGTGACCGGTACAGAGGGTGCATCTGCGCGCCGTCGCAATCCCAGCCGTCCTGGTCCGATGAGTGCCATGTCCTCATTTGAGCGCAAGCGCAATGAAGAGACCGAATGGCCTGTTAGCCGGGTCACTGGTTCCAGCGGTAACACCGAGAAGGGGTCCCTGATCACCGTCTCCGGCGGCGCACGGGGCTGATTCATTGATGGTTCGCTCCAAGCCTTTCCGTGGCGGGCGACCTCAGGCCCCCTCGGCTCCAACCCGTCTCCAGCTTCAGCAGCTGGCCAACATCACTGATCCCGCAGAGATGGCTCCGGATATGGAGTCGTCGACCCGCCAGGCTGCTTTGCAAAGGCGTCGTGCCTTAACAACCTCTGGCAAAGCAGCGCAATTGGATCGTGGTTCGGTCGCTGCAGGCCGGGTTCGCTCCAGGAACGACGCTCAGCGTCCTGCTCCGTCCCAGCCCGGTTGGGTGCGGCGGGAGAAAGCAGCCACCCGGTCTGTTCCTTTCAATCTGAGTCGTAGCTCACTGCCGATCACCCATCGGCGTCATCCGCTCACGGATGCAGCGGCCAATGGCCTTCTGCAGGCCTACGAGCAGGAGATCAAGGGACGTTTCGATCGGATCGTTCCCCTGCTTCAGCAGGTTTCAGCGTTGCAGCATGAAACCGATTTCATCCCCCAGGCCCAACGGCTTTGCAGGTCAGAACTCGGTTTCGACTTGCCGGATCACATCCTTCAGAGGGCTTGGGTGCGTCCTCTCGACATGCGCGCCCTTTTCGCATGGTGTGTCTTTGAAAGCCATCGCTTGTTCAGCGACCGCTTTTTCCAGGACGACCCCCTGAGTGGAGCCACTGGCAGTGATGCCTCCAGAGAGTTTGAACAGTTCCTGCTCGACTGCGGCATTCATCTTCTTGATCTGACCCCCTGTGCTGACGGGCGCCTTGCGCACACCGTGGCCTACGCCCTGCGCATTCCCTTCAGCGCTGTGCGTCGACGCTCCCATGCCGGCGCCATGTTTGACGTGGAAAACACGGTGAATCGTTGGGTCAAAACAGAGCATCGTCGCTATCGCGAAGGCGCTCCGAATCCCTCCACCGAACCAACCCGCTATCTGAAGGTGGTGACTTACCACTTCAGTTCCCTCGACCCCTCCCACCAGGGCTGCGCTGCCCATGGGAGCAACGATGAATTGGCGGCTTCGGCTGGTCATCAGCGACTGCTGGATTTCCGTGAGTCGGTTGAAAACAGCTTCTGCTGTGGTGCTTCCGTTGATCTTCTCTTGATCGGCCTCGACACCGACACCGATGCGATCCGTGTTCATCCCCCGAGCCGTGACAGCGAAATGGTCCTCGACCATTGGCTTTGCGCCAGGGAACTGCATGCAGCCACGGCATCCATGACTGCCGATCAGGCCATGGCTCAAATTGCTGAAGCCGTCGAAAGCTCCGCACCTGCCCCCATGGATGCGGGGATGGTGGCCTTCCTGACCCGATTGATCGCCAACAACATCTCCCAGATCGATTACGTGCAGGATCTGCACGGTGGTCCCTATCCGGATGCTGGCCACGCGGAGCGTTTCATTGGTGTTGGTATCGGTTTCAAGGAGGTGCATCTGCGCAACCTCACTTATTTCGCCCACCTCGACACCGTTGAGGAGGGAGCTCCTGATCTCGATGTGGGGGTCAAAATTTTCAAGGGCCTGAATGTGGCGCGGGATCTTCCGATTCCGATCGTGGTGCGTTTCGACTACTCAGGCCGTGTCCCGGGAGCCCGAGAACGGGCCATCGCTGATTGCCAACGGGTGAATGAGGCCATCGCCGATCGCTATGCAGCTCTCGTTAACGAGGGTTTGCTCCACACTTGTCTCACCATTCGCGACCGTAACCAGACGGCTCCGGCCGAGGTCGTCGGTTCCACCCTCGACCCGCAACTTCCGGAGGCTCACTGATCATGCTCATCGTCAAGGTCATCAAGCCGCTCGTCTCCACCAACCGGATCCCCGATTTCGAGCACAAACATCTCCAAGTGGTTCTCGATGGCAGCACCAAGAAGGTGGCCGTCGATGCTGTCGGTGCGAAACCTGGCGACTGGGTGATCTGCGTCAGCAGCTCAGCTGCCCGCGAAGCTGCCGGAAGCAAGTCGTACCCAAGTGACCTCACGATTGTGGGGATCATTGATCACTGGGAACCCGATCCGCCGAAGACCTCGGCGCCCTCTCCTTCGCCCAGCCCTAGCAGCAAGCCTGCAGGAGGCAAAGCCAGCTGATGGAAATCATGCAGGTGATGGGCACGTTGATCTGCTCCTACAGGGTTGCAGGGCTTGATCACATGCATTTGCGCATTCTGCGCAACAACAAGGGCAAGAAGCTGGTGGCCGTCGATCCCGTTGGTGCCCGTGAGGGCAACTGGGTGTTCACCGCCAGCGGTTCGGCGGCACGGCATGCCTGCCCTGACAACACCGTCCTCACCGATCTGACCATCGGTGGAATTATCGATTTTTGGAATCCGGACGGATAGGGACCACCCATCTACCTCCGCCGTTTCCGTTCCGTTTCCACACCTACACAGCCATGGCTACTCCTTCCCCTACTCCCCGTCGTCGCACCACCCGCACTTCTGCTGCGGCGAACAAGACCGTGGATGTGAAGCCAGTGGCCAGCACTTCTGCAGCTGCATCTACCCCCGCCAAAGCTGCTCCTGCAACAACAACTTCCCGCGCGACCACGACGACGCGCCGCAGCAGTGGATCCAGCACGGGTTCAGGTGGCAGATCGGCGGTGGCTAAACCCGCTGCGACGCCTTCCCCCACAGTCCCCGGTGTGGCCTTGGGCTTGATCGAAACCCGCGGGATGGTTCCTGCCATTGAGGCAGCCGATGCGATGACCAAGGCTGCGGAAGTCACCCTGATCTGCCGTGAATATGTGGGTGGTGGTTACGTCACGGTGATGGTGCGCGGTGAAACCGGTGCCGTGAATGCCGCTGTGCGTGCTGGTGCTGATGCCTGCGAGCGGGTCGGTGATGGCCTCGTTGCCGCTCACATCATTGCCCGCCCCCACAACGAGGTGGAACCGGTGTTGGCCGGTAGTGGTGCAGCCCGCCGTAGCTGAAGGTAAAAAAGCCACCTCATTGCCGTTCACAAAGAGCTCTTTTGCTGATGACCGGCCCTTAGATTCGCCGGCCATCTAGCGACCAGCTCGATCATCATCCCGCTCGCTGTTTTGACTCCGGAGCTTTCGCTACCTCAGCAGACCGCCTGGTTGATCCCGCTCTACGGGTTCATCGGGATGTTGGTCTCTCTGCCTTGGGCCTGTGGCTGGTTCCGGCGTGATGCGCATCGACCGGCGGCGTATCTGAATATTTTCCTGACCCTGGTGGCCTTCGTTCACGGAAGCCTGATCCTGCAGGAGGTTTACCAATCAGGGCCAGTCGATCTGGCCTTCCCCTGGCTCACTGTGGCCGACCTGGAGCTGGATATCAGCTTCAGCCTTTCGCTCACCAATCTGGTGGCCCTCGAGTTGATTACGGGCCTCAGCCTGCTGTCTCAGGTCTATTCCCTGGGATACATGGATAAGGAATGGGCGTTGGCCCGTTTCTTTGCGCTGCTCGGGTTCTTTGAGGGGGCGATGAGCGGCGTTGTGCTCAGCGACTCCCTGTTCCAAAGCTATTTCCTGCTGGAGATGCTGACGCTCTCCACTTATCTGTTGGTGGGCTTCTGGTATGCCCAACCCCTTGTGGTGACCGCCGCACGGGATGCCTTCCTCACCAAGCGCGTTGGTGATGTGCTGCTGCTGATGGGTGTGGTGGCGCTCTGCAGCTACTCCGGCGTGATGGGGTTCAACGATCTCTATGCCTGGGCCGCCCAGGACACCCTCTCCCCGCTGGCGGCGACGCTGTTAGGCCTGGGTCTGGTCGCAGGGCCCACGGGCAAATGTGCCCAGTTCCCCATGCACCTCTGGCTGGACGAAGCCATGGAGGGCCCGAATCCCGCCTCGATTCTCCGCAATTCGGTTGTGGTGACCTGCGGCGCGATTGTGCTGTTGAAGGTGATGCCGATCCTGCAGCTCTCTCCCATCGCTATCGGCGTGATGCTCGTGATCGGCAGCATCAGTGCGATCGGTGGCTCCCTGGTGGCCCTGGCCCAGGTCGACATCAAACGAACGCTGTCGTACTCCACCACTGCTCATATGGGTCTGGTCTTCATCGCCATTGCGCTGCAGATCCCGGTGCTGGCCCTGTTGCTCCTGTTCACCCATGCCGTCTCCAAAGCTCTGCTCTCGATGAGCATCGGTGGGGTGATTGCCTCCACCAACTGCCAGGACATCACGGAGCTGGGTGGTCTGGGCAGCCGGATGCCTGCCACCACCACAGCCTTCCTGGTGGGGGGTGCCGGCCTGGTCGGTTTCCTTCCTCTGGGTGGTTTCTTGGCGCTTGCTCAGTCGATTGAGTTGCTGAGCGTGCGCTCCGTGCCGTTCATGGCCGTGTTCTTGCTCACCAATGCCCTCACTGCCGTTGGGCTGGTTCGGGTGTTCCGCCATGTGTTCATGGGTAATGCATTGATCAAGTCCCGGCGGGCTGCGGAGGTCAACTGGCAGATGGCCCTGCCGATGGTGGCGCTCACCGTGATTGTGCTGATCACGCCGCTGCTGCTGGTGCGGCTTGAGTCTCTCGATGGTTTGCTGGCCTTCCCCCTCTGGGCAGCAGCGCTTGTGGTGGGAAGCGGCCTGCTGGGACTGCTGGCCGGTGCGGTGCTCCCCTTGAGCAAGGCCTGGTCCCGATCGCTCAATCCACTGTTGCGCTGGTGGCAAGACCTCTTGGCCTACGACTTCTACACCGAGCGCTTCTATCGACTCACCATCGTCAATGTGGTGGCTGGCTTCTCCCGGCTCGCCTCCTGGTTCGACCGAAATGTTGTAGATGGGCTGCTCAATGGGGTGGCTCGCTTCTCCCTTGCCAGCGCCGACAGCCTCAAGCTCAGCGTCAGCGGCCAGAGCCAGTCCTATGTGCTCACGGTGCTTCTGGCCATCGTTCTCTTCCTCACCGCGGTGAGCTGGTTCCTCACCTGATCGCCTCGAGATGCTGCTTTCCCTTCTCCTCCTGATCCCCTTCCTCGGGGCCCTCGTGTTGATCCTTTGGCCAGGATCGCCATCGAGCGCACGCTTGCGCGACGTCTCCATCGTGGTGCTGGTGTTTCAGTGCCTGGTGAGCTTTGCGCTGTTGTTGCCCTTTGATGCAGCCGATGCCGGCCTGCAGCTGGTGGAACAGGCCCGCTGGGTGCATGCCATTGGCCTGGATTACGCCCTAGCGCTGGATGGCTTGTCACTGCCGCTGGTTCTGATGAATGGGGTGCTTTGCCTGGTAGCCGCCATCGCGTCTCGCACGATCGAGAACCGCCCCCGTGTGTATTTCGCCCTGTTGTTGGTGATCTCCGGCGCCGTAAATGGAGCCTTCCTGGCCCAGAACCTGCTGCTCTTCTTCCTGTTCTACGAATTGGAACTCATCCCCCTGTGGATGCTGATCGCGGTTTGGGGCGGTGCCAATCGTGCCTATGCCGCCACCAAGTTTTTGATCGTGACGGCCGTTTCAGGGGTTCTGATCTTGGGGGCTTTCCTCGGCATCGCCCTGGTCACCGGGACCATGGACTTCAGCCTTCGCCCCATCCTGGCTGGTGAATTGGGCATGACGGCCCAGCTGATTCTCATGGGGGCTCTGCTGATCGGCTTTGGCATCAAAATTCCCCTCTTCCCTTTCCACACATGGCTTCCGGATGCCCACACCGAGGCGTCAACGCCGGTGTCGGTTCTCCTGGCTGGCGTTCTCCTGAAGCTTGGAACTTACGGTTTGCTCCGCTTCTGCCTCGGCTTGTTCCCGGAAGCCTGGCAGGTGGCTGCTCCATGGTTGGCGGGATGGGCTGCAATTTCCGTGCTTTACGGATCCCTGGCGGCGATCGCCCAGACCGACATGAAGCGAATGGTGGCTTACAGCTCCGTGGGCCACATGGGTTATGTGCTGCTTGCCGCCGCCGCCGCCACACCGCTTGGCCTGATGGGTGCTCTCTTCCAGATGGTCAGCCATGGCCTGATCTCTGGGGTTCTGTTCCTCGTGGTGGGTGTCGTCTACGCCCAAACCGGGACCCGCGACCTCAATGTTCTCCGTGGCCTGTTGAATCCCCAGCGCGGCCTTCCCCTTACTGGATCACTGATGATCATTGGCGTGATGGCTAGCGCCGGAATTCCGGGGATGGCGGGCTTCATCTCCGAATTCCTGATTTTCCGCGGCAGTCTCCAACCTTTCCCCCTGGCCACGTTGCTGTCCATGGTTGGGTCAGGCCTAACGGCTGTCTATTTCTTGTTGCTGGTGAACCGTGCCTTCTTCGGTCGCCTAGCGATTGCCCCCGGCGAGGTTGTGAATCCCCGTATCCTCAACCCTGTGGCGTTGCGGGAGCAGTTTCCAGCCATCGCCCTGAGCCTTGGTGTGCTGGTGCTTGGCCTCGCTCCTGATCTGCTTTCGAACCTCAGTGAAGCGGCTACAACGGGCCTCAGCCTGATCACCGGAGATCTGTCATGACCCCGACATCCGTGTCCCCCGTTCAGCCCCCGGTTTTACCGTGTCAGGAGGAGCTGATCCGCCGGCTGCTCAGCGATACGCCGCTGCTCAAAGACACCCCCGATCATCTGCTTCAGGTAGTCAATGTCTTGGAGAGCTACGGCCTGGTTCTCGATGCTTACAGCAAGAACTTGGTGGACCAGGGCGAGAAGCAGATGCTCAACCCCTTCCCGGTGTTCCGCTTTTTCCATGAGGGGTTCAGCGTCAAGCGCCTCTGGAACCACCTGATGGGTGACCGGATCAATTTTGAGTACGCCGAGTACTGCCAGAAGGCGATGTTCTGGCACGGCACCGGGGGGCTTGATGCCTACCTGGACACGCCCGAATTTGCAGAGGCCTGCCAGCGGGTCATCAAGCGCAAGTCGGCTCGAGATCCGCTACTCGCTCTGAACAACCGCCTCTATCCCGACTTCGCTCCTGAGGCCATTCGGTCGCTCACCACGATCTACTGCCTCGGCTTGTTTTGGCGGGTGATGAGTGACATCTTCATCGACCTGGCGCGTCGTTATGCGATTAAGGAAGTCACCTGCGTCAACGATGTGGTGCATCACATCCGTGACGGTTTGGTGGCGGCTGCGGGAAGCCCGATTGAATACAAGGTGTCGATCGGCGGTGAAGAGATCTGGGTTTTGCCGCCCGAAGCCGGCCTCACCTTCCTGATGGATGTGGCGGTGCCCTACGTGGAGGCTGTCTTCTTCCGAGGCATGCCCTTCTTGGGAACGGTGTCGTACAACGCCCAGGCACGACAGATCTCACCAGACATCAGTGATTTCAAGTACGGCGCCCTTTACGCCGATCCGATTCCGAGCATGGGTGCGGGGATTCCCCCCAGCCTCTGCATGCAGGACATGTACCGCCATCTGCCTGAGGAACTAAGCCTCTGGTACGACGACCACGGTCGGGGGCAGACCGATGTGCATGTGCAAATCTGCGTCAGCTTCCAGAAGTCGATGTTCTGCGTCACCAATGCCGCCATCGCTGGAACGATGCCCTATCCGCTCGACAGCGATGATCCCGAGCAGCAGGCGGCCAATCGGGCCTATGCGGAGTCCTGGGCCGGGCGCTTGATGGGCTGCCAGCGGGTGGCGCTCCTCTAGGTTTTCAACAGGTTCAGGCTGATCGGGGGTCTCTGATGAATCAGTGGCATGAGCGGAAACGACCCGTGTGCCTCGAATGTCGCTTTGAGTTCGATAGCTACGACGCCACCCGCGATTTTCTCGACAGGCTTGGCGAGCACAGCGAGGCAACCCAGCGCTTTCCCGATATCAGCTTCGGACGCACCTACGTGAACATCACCCTTCGTCCTGAAGAGGACAGTCCCGATGCACAGCTGAGCGAAGCCGATCGTGCCTTTGCCGCAGAGATCGATGCCCTCCTCTGTTGATCTGGCATCGGCCTATGCCGATTCCGGTTTGGCTGAGGTGTTGGACCAACTCGATCGGGAGCTGATCGGACTCGCCCCTGTTAAGACGCGGATCCGTGAGATCGCTGCCCTGCTCCTGGTGGATCAGGCTCGTCAGCAATTGGACCTGCCCAGTACGGCACCCAGTTTGCACATGTCGTTCACCGGGCACCCCGGAACCGGTAAGACCACTGTGGCGCAGCGGATGTCGCAAATCCTGCACCGTCTGGGCTACCTGCGCAAAGGCCATGTGGTCACGGCCAGCCGTGACGATCTGGTGGGTCAGTATGTGGGCCATACCGCCCCCAAAACCAAAGAGATGCTCAAGCGGGCCCAGGGCGGTGTGCTGTTTATCGATGAGGCCTACTACCTCTACAAACCGGATAACGAACGCGACTACGGCGCCGAGGCGATTGAAATTCTTCTGCAGGAGATGGAGAGCCAGCGCAGCGACGTGGTGGTGATCTTTGCGGGCTACAAAGATCGGATGGAGACGTTCTATAGCTCCAATCCCGGTCTGTCCTCACGGGTGGCCCATCATCTGGATTTTCCGGATTACAGCGACGACGAGTTGATGGCGATCGCAGGCTTGCTTCTGGATGAACAGCATTACCAATTCAGCGCTGAGGCCGAAACAGCTTTCTGGGACTACGTGTCTCGCCGGCGTCAACTGCCCTTCTTTGCCAATGCGCGCTCGATTCGCAATGCCTTGGATCGGGCCCGTCTTCGTCAGGCCAACCGTTTGTTTTCGCGGATGGGGGAGTCCCTGACCAGGCTGGATCTCACCACGATTGAGGCGGCAGATATTCGGGCCAGTCGTGTGTTCAATGGCGAGGTGGAGGGCCACCATCCGGGGAAACATGAAGCCTGATCAGTTGAGCCATGCCGAGGCCAATGAGAAGGCCTGCGGCGCCGTGCCCCTGCAGTAGGGCGAGCCCCAGCACCAGAACAGCCAACGGCGCCGGCAGCACGTAGCGGTACAACGCACCGGTGAGTGCTCCGCACCAGCTGCCAAGACTGCCCAGATCCGGAAGGAGCAGATGCAGCCCCATCCCGATCGCGCAGGCGACCAGGAACAGGGGAAAAAACACCCCCCCGCGCCAACCGGTCTCCAGACACAGGCCCAGCATCAGCAGTTTCACCATCGCGGAGAGCAGCAGGAGCCAGGCCTCATTCGAGTTCTGGCCTTCCAGCAGGGGCCGCATCTGGTCTTCTCCTGCGAAGGGAACCAATGGCAGCCAATGCATGCAGGCCCCTAGCAGCAAACCGGTCAGCAGCGGCCACCAGGGCCAGTGGGCCAGGAGTTGGCGACGCTCGAGCCAGCCTTGCCAGCGCAGCAGCAGCCAACCCAGCCCGCAGCCGATTACTCCTCCCAGTGCGCCTGCGCTCAGGGTGCCGAGGTCTTCCCCCAGAGTGCTGGGCCAGATGTAGGGGAGCCGTTGGAGCGATCCGCCGCTGGCGGCACCGATGCCATGAAATGCAGCAAAACCAGCCAGGCCGCCGAGGCTGCCCGGCAGCCAGCGGTCGAGGAAAGTCTGTCTTCTGTTCGGTTGGGGGGCTTCGCCAACAACAGCACCCCCCAGGAGTGGTGCCCCGAACATCCCGAGGCTTCCCGCCACCGTTGCCGCCTGGAGTTTCTGGTCTCGCCCGCGCCAAATCCTTTGGCTGATCAGTGCGGCCATGCGGCTCATTAGGGCCTCCGGCCCGACGGCACCTCCACCGATCTGGGCCAAGGCCGCTCCAAGAAGACCACGGCCCTCATCGCGCTTCGGAGCCTGGTCGGGATGATTCAGATCGTTCAGCGTCTCCCGGAGCTCAGGCAGCAATGTGGTGGGGCCTGGTCGATGCAGCAGCGACAAGATCAAGCCGCAGCCGCCGCAGATGAGCAGCGACCAGCCCAGGGGCAGGCCGCGGTCCAACCCTTCCAGGACTGGGTCTCCCCAGAGCAGCCGGCTCAAGCTGTCGATCCAGCCCATACCAAGAGCGACACCGGCGCCGCTCAAGGCTCCGGTGAGCAGAGCCATCAGGCTGAGTCGAAAGGGAGTCACCAGTGCGGGTCGGTGGCGAAGTCAACGGAGAGTTTCGCTGATTTCGAAGCGGGCACGGTGCTGATGCAGGCGCGCACCACCTTGCCGTTCACCTCGATTTCGCAAGCCCCACAGCTGCCCCCCAGGCAGCCGGTGGGAATGTTGATGCCTGCTCCATTGGCGGCCACCAACCAGTCCTGACCGATGCGTTCCTGAGTTGTGCGGCCATCGGGCCAGCGCACGGGGATCGAGGTCATGGCTGGAGCAATGGTGCAAGGTTCACATGCTGCTCGAAGGCGTCGGCCAATCGATCCAGCAAAAGGTCACGGTGCGCGCTGTGGTTCTTGGGCTCGTTGGGCAACGGCTGGAGACCACGCTGCCGGCGCAGGCTGTTGAGCCAGGCTCGTCTCCAGGGGCCATTGTCGAGCAAACCGTGTAGGTAGGTGCCCACCACGCTCGATTGCTTCGGGCCGGGAGTCCACCAACCCAAGCCAGGGTCGCTGCTCAGCGGCTGAAGACCGGGGTCTGGTGTGGTGGTTCCGTAATGCAGTTCAAATCCTGTCAGCTGCGTGTCCATGGGCCAAAGGCTGTGGATGGTGCGCTGGCGCAGGCTTTTCGTGCCGGTGAACGTGGTCGCGAAGGGCAGGAGTCCCAATCCGCTCTGTAGCCCCATCTGATCGATGCCCTCGAGCCCCTCAGGGTCGTTCAATGTTTGGCCCAGCATCTGCATTCCGCCGCAGATGCCCAGGACGGAGCCACCAGCGCGGGCGTAAGTCTTGAGTTGGTCGCCGAGTCCGCTGTTGGTCAACGCCTCCAGATCGCGCAGCGTCTGTTTGCTTCCCGGAAGAATCACGGCATTGGGCTCCCCCAGTGGTTCACCGGGCTGAATCCAGCGCAGCCTCACGCTGGGTTCAGCCTCCAGAGGGTCGAGGTCGGAGAAATTGCTGATGGAGGGCAGTCGCAGCACAGCGATCTCCAGATCGGTGGCCCCGCGGGTGGGTTTGCGTTCCAGCAGATCGAGGGAATCTTCTGGCGGGAACAGATCGTTGAGCCAGGGCATCACCCCCAGCACCGGAACCCCGGTGTTGGCTTCCAGCCAGCTTCGACCCTCATCAAAAAGCTCACGCCGGCCGCGGAAGCGGTTGATCAGGATGCCCTTGATCAGGGGTCGCTCCACCGGTCGCAGTAGGGCGAGCGTGCCGACGACCTGGGCAAAGACTCCGCCTCGCTCAATGTCGGCCACCAGCAGACAGTTGGCCCTTAGATACTGGGCCAGGCGCAGGTTGGTGAGGTCGCGGCGCTGCAGATTCACCTCCACAGGGCTGCCCGCCCCCTCCAGCACCAGCCGGCCCTGGGGCCATTGCTGCTGAAGCTGCATCAGCCCGGTCCGGATGGCCTGCCAACCCGGACGGAACCAGTCGCGGTAGTAGTGCTCTGCGCGGGCTGTCCCCACGCTCCGGCCCCCATGGATCACCTCACTGGTGCTGTCTCCCCGGGGTTTGAGCAGCACTGGATTCATGGCGCAGCAGGGCTCAAGACCTGCCGCCCAGGCCTGCATGGCCTGGGAGTAGGCCATCTCACCGCCATCGGCATCCACCCAGGCGTTGTTGCTCATGTTTTGCCCCTTGAAGGGCAGCGCCTGTTCTCCCCGTCGTTGGAGCACCCGGCATAACGCGGCCGTCATCAGTGATTTGCCAGCCCCGCTTGAGGTGCCAAGCACCATGAGAGGGCGAGGAGTGGTTTGCATTACAACGGCCAGTGCCGACGCAGGCTGTGACGCAGTCGATCCAGCACTGGGATCTGACGCTGCAGAATTGCAGGATCTTCATCCAGAAGCTGGCGACCCAGGGGGGTGAGTCTGAAGCGGCTGGTCAGCCCCTGCCCATCCACTTCCCGGCGCAGCACGCCAACACTGATCAGCCAACGGAGATCGTCTTCGAGGGCCTCGCTGTTGCGGAACCAGCGCTCCTTGCGGCCGTAGCGGTCCGGCTCGCTCCAGAGGTCGCCAGCATCCAAGCCTCGCTGCTGAAGATCTCGGTAGAGGGCCTCCGAGAAGGGCAGACATCCCATCGCCCTGCAGGCCCGGCTGCGGCTGCGTTGATCCAGCAGGTCTGTGGGGTGAGCGATGGCGAAGCCTCCCGTCCCTGGCAGCCTAAGGAGCGTTGTTCGGTGGTGTGTTTCCGTGCTCTTGCTTGCTTCCGCCTCGCCGGCGCGTCGCCGCTTGCTGGAGCAGGCGGGAGTTCCGCATAGGGTGCGCGTCAGCGGTGTGGATGAGGCGCAGATCCACCATGCAGATCCAGCAGAGCTGGTGAAATTGCTGGCTCAGGCCAAAGCTGAGGCGGTGGCTCAGGCGCTTGATCCTGTTGGCGATGCCGAGATCACTGCGGTGCTGGGATGCGACTCCGTGCTCAGTTTTGAGGGGCAGGTGTTCGGTAAGCCTGCGGGGCCAGGGGAAGCGATTGAGCGTTGGCAGCGGATGGCTGGTGGATGTGGATCGCTAATGACGGGTCATTGCCTGATTCGTCGAGGCCAACCTGTGGTGCTGGCCTGTGTGGAGACGGTGGTGCGGTTTGCGCCGCTCAGTCAGGCCGAGATCGAGGCCTATGTGGCCAGTGGAGAACCTCTGCAATGTGCCGGTGGTTTTGCCCTTGAGGGCCGCGGCGGACTGTGTATTGATGGCTTGGATGGCTGTTATTCGAACGTGATCGGCCTCAGCCTTCCTTGGCTCCGAACTGTCTTGGGACAACAGCTGGCGTAGTGCGCATCATGGGGTTCCACTGAGTTTTTTGCCCGTGGTGCGTTGGTTCCGGCGGCTGATCACTGTCGGATTGGCTTTGGTGCTGGCATTGCTGATCGGCCCTGTGGCCAGTCGAGCCTCCTTGATGGATTTGATGCCTCAGCTGGAAGGCCAGGGTTCGGTCCAGGAGCAGCTCAATCAAACCTTGGAAGGCAAGTTTGAGCTCGCCAAAGTGCGCATTCTTGGAGTGCCGGCGATCAGTGTCGCCAGCCCGGTTCCTCTCGGTGATCGCACCACCATCGCGGCATCCACACGAGCCCGGGTGATTGAAGGCAACCTTCGGGCCCTGTACGACCCCAATCAGCTGTGCAGTTTCAGCGAGCGCGTCAGCGAATGGATGCTGGATTCTCTCCTTCAGGTTGAAGATCAGATCTGCAGTGCCGGTCAGCGTTATGGCTTGGTCCGCTCGGGTGATCCTCTGAAGCTGGTGGTGCTGCGCGAAGGTCGAGGACCCTATGAACTGGCTGCGCTTCTGCCAGGTCGGGATCAGCCGTTCCCGTTGCTGACGGTCACCACCGCTGATGCCGAGATCAATGGTGCCAAGGAGCTGGCACTGGCTCAGGCCTGGCGCGCGCGATTGGAGCAACGGTTGAACCATGCCCGAAGGGTGTATGCGCCGGCTCAGTTGATCCGACGCTTCCGCATGGCATTGGTGCTGGAGCTGCTGTTGGGACTGCTGGTGGTGGCCACCACAATCCTTTGGAACCGGATGCGGCAAAGGATTACGCGCCTGCAGCGGGAACTCTTGGAGAAGCGGCAGCGGCTAAAGCGGGTGGAGATTCGCCTGCATGCCGAGCAGGCGCTCACGATCGCTTTGCTGATGCTGATCATCACCGAATTGGTGTTGATGCTGGCGTTGGGCGTCAGTGCGATCCCCGGTCAGGTTCCTTTGGGGATTGAGTTGATGCTTCAGCCCTCCTTGGCGGTCGCCAAGCTGCTGGTCCTCACCTTGGCCACATTCCTGCTGCGCAGCCTCAGCATGTTTCTGCTGCGGCAGTGGATGGCCGATGTGGATGTGCCGCCGCAGGAGCAGGCCCGCCGTCAGCAGCGCTACCGGAGTCTGGTGCGCGTCACCCATCGCCTGATCGATGTGATGGGGGTGTTGTTGGTGAGCCTCTGGATCGTGCTGGATATTCCCGGTGTCCGCTCCACGTCGGCATCTCTGTTACTCGCTGGAGGTGCACTGCTGGGTGCACTGGCGTTCGTGTTTCAGGGCGTGCTGCGTGATTTTTCGGCTGGCCTGTTGATGCTCCTGGAGGACCGCTGTGCCATCGGCGATTGGGTGGAGGTGGATGGCATCGATGGGGAAGTGATGGATGTTGGCCTGTTTGGCACCCAGATCCGCTGCCTGGATCAGCGGGTCAACATCCTCAACAACGCATCCATCCTGCAGATGCGCAATCACACCAAGCTGCGATCCGGCAGCTTGGTGACGTTGTTGATTTCACATCGCCAGCCTGATCTGGAAGTGGTGTACCGCGTTCTCGACGCTGAGATTGACGCCTTCCGTCACGACCCAGTTTGGGGAAGTCGGTTGATCAGTGAGCCGGTGCTGCGGGGGGTGAAGCGCACCTCTGCCCTCGGCGTGCACATGCAGGTGTTGTTGATCACCAAAGCAGGAGAGCAGTGGACCACTGAGCGTGAATTCCAACGCCGTGCCCTCCGGGCCTTGCATCGCCGTGGGGTTCTCTTAGCGGACGGTTTGGACCTTTCCTCTTCAACAGTTGTTGATCTCGGTACCCGTTAGACCCAAGCTTCAGCTGGCTTGGGTCGGTGCCCAGAGCTTGCACCGCTTCTCGAAGTCTCACCTTGCTGGTGCTGCATCCTGCTTTATTGATGTCCAAAGAGCGAGTCTTTGCTGTTCAGCATTGGATTGCTATCAGAAGATTATCTCTGCATTAATGCGATGAAGATTTCCTGGATTGTCCTGTTGCTTGCTTCGCTGATGGCTGCTTGCAGTGGCGAAGGTCTGTCTCCTGAGCGCAAAGCTTGTTTGGAGAATGCCAAAACAGAGGCAGAGCGGATTGCGTGCAACAACGCTGCAGCGATTAGGTCGGACCGCGAGGCTCAATCCGATTGATTGATCCGCTCCCCCACCTGAGTACTGGGCTGGTCCGCTACTGACCCTCGTTGGGGTGCTGAGGTTGAGCCCTAAAAAGCCACAGAAGACTGGGCTATGGCTGACCACAGGGAGCTGATGGCAGTGTTGCCTCCAACGCAAATAGCTCCCACGAGCATCCCGAAGTAAAAGAGCTTGACGTACCCAAGACGTGTCTCGGGCACCCAAACATCGCTTTCCTCTCTGGGCATCAGCCCATGCCGATCTGAGAAAGGATCCCTTGACCAGTGAGCAGCTCAGTCCCTAAGCCAATGATGAATCCCATCATTGCGAGGCGACCGTTCCAGGTTTCAGCGAAAGAAGAAAAGCCGAACTTGCTGTCCATAGTGTTATTAAAAAACGTGACAACCATACAAGTGATCTAGACCCTCTGGTGTACCAAATGCTGCAATCAGACCGCCAAGCTCTATCCCTGCGTTGTTGTGAGCTGTCAGAGTGATGAGGCTCCGATCTCCGCTGGGGGCGTTTAGCTTGCAGCCCACCACGCCTCCATGCCCTTGACGTGAAGTGTTGCGGTACTCATTGCGGGTCGGTGGGTCTGGTATCGGGTTAGCTAGCGCTAGATGCGGGCAAGGCGGGCGTAGCGCTGCATGTTTTCCAAGCAGTCCTTTCTTGCGACCTCTCTTGCTACCTGCTCAAAAAATGCAATCGTCAGAACCCGCTCAGCAGAAGGTTCCTGGTGCCTGAGATCGCTTGCATGGCCAGCAGCAAGGCCACCAGCAGATTACTGCTGATGTGAAGGCGTCGCGCAGTCACGCAATGACCAATTAGGGGCTGCAGCGCTGTAGAGCTCAGCAATAGGCCCGTGAGCAACAGTCCCATCCAGAGATGGGACTGCCAGAACAAAGGGCTCCAGGGAACATCGCTGAACCGTTCCACGGCAGGTTGCAGTCCCAGAAGAAGCAGGCCGCCAGCACTGGCGACAGCCCACAGCAGGCGCTGCCAGACGATTCGGCTCGAGAGCAGGCGTCTGAAGCAGAAGAGCGCAGCGCTTCCGGTCAGCAGCAGACCCAGGGGATGGTTGTTCCAGAGGCTGTGGCTGAGGCCGATCAGGACTGCCACCAGTACGCCGCCGGTCACCCAGGCCCCATGCTGCGCGTGCTCAACCGGCACGGTGTCGGCGATCGGGTTGATCTTCAATCGCTTTTCCCGCGCCAGAATCCCCAGCCGGATCGTGGCCCCCACCACTGGGTAGACAAACAGGATCATCAGCACGGGATGGATAAGTCCCAGCCAGTCATGGCTGGTGAGCGCTTGCAGTGCTTGGGGATCAGCCAAAAAAAAACGCAACCCTGCCCCCAGGGTTGCGCATCGTGGATCTCTGAACAGTGGCTCTGGATCAGACCTTTCTGGAGTAGTACTCCACCACCAGCAGTTCGTTGATCTCAAGGGCAACCCACTCGCGTTCGCAGCGGGCGGTGACCTTGGCACTCAGCTTGGCTTTGTCGAGCTCCAGGTGCGTTGGCACGTTGGCCAGGCCGGGGAACTCGAGGTTGGCTTCAGCCAGCTTCTTGCTGCACTTGCGCTCGCGGATGGCGATCACGTCGCCAGGCTTGCACTGGTAGCTGGCGATGTCGGTCACACGACCGTTCACGGTGACGTGACCGTGGTTCACCAGCTGACGGGCGCCAGGCACGGTGGGACCAAAGCCGAGGCGGAAACAAACATTGTCGAGACGGTTCTCGAGCAGCTTGAGCAGGTTGGTTCCGGTGGAACCCTCTTGGGCGCGCGCTTTCTTCACGTAGCGCACGAGCTGACGCTCGGAGACGCCGTAGTTGAAGCGAAGCTTCTGCTTCTCTTCGAGACGGATCGCGTATTCAGAGCGCTTGCGACGGGCTTGGCCGTGCTGACCGGGGGGATAGGACCGTTTTGCGGCCTTCCGGGTGAGACCGGGGAGGTCTCCCAAGCGCCGCGTGATCCTCAGACGAGGGCCGCGGTAACGAGACATAAGTGGGAAGGTGTTTGTTGAGATCGTGCAGTTGTTGGGCATGCTGGAACCGAAACAGTCCCAGGCATCTCCCGCGATGCACGAATCGAGCACTCTATCTGGCGGACTCGCCGACCACCTGCGACGGGCGATGAATCAGGCTCTCGCTGCTGTTCTCCTGGCCGGCATCGCCTTCTATCGGCGCTTCATCTCCCCGATGATCGGGCCCCGTTGCCGCTTCACGCCCACCTGCAGTGCCTATGGCCTGGAGGCCATCCAGAAGCATGGCCCTTGGAAGGGAGGCTGGCTGACCGTGAAACGGCTGCTTCGGTGCCATCCCTTCACTCCCTGTGGATGTGATCCGGTGCCCGATTGATGCATGAGCTCACGCTGTTCAGCCGCACAGGATGCTGTCTGTGTGAAGGCCTGGAATCCCGCTTGCGCGCCCTCGATCTTGTGGGGATATCGATCACGTTCAAGGTGATTGATATCGATGCGCCAGGAACGCCCCAGGAACAAAGGGCGCGTTACGACCTCGAAGTGCCTGTGCTCGCGCTCGATGGTTGTGAGCTGCCCAGGGTTTCCCCGCGTCTTACTGGTGAGGGACTGTTGAATTGGTTGCAACGCTGCCTGTCCACGGCGCTCTGAACGGCTTAAAACTCCCTCAAGAACCGGGGAGAGGGGATGACTCAGGCGTTGCATGCCCTGTTGAGTGATGCAGGGATCGCGGTGCCGCAAGGCCTGGCCAATCCCACACTGGAAGCGATCACGACTGATTCACGCCGGGTCGGGCCGGGGAGTCTCTTCCTTGGGCTTCCAGGGGAGCAAGTTGATGGGGGGACGTTCTGGGCCCAAGCACTCGAGGCAGGAGCTGCCGCCGCGGTAATCGGACATGGGGCTGCAGCAGCGCACCCTCCTGGAGCCGATGACCCTGTGGTGGTGATTCAAGAGCCGGTGGCGCGCCGGATCGGTGAGATTGCCGCTGCGTACTGGGATCACCCTTGCCGCCGGATGGCCTTGATTGGTGTGACGGGCACCAATGGCAAAACGACCACGACCCATTTGATTGAGCATCTGGCCGCCTCGGCGGGCCAGCCGGTGGGCTTGTTCGGCACCTTGGTCAACCGCTGGCCCGGTCACAGAATCACGGCCACCCACACCACGGCATTTGCCGACCGTCTGCAGGGGCAACTCGCGGAGGCTGCATCGGCGGGGTGCAACTTGGCCGCGATGGAAGTGAGTTCCCATGCCCTGGCGCAGCAGCGGGTGGCGGGCTGTCGCTTTGGCGGTGCCGTGTTCACCAACCTCACGCAGGACCACCTCGACTATCACGCCTCGATGGAGGACTACTTCGAGGCCAAGGCAACGCTTTTTGCCGATCCTCTGTTGCTTGATGGTGGGGGGCGCGCTGTCGTGAATAGCGATGACCCCTGGGGTGCACGCCTGGCCGAACGCCTGGGCTCCGCCTGTTGGCGCAGCTCGCTGGAGGATCCATCGGCTGAACTGCACATGACCGAATTGCAGATGACGGGGGCTGGCGTGGAGGGACGCTTGATCAGCCCTTTGGGAGAGGGATGCTTCCGCTCGCCCCTGCTGGGACGCTTCAACCTGATGAACCTGCTTCAGGCGGTAGGGGTGCTGCTTCAGCAGCAGTTGCCTTTGCCGGTGTTGCTGGAGGCCATCGGACGTTTCGGCGGTGTTCCCGGCCGGATGGAGCGAGTGATCGTGGACGGGGTGAACGATGAACTGCTGCCGCCGGTGTTGGTGGATTACGCCCATACCCCAGATGGCTTGGACAACGCTCTTTCAGCAGCACGTCCGTTCTGCACCGGCCGGCTGATCTGTGTGTTCGGTTGTGGTGGTGACCGGGATCGTGGCAAGCGTCCCCAAATGGCCGCGATTGCCGCCCGTCTGGCGGACCGCGTGGTGGTGACCTCCGACAACCCGCGAACGGAGGATCCTCAGCAGATCCTCGATGACGTGGTGGCGGGGATTCCGGACGGAATCGATCTTCTTGTGGAGGGCGATCGGGCTAGTGCGATCGCCTCAGCTATCGCAGAGGCTGAGGCCGACGATCTGGTGCTGGTGGCCGGTAAGGGGCACGAGGACTACCAGATTCTCGGCACCGAGAAGGTGCACTTTGATGATCGCGAGGAAGCGGAACAAGCCCTGCACCAGAAGTTGCTCTGAAGTGGTTGCTCTGAAGCGATCAAAGGGCGCTGATCGCTGCCACCAGGGCATTGATGTCATCGCCCGTGGTGCTGATGTGGGTGCAAGCTCGTAGGCAACTGGGATCGGCTAAATCGCGAATCCAAAGCCCTTGGGCACCCAACTGCTTCACATGCTCAGCGGGGGATACTTCGCCGTTGATGTGGAAGCTCACCAGTCCGCTAGCGGGCGCCGTCTCCAGCAGGGGTGTGACGTGGTCTAACCCTTGGAGTGCATACCAAAGGTTTCCGCTGAGTTTTCGAATGCTGTCCCAGCGTTGGTCGGCTGCCCCCTGTCGTTCCAGCAGTTCAAGGGAGCAGCGCAGGCCGGCCATCAGGGGCACGCAGCTGGTGGCCACTTCAAAGCGGCGGCTGTCGTGGTGAAACAGATCGCTGCCGTTCAGATCAGCCTTGCTTTCATCGCGCAGGCTGCGCCAGCCGATCACGGTCGGAGCGGCCTCCGCCACCACACGCTCTGAAAGTGCCACGCCTCCCAGGCCTTCGGGGCCGCAGGCCCACTTGTGCCCGGTGAAGGCATAGATATCGGCTGCGGCAGCAGCTTCTTCGACGGGAATCTGCCCGAAGCTTTGTGCTGCATCGACCAACAGGAAGGGTTGTTGTAGGTGTTGATTGAGCTGTTCGGCAACTGCGGCAATCGGCATCACCTGTCCCGTGTTCCAGAGCAGATGACTCAGCACCACCAGCCGGGTGCGTGGGGTGAGGGCCTGTGCAATCGCCTCAATCACGGCTGCATCGCAGTGGGCTTGATCACCGCGCAGATGTTTCACCCGCAGCAGGTCAATAGCGAGGTTTTGGCGCCTGGCCAACTCAACGCAGGCGCAGACCACACCTGGGTGTTCGCAGTCGCTGATCAGCAGTCGGTCGCCATCAGCAAAGGGCAGCCCCCACAGCGGCAGCACGCAGCCGCTGGTGACGTTCTCCGTGAGGGCCAACCGATGGGCAGGGACGCCGCAGCACTGGGCCAGAAGGCGTCGGGTGCTGTTGACCTCCGAGGCGATGAAGGGCCAAACATCCGCTGTGAATGGCCCCAACTCCTGAATGCGTAACCAGCTCGCCGTGATGGCTTCCAGAGATGGGCTGGGCAACGGCCCCTGGCCGCCGTAGTTGAAGTACGTCTTGTTCTGCAGGGCAGGGCAGAGGTTGCGCATGGTCACGGCACAGTCATGAGCCGAAGGATGGGTTCCACCACGTTGGCAAGACCATCGGGCCGTAGCCAGGCGCTAGACGCTGAGCCTGCTGCGTGATCGTTTCAGGGCTGGGTCAATGAATTCAGCACCACTTTTTTCTGAATTTTTTTTCTGCTGTTCGTTCCATCTGCCATCCAGACCAGCGTCGCCATTCGATCTCAGCTGCCGTCAGGCATTGATCGGCGAGCGATTCCTTTTGGTTCTTGGGTATGGCAAATCGGATGGGGCAAGCAGGACCAGCGTTCACCTCGTTATCCCGATGTGAAACAACCCTGTCTTGCAGGTTGGTTGCGTGATGGTTCTGTTTGATACCGAACGCAATCGATCAGTATTTCAACTCAGTTTGTATCGCAATCTTGTGGGCCTGGAAAGCTTCAGCTGGCCTTGAGGTACACCTTGCGACCTTTGGCGTCCACTTTGTATCGACCACCCCGAGGGCCGATGTGAATCACATCCGATAGCGATGTGTTGATTGGGGTCGGTGGTTCCAAGCGTTCTGCTTCGACCACTGGAGATGCGGAAATGTCTGGGGTCTGCGTTTGCAGGTGTGGCGCAGCTTTGAAAATATTGAGCCCGAGCTTGCGATACAGAAAATCTGCAATTCGCATATCGCATCACCAGAACTACGAATTTATTTTCCGGTGATGTCAAGTGTTCGTGGTGTTGCTTCTCTCAAGCACTCATCTGCAATGGGCTCAACCGTGCCTGTTCTAGGAATCGAGTCAGCTCGTTGGGACGTCTGGGAAGTGCTCGTTCATGCACTCGGGGCAGATGCCATGGCTGAAATTCAGCGTGCTGTGCTGCATCAGGAACCGTTCGATCGGTTGCCAGAATCCTTCGCTGTCGCGGATGGATTTGCAGTAGCTGCAGGTGGTGATTAAGCCCTGATGGTGATGCATCTGGCAGAACTCATCCATCAATGCCAGTGAGCGGCGCCTGAGTTCCAAAAGAGTGGTGGCCTGATCAGCCAGCCCTTCCATCACCTTGTATTGCGAATTGGTTAGTGATTTGGGAATGCGATCAATCACACAAAGCGTTCCGATGCGGTGATTGATATCGGTTTTGAGGGGGAATCCTGCGTAGAGGCGGATGTGGGGTTCTTCCTGAACGAGAGGGTTGTCGCGGAATTTTTCGTGAAAAAGTGCGTCCTCAACAACAAGCGGTTTGGAATCGAGAATCGTATGGGCGCAAAAGGAGATGTCCCGGTCTGTTTCGCTGGCCTCAAGTCCCACCTTCGATTTGAACCACTGACGTTTTTCGTCCACCAGAGAGATCAGGGCAATCGGCGACTGGCAAATCTCTGAGGCCATTCTGGTGATGTTGTCAAAAGCCTTTTCAGGCTTTGTTCCCAGAATTCGATATTCACTGAGTGATCTCAGCCTGGCTGCTTCGTTGATCGGCTTGGGTGCTGTCCGCATTGGTTCAGCTCGCTAGGCATGCCTGTGGTCTAAGGCATTCATTTTTTATTTTCTGTAAATATGCAGTGCGATACTTTGCGCTTTGTTGATTTTAATTTGATCGATTAATTTAATTCGCAGGGCGGCCACTTGAGGCATCAAGGCTGCTGGCCATGCTTGAGCTTTCAAGAGCATGGAAACGCACTTGTGACAACAACCTTGTGACGACAGCCGACGGGCTCTGGATGCTCCATCCCGATCTGGCGGTTGTTCTGATTTATCCCTTGATTGGAATGGTGGTGCGTTTGGCTTGGCAGACACGTCAGCGTCGCTCAGGTGAAGCACCTACCTTCGTGGGACGCGATCACAGTGATCTGGGCCGTTGGCCGGCGGTGCTGGTCATGCCTCCCAGCTGCTCATCGTGCTTCTGGGGACGCTGGCAAGCCTCGTCGCCCTTTGGCGAAGCAAGGCGGCAGCCCTACGCCTCAGCTTCTGTCTGATCACCTGGCTTGGTGTCTTGACCCTGGGAGCGCAGCCTGAGGTTTGGCGTCTGTCGGACGACCCCCTGTCGCCGGCGTTCTGGCAGTCCCAAGACTGGGCTGGCGTCGCGGTCAAAGGACTGATGCTGCTTTCCTTAGCGGCCCTGCCTGAGATCCTGCGAGACCTCCGCCTGCGCCGTTTGCATGTCACGGCGTCGGTGCTGGCGGCTGTGTTGTTGTTCATGCAGGGCGCGACTGGCACGCGGGATCTGCTGGAGATTCCGCTGAGCTGACAAAAACCAGCGGTGTATGGGTGCGATCACATTCTACGGAGCTGTCCTAGAGCGTGATGAACGTTCAGCAATAAGACAGAAGCCTTGCTTGGAACTCCAATGTTTTATTGGCCGATTTGCTGATGAAGGCTCTCAAGCAAGGCCAGTACGGCCGGTTCATTGGCATGTTGCGCCAAAACCACAAGGTGTTCGGTGTAGGTGTACGGCTCGAAGTTTTGATCCACCAGCCAGGGCAGTGGTTGAGCTACTCGCATTTCTGGGGTGAGATAAGCCATCTGGAAGCTTTGTCCCGAATGCCTTGATGGCCGCAGAGCCATGGTTTTGTGCCGCTCTGGCTGGTTGATCGTGAGCAACTCTTCAAACCACTCTTGGGAGCGCTCGCGACAACTGGCGGGGAGGAAGGGCATCAGCTTCAGCTGCAGATTGCCCCTTTCCAAGCTCCATTGGAAACGATCCGCGAGGTCGCATTCGCTCTGATTGTTCCGGTTCAGAAGGGTGAGCTCAATCGGGCGATTGTGCAGCTTGAGGATGAAGAGATCGTCGCGATCGTCGGGAATCTGCGTCGGCGTGGCCAGACATGCGTCTAGGACGTGCTCTCTCAACAGAGTCACGGGATCTGTGCAGTTGAGGTCCACTCGCTGCGGGTTCATTGTCCAGCCCTCGGGTGGAACAACTCCGGGACTGTTCTGAAGCCAGAAGGGAGCCTGGAGGCGAAGACCTAGCCGGCGTTTGAGTCGAGCCATCTGGTGCACCTGGCGTTCCAGATCTAGAAGCTGAAGGTCGCCTGACACCTCCAACTCACGCTTGGTGCGTTTCAGCTCGATTCCGAATTGACGAAGAACCTTGTGGTGGCGCCGAGAAATCGTGCTCTGGTTCGAGAAATCAACTTCCGCTGCTCGCTCTGTCGAGCCCAGCCAGAGGGTCAAATCGAGTGCTGCGAGTTGTTCCTCGGTGACCATTCAGCCGACTTGACCTCCTTAAATTTATTCGGCTTTCACTGAAATGCTTCTCAGAGCACTTGCACCACTTCGCTTACTTCGGGAATCGATTCGCGCATCTTGCGTTCAATGCCCATCTTCAGGGTCATCGTGCTGCTGGGGCAGCTGCCGCAGGCTCCCTGCAGACGCACCTTCACAATCGGGCCATCCAGTTCCACGACTTCAACGTTGCCGCCGTCGGCCATCAGGAAGGGGCGCAATTCATCCAGCACCTTCTCCACGTTCTCCAGCGTGAGGGCCATGGTTTCAGTGCTCATTGGGATGAACCAGACATCAGGATCCCAAGGTTACGGAGTGGCCCCATAGGGTGACGAGAGCGGTTAACCCTCCAGCTCCGGTGCAGCACGACGGTTCGTTCAACCCAGAGGCTCGTTACGACGCCGTGCTGGTGGGTGCCGGAATCATGAGCGCCACCCTGGCGGCCTTGCTGCACGAACTGGATCCGCAGCTGCAGATTCTTCTTGTAGAGCGGCTCGAAGCCCCTGCATTGGAAAGCAGCGCAGCGGTGAACAACGCTGGCACCGGCCATGCCGCCAACTGCGAACTCAATTACACCCCTCTCCAGGCGGATGGCACCGTCGCCACCGCTAAAGCGGTGGCCATCAATGCGTCGTTTGAACGAAGCCTGGAGTTCTGGGGGTCGCTGCGGGAGCGGGGCGAGCTCGACACCGGCAGCTTTCTGCAGCAAGCGGCGCACATCAGCGCGGTGTGGACTCCAGAAAACATCGCTTTTCTTCGTCAGCGTTTCAGCCAACTGAAGGGGCTGCCGGCCTTTGCGCGGATGCGCTGGAGCGAGGAGCACAGTGAGCTCACCGAATGGATGCCCCTGGTGATGGCGGGGCGAGATCTCAAGCAGCCGGTGGCGGCGACGCGGATTGATCGGGGTACCGACGTGGATTTCGGCACCCTCACCCGGGCCTATCTGATGCCGCTTCAGCAGAGCGGAGCACTCACTGTTGTGTACGGCACCCAGGTGCATGACCTCAAGCGCTTGCGCCGCAGCGACATGACCGAAGCCGACTGGCGCGTGGTGCTCAAGGGCCCCTCCGGAAAAAAAGAGGTGCGGGCTCCGTTTGTCTTCCTTGGTGCTGGCGGGGGTGCCCTGCCGCTTCTGCAACGCTCCGGGATTCCGGAGGCGGCTGATTTTGCTGGCTTCCCAGTGAGTGGCCTCTGGCTGGTCTGCGGTGATGCACAGCTGGCTGATCGTCAGAGGGCCAAGGTGTATGGAAAGGCGGCGGTGGGGGCTCCACCGATGTCGGTGCCCCATCTCGACACCCGCTGGATCGATGGCAAGCGGTCGCTGTTGTTTGGCCCCTTTGCCGGTTTCAGCAGCAAGTTCCTCAAGCAGGGCTCCCTGCTGGATCTGCCTGCCTCCGTACGTGCCACCAATCTGCTGCCGATGCTGCAGGTGGGCG
>NZ_UCNV01000001.1:0-138739 GCF_900474015.1 Synechococcus sp. UW106
AAGCTTATCCACCCCTTGCTCGAGCTTTCAAGTTGTATTTCAAGAAGTTAATATTGCTCATACCTAAGAAGAAGGTCAACAATTAGGGAATTCGTCTGCCGCAAACCATCCAGGTTCAGCAACGGCATTGGAATGCAGCTTCCTTAGCCTGTCAGAGGCATTGACGCGTAGGGCAGCAACAAGCTCATCCACCAGGAACAGGGCAATGCGGGCGTCGCGGGTCATGGGTCAGGAGTAGGTGCCTTGAGTGTTCCCCGCTTTGCACAAGCAATAAAAACCCCGCCATTGCTGACGGGGTCGTGTGTGTGAGGTTTTGTCGGGAGATGGATAGCGACAATCACAACGCCCCCTGCTTTTCCCTTGCGGGTTTTGTATTGCTTTCAGCCAATAGGCATCAGGCTTCCCGACATTTCATCAGTTGCAGGTCATCCAGATAGTTTGGCCAGTGTTTGTGCGGCCTACGGGAGTGGAGGTCCAGTGAGGCTTCGTGTAGCCCGTGGAGTGGTAGCAGCCACCAGCATTAGCTGCCTGTGGCTGCATAGTTTCGAATGCTCCAATTCCGACTGCAAGTGCGAATGGAGCCAGTGCGAATGCAACTCCAGTTGCAGCTTGCTAAACGAAGGAAGTCTTGGCAGCTTTGGTGTTGGTGTTGGTGTTGGTGTTGTTGGTCATTGGTTTGAAGTGTTGTGGAGGTCAACCCTCCTGGACCTCTTCACCATCTCCGTTTCAACTAGGAATCACCTTCCCCATCTGAGGGATTTATTCAGCGGGCTTTATCCCCCAACTGGTTAGCTGTCTTCAGCCATTGAAATCACGTTGCACCTTAGGAACACGCTGTCGAGGCGCCACTGGCAGATGCACTGCATCTTCTCCCGCAGCCCCTCTATGTCAACCAAACGCTGTCCCGTGTACTGCTGCACTTGGACATGCTCGTGCAGATAGCCGTCGTTAAGCAGTCTGTAGAACTGAGACCTGGACTTATATCCGAGGTGCCTTGCAGCCTCGCTAATCGTCATTAACTCCATCTAGCTGTTCCTATCTGTCTACTGTTTTGAAAACAACAGGCTAGACAAACAACGCGCCTTCGGAAGACCCGAGGCCGATGTTCAAGTAAGGACCCTGAAGTCAACCTATAGCTAAATCTACTGCTCTTGAAAGAGTCAATCCAAAAACGTCAAGCACTACAAATCCATTTAAAAGTCGTACCATTTTTGAAATAGAAGTTTTACATGAATCCTGAGAGTAGTCAAAGCAAACCTCTGCTGCGAAGAAAAAATATTCAAGAGCCCCTGGGCCATCCTTTACTACAATTGCAGGCGACAAATTTCTTTCAGATCGCCCATGATTTATTCGCCAATACCACCACGAAAAACAAATCAAAATAATTGGAATGAAGAGCAAAAGCTCAACAATTAAAAGGACGGGGCTTTTGATAGGAGCAATAAGAAGTAGATTAATGATGACAAGCTCAACGATCCAGCATGCTGTAAGGAAAATTGCAAGCATATCAATCAATCTTCGCGATTTAATCCCCGACAGCCTTAGCACTATCAGGATGAATGTATACACAAAAAATGCAGCTCCTATTGGCTGCATATGATTAGTAAGTGCATCCAAAAATGAATGAGATATTTCAAGAAAATTTCTAATTGCACCTTCTTCGACCGCTTCCAGGTCTAAATTTCTGTCAAATTGCTCGGTAAAAACAAAAGTAACAAGCAACACGTAAATCTCTCCAGGACTTTTTGCCCGATCAATAAGTGACATTGCTTCATCAACCAGTTTCGAACATATAAACAAAAAAGCCCGGGGTGTCCAAGCCCCGGGCCAGTACGCACCACAAGCAGGGCGCTGTCGCGGTTATGCGATTGCGTCCTGCATCGCTGTGAATGATTCGGCGTGACGAACAGCAATGTCGATTGACTGCAGAGCCCTGATTCCCGTCTTGCCTTTGGCGAAGTCGGTGTAGGCGTCCACCAAGATTTCCAGCGTCCCGTACAGACCGATCAGCAGATCGGCGAAATTCCCGTAGATGACAGCCGACAAGTTGGTCCCTGAACCCTTTGTGAGGTTTGAGGGGACGTTGTTGCTGACCTCAAAACGCCGCCCTGCAATCTGGGAACGGCCAAGTTCAGTTCTATATGGGCTGAGGAGGTATTGGCTCTGCGAGTCCTTGGCCTTTGCAAGAACCGCCTCGACCTTGGTGGTGGTGAGGAAGCCGCAAGATGCAACATCTGCGTTGTCAACGGAGACCTCCTTCTTCAAATCCAACAAGTGATCCAAGGTTGGGGCCAAACCGTTGGTTCCTCCCGCGACCAAACCAATTCCTGACGTTTGTTCGGGATGCTCACGTCACCGACCAAACCGCCAAGGAACGTGGCGCCGAGTTCTGCGACGGCAAGTCGATCGCGCAACGCCTCAATGAGGTCCACGAGTCCGTGGCCCCCCTCCCCCCAAACTTTCTCCAGTGCATCCCTACCTCCATATTTTTTAGAGCGGAGGGGTAAGTAGGACAGTGGACCTATGACTGCAGCAACTGGCTTTTGACCCTGGACAGCACCATGGACCTACCTACGACCGGCACCATCTTCGTGGACGTGTTGGGTCGCTTTTCGTCGCTGCAATCCGTTTAAGACTCCATCCGGTCCTCGTCATGTGGAACTTGACCAACATCTGTCCACGTCTGTCCGTCATCTTCCGGAAGATGTCCGATGTCCTTGCCAGCTCCGCGTACAGCTCGCTTAGCGCAATCTGTGTGCAGTCCGGTCTGCTCCTAATGAAGCTGTTGATGTGCTCCTCTAACGGATTGTCTTCGCCAAAGTCATCATTAATTAGATCGTTTAAACGTTCATCAGACTCCTTTAAGTACGAGCTGTAGTCGTTTGAGAAAAGCCGACAAGCCTCAGCCCAGATGCGCGGCTTGAGACGGGCCAGAGCGTCGGTGTCGATCTGGTCCTGCCGTGTGCACATGACTGGGATGATCCACCAGCGTCGATTGCCGGTCGGATCGACCAGGAACGTCCCCTCGTTGCAGGTGCCGAGGAAAACGGAATGGCGTGGGACCGGCGAGACCTTTCGTCCGTAGGGGGTCCGGAAGCTGTCGACGTTGGTGCTCAGAAAGTTCTTGAGATGACCGGCGTGGGTCTGGCTGGTGATCCCATCCAGCTCACCCAGCTCCAGCCCCCAGAAACGATGAACCGTGAGCATCGCGTCCTTGCTGCCTATGCGCCCTAGGAACGTGTTGAACCAGTGGTCGAACAGCGTGCGCCAGAACGATGTCTTCCGGCTGCCTCCCTCCCCCTGCAGGACCAAACAGGTGTCGTGCTGACAGCCCGGCTCAAAGGCACGACGCACTGCGCCGACCAAGGTTTTGACCAGCATCCGGTCGTAGATCGTCTCTGGTCCGGAAAGGTCAGCGGGGCGGAGAAACTCTGAGGCGAGACGACAAATGTCATATGGCTCGCGGTCACTGCAGCTCAGTAACCAGTCCTGCACCGGGTGATACGCGTCAGCCTGCGCTGCAAGGTCCAGTGCATCGATGGCTTCACCCTTGGCGATGTCATATCCGCGGCTCTGGCAGAGCACGTAGAAGCAGTCATGCGCCGTGGGGGAGAGGGCCATGCCCTCAACTTCCACCTCATGCGTCATCAGGTTCCAGCGCAGCGAACCGTTTCCTTGTGCTGCCATCTCTGACAGCACCTGCATCACCGTCGCCGCATTGGCTCTTTGGGGTGACCGGGCTGGCAGTAGTTCGCTCAGCAGGTCATCAGAGTTCGAGCGTCGAGCAAGGGCCAAGTTGTCCTGAACTCCGACGCCATGGGCCATCCATTGCTGAATGCCGCAGGTACGTTGAAGTCAGTGTTTTGCTCTTGGCCCCCTGTTGGCGCAGGGGGTTTTTTCATGACTTTTTCTCCAGTGCTTCAAGTCGTTCAGCGATGGACTGCATCTGAATCAGCTGGACCTGTTCGATGTTTTCGGCCCTGTTGAAGGCGTTAACGACGGCATCGCTGTGGACCCTGCAGACCTCCTGCAGCTGCATGTGAAAAGCACTCAGCAACGAGACCTGTTCGATAAACCAAGCCACGCGTTCACTGTCATTTGGCAGGACCGACGCCATCTCCTGCCACTTCTTGGCTTGAGCCTCAATTCGTTTGATGTCCCATGCAATTTCAGGCATCAGCTCTGCCCTCCGCGAGCCTGCGTGCCGCGTTTATGGAATGCCTCGCGGCATCGCTCAACACAGAATGTCAGTGAGCTGTTGCGGGTAGAACCCGCGCACCAATCGCGGCCGGCTTCAAGAAAACCGCCGCAAATTTCACGCTTGCATTTCAGCGTGTCCGTCGAGATGCATAGAGCATCCGCTGCTGCCTTGGTGGGCAGCCAGAGTTCAGTTTTCATGCCCCGAACTCAGTTAGCGGAGCCGACTGGAACGAAAGGAATGAACTCGTCGGTTTGGCTGTCGATCATTTCTCCGTCGTGATTAAGCCAGCCAACTTTGTAGAGCTTGCTGCTGTAAGGCTTTTCACCAGCGTCTTGGCGCGCGACATAGTCATCACGCTTTTCAAAAAGCTCACTGCGGGTCAGGCCAGCAACGCCAGCCTTACGGAGAGCTTGCGAAGCACAGGGTCACCATCAGCGACCCGATCGAGATGGTTAGGCGTGGAGGGATCGTTGATGAGCCGCTCCAGCAGCCGATAGTGCTGCCAGAGAGCGTGTTGGACAAAATTTCTGGTCGCCGGCTACTTCTGGGCGTACTTGTGAGTTCGCCTTTTTTCCGAATTGGATTTGCCCATAGGAGTTACTCCCAATAAGTGGAAGAACTCCGGGATCCGTGGTGACTCTGGTCACATCCTGGCCGACCTAATTGGCCGACAGCAGTCCCATCGGTGTTCAAAACCACCGTAAAGGAGGCAGCAGCTCGTAACAACTCGAGCAGACGACCACGGATGGTGTGCGCTGTCCACATGAGCAAATCGGACTCAATACGGAATCAGACTTATAAATCAGACTCACCGTCGTGAGACGGTGTCTGAGATCTCAGTGGAGCCAAGGAGATTCGAACTCCAGACCCCCTGCATGCCATGCAGGCATTAAATCCGCTGCAACTGCCTGCCATGGCTGGCTTTTACACAAACCATGAACGGGCAATAGAGCAAAAACTAGAGCAAAAATGATGACCCCTCAAAAGTTTTGCTCTAACTCCAGAGCGGGGCGGATTGGGTGACTCCTGAATCCAGCGGCTTATTGGACTAGACCCACAAGGGGTCAGGCAGCCAGTCGCTCACTGAGAGCGGTGGTGCCATGCAGGTTGGTGAAATTGCTGACCTGCTCCAGCAATTGGCGCTCAGATGCCTCGGTGTCCCGAATGCTCTGAAGCTCGTGCTCATTGATGTGAGCAGTGATGCAGTCCCTGGTCATCTGACGCAGGGTGTCGGGGTTGATGGCATCAACCTCAACTGAAACGTCATGACCGAACTTGGCGCTGCGACTGTCTGCTTTTTTGGTCGGACGGGTCGGGAGCCCCATCGCTTCGATCTGGTCATGATTCACCGCAACGCGGTGGAAGTGGAAATACCGCTGCAGGAAGTCATCGCCCCCTGAAAGTTCAAGGATGAACTCACGCAGGCGGGCTTCAGTGCTGCGGCTGATGTCCATTCCGCTGGGATCGAAATCCCCGAAGTAATAGACATTGGCTGATGGCGCGTTGGCATCAGTGATGATCCCTTTTTCCGCTTGTCTGTATCGGCTGTGAATCTGACGCGTAAGGGTCTCTGCTGCCTGCCTGATGAAGCTCAGGCTGGGATACCCCTTACAGGGCATCAAAGGCACGTCGTATTCCTTGGTCACGTCATAGAAAACGCCTGTTAGGGCGTCTTTCTCGATCCAGACCTCGCAGTAATCAGGGTTGGTCTTCGGGTCCCACAACTCGCGGCGGTAATTCCGCTGTGTTCGGTCCAACAGGTCGCTGAGACCGCCATAGGTGTTTGGCTTGTGCATCCAACGGGTGTTGTCTGCCAGCCAGTTCCAAGGCAGTTCACCGTTGAGCCGCATTTCCTTTGTGAGACGACAAACCGTGCCTTTGTATTCCTGTTCAGTCTTTTAAATGATGAACAGAGAAACCAACTGATAAAACAGCTGGCGGACGGTCATGGGTGCGTATTTCTCGCACAGTTCGTAGATCGCAGCTTTGACGCTGTCGATTTCAGCTTTAGTTCGGCGCATAGTTGCTTAACTCCAAAAGGTGGTTTTCGCAGTTGCGCCGCCGGATTCAGTTGTCAAGTTGCGGTGCCGGATCAGCCCCCAAGGGCGTTCTCAGCGGTTTGATTTCGGTTTGATTTGCGTGGGACTAGACCCACAAACGACAAAGCAGGGCATTTAGATACACCTTACCCGTCAATTCTAATGTAACACAAACCCTGCTGATTGTCAACCCCTAATTGATTAGCATTGTTTATATATTGCATAAGCTTAACTTATATATAGAGACCCCTTATTTATCTGCTAAATATACACCATTCGAACGGTTTGCGCTATGAGAAACAGTTGAACCGTGCAGACGTTGATGCGTCGATCTGATCAAGCTCTGCATCCAGCCGATCCAGAACCATTGCATCGGTCAGTCGCTTGGCAGTCATCGCCAGATGGCTCAGCCCCAGCCGGATAACCGTCGCAACCCCTTCAGGGTCTCCATCGCTCAGTGCCTCCATGCACGGTCCCTCCAGTTGCTCAAGATCCGACAGTGATTGAAGGCAGGTCATCTCAACTGCAGGCATGGGCGAAGTGGCAAACCATCTCAGTGTGCCGACCTCATCCAAGTGATTTCGCCATCGTGTCGGCATGCCAAACAAGGACCGACCACTTGCAGACCACCAACTTGTTTAGTGACGAAACTGCAGTATTGGTAGAAATGCTCAGGCGTTATCAATGAACCCTTTACGGCTTGTACTGATCGCTGCCGTTAGCTCTTGCTCGGTTTCTGTATCTGCCGCACGTCCCATCATTGAATTTCATGGAACATGCACTTTCAATGGCGTTTCAGAGGCGTGTTTCGTACGTGAAAGCACCAGCGAATTGGAAGTGACATACCTCTCTGACGGCAAGCGAGTCATCTATGTGAAGCCTGCCGGTGGGGATGTCTCAGTTGTAAGCGATGGCAAGGTTTTCCCCGCTACGTATCAGGTTGATCGAAATAGGGAGTTGACCATCTTTCGCACCAAAAACCGTGTTACTGAGATCCCCCATCTCAGACCCTTAAAGGCACGCTGACTCGCCATCGTTGATTGATGCCGAACAAGGATCGCCCACTTGTTGATCGCCATGCACCAAAGAAGGGTGTCGGCTGGCTGGTGAACACCCAGCAAGGAAAGGTCTGCAGTTTCACCAACGCCAATCCGACTTCTCATGCCCAATGGGTCGTGGTGGAAATGAGGCCGCTCAGAGGTGGTGGACAACCAGTCATCAGACGCATGCTTCGCCACAACGCGATTGAAGCCTGGGAAACCATGCAGAAGTCAGGCGGGTGGAAACGCTGTCAGCCCAAGTGGTGACTACTGCATGCGCAATCAAGTAATGCCCGGCATCATGCGCGCACTGACGCCTGATCCAATGCTTCGCCGCCTTTCCGTTGGATTGCTCGCTTCTGCTGTTGCCATCGCCCCACTGCCTTTGAAGGCACAGGACGGCAGTGCTGATGACCTCGGGGTGATGAGCATCAGCCTTAAGGATGTGGTCAAGCCCACCTTTGGCTTTCAAGGTGCCTTGCAAGGCGCTGGCACTCCGAACCAAGCAGGTATTGGTGGGTTCTTGCCGCTTTCTGTTGGCGACAACAGCGTCTGGTTTCTTGATGTTCTCGCTAACGCCAACTTTGCTGATCGTGAGGGCTACAGCAGCATCATCAACACCGACGTTGCAGGTACAACCATCTCCACATCAACCAGACTTGGTTACCGCTGGCTAAACGGAGACCGCAGCTGGATGTACGGGCTGAATGCTGGTTATGACAGCCGCCCGATGAATACAGGCGGAACCGACACAGGAATTCCTTTGTTTGGAACAGAAAAGAGTGCGTTCTTCCAGCAGGTGGCAGTCAATGCAGAAGCTGTTTCCAATGACTGGAACTTCAACGCTTATGCCTTACTTCCTATTGGTGATACGGAACAAGATCTCAACTTCTTTTACCAAGGCGGTGCACTCAACACCTACGGGCTTGATGTTGGTTATTTCATCACGCCTGAGCTGAATGCTTCTGTTGGTTACTACTACCAAAATGGTGACCTTGGATCTGCTGATGGTTCTGGTGTGCTTGGGCGCCTGGCTTATGAGATCAGCAATGGCTTAACGGCTGGTGTGAACATCTCCTATGACGAAGCTTTCGACACCAGAGTGTCAGCCGATATTAAAGTTCGCTTTGGTGGTGCAAGTACGACAGCACAGCGCAAAGAAGTTCAGCAGCTACCTGTTATTTCTGCATTAACATCAACACCAAGCAACCGAGATGTAAGAGTGCATGATGTTTGTGCCGAGGGCAGTATATATAGAAATGGGCCTAAGTACAGCCGAATACAGGTCTACAAATGCGTGAATGGCAAACTGAAATCTAAGTGTGAAGTGCCAGCAGGCACACCCATCCAAGCAGGTAATAGCATCTTTGGTTTAGTCAATGACGTGGGAGATGGTCAAAGGATAGAACTAGTCTCGTACCTCGATAAGAAGGGATCTCTGAGGCAGGGGCAGAAATGCTTGAATGGCGAGTTAGTTGACTATAATCCAGATCCTGATGATAAGCTATACCCTTCCTAGCAAATCTCCTGCTCTATTAGTTGCTTTTTGTTTGTCAGTCATCTCCAAAGGATAGCAAATTAGCCTTCAATGCCTAGCACAATTGAGCAGAGATAGTCAGGGCTTAATTAGCAATCAAGGCTGCAATCAACTAGCAACACCGGCTAACACTCGTTCAGCGGCAGCAATCAGCTCCGACTCTCTGGCATTGGCGCCGTAGTGCTGCACATATTGACCAGCATTGCAGTTGCGGGCGCAACCAAGCAAAGTCCGACATCATGCGCGGACCAACGAATCATTATTGTGAAAAACTTAAACCAGTACTTTAAAGGTTGTACCTTCCTACAAACACATCTCCAATTCCATTCTTAAGTTGACCAGATAGCGCAAGCTCATGCTAATCTAGAAACTTCAAAAAATTTTCCTGAAAACCTTTTTCACTTTGGTAGCTACTCTTTAATTGCCTCATATAAAATTCGGACGAGTAATCGCACGCCATCATCTTGCTTCAGGGCGGAGTATTCAGGTAAGCCACTTTTACTAAATTCTCTGAGGTCATCAAGAAGTTCCGGATGAAATTGACAAGAAAATGATCTCCTTACATTTTTAGTTTCGAAATCAAGGTAACTGATACACGTTGCCGCAGTCTCAGTACATAATTTGCCTTGCACTGTTGTAGAACACAGAATTTCGATAGAACTTGGAAGCTTGAGAAGCCAAGCGAGCGGTGATACTGAAATGATTTTCCGCGAGGGCACAAGGCTGTTGCGCAGCTTTCTGTAAGCCCAATTAGCAAACAACATCGCCTCTTCATTAACCTCATCAGTGTGAAACATCACTATGTTGAGGTTCTTCTCATAGCTTATAGAGTTTTCAATAATGCCATCGTATTCTTCGCTAGAAACCGCATGAGTAATCAACAATTCAGACAGATCCTCACGTGCATGCGTTCTTGCATTCCCATAATGCATTAACTCACAGTGACCAGCCTCTGGAATCTCATTTATGCCAACAGCAAATTGAGGATCACGCCAACCACAAGCGATTACATTATTTTCGTCTTTTACGATAGCAAGGGCTTCTCCAAGCTTCCATATATCATTGCAAGTATCAATCAAGCTTTTAGCAAGATAGGTTTCTTCTTTAAATATATCCAGATAAGTCCTTTGAATTTCCGCTGTTGCCTTCTGAATTAATCTAACGTGCGCTTGAGCCGCAAGTTGATGCCCCAAGCATATAAACACTACTGGAGGAGTTCTACTTTGTCTTGAGAGTATCAACTCCTCACAAAGACACTGTAATTCAACAAGACTCCATTTCAAATCCTTAAAAGTCGAAGAATCTCTAACCGTAGGGTGGCCACCCTCAATAATGATCGCCAGCGATCGGCTCAAAACCCGAAGAAGGAGTGATTTATCGATATCATCAATGTCCCACAATGGAATCAAAATTGAATCACAGTCCGCAATAGACTGTGCCAAGTAAGCAACATTTAATGACGCACGCACGGATTCACCGCAACTATTTAATCCAACGTGATCAGCAGGCTCAATGATACATAGAGCATGTCTTAAAAGGTGATCATTTTCAAGTAACACCTGAAGATCATCATTTGTCCTTACAACCTTCTCGAAGGGAGCTTTTTCTCCCCAGCCACCAGAAATGTGGCTGTTCGACATGAGATCATTAAAACTTTCAAGCAAATGGGGAGAATCCCTATCACGAAGGAAATCACCCATCAAAGTCTGTATTGAATCAATGCTTGACTCACCAGGGCGTAAAAATCCTTGCTTAGATCTCCAGGAAGGGTTCATGGAATCAAGAACATTTGAATGCTTTTCCCATATTAACTCTTAAGATTATTCGAGTCAAAAAAATTGTTGAAAAATAGCTTGCGTATTTGTATCAACTCAGACAGAAATGAGTTCTGAATCACTCTGGGGCTCGCGAAATGAACACTTCATGGATGGTCAACCAACCACAGGAACACTTTTCAACAAAAGCAAGCCAAACTGTGTCCGAAATACAGATTGCATTGACAAGCATTGCACTTAGGATCACACCCAAGCAAAGCTCGGCATCATGCGCGGACTGACGACTGATCCAATGCTTCGCCACCTCTCGATTGGATTGCTGGCATCAGCTCTTTCAAATGCATTCGTTCAGGCACAGCCTGTCCAGGCAACCATCTCTTGCTCAGCTCCCGTAACAGGTCAATATCTGATCGTTAGTCAGGGTCTGCGTGGTCAGCAACCAATGGGCAGCCTTCAACTGGAAACATGGTTACCCAATGGGTCCGTCAGCGGAATCCGTTTTTTGCGGGTTGGTCGCAGCTACAGCGAAACGAAATACGAAGGTCGCTGGGGGTCAGAAAGCGACTGTGGATTGACTGTGACCAGAGATCAACAAGGTCACGAAAGCAAGGTTTTGCTCACCGCACAGGGGCTGCCTCGGTTCGGACTCAGCACTCGAATTGGCGACGTTGTAAGAGAACAATGGATGCCCCAATCATATCGTCGCTGTGAACCAGAGAGCATGAACGGCAGCTTCCTGAGCCAGCAAAGAGGTAGCAGCTTTGCTGCTTCGTCATGGAAGGCCAATGCCGTGATTCAGCGGGAGAGCTGGACCGAATGGCAAATGGTTGGTCTCGCGGTCTCCTCCTACAACGGCGCTGGTGAGGTGGCTGGTTATCAAGGCCGATTCATTCAGGATGAGAATTGCATCGGTCGGATTCGTCAACAGGATGATCGGGGTGCGACCTACGCCTACACCGCGATACTGCGCTCAGATGGATCGGGCTACGCCTATCTACAGACTCAAGGTGATGACCTGACCGTTGCTTTGGTTGAAAAGTCGGCCTCTTAACTCTGTGTGCGCTGCTCTAATTGATGGCTGTGTGACCGCACGGCAGAGCGATGCTGACTCAGGCTCAGAAGCGTCTCAAGAACCTTCAGGCGTTAAAGGTGTTGGAGGCAGTTGCCAGCGAGAGTTTCGGGATGCTTTGAGGCACAAGCCCTTGGTGGCTAGTCGGACTGACGCATTGAATCCAATAGGTCAAGCACAAACGCGTAGTCGACACAGCTCAGCATCTGTTCGATGCATCCATAGGCATTTCCATGCCCAACCTCAAATTGCTCTGCGAATGCCTCCTCGCTCAGCTTTGCTTGCCAGGCGAGTGCATCTCGACGTATCCAGGCCGATAGCTCTCCCGGCGTATGGCAGGTCAATAGCTCTTCGTTTCCTGCCTCACAGATCAAGTCAATGACGATTAGTGCGTAGCGATTAGTTGCTTCTTCCAGCTCTCTCTTTCCCCATAGCTGCTCGATGTACTGATGTGCCTGTGATCGATTCATCAATGTGCTCCAGGCTTCTGCCCTGCCCCAAAGCCCACAAGTTCGTTTAAGAGGCGTATTGCACCAATCGCATTGCTCTCCCTGCCTCCGGCAACGGCATCAGTTGCGATCTGCTCAAGCAGTTGAACCTTGCTGGCAAGCATGTCGGCGCGGTCAATGTCAGCCAGATCTTCTCTGACGATGGCGCGTGCTTCGTGGATATATACCCGTGCTGTTTCTCTGCACACCCCCCAGCTATCGCAGACGTGATGCTGCAGCCAACGCTGAGAGTTGCTTTTAACGATGAGGTCAGCCAGCTCTTCAACACGCGCTGTCTTCTGTGCTTTTGTGCATCTCTTTCCCATGAATTGATTCTGGCAGTGTGATCAGTGCGGGTTGTCGTTTTGGTGCCTCGGATAAAGAGAAACACGCTTGGCATCGATGGGATGGCTTGATAGCAGGCATCGACTTTTACGGGTCCTTCTATGAACACCAGCGGAATGCTGATGTTGTTCAGGTAGCCCTCAGGCATCAACGGGCTGAAGTACGGACGTGACCCGCTGTTGAAAGGTGCCTTGAACTTGGGTTGACTTGTCGGGAACAATCGCTCAACGATGTAATCATTGCCTCGACTGTCCTTGTAGGGGGCACCGTGAGGATCCAGATAGCGAATGGCGAGGTTTTCTCCACAACTGAAGTATTGACCTCTAAGACATTGCGAATTGATGCCACGGTCATGGAGGTAATCAAGATGGATTGGCAGAAGTCCCGCAGAATCTGTGCTCATGCATCTCCTGCTTGAACACGACGCGAAGCACGCCATGAACGCTTCTCGAACTCATTTCGAATGAGCTGAACTTCCCAAAGCATTGGGCTATTGCTGTTGTCGGTTTTGAACCGCCAATGTTTCCCATGCTCCAGAAATCCACCGTGAGAATCACGACGCCGCTTCAGCGTGATGGGACTGATGCCCAATGCACTGCTGGCATCCGGTGTTGCAAGCCAGTTGGAGTTAGCCATCAGTTAACACCCTCCTGTTCAAACAACTCTGTAATCAGTGGTGCTGAATCGTGAATTACCTGCAAATTGACGCCAACACGTTCCAGTGCGTCGGTGACTGACGTGAATAGCGATTCACGATCAGAATTGGGGTTGAACTGACGGCAATGCGACGGCAAGTCGCGGGCGCATTGCATTATCTCGGCTTGCGCCAGAGTGAGATCAGTTTCCATTGGCTTTCGGGATTAGTCCCGATCAGGCCATCCGTATTGATCGATGATTAGCCGCTGAAGCCGTGCAATAACTCGCGTTGGCTTCATTCGCCTGTTGCAGGCAATGGCATCGGCAATCTGCTGGCGATAAATAGCAGCAACATTTGGTGCCACCTTTTCCATCCTTTGCAAGGATGCCTGATCAGGAACAACAACAGGCGTCAGCTCCTCTGGAACGACGTGGCGATTTCGCCAGCTCCAAGCAACATCTAACAACCACTGGCGGTTGCTGTTCTTGGGAAGTCGATTGAGGACGATCTCAACACCAACAACAGGAGGAGTAGCAGGACCCTGCCAGTAATCCGGAATTGTTGGTCTTGTTGGAGGTGTGATCAGCTGTGACGCCAATCGAATCTCTACGAATGAAGTTCGCGCTTCCAGGGCAGGGATCACCTGCGAGCCTTAGCGTTACTAAAAATTTATCACGTCTGATGCACCTTGTGTGGTCTTGTTAGATCGAGCGATGAAATCAGAACTTTGCAGAAGTTGTTGATAACGCGGCAGACGCCTGTGTAATGCGTGCCACTGCATCCTTTAGCCCCTGTTCATCAGTCCACTGCCCGTAATGCCTGTGGTGAGTAGCAGGCGTATGACCCATCAATGCAGCTGCATCCCGCACTGATAACGGGTTGTCGTAGCCCTTATGCGCACGCCATGCCCAGCCATGCCGCAGGCTGTAAGGCGTCAATCCTGGTGTTGCAGCAACCATCGATTGCCAGAAGGGATAACGATCCATCAATTGCCTGAAGGCATCACCAACCTTTTTGAACTCGCCTGAAATGATCGCGGTGCGGATCGCCAGCGGTAGCTTCACCAACCCGCCTGAATACAGCGCGAGAGCCTTTGCACCGTCGGTCCGTCCATCCAGTTCCAGCGGCAAAGCAAGGCGGGGCGGCTTGGCAGATTTCATGCTCCTGCGATTGCGTTTCACCTGACTGCCAACCTTCAGGCAACCGTCGTCAACTTCCAGTGCTGCGAGTTCAGCGGGGCGCAAACCAAAGCACCCGATCAGAGCAACAGCAAGGTGCAGTTCAGGTTTGCCATCGGCTTCCAGTGCATCGAGCAATGCAGCCAGCTGTTCTGGCTTCACTGGAGGCGTCAGCGAGGAATCAACGTCGTCTGCAGTGCCGATCAACACCTGACGTTCATCACCTTCTAATGGCTGCCACAGCCCAGGCACTCCAGCCTTGTCGATGGCATAGGTGAGGAACGCGGCAACATCTCCAAGATGGCGTTTGCGGCCATTTCCTGCAGCGGGGCAACGATCAAAGAAGGTGGCGGCGTATTGCTCCATCAGCTCCCTGCCATCCCGTGGGCGGCGCTTGGCAGCAGTCAGAAGAGTGACGGCATTGGCAACACGATTGCTGGTGTCTCGCAGAGTGGTGCCGCGTCGATCGCTGCGAGTGAGCAGGAACGATTCGCTGATAGCTGACCAATCGATGGTGCCTGCTTTCACCCCATCTGCAGTGACAATCCCACCAACCTGATTGGCGCGGTTGTGAGCTTCTTTGAGGCTGATGTCGTGCTCTTTCATTCGAGCAATAAGCACCGCCACTTCATTGGCGATGGCGGTTGCATTGCCTGCAGACCATGTGATCGAGAGCATCACAGATTGCTTGCTTCCGTCCTGATATCGGCGGGTGAGCTTGGTGCCTTTGCTCTGCGGAAATAGCCCCCAGCCAGCGCCATGATCACGCTTGAGCTGACGACGCAGATCCTTTTCCCAGGTGCCGTCTTTGACGTAGGTAGCGGGCATGTTTGCTCTAGGTCCTGCGTGATGCAGGGGGTCAACGGTAGAGCAAGAGGTAGAGCAAAACTGCTCTATTTGGCTAGGTCCTGATGTATCAGAACGGGTAAATAAAATCGCCCACCAGCAAAGAAGCCAGTGGGCAACTTAGAAAATTCAATGGAGCCAAGGAGACTCGAACTCCTGACCCCCTGCATGCCATGCAGGTGCTCTACCAGCTGAGCTATGGCCCCATTGCAACGTGGAAGCTTCGTGCGACCGACGTCACTTGAGAGTTTACACCGAGAAGGCCTCAGACCTGACGCCAAACAGCCACCAGGCGACCTTGCACCTCGACCTGCTCGGCCGGGAGCTCAATTGGTTCATAGGCAGGATTGGCTGCTTCGAGAACCACCGTCGCGCCCTGGCGATGGAAGTGCTTCAGCGTGGTGCCGCTGCCAGCCACCAGAGCGCTAACAACCGTGCCGTTGCGCAGGCGCTGGGGATCCTGAACAGGCTCCATCAGCACCACATCACCGTCGGCGATGTGGGAATCGACCATCGAATCTCCGTTCACCGTGAGCGCGAACAGACCACGGGTCTCCAGCACAGGCGCCAAGTCCAGGTGCTCCTGAACATCATCAAAGGCGGTGACCAGACCACCTGCAGCGACGGCCCCAAGAACCGGGATACCCGCTGCCCCCACCATGTCACCCAATAGCTGCAAGGTGCGTGCCTGGCCCTCCTGCCAGGTGATCCATCCTTTCTGCTGGAGATGACGTAACCGGCTTTGGATTGGAGCGGGCGAACGAAGCCCCATCGCCTGCATCATCTGGCGAATCGATGGACTATGGCGATGCGTGCCGATGTAGTCAGCCAGCCAGTCGTAAAGCTCTTGCTGAGCAGAGGTGAGAGGCTCCTGAAGTACACGAGTCACCGCAGAAAAGGTTCGGGCAATACATTTGTACCGCTACCTCCCCGGCTCCGCAACCGCTAATTCAGGTCAGACGAGCTTCCACACCGCAGGCTCTGGGATGCTCGGCGCTACCTTGAGGTCTTGGGGTTCCTTGAAGGCCACGCGCCATTCAGGAACACGGCATGTGACGTAACCGGGATGTTCAATCACCAGACCCGGTTCATCGGTTTGGGTCGCCACCCAGCCCGACATCCAGTGCCCCTCCTCAGACAGACCACCTTTGAACCAGACCCAACAACGTTCCTTGCGCATCACGAGGCTCTTCAGCGGTTCTTGTAGTTCTCAAGCTGTTGCGGGCACGCAGCCATCAGATAACCCATTAATTGCCCCGTGATCCGGGCCCGCTCCTGATCATTCGGAGCGGTAGGAATGTCCTCATAGCGCATCGACGTGTCTCTCTCAAACAACGCTTTGAGCTGAGGGTCCGGCAACGCATAGAACGCATCCACGCCCATGGCGCAGATCTGCTCTCCTGTCCATCGGGCAATGGTGCTCTGCTGTTTTTTGCTGGTGGCTTGTACCGCTGAAACCGTACTGGCCGTAACCATCAACAGCAGCAAAAAACACCAGACCACCTTCACAGACCTCCCATCAACACCGCCAACAGAGCCTGTTGTGCATGCAGGCGGTTTTCCGCTTGATCGAAGATGCGGCTTGCCGTTCCCTCCATCACTTCTGCACTGATCTCCTCGCCGCGGTGGGCTGGCAGGCAGTGCAGAACGATCGCTTCTGAGGACGCCAGATCCATCAGGGCTTGATCTACGCAGAAACCGGCAAAGGCCTGCTCACGCTGCATCTGCTCAGCTTCTTGGCCCATCGAGGCCCAGACGTCGGTATAAACGGCTTGAGCACCGGCCACAGCCTCCCGGGGATCGGTCACCACATCAATCGATGCCCCGTGCTGCGCCAGGGTTCGTGCCTGCTCGAGAACGCCCGGCAGAGGGTCGAAGCCCTCTGGACAGCCAATTCGCACATTCACCCCCAGCAAGGCACCGCACAGCATCAGGGAATGGGCAACATTGTTGCCATCGCCCACATAAGCCAGGGTCTGACCCGCAAGATCGCCATGAGCTTCCTGCATGGTGAGGAAGTCAGCCAAGGCTTGGCAGGGATGTTCCAGATCGGTCAAGGCATTGATCACCGGAACAGACGCCCAATGGGCGTAATCCACCAGCTCCTGCTGCGCGAAGGTTCGAATCGCCAGAACGTCGCAATACCTGCTGAGGACACGGGCCGTGTCCTCCAGGGGCTCCCCGCGGCCGAGCTGCGTCACAGAAGGATTGAGGTCAACCGTTTGACCACCGAGGCGAGCCATGGCCACCTGAAAACTGACGCGGGTTCGGGTGGACGCCTTGCTGAAGATCAGACCCAGCACACGGTTGCCGAGATCGATCCGACGATCACCGCTCTTCAGTTGTGCAGCCAGATCCAGCAACGCCGCTGTTTCATTGGCGGAGAAGTCCGCCGATGACAGGAAATCACGGCCGCAAAGCGGAGAGAGGACAGCAGCAACACCCGCAGGAGCGGTAGCCATCGCAACGGTTCAAAGGACAGTTATCGGGGATGAGGCCCGCTGCCGTCAAGCGGTCACGCCTGAAGGCAGCACACTCGCCTCGAGCATCTGCTTGAGGTCATCCCCCTCAATGACCTCTTTTTCAAGGATCTTCTGAGCGATCGTTTCCAGCAACGCCATGTTCTCCCGCAGGATGGCCAGGGCATCGTCATGGGCCTGATCCACGAGCCCGCGAACCTCCTTATCGATGGCCTGAGCAGTGGCGTCGCTCACGGAACGCCTCGGGTTGTTGCCACCCCCCAGGAAACGTCCACCGCCCTGCTTGTCGTAGGCAAGCGGCCCAAGGGTGTCGCTCATGCCGTAGGTGCCCACCATCTGCTCAGCCAGATCAGTGGCTCGCTGCAGGTCATTGGCCGCCCCTGTGGTGATCTTGCCGAACACAATCTCCTCGGCGGAGCGACCTCCCAGCAGGGTGGCAATCTGACCCTGAAGTTCCTCCTTGGAATTGAGGAAGCGTTCCTCCGTCGGCAACTGCAAGGTGTAACCGAGAGCGCTCATGCCGCGGGGCACGATCGAGATCTTGGCCACTTTGCTGCCACCTGGCATGAGATGACCCACGATCGCGTGGCCCACTTCGTGATACGCGACCACCTTCTTTTCGTCGTCTTGAAGAACGCGGCTCTTCTTCTCAAGGCCTGCAACGACACGCTCAATCGCCTCACCCAGGTCTTGCTGCTCGACGCTGGTGCGCTGTGCCCGAGCTGCTAACAAGGCGGCTTCGTTGACCAGGTTGGCGAGGTCAGCACCTGCAAAACCGCTAGTGGCTTGGGCCACGCTGTCGAGGTCAACGCCGGAGGCAAGCTTCACCTTCTTGGCATAGATCTCGAGGATGGTTTTCCGTCCAGACAGATCCGGACGATCCACCAGAACCTGACGGTCGAAACGCCCCGGACGCAGCAAGGCTGCATCGAGCACCTCTGGCTGGTTGGTGGCAGCCAGCACGATCACCGGTTTGTCCTGAGCGGCGAAACCATCCATCTCCGTGAGCAGCTGGTTGAGGGTCTGTTCCCGCTCGTCATTGCCTCCGACGACACCCATTGAGCCCGAGCGGCTCTTGCCAATGGCATCGAGTTCGTCAATAAAAATGATGCAGGGCGCCTTCTTCTTTGCTTCTTCAAAGAGGTCGCGCACCCGGGCGGCACCGGCACCAACGAAGAGCTCGACGAACTCCGAACCAGAAATAATGAAGAACGGCACCTCCGCTTCACCGGCGACGGCCTTTGACAGCAGGGTCTTGCCAGTGCCAGGGGGGCCGACCAGCAGCACGCCCTTGGGAATCCGGGCACCGATCTCGGCGTAGCGCTCAGGCCGCTTGAGGAAATCAACGATCTCCGTAAGTTCCTGCTTCGCCTCATCAACGCCTGCAACGTCAGCAAAGGTGATTCGCGACTCTTCATCGGGCACATACACCTTTGCTTTGCTCTTGGTAAAGCTCAAAGCGCCCTGCGCACCACCCCCCATCGAGCGACGGGCGAAGAACTGGAGCACCAGGATGAAGATCAGTGGAGGCACCACCCAGCTCAAGATGGTGGTGAAAATGTTGGGCTTCTTCGGTGGTGCTGCAGCGAATTCAACGCCTTTTGTTTCAAGGCGCTGCGGCAAATCCATATCGAAGATCGGCGTCGTGGCCAAGACCGGAGGCGTGCCCTCCTCGGGATCACTCAGCTCGTAGCGAATCTGGTCCTGAGTGATGAACGCCCGCTTCACAGCGCCGTCATTGACCTGGTCAATAAACAGGGAGTAAGGCACCCGGGGCACCTGCTGCATGCCATTGCTGGGAATGAAGCTGCTGAGAAGCAACAACACTCCGAAACCAATCAGCACCAGGTTGATGATTCCGAAGCGACGGTTCGGCTGGTTGTCGTCCTGGCGGATCGGCATGGATGGCCTGAAATTCCCGCCACGCTACGAGGGATCTCTTGCAATCAATGGGTGTGAGAACCGAACGGCACCTAGGTTCTGGCCATGTGCGGTCGCTATTGCCTCGAAACGCCTCGCGCTGAACTGCAGCGGGTGCTGAACAGCTGGCTTCGGCCGGACGACAGCGCATGGCTGGCCCACTACGCCCCCCGCGACTTGATCCGACCCCAGGAGCCGGTGCTTGCCGTGCGGCGTGAGCATGGCGAAGATCACCTCTCCCACATGCTTTGGGGTCTGCTGCCGGGGTGGGTCAAGGACCCGCTTCAGGCTCCACGACCGATCAATGCCCGCGCAGAAACCATTGCGGAAAAAACCTCCTTCCGCGGTCCATGGCGTCATCACCGCTGCCTTCTTCCCAGCACGGGTTTTTTTGAGAAGGGACATTTGATCCGTCGCAAAGACCGGCAGCTGTTCTGGCTGGCCGGCATCTGGGACAGATGGATTGGGCCCGATGGCAGTGAAGTGGAGACCTGCTGCGTGATCACGACACGACCGAACAGCATGGTGAAGCCGTTGCACGATCGAATGCCGGTGATCATTCCCGACGGGTTGGAAAGCATCTGGCTCGAACCTGGAGATGGGGCCCACCGTCGCGCCCTCGAGCCGATGCTCACGCCATCGCCACCCGACCCATGGGAATGCCGAACGCTGAAGCCAGCATCCAGCAAGCACAACCACCAGCAACTGTCCCTCCTGGACTAAACAGCTCTTGACAGCCATCGCTTGCTGCCGACCCTGGGGGCAGCCGCAGTTGCCAAAGTGCTGGTGGGACTGGTTCAACGAATCCTGCTGCGCGATGGCACACAGCTGAAACTGCTGCTGCTCTGCACCCTGATCGCCACCGTTGGATTCGCCTTTCCTCGCTTGGTCTGGGCGACATACATCGGCTACACCCTGATTGCCTTACTGCTCACCCAGGTCATGGTGGGGAGCAGTAACGCTCCGGATTGGAGTGATGCTCTGTATCGCGGTCTGGGACTGTTCGCAGTTGCCACGATGTGGATCTGGCTCCTCACACCCCTGGAGCTGATCTACAGCGGCATGCCGCTGGCCCTGAGCTGGAGCGTGTTGGTGGGCTGGAGCGTGATCCGCCTGGTGACACGCCTCGCCAGCACAAAACGCGTCACCGAAGCGCTGCTGATGGGCGCCACCGCAGGGTATCTGCACATCGGTCTTACCGCAGGGCTGGTGATGAGTGCCCTGGAGACCATCCAGCCCGGCAGCTTCGAACCGCTGGAACTGACCAATTTCGGCGATACCAGCGTTCTGGCCAGCGCCCGCATCTTTTCAGCGATCAACTACTTCGCCTTCGTTTGCCTCACCACCGTCGGTTTCGGAGACATCAGTCCGGTGCTGCCCCTCGCTCGAATGGTGAGTGTGGCCACGAGCGTCGCCGGACCGCTCTACCTCGCTGCCGTGATGGGCGTGCTGATCGGGCGCTATGCCAGCAGCCTCGACCGACAATCCAGAGACCAGTAAGCACCAGTAAAAATTAGAGATGAAAGGGGGTGAGCCAGGCACCAGCCGAGCGAGACGGTCAAGGTCTGATGACCACCAAGGCCCGTTGGCAGAAGAAACCGGCCCGAACCGATGTGGAGGGGATCCTCGGACAGGGCGAACCGTCCAAGTTGACTAGCCGTAGGGGCCAAAGCGCGTCGCACAGGCGGCACCACACTGCGCACCCAAAGCGATGGCCTTCGCCAAGGACCATCGCGCGGCAAGGCCGGTGACCACCCCCGCCGCAAAGCTGTCACCGCAGCCATAGCTCTCCACCATTGGCCCTGGGAGTGGCGCTGGGTCATAACGCCCGCCAGGAAGACTGAGGCCCCCTGCGGCACCCTCCGTGCGAATCAAGGTGTGGGGAGCTGGGTTCAACTGCTCCGGCTCCACCCGCTCACCCGGATCAAGCCCACTGCCAATCAGGGCGTCGAGGGACACCTTGGCCTCTTGAAGCACAGGCAAACGAACCCGCGGAGTCGCGGCAAGGACTGCAGCAGAGCGGCAGGCTTTCAACAGAGGGGCATCAGCTGCCGTGACGAAAAGGCCGTCGCACTCGCCGAGGGTCTCCCAGGGCAGGTCATCGTCGAGTGATGGGGTCAGCCGCTCGCCCATCACGGTGATCGCCCGGTCCCCCTCACCATCGACCAAGCTCAGGCCCCGCCGGGTTGGCGCCTCCCTCCAGGCGACATGCACCTCAAGGCCCAGATGTTCGAGCCGCTTAACGCAGGCTTCGCCGACCGAATCACGGCCTAGGGCCGTAAAGAACTGGACGGGCTGCTGCTGCAACCGTGTCATTTGCACCGCAACGACAGCACCACCACCGGCGGGTTCCTGCAGGGTCCGCAGGGCGTGACCAATGGCCCCGGGACGGGGCAATTGATCCACCGCCAGAAATTCCACCCACTCGACATGGCCGACGACGGCCAAGCGCAAGGGCGGCAGGGCTGAGGCGGAAGACAACGGCAGTCCCAGACGGCTGGACCCCCATCCTCTCTGGTGATTCGGGCCGAATCACCAGAGAGGATGGGGTGAGGGATGGGTCGTGCTGCCCTCTTGCGCGTCAGATGTCAGCCGACAGGCAGGTTGATCTGCACATGGACCTAGTGTGATGAACCGGCTTTTTTGTGCCTATCGAACTTTCTCTTATAAGTGCTTGGATGCTCCGATGGGGCAATGTGACACAGCCATTTGCCGCATGATTGCTGCTATTGCGGTCTGATTGTTGAATGCGCGATAGACAGAGAGCTGTTTGCTCAATTCGTGGCATTGCTTCTGTTGGGAGTCCATGAGTAAACCCTTGGTACAGAAAACATTGCCTCAGTAAGCATGGGGTAAATGTGCCAAGTGCCACAAAATGACATTGACGTGCGATGGAGGCTTCAATGGCCAGACCAAGCATTAATGCTCCTAAAAGTTTTGTGTGATCAATGATGCAGAACCACCGCAATCAGCCTATTAAGGTTTAATCGGCAAGCGTGATGGCCATGGGATTTACTATTCCGACGTTCTCAATCGGAGTTGTTTTGTATATTTTCTTTCACTTTTTGCTGGGTGGTGTATTCAGCTAGTTCACGCAGCCTGGCTTGATCGATCAGACCTTAACCGCTGCTACTAGGTCTGCCGTCGCGTTGACTTTGGCAACCGATTGGCCCAAAGAAGAGCGACCGCCCAATCAACCCCAGGAGACTGGACGGCTCACCCCCTCTCGTCGGGTGTGGAACAACCCGGCTTTCAGGATTTCGCTTCCTGACGATTCGATGCTGGTCAAAAAAGAACGCACCTGCGCTCTATATGCGGCATCCGGATGGCAGCATCAGCCTTGGTTCTGAGGGGTGTTCCCGTAGAAAATTCCAGCGACAACCAATATCAAGCCAGCGAGGGGCAAGACGAACGGAACCATTCCCTAGGGATCCAAGAGGATTTAAGAGGAACACGATGTGAGCGGATCGCCCTGGCAAATATCACTTTTGAAAGTGCATGGCCCGGAGTCTGGCTGAATCAGTCAGTCGCTTACTGCAACAGGACGGAACCACATCACTGAGCGATAAGTAATGCGGTTCCGCCACCGATAGCCCTGCATTCATAACCACCGGCTCTTCATTCTTATCCCTGGCAATTGCCGGAATTACGCGTCACTTACTACAGAATGCAACCCTTTAAATAGACCTTTTCCAAGCCCTAACCAAAAGCAGGGGCATAGAGGTATGGGGTGGAGGATTGACGACCCTGCTAAGAGAGGTCGTCAACGCTGAGTTTCCCCACTCAGGCTCCACCGAGTCAAAGATGGCTCAAAAGAACTGACGAGTCAGTGCTTTGGCTGAAATCTGAGGAGATATGGCTATCGCCGGGACAGATTGGGTTTTTGGGGGTGAATGTTCCTAGACAATCCTCATCAGGGTCGAATTCGACAGCAGTGGGGCAGCAGAGATGCAAGCCATGACCGAGCGAAGCCGTTTGCATGCGGACTGCAGCGACTTTGTACCCACGGGAACGGATCAGCCTCTAGGGCCTTAGGCCGTTGCTTTGACGACGAAAGCCATAACAAGGACTGCAATCGCAACGGTTCCACTGAAGTAAGCAACGTTCGTGTGGAGTCCTTTCATGCAGCCTCTGTGGTTTGCATGAGTCTGCTGTTTTTTCTCTCGCCGGTGGCTAAGGCTTAATGCCTAAATCCTCCTCAAGGAGGAAGGCCGCCCTTCCGGATGGAAAGACGGCCTAGCTCGCTCGTTTGTTCATGTTGAACCCGTGAGTTATTCAGGGGTTGAGAGGCCAGCCCACCTACGACAGGAATGGAGTGACCTCTCCTATTGCTCGCTTCCGACACCCCCGCTTTCCCAAGACAGGGGCCATGCCGCATGCCATTGCTGGCGAGAGGCGAAGTGTCGGGCTCTTCAAGCGTCTGGGGCCAAGGTTCCAGGTGGTGGACTCTTTGACTCTGGTGAGTGCCCCCCGACGAGACGGTGCCGGGATTTAGGGCAAGCCCATGGATGGCGAGAAAACCTGTGGAGCAGTGGCTTGAAAAGTCAGGCGACTTCTGCGTTTTGCTGCGGTGGAGTGTCGGCCGTCATGGGCTCCTCCGATCTCAATGATCACACTCTCGTCAGCGGTGCAAGGTCTGGCAATCAGCTGTCGTGCTCATTGCCTTCTGAAGCTGATCGACCGATTGTGGGGGTGGCTTGCCAAGCCCAGTTTCCGGTCAACACTGACGAGGCAGAGACGTCGTCAGCCTGCAGGCCATGCCACGCATGGACGACGACACATGTAGAAACACCCCGACAGAGAAACCGGTCGGCTAGGGATGCCTGGTGAGCCCTGTAGCCATCGTGCTTGCCCAGAAAACCCCTTGGACAAAGACGGGATTTATGATCCCAAACCCTGTGCTGATGATGGTCATGCCGGGAATAACAAATCTTGCTCTAGCTATGGCTTTAGCCACTTATTCGCAGCAGCCACCTTGTTGCAAGGGGATCACTGTTACGTCGTTGACGACATTTGAATCAATTAGTACCCGTACTTGAACGCCACCATTGGGTTCTTGGCCTAATTCCACAGCAAGCCCAACGAGTTCTTCACCATCAGGTCGCGTGTAACTCAACAGCTCAACCCGAGCAGGTTCTTTGGCAATGGACATCAGCATCTCTAAAAGCAGTTCAACGCTGATCTGACTCCCTGCATCGTCAGAAGGGAGTCAGTGGTGTTACCAGCGCCCAATGGCTGTGGATCCATTGGATGGAGGTCTTGGGGACTCCAAATTCACCCTGACGGCGACCATAGGGACAGCACGTACAAATGAGTCACTGACAGCGACCAAATGAGCCGCAGGAGAGTTGTGGCGCTCTTCACCACCAATCCAGTGACCATTGAAAAACCCCATCTTTCGACGGGGTGAAGCGTGAATGCAAAGCGTGCATTCAACCCATTTCTCTTCCCCACAGGAATCAATGGAGCCCAGCCAACTTACTTACACCAGTCATACTTTCACCTCACGGAAGTTGGTGGAGTAAGGGAAGCGGTAGCCAAGCTCCATCTCCTCCAGCTGTTCTTCAGCCAGATAAAGGCTGCGGGTGAAGAAGCACAAATTCTCGCTATTACACACCAAAAATTTACCGTCGTCGATTCTTTGAATGGACGAACCTCGCGGGGTCTGAGCAATCAGATCTTCTGAAGCCATTGAACTTGCCAAGAAAGCCCCTTTGTCATGGCTTTAATCATCAAAGCCATGGCGTTACAACGCTCACAGTTCGAGAATTTTCCAGCCTATGGAGACCAGCCCCATACGTGCGACGAAGAGAATTCCGCGAACTATTGGTAGCAATAGATACTCAAGTTAAGCATTGAGAAGAATTTCTTAGTGTCACCAGCAAATGAGCTAAAAACAGGCTCACCGAAAATAGGCAGCATGAAGTGGCTTCTCTCAAAACTAGGGCTGTTAAAACAAGAAAAAAACACCCAAACCTTGAAGAGAGAACTCTCCTTTCTCAAAGCCTCGGCCAAGTCCAATACAATTAATTGCAAATGGGGCCTAAGAAAGCAGACGCAGCAATTAATAAATCAGAACCAAGGCACGGCGTTAATGATAAGAATTAGAGATGCATCAGGCGATGGAACTATTGCTAACAAATCCATTGAAATTGGACGTCATGCCACGCAAGCCCAGATCGACACCCCTTTTCCAAATGGCCTAATCCTTCTCGAGCTTGGCTACAAAACACCAGAAGGAGACTTCATTACCCTTGAATATACATTTATAGACCTTGGACCTAAAAAATGCACGATGCCAGAATCAACAAATTGGTTTACAAATGAATCAAAGAATATTCACCAAGAAATGTACGACTTAGCGACCCGAGGAGTGAAACTTGGCGGATCAGAGCGAATAAGAGTCGAACAGCAAACCACCAGCCAATGGCCATAACTATACGAAACCTCGCAATAACAACCGCGTTCACGAGGCTTTGGGAGTCAGTCAGATCCAAACCCTTTCTTGGAGGCTTTGCTGATCTGAGGCTTAGGCTTATTACTTTTTGATATCACAATTGCATCATCCTTGAATATCTTACCTTCAACCCAAACCGTCAACGCATAAACAAATATGAGCGCTGGAACAAGAACTAGCCATTCGTTCTGAAATTCGTAAGGAATTTGTCTAACACCAAATACAGTTAGGTACCCTGTAGCCAGCGTGAGAATGAGGCGTCGAATGGTGCCAGAGTTCAACTCTTTCAAGCCAGATTCCTAATACTACCAACTGTATCCAACTTAAGTATCTATCTATTTCTGATCTTATATTAATTTCATTTTCCGTGAATCACTCGCCTAAACCCTGCACATTCTTGGAATGTCATCACTGAACTCAGCTCTGCCCACTTTTAATTGCTTAATCTGCTCCCAAGCAGGCATTACTGCTGCATTCATATGGCTTCAACTTGAAGTCACATTTTGAGCCTTCACTCTTTTCACTTACTGACATAGAAGCAAATCTTCGCCAAGCAAGTTAATTATTGAGGGTCTTCCACTCCATTACTGGCTTGTGCTCAGCAAGCCGCGTCAAAAGCTTCTCAGTTCTCTTCACGAGATTTCTTCACGGCTATGCCGGCTTCAACCGCTGTTCCAGCCGCCAGAGCGATTAACCCAACCAGGCCAACCAATTGGTTTTGAATGTCCTGGGCACCCTCTGCTCCTTGCCCAAGCACTGCCCCAAGCACGAACCAGGTAGTGGCCAGAGCAGATGTAATCCAGTAGGCCTTCCAGCGGCGCTGGTACAGGTACCCGGCACCTAAACCCGGCACCACGTTCAAGGTGACGGCCACCCAGCCTGCTGATGCGGCGAGGATCTCTCTCTTGGTGGGTGCCATAACGCCAAATGTTTCTAACCATCTTTGCGGGCTTCTACGCCTGCCGTGCCTCGCGGCGCTCTTAACCGGGAGCGAGACCTACTGCAAAAAAGCTGGCGCGTGCGCACGAACGAGCAATCAAGCCCCACTCATGCGCACAAGTCTGCGCCTAGGCCTATGCCCCGGTAAAGCGCATCCGAAACCTAGAAAAATCAAGACCGCTGAAGGAATCAGCCCGCCATCGACTCAAAAAGTTCCTTGTGGCAGGCGCACACCTCTTCGTCGCTGAAGGCCGGTTGCATATCGAACTCAACGCCGAACATGGCCCGCCATGGCGCGAAGTGCTTAAACAGCTCCTTGGTGCCCCGGGCCTTGCAGATCACCACACCGCTGCCGGTCTGCGGACAATGGGTGCGGCTGATCAATTCGAAGCCATCGAAACAATCCGCCTCGGCTCCACTGGCCATGTAATCGATCAGCTTCGCGTAGGCAGCCTTTTGGCCTTCGATCTCAGGAAACTGCCAGGTCACGTTGTAGAGCTGCATTGTTCGAGGAAAAAACCGCTCGTCTCCTAAACGAGATCCCCAGATTTGTCTGTCGCTCAAGGTGTGCGACCTCACCAGAGGCTTGGATTAAGAGCCGATCCGCCAGCGCAGCAACCAGTCATGCCCGAGCGGCTCGCACTGATGCCATCCCCCCTGCAGCACCTCATCCATAGCGCTGAAGTCCAGCTCCCCCAGAGGAGTGCGGGCTGCTGTGCCCCCCATCAGCTTCGGTGCCACCACCGCCGCGATCTCCTGTACACAGCCCTGTCGGATCGCCGCAGCCGCTAACTCGGGGCCACATTCCCACAGCACTTGGTTGCAACCGCGCTGAGCCAGGGCCTCCATCAGCTGCAACGGATCACAGACCGAAAGCCCAAGCCCATCTGGGCCGCATGGCAGACGATTGGGATCAGCATCGGGCCCATGGGCCACCAGGGTCGGAGCCACCGCGGTGTCCCAGAGCTGCGCCTGATCCGGTAAATCCAAACTGCGGCTCAGCACCACCCGGAGCGGTTCCGGTGAACGCCTGCCCCGGCTGGTGAGTAACGGATCATCGACGCGAACCGTGCCGCCCCCCACGATCACAGCATCCATGCCACTGCGCAGCTGATGCACCCAATCACGCGCCGGTGGGCCGCTGATCCATTGGCTAGCGCCATTGGGCAAGGCGGTGCGGCCATCCAGGCTCATGGCCCACTTCAGCATCCCGAAAGGCCTGCCGGTACGCACGCGATGCAAGAAAGCCCTGTTCTGCTGCAGGGCCTCTTCGCGCAGCACACCGCTGATCACCTCCAGGCCAGCCTCACGCAGCTGGCGAATCCCCCCCCCATCCACACGAGGATCTGGATCCTCAAGAGCAACCACAACACGACGGATACCGGCTTGCACCACCTCCTCACTGCAGGGGGGAGTGCGGCCGTGATGGCAGCAAGGTTCCAAGGTCACCACAAGGGTCCCTCCACGGGCCGCAGCGCCGGCTTGCAGCAAGGCACCCACCTCGGCATGGGCTTCACCGGCCCGCGCATGAAACCCCTCGCCGACGAGACGCCCATCCCGATCCAGAACCACAGCCCCCACCAGGGGATTGGGGCTGGTGTGACCTTGGGCAAGGGCAGCCAGGGCCAGCGCCCGCCGCATCCAGAGCTCCCACATCAGCTGAGGGGAAGTTCCTGCAGCGAGCGCCATTCACCAACGACGTAGGGAGGTACGGGCAACTCGGTGAAGACTCCCGGCAACGCCAAGCGAAGCGGCCGGTTGTTGCTGAGATCGTTCAGCAAAGGATCGAGGGCGAATTCAGCCGCCGCCTCACGACCATCCGTGGCCAGCACCGGATTGGCCATGGTGATGTCATCCAGCAGCCATTCGCGTCGACCCGCCAGCACCTGAAGACCCACCGGATGATCCAGACGCAATCTTCCGGGATAGCCCACAACGCGCAAGACAACTGGCTGACCAGGAGGCCCCTCGCGATAGGCCACCGCCTGCCAGCTGTCGTAATCGAGATCCCGCAGGCTCTCCAGAGAGCGCACCATGGCGACGCCGGTCTCACTCTCGTGTTGGTGAACCTGGGCCCAGGCCATCCCTGGAGTGAGCAACAACAGCCCTAGAGCGGCCATCAGACAACACAGGAGACGGCGCATACCGGATAAATCATTCAGAGAATTCTCACAACAAATCATCCCAACAGGTGAGTTTGACCAACAATTGAGCTTTGAAGCTCGACTTCAACTCAGCTCGGGGCCTCGACGCGACCCTCCGAACACTCGGCTTTGAGATGGATGTGGCTCAATTGAGCCAGGGCGCTCTCGATGGAGTCTTCCACCTGGGTGGTTCGCGGCAGCTGCCGGTCTTGTCGATCCAGACCAATCAAGACCTAGTGCTTCAAGGCAACAGGCGCCCGGGGATGTTGCCCATCAGCTTGAACACCACCGATCAGCAGCCGGTGGTTCGTGGCGAGGAAACTCATCCGGGCTCCCTTCATGGTTTTCATGCAGGCCTGACAGACACTTTTTTTCTGCTTCCCTCAGGGGCTCACATCCAGGTAGCGCTCGTCTCGCAGACAAGGCTTGAACAGCTCGCCAGCACCACCGGCGACCACCAAGTGCTTGAGGTCATCCATGGTTCCAATTCCGCCAACCTCCACCCCCAACGGTTTCAAGAAATCAGCGCGTTAATCCAGGACCAACTGATGGGAGTGGCCCAGGAGGATCTGGTCGAGGTCGCGATGCTTGAAGCCTTGACACCGCATGAGCTGAAGGGAACAGCGAGTAGTGAACTCGGCGTGGGGACCGCCCTAATGAAGGATCTGGTCAGATGGGGGTTCGAGAACAGCCGCCAGGCCATCACGCTTGACGATCTAAGCGCAACGATCATCGCCTCACGCTCCTCCATCGTTCAGCACTGTCGTCAGACCTTCGGCACCGGTCCCATGGCGGTGCTCAAACAGATCCGGCTCGCTCAGGTGCAACACGCCCTGGGAGAGCCGGACGTGCAACACGCCATCCGCTGTCAAACGGTGCAAGAGGTTGCCTCCCATTACGGCTTTCAAAGTCGCAATCACTTCGCTCGGGATTACCGCAACCAATTCGGAGAATCCCCAAGAGCGACACTTCAACGGGCATCCGATCCGGGGATTGGACTCCAGTCGGTCTCGGTCGCCCAGAGTCCCCAGATCGCCATGGCCCGGAGGTAATGACAGGCCCGGTAGGTGTTCACAGCAGTGATGGCTTCAGGGGTGCGGAACTGCAAGCCGCCGGAATACACCTGCTCGACCACCGCGGAGCAGATGGCTTCCGCCGTCTGCTTCTCGCCCATCAATCGGTAGTAGCTGGCAATCCCGAAGTTGATCCCCGTCCACACCTCCAGGGGGTGGGTGCCATTGGGATCCAACGGAGTGCCATCCCGGCGTAAGCCGTTGGCTACACCAAGGGATCCGCCATCAAAGGCCTCGAAACAAGCCTCTTTGACGGCCTTCAACGTGCTGCGACTGTTGCTGTCACTCACCACCGGCGGAAGACCTAACAAGCGTGCGTAGAAATCTCCGCAAAGCTGATCGGCCATGACCACCGGCGTGCCGCTCTCGGCATCAATGTCGTAGTACTCGCCGTTCCAGAGCAACTTGTCGAAGTTGCCACGGGATTGCTCCAACCAACCGCTGAATTCCTTCTGCTCGGCTGAGGTATCAAGACCTGTCTTGAGCTGCAGAGTCTGGGCAATGGCAAGAGCAGCCTCGAGAGCCGCGATCCAGAGGGCACCGCAATAGGCACTCACCCCCTTCAGAGGCCAGTCATCGAAGGTCTGATCTGGAGCACCACCGTTGTCGGGCAAGCCATCATCGTTGACGTCGAAGGTCTTGAGGTAGCGGAGAGCCTCTACAGCCGCCGGCCAGCAGTCGGCCAAGAAACGAATGTCTTCACCGCTGGGCGCCAGCTTGAACGTGCGCCAAACCTGCAGAACAAAATCACTGCCGAGATCTTTCCAGAGGTTGCAGTCCTGATAAGCGGTGTAGTTGGTTGCATCCCAGGGAATCTCGTTGGGAGCCCCCAGATCATGGGGCGTGGCTCCCTTCACCTTGCGGTCTGCCTCCACCCGGCCTTTGCCCTGGGTGAAATACCAACCGATCGGCCGCTGGGTGGCGTCTGCCGCCGGAATGGCCCGGGCAAAACTGCGCAACACGGCCTTGTCGAGTTCGGGCCAGAGCTGCAACAGGGCAAAGGATCCATACAGACGAACATCGAGGCTCTCATACCAGGCATAGTCGAGGCACTCCAAAACGCCGAAGCGGCCGTGGGGATCATCGGGTGAGGCCGCGCTCCAGAGACTGCCGCCACTGCAGAGGTCGTAGAGCTCATTGAACAGAGCCATCCGCAGCGGTTCCGGCAGGTCCGTGCGCTGCAGCACCGGCTGCTGCCAGGCCTCGATCTGCTGGCGCCACGTCTGCCAGTCGCGCAGCGCTTCAGCGGCAATGGCAACCGCCTGGTTGGCATCGGTACCGAAGAAGTCGGTATAGCGGCGCAGAGCTTGGCTGCCGGTTGCAAAAGCCGTCACGGGAAGATCCCAGCTAATCACCACCGGGATCTCGATGCTCTGCCCGGGAGCCAGCTGACACTTCACCGCCAGAGCCGCGCTGAGGGGATCATCGGATCCACTGCGTCGATCGTTGTTGCTATCGGGGATGGAGCCATCGGCACTGAAGCTGTCCCACAACTCACGGCCATCGCCGCTGGGATTCCATCGGCCACATCGCTGGACGGTCACACCAGGCTGCTCGGCCGTGGCGATGCACCACTGCCCCTCGCCTTCCGCAACGGGATTGGAGACGTTGCCCTCCAGCACCACCCCCTTGAGGGAGCCATCCTCAACGCAACGATTGCGCTGACCGTTGGTCATGCCGATGGCCGGGGCATAATTGTGCTCGGGGCTTCCGTCATCGCGGAAGTGAACCTCGGCCGAGGCATCGGTGTTGGTGAACCAGCCCGTGGTGTTGCGCCAACTCAACAACAACGACAAATCCAGAGGCTGGTCGGTGGGATTGCGCAGCGTCCAGACGAACACCGCGACCGGATAGCTGGTGCGCTGATAGTCCCCAGGCAAGATCGGACTGAAGGCCTCACATCGCACCTCAGCGTCATAAACCCCCTCGTAGCTGGTCCAACTCAGCGGGTAACGGGCGGCGTAGGTGCCGGTGCTGCATTCCGGCGTGCTGGCCGGATACCACTCCCAGGCCTTTAGGGGCTGGCCAGCCTCCGGACGCGACGCATCCTGATGGGGCTGAACCGCCAGGGCATGAGCCCGCTTGCCCCGACCATTCCCCTCAAACAGAGCGAACTGGCAGTCGGGTAATACACCGAACCAGTGCTCACCACCATCGAGGTGCCAGAGGTTGATGTTGCCGTCGGGGGCACGACCGAAGCAGCCCGCCCCGAAGCCCCCAAGCGGCATGCCGTGGTTGGGCCCGTCATCGAGGTTGCTGGCGTAGCGAACCGTGTAGGGCTTATCCCAGCCCAGGCCAAAGGGATGGCTCCAGCAGGCCTCCGGTGGTTGCCAATTGGAGGTTTTGGCGCCGCGGCCCAGCAGGGAGTTCAGAGCGGACCAACCGAACGAAGCCATGCAGGGGCCGAGAGTCGCCCCAGATTGCCAGGTTTACCGCGATCAGCCAGCGGTTCAGATCAGCCCGTGGACAAGGGTGATGGATTGTCCTCGGCGTCGAGCAGGGCATCCAGCGTGACCGCCGTGCGAACCAAGGATTGGTAACGCTGGAGGCTGCGCCGGTTCTGATCCAACCAACGACCGGGGGCCGCCCCCTCTAGGTCGGGCTGATCAGGATCGAGCAAGGGGAGATCGTCCTCCCGCGCAATCAGGGCGATCACAAGTTCATGCAAACGCTGACGGCGATCGTGGGATGGGGTCATGCCACCTCCATCAAGTCGTGCAGGCGCTGTTGCGCTTCAACGGGCAGAGTCACAGGATCAGCGATGTAGCTCCGAGCTTGGGCAATCCGAGCCTGAATCGGTGCCTCCGCCACTAACCAACTGCTGAGCCCAAGTTCGTCATAAATACGCTTCACCGACGCAAGGGGTTGGCTGACCAGCGCGTCGTAGTGCAGCTCAATCAACTGACCCTGAGGGATCCGATGCCGAGACGCCTCAAAGGCCTGGAGCAGCTGGCGATGGGCCGCCACCGTTTCCTCCACCTGGGTCACGGCATCGGGCACGGGCTGGAGCCCCACCAAGCCACCCAATCGCTGCTTCACCCGAACCAGCGAACGGATCGAAGCCTGCGGATCACGACACAGCACCACGAACCTCGCCTTGGGGAAATGCCGCAGCACCAGCTCCACCCGGGCGGAATGAGCACTGTTCTTGATCAGCAGACCAGTCTTGCCCTGGCCGTCGTGGAGCCAGGTGAGCTTGGTGAAGAGAAGCCACTCTCGCTCAAACGCACGGGACAACCCCAGAACGTTGCGACGGAAAAACCATTTGTAGGCCTGAGGGAAAGCCATCCCCGCCATGTTGGTGTCCATGGTGAGTCGTGCCAGACCGACCTCATCTTCCTGGGGATCATCTGGCCCCCAGGGCACCGCATCGATCGGCCGCTGCCGCGTCATCCAGGCTCTAAGTACTGAGCGAAGCAAGGGTTGAAGCAGCAACGCCACCTGCGGCGCCATGGTGAGGCAATTGCGCGCCGTCGCCAGCGTGGGATCAGAGGCCAGCAACTGATGCAGATACGTCGTGCCACTGCGCCAGTGACCAATCACCACAATCGGATCATCCGGAAGTTCAGCCTTGTGCAAACGGCGTGCAAAAAGCCATGACTGCACCCAAGCCAGGGGCTCAACCATCAGCCCACTGATCCCCATCACCAAGCTCACCCTCCAGCAGGAGAGTGCCGGGCGACGAAGCTGCAAGCCTCGAAGCAGCACCGCAGGGCGGACGAACCCTCCAGCAACCAAGCGATCCGACAGCAGGTCTCCCCGTGCCATAGCCCCACAAACCCTGACACCAGAATGACGGGATGATCGATGTGATCGGTACCGACGCGGGGGCTCCAGCCTCGCTGCCCGCTCCACAGCAGAAGCTGCTGCGGACTGCCGCGCTGATTGCTGCGCCACAACGGTTGCAAGCCGCTGTGAGGGAGTGGCTGGGGGACGACCTGCAGGAACTGATCAGCAGCGACGACCCGCGGGCTCTCGTGGGCAGCCTGCAATCAAGACCGGCGGCACAACCTGTGGTGGTGCTCGCCAGCGGTGATCCGCTCTGGTTCGGCCTAGGGCGCATCCTTTGCGACCGCATCGGTGCGGAGCGGCTTCGGTTTCATCCCGCCCCCACATCGCTGCAACTGGCCTTCGCCCGCATCGGTCGCCCCTGGCAGGACGCCGACTGGGTCAGCCTGCATGGACGGGACCCCGAGATCCTGGCCAGCGCCTTGCAAAAACGACCGGCGGCCCTGGCGGTGTTGACGGACCCCAACCAGGGTGGCGCTCGCACCGTGCAGCGCATGTTGCGCAGCAGCGGCCTTGAAGCCAGCACAGACCTATGGCTCTGCGAAAACCTCGGGCACGCCGATGAGCGGGTACAGCAGATCGCCCCAGGCACGGCCCTGCCGAAGGATCTGCATCCGCTGCTGATTGCACTGCTAATCGCCCGGGAACCCGCCGTACCGGATCTGCATGAGCTGCCGTTGTTCGGGCTCGATGACGGGCTCTACCTGCAGCAAAGCGATCACCCCGGGCTGATGACCAAGCGGGAGGTGCGCGTCCAACTGCTGGCCGAACTCACCTTGCCCGAGCACGGCGTGCTCTGGGATCTGGGGGCGGGTACTGGCAGCGTCGGACTGGAAGCTCTGCGCCTGCGCCCACGGCTGCAACTGCTGGCGGTGGAACGGCGTGCTGGTGGCGCTCAACTGATCCAGCGCAATGCGCGACGGCTCGGAGTCAGCCCAGCAGCAGTGCTGGAAGCAGACGTCATCCAGGTCATGAACGGCGCCCTTCCCACGGAGCTCAGCCATCCAGATCGTGTTCTGCTTGGAGGCGGAGGGGCGCAACGGGAGCGCTTGCTGCAGAAGGTTGTGGAGCGTCTCCGGTCTGGAGGCGTTGTTGTGATTCCCCTGGCCAGCCTGGAGGCGTTAGCCAGCGTTCGGCCCCTCCTCGAGAACGCCGGGTTAGCGGTGCGCGTGCAACAGCTGCAGGCCTGGCGAGGACAACCGCTAGGGGACGGCACACGCCTGTCTCCGATGAACCCAACCTTGATCGTGACTGGAACGAAGCGGAGCTGAAACAGCCTCAGTCCGAAGACATAACGGCTCAATCCGAACCGGATCTCCGATGTCAATCCCAAGGCGTTGAGCCTCCCCCGCACCGATTTCGACCACCGCATCGACAAAATCGGCTCGTCCGTTGCCATCCGCATCTGCGGAATAGGACCGACAAGGCAATGCAGCGCAAGCTGGAACAGCGCGGACCAGATCGAGCACGCGTCCGTCTCGAACAAAGATCATGTCGAGAGGCGCAATGGTGTTGAACATCCAGAAACGCTGCGGCTGCGGGGTGGAAAAGGGGAACCACATCCCACGCAAGGGAGGCAGGGCAGGGCGCCGCATCAACCCCAGCCGCTGTTGTTCAGGGCCGCGGGCCACCTCGAGATCGATGCAGCGCTGGTTCTCAACACACCAGCGGGCGGCAATCGGCAGCCACTGCGGGGGCGGCTCAGGGGGCAGAGCATCCATGGCCGCTCAAGCCTCCGGCAACACCTGGCCAAGGCAGTAGCCACGGCCGCGCACGGTGTGCAGCAGACGGCGCTCACCGCCGGCCTCCAGCTTCTGGCGCAGATAACGCACGTACACCTCAACGACATTGCTGCTGGACCGCTCCCCTTGCCAGACCTCCCGGAGCAACGCGTCGCGACTCAACACCTGGCCCCGTCGACGCAAAAGCACCTGCAGAAGCGTGAATTCACGGGCCGTCAACGCCACCACACGCCCTCCCCGGCGCACCGTTCGCGTGGTGGGATCAACGCTGAGATCATCGATCTGAAGCAGCACCGGTCGCTGACCTGACCGCTGCTGGATCGTGCGGTGCAGGCGCAAACGCAGCAGTAGATCGCTGGGCCCGATCTCCGACAGCCAGAAATCGTCCGCGCCGGTTCCCAGGCAGGCGGCGCGCGCTTCAACGCTGTCGCGTTCCAGGTCCAGCAGGATCGGCATGGCCCGGAAACGGTTGCGCAGATCCTGAATCAAAGCGGCCTGATCGGCCGCCAGCACGGCAGCCACAGGGGATTCACCCGGTTCAGGGGCATGGGCCGAAGGCCCGGCACTAAGCCAGTCCAGGGTGGCGTAGCCGGATGCAGCGAGACGGGGCGCCAGGGATATCGCTGAAGGGCCTGCCAACAACAACAGAGGATCAGCGTTCATTCCCGGTCAGGCTTGGCGATGTGGGGCAGACCCCAACCCAGTTTGTTGCGCAGCACCTGGAAGAACTCGTGGTCTGCGAGGCGCACAAAGCGCACGGGATTGTCGCTACGACGGATTAACACACGATCTTCAGGCCAGACATAGCAACCAGCACTTCCATCCACCACCATCATCAGGCGCTCCGGCGTGGCCGGAAACACCGTGACGGGTTCACGGTCACTGAACACCAGAGCGCGGGACGCCAGGGAATGGGGCGCAATCGGGGTGAGTTGCAGCACCGGACAATCCGGCGTGATCACCGGCCCTCCAGAACTGAGGGCATAGGCCGTTGAACCCGTCGGCGTGGAGAGGATCACACCATCGGCAGCAATGTCCACCGGGGCATGACGACCAATGGCGATCTCGAAATGACACATGCTTGTAAGCGGCTCCCGATGCAGCGCCATTTCGTTGAGGGACAGCGCCTCCCAGCGGCGCTGATCACCCCGCATCACACTCACCACGAGGTTGCTGCGTTCTTCAATCGTCCATTGCTGGGTGAGCACCACGTCTAGGGCCCGGTCGAGATCGTCGAGATAGGCCTCCGCCAGAAATCCCAAATGACCGGTATTGATCGTGAGAATCGGGATCCCGACAGGGGCGGTCTGACGCGCTGCGGAGAGAACTGTGCCGTCACCACCGAGCACGATGGCCAACACCATCGATTGGTCGAAGCCCTGAGGCACGCAGGCGCTGTAGCCCCTCAGACGTAGGTGCTGATCGGGATTGGCAAAGCCAACCATGCCCCCAGAGCTGCTGGCCCGCTCCACGGCATGGCCGGCTGCCTCCAGGCGCTGCTGAATGGTGTCCGCCGTCTGCACCGCCAGCGGCTTGCCGTCATTGACGATCAGTCCGATCCGGGGCACTGATCGCAGCCAGTAAAGAACAAGTTCAGCTTATGGGACTTGGCATGCGCCCATCCGTCCGTGATCTGGATCGAAACGCTGCGCAAATTTCTTTTTCTCCCTAGACCAAAAAAAACGTATTGACGTCCATGAAAGCCTTCAAAACGCTTGGACACGTCCTCGCCCTGAGTGCACTGGCTCTCGGACCAGCAACAGGATCCGTCGAAGCCCGAGGGCAATCAACCTTGAAAGGGCAGATCTCCTTGAAGGGTCAGCCCGTGAGCGACTCATCCATCACCCTCTGGCAAACCCAGGCCGGGCAATCCCCCAAACAACTGAGCACCCATCGCTCGAACAAAAGCGGTGCCTTCAGTGTCAAGGTTCGAGCAACGCAAGGGGTCGTCCATTACCTCTTGGCCGAGGGGGGCGATATCGGCGGATCCAGCGCCGACCAACTCACCATGCTCACGGTGCTCGGCGGAGATGAGCATCAGCAGGTGGCCATCAACGAGCTCACTACCGTTGGTTCGGTTTGGCCAAATGCTCAGCTGCTTGAAGGCACAGCTTTGGAAGGGAGCCAAAGCGCCTTAGCGATCGGATCGAGCCAAGTGGAAAACCTGGTGGACCAGAGCACAGGACGCTTTGGAGCAACGTTGCTGAAGAGCACGAACCTGCTGAATTCTGAGACTGCAGCTCGGATGAATGTGCTCTCAGATCTGATTGCTCTGTGCGGGCAACCGACGCAATCTCGAGCGTGCGATCAGCTGCTAGCACTGACAAATTCAGAGAACACACTCTCGGCAATGACGTCCATTGCCCGTCAACCCTGGAAGAACGCCGGCGCGCTCTATCAGCTGTTCCAAAGCTCATACCCGATCAACAAAGCAACACAGCTGCGCACAACTGCAACCGCTCCCTATTTGCTGTTTCAACCCAAAAGCTTTTCCCTCTCCCTGGTTTTTGACGGTGGCGGTGCTTTAGGGCTCGGGAAGTTGATGTTTGACGGAAAAGGGAGCATGTGGAGTGGAACCAACTGGATGCCGGGATCTCAATCCGGCGTGGTGAACAACATCGGCGGAGGCGTGACCCACTTCGGCCCCGGTGGCACACCCCTCTCACCAGCGATTAGCGGTTACAACGGCCAAGGCATCAACGGAGTGGGCTGGGGGACCGGAGTATCCGAAAAATATGCCTGGGTTGGTGCGTTCAACAACATGGTTGGGGTGTTCGACCTCAAAGACGGCAAAGCCCTCGGGCCAGCCACCATTGATGGGGAAGTGGGTCAGCTTCAGGGCGTCGCCACAGCCGCCAACGGAGATGTATGGATTGCCGACAACACCGCAAACCACATGATTCATTTCCCAGGTGGCGATTACACCCAGGGAGAACGAATCACAATTAATGGGCTCCAAGCACCCTTCAGTGTTGCCGTTGACGCGCAGAACAGAGTGTGGGTGAGCAGCAGTTACAACAACAAACTCACCGTTTTCCCAGGGGACGCTCCTGATCAGGCCAAAACGATCGAAGTGAACCTTGGGGCACGTGGTGTTGCCGTTGACTCAACAGGGCACGTATGGATTGCCCAGCAATCCAATTCTCCTCAAGGAGCACTACCTCCAGGCGCGAAAATGCCGCCCAACATCCCCGCCAATGCACCACAACCCAAGACCATCATGGAGGAATTTGAGGCCGGTGCTGAATACCTTTTAACCAACCCCAACATCACGCAAACTGGCATGGTTGGGTTGATTTCACCCGACATGAAAATTCTCAAGCAGGACATCGCCAAAGGCACCGCTTATATCCCCTGGGGTGTGACCATCGACGGCAATGACAATGTCTGGGTCGGCAATTTATATGGTCAAAGCTTGACTCACATCTGCGGCGTCAATCCCGCCAAATGCCCCGCAGGAAAAACCACTGGGGATGTGATTCACAACTACCAAAGCGGCGTTATTCAAATGACAACCGATGTGATCGTTGATGACGCTGGAAATCTCTGGAGCGCCAACAACTGGTTCGACGGTGAAGTCGTGATCAACCCCACCTACAGGGGACGCACCTCCACATTTGGAGGGGGCCAGGGATTCGTTGTGACCTATGGCGTTGCCGGACCGGTTCAAAACCCCCTGATGGGTCCTGTGCGCAAGCCACGCTGATGGCTTCGTTGTCCTCAATCGCCTGATTCTTCCGTTCCAAAACCCGATGCGTCTCAACCGCCTGCTTGGCCTCGCCACTGCCTGTTTGCTCGCTCCGCTTGCACTGCCGTCTACCGCAGAAGAAGCCTCAGAGAACGACGGCGACACCCGGGTGTACGTGGAGGCCTACGGCTTCTTCCCCCTGGAAACCCACTCCAAAACAACTCTGGACAACAACAGCACCAAAGAAACGCTGGATCTCAGCGATGTGTTGGACATGCTCACCGGTGTGTTCAGCGGCAAGGTGGCTGTTGAGAAAGGTCGCTTTGGCCTACAGGCGGGGCTGGACCATCTCAGCTTCAGCACATCCGAGACGGTCTCGTCCTGGAACAGCTCGAACCCCATTCAGAACGAACGCCACCCGCTCCTGCCGGAGCGGCGGGTCAACTCCAAAGGAACGATCAAGTCGGTCACCGACACCGAGCAAACCATTTTTGATCTAGCCCTGCGCTACCGCGCTGGTGAGATTCAAAAGCCAAAGATGACGCCAGGTTCGGTGAGCTTCGTTGGCTTCGCAGGGATGCGATTGATCGACGCCTCATTGGATATGGACGTGTCGTTCAAAGACGACGTCACCGTCGAAGGAATCCTTCCCTCAAGGCAGCTTCAACGCGACATTGCTGATGCAGCCAGTGAGACGTGGCACAACACCTGGGTGCAGCCCCTCGTTGGCATGAACACCACCCTTGCTCTGGGTGAAGACTGGCAAGCCTTCCTGGCCATGGATGCCGGTGGTTTTGGGCTCAACGGCAAACAGGATCTGTCAGGGACCATCGAGGCGGGTGTGGCCTACGCCCTGGGCAATTCCGCCCAGATTTCCCTGGCCTATCGCTACTTCGGGATCGACTACTCCGCCCACAACGGACGCGACGCCTACTCGTCGACACAAAACGGCGTCTCGATGGGATTCCGCTGGTTGTTTGACTGAGCTTTTATCCAGGGAGACCTGAGTGTTTATCCACTCACGGGGCTTAATGGGCTTTTGGGTTTGATGTGGCCAACCCAGCGGATCAGCAGGAGAACCAGGGTGAAAACAAGAAAAGGTGCATAGAAATCAGCTGGCCCTTTCTTCACATGGCTCACATACGTGAGGGCGAATTCTGCCCAAATCCAATAGGAGCCAATCACGTGCAATCGCTTCCAGTGCTTCATGCCCATCCATCGCTGGGCCGCATTCGTCGACGTCAGGGCCATCAAGGCAATCAACAGATAAGCCACACCCCCAACCAGCCACTTCCCTGCGGGCTGCTCACTCAGGAATGGATCCGGAAAATCCAGAGACATCGCAAGGATCAAGGCCAGATGAATCGCGTGGGACGACGCGAAACTCAACCCGATCCAGCGCCTGTTTTGAAGCATCCACTGACTCAGGGATGACGGCCAGAGGCGTTGCACACTCGAAGCCACAAAGGCCATCGAAAAGAGAACCAGGGAGCTACGTCCCGTTGCATCGATGCCTGCCGCGACTGACGTTGACGTCCAACCAGAGACGCCGAAATGGAGCGCCAGACCCGCCACAATCGCGAGCGTCGCCAAGGCGGTCAGTCGCCACCCAAGACGTGCCATCGACTCTCCCCTAAATCTCTTTTTTAAACACGCTGTTCAGCGTTGCCAACGGAAGTTTCTGGAACTCACTGGGGAGGGCAGGGAACGAAGAGAAGCTTGGCTCTGTTCGAGCTTCAGAGACAGCGCCTCCGAAAAACAGCATTTGCCCCTCAGAACTGCTCCAGGAAACGCAGATCGCTGGTGTAAAGCCGGCGGATGTCATCGATGCCGTGACGCACCATGCAGAACCGCTCCACCCCCAGACCTGCAGCAAACCCGCTGTAACGCTCAGGATCCAGCCCAAGGCCTTCCAGCACAGCGGGATCGACCATGCCGCAGCCCATCACCTCCAGCCAGCGGCCGCGCCACTGCACATCCACCTCAGCTGAGGGCTCAGTGAAGGGGAAGTAGCTGGCCCGGAAGCGCACCGGCAGGTCGCCGAAAAAGGCCTTCAGGAAGGCCATCACCGTGCCGCGCAGATGGCTGAAATCCAGCCCTTCATCAATGGCCAGCACCTCCACCTGATGGAACACCGGGGAGTGGGTGGCATCAACGGCATCTCGTCGATACACGCGCCCGGGAGCAACGATGCGCACCGGCGGGGGATTCTGCTCCAGATGGCGGATCTGCACCGGCGAGGTGTGGGTGCGCATCAGCAGATCAGCCCCGAGGTAAAAGGTGTCCTGCATATCCCGGGCTGGATGGTCCTCAGGGATGTTCAACGCGGTGAAGTTGTAATGGTCCTGCTCCACCTCAGGCCCCTCAGCCACGCTGTAGCCGAGGCCCAGGAACAGATCAACGATCTCTTCTGTCGTGGTGATTAGGGGATGGCGATGCCCCATCGGCACCCCTGAAGCCGGAGCGGTGACATCCAGGCTTTCCTTGGCAATCCGCTCCGCCATGGCCGCCCGCTTCACGGCTTCAAGCCGCTCACCCAACAGCGTCTGCACCTGCGTTTTCAGCACATTGGCGCGCTGACCCACCAGGGGGCGCTCCTGACCGGGCAACTTGCCCATGGCACCCAGCACACCGGAAATGCGGCCTTTCTTGCCCAGCAGCCCGACCCGCAGCTGCTCAAGGGCAGCGGCATCAGCCGCCTCGGCGATCTCGGCCGCAGCCTGCTGCTCGAGGTCATCGAGTTGATCGGTGAGCTGCTGCAGGGTGACCGGTGCGCTCAAAGGGACGTGTCTGACAGCTGCCGACTGTAAGCAGCCAAGCCGCTTAGGTTCACCGCAGTGCAAATACCGCCATGCCCCCGCTGCGGATCCTGATCAGCAACGACGATGGGGTATTCGCCGACGGCATCCGAACCCTGGCCGCTACTGCGGCAGCCCGTGGCCATCAGGTGACGGTGGTCTGCCCGGATCAGGAACGGTCCGCCACCGGCCATGGCCTCACCCTGCAGACCCCCATCCGCGCCGAGCGAGCCGACGAACTGTTTGCTCCAGGAGTCACCGCCTGGGCCTGTAGCGGCACCCCTGCCGACTGCATGAAGCTTGCCCTGTTCGAACTGCTGAAGGAGAAGCCGGACCTGGTGCTCTCCGGCATCAATCACGGCCCCAACCTGGGAACAGATGTGTTCTGCTCCGGCACCGTTGCAGCAGCCATGGAGGGCACCCTGGAAGGCATTCGATCGCTTGCGGTTAGCAGCGCCTGCTTCCAATGGCGTCAATTCCAAGCCGCCGCAGACCTGGCCCTGGAAGTGAGTGAACAGGCCATCGAGGACCAGTGGCCCGAAAACCTTCTGCTCAACCTCAACATCCCCCCCTGCTCTAGGGAGGAGATGAGTGGACTGCGCTGGACCCGTCTCTCGATCCGGCGTTACGACGAGCAATTCAGCCGCCGGGAAGACCCCCGTGGGCGCGCCTACTACTGGCTGGCCGGAGAAGCGGTGCAGGATCTTGAATCAGCTGGAGAAGGCCCCCGGGATTGGCCCAGCGATGTAGCCCAGATCCATGCTAATTCGGCCTCGCTCACGCCGATCCAACCTGATCTGTTCTGGCGGGGACCACTCAGCGGCCTCCCAAATCTCAAGCTCAACGATCAGCTGGTGCGCTAGATCGACTTCCCAACAGTTACTGGCAGGGAGTCAGAAAATGTTTAGCGCCTGGAGGACAACAGAAAACGTCCCAAAGAATCAAGCCAGACAGACGATTACAACCAACAGCGTTCTGCACAAACGGCAGGGGCTCAATGCACTGGCAAAGACTTGACTGAGCCGACAAGCCGCAGTGCGTACACAACTCAAAGGCCTTTCACAAGGAATTTAGCCAGGTGTTTTGCCATAACCTCTGACTTCGCCTGGGTGCAAACCGATCAAGTGGCTTGCACCCAGGATGAAATGAAAGCTCAGATCAAAGACCAAGGAACATTGCAGGAATTCGATCGAGTGCGTGAATGCCAAGCATTTGTGACACGACATTCACCAGCATTCCAGCGAGGTGAGCACCACCCACGAGAGCTAAACCACGCCACAACTTTTCATAATTTGCGGGTGGCTTCCCTCCCAGCCATGCAGCGGAAACTTGCACATAGTCTGGCGCCGGCGGCACATGAATAGCCATGGATACTCCACCAGCAAGATTGCTACGGAGCAAACTATCGCTCCCTTTTGATCGATCACTGCTTGCAAAGCTTTGCTCAAGAGCCGCAATGCGAACAAAGTTTTGCATCGACATTCCACTTGCAGAAGTGAACGATCGAACATAAGGAATCGTATGATCCCCGAAGACTTCTGCATATTCCGCGGAATCAATAATGGAGTCAATCAGTCCATCAAACCCATGCTCAGCCTGGATTGCAGCTGAACTAATAATTTCTTGCTGATTAAGAGGTGGTCGGCCAAGCAAATGCTTGAAATTCAACTCAATCCCTCTGTACGCAGAAACCTTAAAGAAATAACGGGATTTATACAACTCGCTCTTGGCGAGATGACGAACAAATTCTCGAGCACAAAGACGTCCGTCGGCGAATTCTGCTTCCAGCGAATCACAACGCTCATAGGCCATCACATGTGCATTACCCAGAACCTGCCGGTATGCGGCATCAACACACTCGCGCAGAGCCTCTCCATCAGACGGGGAGAAACGATCAAACGTCACCCGATGCGGACACTCAACATGGTCCCTAGGGCCGACGCCGATACGCATCTGTGCACACGATTGCCTCAGATATTCGGCATTCGTCAGAGCGGCTGGACTCATCCCCCTGCCGGCCTGAGACGACGCAAAACCGACGTCCATTGACTTGGACTCAGCGCCGAACCTGAACTTGGGTGAGAGGGAAGCGTTCATTTAAAACAGAATTACTGAAAGCCTTTGCCAAGCAATTGCGAGCACGAAAGACCGTTGATGGCGCAACTCCATTGGAGCGCATTGAAAACTTAGTTGTGAAACAACAATTTCCTCTGCACGCGAAAAAAAATTAAATTAAAGAATAATTAGTTATCTTTAGTTTCTTAAAGCCTTGCAGCATCGCTGAGAAGCGACTGCTTTGAAGATCCAAACAGTCCTGGACGCAAGCCAATTCAGCCTTCAACAGTTCAGCGAGATTTGCGCATCAAGACATCACGCGAAGAGCTTTGACTTGCAACCAAACCCAATCATCGAGGCTCGACCTGATGCCTCTCTCCCCAGATCAGAACCACGAAAAAGCCTTAAGGCATTAATTCACTGATGGAGAGGCAACCGGAGCCAAAGGGATCCATTCATTGCGTGCGATAAACCCGTTGCAGCAGCCACAGGGAGAACAACACACCGATCAGATGGGCGAACAGCACCTGGGTGTTGCTGAGCACGGACAGCATTTCCAATGACGTAATCGCCAGGTTGTCGGCCATGCCGCGGCCGCCGATGGCAATACCGGGGGTCTGCATCGAAGCCTGCACGAACAGACTGCCGGCGAGGGCCTGATAGCCGATCGTGGCGAAGGTGAGGCCCAGCAGATCCGCCAGCAGCCCCCGCTTGATCAGCCGTGCCACCTCCCCACGACTGGGTCGGGCAGCACTGTCGATGGCCCGACCGGCACGAACGATCAGCCAGCCCTGCCAGAGGCTGAACAGCAGCACGAGGAAGGCCAGGGAGGTGAGCGACAGGCCAGGCCCTAGCCCGACAGCACGTTCGGAATTGCGGGCCAGGCTGCCGCCAATGTTGTTGAACAGGAGAACACCCACTACAACGATGCCGAGAACCACCTGAATCCAGAAACGGATCCATCCCATCCGACGCACTCCGAAGGACAACTTCTGGAAATCGAGGAGGTCGGCCATGCCCTGGTGCTCGGTCGTTCAAACTTGCCACCAAAGCGCACCTTCTGCACCTCCTTGATTCCTCTCTGCTCTCCAGAGGAGGCCCGTCGGCCAACAGCCCTCGCTCTGGGGAGTTTTGATGGCCTCCACGCAGGCCATCGTCGTGTGATCGATGAGGCCATCCAGGGCATCCCAGAGGAGGCCATTCCCTCAGTGGTGAGCTTCTGGCCCCATCCCCGTGAGGTGCTGTTCGGCGAAGCACGCCTGAGGCTGGATCTGCCGAGCGAAAAACTCGCCCTGCTTGAACCCCTTGGCATCCAGCAGCTCGTGCTGGTGCCCTTCACCCGGGAGCTCGCTCAGCTGAGTGCGGAAGAGTTCGTCAAAACCGTTCTATTGAGCACCCTTGAGGCCAGGCGCATTGCGGTGGGCACCAACTTCCGATTCGGCCATCAGCGGCGGGGCGACGCCGAGATGCTGGAACGGCTCGCCGCTCGCGGGGGCGTTGAGGTGAAGGTCGTGCCCATCGTTGAAGACCGTGAGGGCCGGATGAGCAGCAGCAGAATCCGCGCGGCCCTCGAGCAGGGAGATCTAGAGGCAGCCAAAGGCTTGCTTGGCAGGGCCTACCGCTTTCAGGGCCGGGTGGTGCGGGGCCGAGGCCTGGGACGAGAACTGGGCTGGCCCACCGCCAATCTCCAGGTGGATGGCCGCAAAGCACTGCCAGGGCTCGGTGTCTACGCCGCCTGGGCCCAACTGGATAGGGCAGGCGAGCGCCTGCCAGCCGTGATGAACCTCGGCCCCCAACCCACGATCGATCCCACATCCCCCTCTGCCGTGGAGGTGCACCTGCTGGATCAGAGCCTGGAGCTGGAGGGGCGGCACCTGGGCGTCGAGCCGGTGCAGCGCCTACGCGGCCAGACCAAATTCAGTGGCCTCGAGGAGCTCAGCAGCCAGATCGGCCGCGACGCAGCCCAAGCCCGCGAGATCCTTCAGACAGGCTCTCAGGCCACGGTCGGATAGGCATTCACCAGGCCCCAGACGATGAACACGCCGATGCCACAGAGAAGAACGATTCCCCAGACCAGAACGTGCATGGTGCTTTCAGAACCACCGTTCTCCATGACCGACGCAGAAACCGTTGCCCACAGGGTGCCATGAATCCGACCCCTAGCGAGACATCCCTGGATACACGGGTGGCACGCCTGATCGATGCCAACCTCGACCGTGCCCGGGAAGGCCTGAGGGTTGTCGAGGACTGGTGCCGCTTCGGCCTGGAGCAGCAGGACCTGGTGGTGCGACTTAAGGACTGGCGACAACGCCTGGGACGGCTCCATCACGACAGCTACAAGCAAGCCCGCTCCACCAGCACCGACACCGGCGCCGGACTGGAGCATCCAGCCCAACTCGACCGCCACAGCCCCGATCACGTGGTTGCGGCCAATTGCGCCCGGGTGCAGGAAGCACTGAGGGTGCTGGAGGAGTACGGACGCAACATCGACCCTGCCCTGGCCGCTGAAGCCGCTGTGATCCGCTACGGCCTTTACGACCTGGAGGTGGTCTGCCTCAACGCCACCCTGCGGGCCAGGCGACGCACCAAGCTTCAGGACTGTCGCCTCTGCCTGATCACAACCCCCTGCGATGACCTGAGCGATCGGGTGCAGGCCGCCCTGCAGAACGGGGTGAGCATGGTGCAGTACCGCTTCAAAGCGGGGAACGATCTCGAACGCCTGCAAGAGGCCCAGCAGCTGAGGCAGCTCTGCAACCGCTTCGGGGCGCTGCTGATCATCAATGACCGAGTTGACCTGGCCCTCGCGGTGGATGCAGATGGGGTACACCTGGGCCAGGAGGACATGCCCAGCGACGTGGCACGCTCTCTGCTGGGTTCCGCGCGTCTGCTGGGCCGCAGCACCCACAGCATCGATCAGGTTCATCAAGCTCAGCAGGAGCCGATCGACTACCTCGGCTTCGGCCCCATCCACTCCACGGCCGTCAAACCCGAGCGATCCCCTGTTGGCATGGAACTCTTGGCACAGGCCACTGCGATCAGCCAACGCCCCGTCTTTGCCATTGGTGGAATCACGCTGGCCAACCTGCCGGCACTGCTCTCGGCTGGGGGCCAGCGCGCGGCGGTGATCGGCGCAATCATGCATGCAGATGACACCGGGCAGGCCTCGCGGCAACTGCTCCAGCAGCTGGACCACGCCACGTTCTGAGCCATGCCTCTCACCCTGATGGTCAACGGTGAAACCCGCGTGCTGGATCCAGCGCCGACACCCGCCACCCTGGCGGCCGTTGTTGCCCTGCTGGCCAACAACCCCAAGCTGGTGGTCACGGAGCACAACGGCGTGATCGCACCCCGCAGCCGTTGGGACAACATCGTGGTGAAGGATGACGACACCCTTGAGATCGTCACCATCGTTGGTGGTGGTTCCTAGAGTCGCCGGATTGATGCTGTGGGCGCTGCTGTGGCCACCCCCCGACTGTTGACACGACCCCGACGACTGCTCGCATCACTACTTTTGCCGCTCGTGCTTGTGGGACTCTGCCTGTTCCAGGCACAGCCGGCTGATGCAGCCCGCGGTGGGCGCATGGGCGGGGGCAGCTTCCGCGCTCCTTCGATGCCCCGATCCAGCGGCGGTAGCTATGGCGGTGGGTATCGCGGCGGTGGTTACCGCGGCGGAGGGATGGGCTTCCCCTTCATCATTCCGATCTTTGGATTCGGTGGCGGTGGTCTGTTCGGGCTGCTGATCCTGATGGCCATAGCGGGTGTACTGGTCAATGCCGTCCGGGGTGGCGGCGGCGCCCCATCCATCGGAGGTGCTGCTGCGGCTCCAGCCATACCGCGCAACGTGAACATGATTCAGGTGCAAGTGGGGCTGCTGGCCAGTGCCAAATCCCTTCAGGACGATCTGCGCTCTTTAGCTGCCTCCTCCGACACCAGCAGTTCAGCCGGCCTCCAAAGGCTGCTTCAGGAAACCACCCTGGCCCTGCTACGCCAACCGGACCTCTGGGTCTACGCCAATGCAGAGAGTGGAAGTGTTCCGTTCAGCTCCGCTGAATCGACCTTTAATCGCCTCTCCATGAACGAGCGCAGCAAACTGGACGCTGAGCTCACCAGCAATGTCGCTGGTCAGCGGATGAGCGACACCAGCAGCAGCGCTGGCGAGGCAGATGCCACCAACGAATTCATCGTCGTGACGCTTCTCGTCGCGTCAACGGCAACGGCCAAGCTCGGTGGAGCTGACACTGGGGAAGATCTACGCCAGACCTTGCGCATCCTCGGTTCCACAGCCTCCACTGAATTAATGGCCCTCGAAGTGATCTGGCAACCGGAGGGGCGCGGTGATGTGCTCAGCGCCAACGACCTCGTCACCGCCTACCCCAATCTGCAGCACCTCTGAAGAACTAAAGATTTTCTTCGCCGATTTTCAGGGTTTCTGAGTATTCCTTCTCAGGAATCAGTCTTAGTTTGTTGATAACCAAATTTGGACTTCCGGCGTTGGCCCCCGACCCCCGCTCCATGGAATGGCAACAAGATGGCGAGCTGGCTCGGGCTGATCTGGATGCTCTTGTAAATGCACTGCTGCGCGTGGAGTGCGACCGCAACTCTGCCGAGCTCCAGCGACTGGGCCAGATTGATCCACCTGCTGCTGCCGCCTAAATAATCAGCCCAATTCAGCGGGCTCGAATCCTCTGAGGATCCGCAATGCAGCCATCGCGGCACCGTAGCCATTGTCGATATTCACCACCGTCAAACCGGGGGCACAGCTGGCGAGCATCCCTTCCAAAGCGGTCCTCCCCCCTGAGCTGATCCCATAACCGACGGAGACCGGGACGCCAATCACCGGCTGGGAGACAAGACCGGCCAGTACCGTCGGGAGAGCACCCTCCATCCCCGCGCAGGCGATCAGGATCCGAGCCGTTGCCAAACGGGGAAGTTGATCGAGAAGGCGATGCAATCCGGCAACGCCAACATCCATCACAGGGTCAACGCCAATGCCATGGCAACGCAGGGCAAGAGCGGCTTCAGCCACCACAGTGCGATCACTGCTGCCTCCACTCAGCACCACCACCTCAGCAGGAGGCGGTGGTACAGGAGGCAGAGAACCCAAGGTCAGGCAGCGGGCATCAGGGTGCAGCTCAACCTCCGGCAACATCTCGAACACCCGTGCCGCTTTGATGGGATCCACCCGGGTCACGAGCCCCAACTCTCCTGCTGTGGCAAAGGTCTCGAGGATGGCGATGATCTGATCGGCCGTTTTGTGTTCCCCCCAGACGGCCTCAACCATGCCCAACCGCTGGCGGCGCCGCAGATCAAGACGAGCGTCAGGGGTGTTCACTGCGGCAACAGTTCTCCCTCAAACACAAGGGGAAAGGGGTTGCCCTGGTTCTGTCCCGTTTGCTCACAGGCCAGCATCTCGAAGCGCGCCTGAACCCGCTCCACCTCCTCAGGAGGAATGGATTTCCAAGCCTCACGACTGCTCCAACGAATCAGCAGCGTCCCCTCCTCGGTTGCCGGATCCCAGAACAGATCACGACCCAAAAATCCAGACTGGTGCTTCAGCCAAGGCTCCCAGCTGCCGCGTTCCGCAACCATCCAATCCTCACGACTCTCCTGGGGCACCTTCAGCCGCAGGTGCTCAATCACGGCCACCTTGTCACCAACTTGAGGGTCGGCCCATGCCTGATCCCGTGCCTCCGAAAGCCCTCCCAACAACAGAACCAGCGCCAAACAAGGTCCGATGACCCTAAGCAAAACAAGCCTGAGTCGATGCACGATTCAGCTCCTCTGCAGGAGTGCCACAGCCTGGCAACTGATGCCCTCTTCCCGTCCCTCTGGACCCAAGCCTTCGTTCGTGGTGGCCTTCACACCCACAGCGTCAGCGGCAATTCCGATGGTTGACGCCATCGTGCTGCTCATCGCCGCGATATGCGGTTTGAGCTTCGGGCGCTCAGCAATCACAACTGCATCGATATTCACCACCGACCAGCCACGCTCTTTGACCAGCTTCACCACTTGATCCAGCAGCTTCAAGCTGTCGGCTCCTTTCCATTGGGGATCGGTCGGTGGGAAGTACTTGCCGATATCGCCAAGGGCTAGGGCCCCGAGCAACGCATCCATCACGGCATGCACCAGCACATCGGCATCACTGTGACCATCAAGACCAAGACCGTCGGGATGCTCCAGGCTCACGCCCCCGAGGATGAGGGCCCGTCCGGGCACCAGCCGATGGATGTCGTATCCGTTGCCGATGCGCAGCTCCATGCCGGGGTCTATGGGGTCGAAAAGGACATCCATTGTTGCGGCCTGCCAGCGGGCGAACAGGTCGGGCCGCCGTTCGCGGGTCCGCTGCTCCCGCTGCTCCTGACGCCATCGGGCAATGGCACCGTGATCACCACTGCGCAGCACGTCGGGAACCGTCATGCCGCGAAAGTCAGCGGGGCGGGTGTAATGCGGGTGTTCGAGGAGGAGTGCACTGTGGCTTTCCTCCACAAGCGAATCAGCCGTCCCCACCGTGCCGGGAAGTAAGCGAACAACACCGTTGATCACCGTCATCGCCGGCAGCTCACCGCCGGTGAGGACGAAGTCCCCCATCGACACCTCCTCATCCGCCAAGCCGCGAATGCGCTCGTCGAACCCCTCGTAGTGACCGCAGAGGAAGACCAGTTGATCGTGGTCGGTGGACCAGCGTTGCAAATCCTGCTGCTGCAGGGGACGCCCCTGTGGTGACATCAACAGCACCCGACTGCGGGAGCTACGGGGGATCGCCTCCATCGCGGCAAACACCGGTTCCGGCTTGAGCACCATGCCGGCACCGCCGCCATAGGGCTCGTCATCCACCTTGCGATGGCGATCTGTGGCGAAGTCCCGGGGATTGTGCAGGTGCAACTCGGCAATTCCTGCCTTGAAGGCACGCCCGATCACCCCCAGCTCCAGCAGAGGGGCAAACGCCTGCGGCGCCAGACTCACCACATCAAGGCGATAGGGCGCCATGCCGCCTCAGGCCGCGGGTTTGGACACCCTTCGGATGTCCGTACAGAAACTGCCCTGAACCGGTGTTCCTTGCGCATCAACAGCTGTGGTGCTGCGCAGGCGCAGGTTGACCCGCGTGAACCAGATCCTCTCCTGAACAAACACCCCGTCGGCCCGGCTGAGGTTCAACTCCATGCTGCCGTCGGGCCAGAACCTCCAGCTACCAGGGGCATCACCATCCAGGATCAGCTGTCCATCAGCGGCAAAGGTGAGGGTGCTGCAGGTCCCTCCAGGGGCCTGCACCTGCAGTTGACCGAGAGCCCCCTGCTCTTCCACGCAGCGGACAGTGAGTTCACCCCGCTCGCTGCTATGCCAGTCGTCATCACCTCCGGCAGCCAGCTCAAAACAGCTGCGAAGGCTCATCCACTCACCGTCGCAGAGATTCAGAAAAGAGGCAGGGTCTTCCGGGGGAAAGGCTTGTTCGCTCATCAGACCATCTTCTCAGCCGGGTCACCAGCTGATGGGGAGAAAGGGATAAGGGCGGTTCCAGCCATAAAGCGCAAGCCGCTGCTGTCCCTGGGCGGCGGCACCACGACGGTGAAAGCCGAAGACATCCGCCAGCACCAGGGTGTTCGCTGGGCAAGTCAAGGCAACGGGCTTGGGCAGCCCCAGCTCTGCCAGGGATTCTTCACGAATGCGGAACGATCCAGAGACATCCGGCTGCCGCCGTTGTTCAGCGGCAGCGGTGGCCGTGGCCTGCTCCCAACGCAGGCGAGGCGCATCGAGGCGATGGCTACCCGGCACGTATTCGAAGGGTCCGTCCTGGCGTTGAACCGGGCGCAGAAAAAACCAGAACTTGAGAGCACGAAAGAACGTGTCGCGATGCAGATCCTTCTGCAAATCATGCGTCCGGGTCTCCTCGCCATGCACCGTCAGGTAGATGTCGAGCTTGCGCGGATTCATTGGCAGCCCAATGATCTGACGCGATCCCTCATGGAGCCGCTGGTCATGGGAAAAGGCAGCGGCCCGAGGCATCTGCTCGGGATCGATGTGGAGAAAACGGTTGAGGGTTCCACCATCAAAACGGTCAAAACCTCCAGGAAAGGGTTGTTTCGGGCGAAAGCCAGGTCGGGTGTTGTCTGGTGCTGGATGGGAGCGTGACGCGCAACTGACTACAGCCTCCACCTCGTCACGCAAGGCATCAAAGTCGTGTTGCGGCAGAAAGTTCTCCAGCACCACAAAGCCATCTCGCTCCAGGCTGGCCAGCTGAGCTGGTCGAAGCAGACGTCTCCAGAGGCAAAGCGTCTCCGCCAGCTGAACGCGGTGTCGATGCAGCTTCCAACGCCGGTTCAGGCCAGGGTGACCCACCCACGGATCTCGAAAGGTCTTGGTGCGGGTCAGCAACGAAAGCATGAGCGCGACATTACGCGCTCATGCTTTCGTTCATACATTGAAGTTGAAAGGTCAATTCCTTTGCTGTGATTGAACTCTCGCCACTGGTTTCAACCACCACCGGCTTTCTCGTGTTGTTCGTGGGGAAACGCCTGAACCGCGAATTCAAGGCATTACAGAACTATTCGATTCCAGAGCCCGTATCGGGGGGCCTACTTGTGGCCGTCCTCCTGACCCTGCTGCATGTGGTGGGTGGGCCCGAACTCAGTTTCAACCTTGATTCGCGGGACTTTCTTCTGGTTTATTTCTTCACCACGGTGGGGATGAATGCCCGTTTCAGCGACCTTCTCCGAGGCGGACCGGCACTGTTCATTCTTCTGGGCATAACGATCGGCTACATGACGCTGCAGAACGTCATCGGAGTCACGATGGCGGGTTTGATGGGGCTGCATCCCGCCACGGGACTGCTCGTGGGAACGGTGTCACTGATTGGTGGACACGGCACAACAATTGCCTGGGCTCCGAGCTTTGTGGACACGTTCCAGATTGAAAGTGCCATGGAAATCGGTATTGCAGCGGCCACCTTTGGGTTGGTGCTGGCCAGTGCCAGCGGCGGACCCATCGCCCAATTCCTGATTCGTCGTTTCCAGATTCCCTGTCCGAGCTCAACGGTTGAAGATAAGAACCAAAGAGGCCAAGCCAACGACGAACAAGATCCGTTGCCTGGAAGAAGGCAAATCGACATGACCTCCTTCCTGGCAGCCCTGTTGGCCATCAACATCTGCATCATCACCGGCACGTTGCTGAACGGTGGCATTGCCGCCCTCGGCCTGAAACTGCCGCTGTTCGTGCCCTGTTTGCTAGTGGGCATCTTGTATTCGAATCTGCTCCCAGCAGAGCGATCTGAGCGAGCTGTTTTCCATTGGCCCCGTCAATCTCCATCCCTCGATCTGATCGGTGAACTGTCCCTGGGAATCTTCCTGGCCATGTCCCTGATGAGCTTGCAGCTGTGGACCTTGGTCGGTCTTGCCCTGCCCTTGCTGGTGATCCTGCTGACCCAGTTCATCGTCGCTCTGGCCGTGAACCTGCTGCTCGTGTTCCGGCTCATGGGACGGACCTATGACGCAGCTGTGATCTGCGCGGGCTTTGGCGGGATCGCCCTCGGTTCCACACCAACGGCCATGGCCAACATGACGGCTGTGACGCAGCAATACGGAGCCTCGACGCGGGCCTTTCTGATCGTTCCGCTGGTGTCTGCCTTTTTCCTGGATCTGGTCAATGCATTCCTGATCCCCGGATTCATCGGCCAGCTCTAAGGAAGCGTTCAGTGGTCCCCTGTGTACCCAAGTTCAGCCAAGCGGGCAGGTTTGCTTCGCCAATCCGGCACCACCTTGACGAACAGCTCCAGATACACCGGGCCATCGATGAGCACCTGCATCTGCAGACGCGCCCCCTGTCCGATCGTTTTAAGCATCGCCCCGCCTTTGCCGATCAGGATTCCCTTCTGACTCTTGCGTTCCACCAGAACGGTGGCCAGTACTGCGGTCCGCCCCGTTCCTTTGCCCTTGGCCGGCATCTCCTCAATTCGATCAATCGTGACGGCGACGCTGTGGGGCACCTCTTCTCGCGTATGGAGAAGCACCTGCTCGCGAATGAGTTCCCCCAGCAGCACCCGCTCCGGTTGATCGCAAACCATCTCAGGCGGATAGAGCTGTGGCCCCAAGGGCAACTGAGCTGCCATCGCTGCTGTGAGCTCGGCGCAACCATCTCCTGACAGAGCGCTGCAGCGATGCACCGGCCAGTTGGTCTCCTGCAGAAGGGCGTTGTAAGCCTCATCCGCCTCGGACTGATGCCCCTCCGCCAACTTGTCCCACTTGTTGAGGGCCACCAACACCGGCAAGGACTGCTGCTGCAGCAGATTCACGATGAAGGCATCACCCCGCCCCGGGCGCTCACACCCCTCCAAAAGCAATACCACCAGGTCCACCTCACCGATGGCACTACGAGCACTCTTCACCAATCGTTCCCCAAGCAGATGGTGGGGTTTGTGGATGCCAGGGGTGTCCACCAGCACCATCTGAGCCATCTCAGTGGTGAGGATCGCCCTCAGGCGGTTTCGCGTGGTCTGAGCCACAGGGGAGGTGATTGCCACTTTTTCCCCCACCAGCTGATTCAACAGGGTGGATTTGCCCACATTCGGGCGACCAATCAGTGCGATGAAGCCAGAGCGGTAATCCTCTGGCAGCGGAGTTGGGTGCATGCCCCAAGTCTGCGCCGCCGTTGAATCGTTCAATAGCCTGATGGGAGGATTTCGAGAGGGCCATGGCGGATCAGCAGCCCACCTTCCAGCAGGCGATGGAGATCACTGCCGCTTGGCTGCAGCAATGGGACAACGAGGAGATCAGTGATGAAGTGCTGGCCGACCGCATCGGTGAAATGGTGGCCAGCCGAGATGGCGCCCGGGGATTTTTTGTAGTGAGCCTTGCAGGAGACAGTGTGCTCATGGATCGGTTGCCCGACGCCGTTGTCGGGCAACTGCGCAGCGCTGGGGATGGAGTGGTTGATCTGAGCGTCCGCAATCTGGCCATGAGCACCGCCATGGCCGTTCAGCACCGACGATCGGGGGATGCAGCTCAGCAGGCCGGTTCGGAGCGGGTCACCAGCCGCTGCATCGAACTGCTCAGGTTGCTGGAGCCGGCAGACGTGAAAGAGCGCCTGGAGCAACTGCTGGCCGCAGCCCTCGACAACCGCGGCGAGGATGTCCCCTTCCTCAAGAAGTGGGGATATGACGCCGAGCAGAAGCAAGCCATCGGAGACAGCGTTTATGCCGTGGCAGAGGGCTGAGCGGAGAGCTCAGGCCATGTCTTCCAATTCCTTGCCACTGGTTTCCCGAACGAAGAACAGCACCAGAAAAAAGGAGATTGCAGCAGCCGTGGCGTAAAACCCATAGGCAAGGGCAGGCCCAGACGCCTCCAACAACGGCGGGAAGGTTCGGGCGATGAACCAGTTCGCGATCCAGTTGACCATCGCGCAGAGACCGAGCGCGACGGCACGAATGCGGTTATTGAAGATCTCGCCGAGCATCACCCACATCACGGGTCCCCAGGAGAAGCCGAAAGCGAAGACGAATAGGTTTGCGGCCAATAACGCCACACCAGCTGCCATGCCCGCAAGCTGAGGAGCGCCGTTCACCACAGCAGCCCCAGCAAAGACCCAGCTCATCGAGCCCAGGCTGAGGGCCATCACCACGGAACCGATCAGCAGCAGAGGTTTACGGCCGATGCGATCAATAAACAGAATCGCCACGAAGGTGGTCACCACATTGGTGACCGACGTAATCACGGTGACAATCAGACTGTCGGTGGTGCTGAAGCCCACCGCCTGCCAGAGAACACTGGAGTAGTAAAAGATGACGTTGATGCCAACAAACTGTTGAAAGATCGCCAGCATCACGCCGGTCCAGACCACCGGTAACAGCAGATTCCTCGCGTCGAGCAGATCCGTCCAACGTCCGTGATCGGTGTTCTCCAAACTGTGCTGGATCCTGGCGATCACCTGTTGAGCCGGCTCGTGCAACGTTCGTTCAATCACCAAACGGGCCCGCTCAGGCAAGCCTTTCTGCACGAGGTAGCGCGGACTTTCCGGAATCCCCAGCACCAGCACCCCATATAGCGTTGCGGGCAACACCTCCGACAACAGCATCCAGCGCCATGCGGCCAAAGGACCAACGGCTGACACCGGATTGCGATCCGGCGTGAACAGCACGATCGCGTAGTCGAACAGCAGGGCCAGAAAAATTCCCACCACGATCGCCAGCTGCTGCAGTGATCCCAGACGACCACGCTGCTCAGCAGGTGACACCTCGGCGATGTAAGCCGGTGCCAACACGCTGGCGAAACCGACCCCAAGGCCACCGATCACCCGCCAGACGATCAGGCCGGTCAGAGTCTGCGCCAAGGCGGAGCCGATGGCACTGACCAGGAACAAAGCGGCGGCCACCACCATGCTGTGACGGCGACCGATCCTGTCGGACAACCAGCCCGCGACAAAGGCACCGATAGCCGAACCGATCAATGCCGATGCCACCGCACGACCCAAGTCGCCCGACGAAACCTGAAACACCTCGCCAATGGCACCAACAGCTCCATTGATCACCGCGGTGTCATAGCCGAACAGAAAACCGCCAAGGGCCGCTGAAATAGCGATCTGAAGGATGAAGCGCAAGCGCCGCCTTTGCCGCTTCAGCTCGGGAGCAGAGGCCGAAGGATCCAAAGTCAACCGCAGGGCTATCTCCAATGCAGCGATCTGATGACTTGCTGTCAGCTGCTCCGCAAGGAATCGACACCGGATCGTCGGACACAAAAAAGCCCCGAACTGGCCGGGGCAAGGGATTCATTCAGGGCGAGCGTCAATCGCGACGACCACCGCCGTTGAGCACGATGATCAGGCGCAGGATGAAGATGAACAGGTTGATGTAGGTGAGGTACATGCTCAGGGCACCTGCCAGGTATTGGTCATCCCGGTAGGAGCGGGGCATCGTGTAGAAGTCGACGAAAGCAGCGCCAACGAACAGCACGGTGCCGAAGCCGGCGATCATCAACTCAAAGCTGGTGCCATGGAAGATGGTGGGGGCAAAGATCCCGCCAATGAACTGGACGACCATCGCCAGAATCAGGCCGATCAAGCCGAGGCCAACCACGCCGGAGAGGGCCTGACCAACGGAATCGCTCATGCGACGACCAACGATCGACGCAATCACAAAGGTGATGCCGGTGGCCAGGGCAGCGGTGCCAACCGCACCGATACCGGCGACGGCTCCAGCGAAGGCCACGAGACCGCTCAGGGTGAATCCGGTGATCAGGCTGTAGATCGACAACAGCGGCAAGGCTGTCGCGTTGTTCCCCTTCATCGCGACGTTCTGCGCGACGAAGAACAGAACCAGGTTGCCGATCACTGCCACCCAGAACAGGGGCATGAACAGCGGGGTGGCCATCATCGAAAGACCACCAATCACCCCGATAGAGGTGAGCACCATGCCGCCACCGACGTAGGGCAGCGCTTTATTGACAACGTTGGGCCCGACAAGGGCGCTGGATTGCGCCTGGCGGATCGCCTCCTGGAAATTGCTGCTTGCTGGCATGTCGACCAGGTCACCAAAGAGTCCACACATCCTGCCAGCGATGGCAAGGGGGTGGAGTGTGGATGTCCCTATCGACGCTGAGGCTTGGCTGTTTTGCGTTCGTCCCGTCGGGCATAGGCCTCGACCACCCGCTGGACAAGGGGGTGGCGCACCACATCGGCCGAGGTGAGACGACAGACAGACACGCCTTCCACACCATCCAAAACGTCGGAGGCCTCCACCAAACCGCTCTGCACGGTGGCTGGAAGGTCCACTTGTGTGATGTCGCCCGTCACCACCATCCGAGAACGCTCTCCCAGACGGGTGAGCACCATGCGCATCTGGGCAGGCGTGGTGTTCTGAGCTTCATCAAGGATCACAAAGGCATCGCTGAGGGTGCGGCCCCGCATGTAGGCCAGCGGAGCGACCTCAATCACCCCCTTCTCCAACAGCACGCTTGTTTTCTCCGCTCCAAGAAGGGAATGCAAGGCGTCATAGAGCGGGCGCAGATAGGGATCCACCTTCTGCTGAAGGTCGCCCGGCAGGAAGCCCAGGCGCTCCCCAGCCTCGACAGCTGGCCTGGTGAGAATCAAACGCTCCACCTTGCGTTCGGTGAGCATCCGAACAGCAAGAACGGTGGCCAAGAAGGTTTTTCCTGTGCCCGCAGGCCCGAGCGCAAAGGTGAGGTCGTGGCGCTCCATGGCATCCACATATTTCTTCTGTCGCAGGGTGCGCGGGCGCAGCAGATTGCCCTTTTGGCTCTTTGCCAACACCTGCTCCCCCATGGCGGCATGGTCATCGCCGCGGCCGGTGTTGAGCGCTCCAAGAGCCGATTGAAGATCCACCGGAGAGACCGACTGCCCCTCCTGCCAGATCGGGCGCACCAGTTCCACAACCGCAGCAGCCCGTTCAATCTGCGTCGGCCGCCCAGTGATGACCAACTGAAGACCCCGCAACACCATGGAGGCTCCTGTCAGAGCTTCGAGGCGATGCAGGGTTGTTTCTGCTTCACCGGCCAAAGCCAATGCAGCATCGGGATCAGGCAAGTCGAGAACGAAACGGCCGCGTTCGCCGTCGTCAGACACCGGAATGATCAGCCCTCGGTGGATTCGGCTTCAGCGGAATCGGAAGCAGCCGCTTCAGCTTCAGCAGCCTTGGCATCAGCAGCATCCTTAGCGGCCTGCTTGGCATCAGCCTCACGCTTGGCCGCTTGCTTGGCCTTACCGACAGTTTCTGCAGAACGCACGGTCTTTTCAAGAAGACCGCCGCGCTCGAGCAGCGTGCGCACGACATCGGTGGGCTGGGCACCCTGCCCCAAACGCTCACGGATGGCCTCGGTATCGAGACGCGTTTCCTTCGTCCGCGGGTTGTAGAAGCCCAGCTCCTGGAGGGGACGACCGTCCCGACGAGAGGTGCTGTTACAGGCCACGAGGCGGAAGCTCGCTTCCCGCTTCTTGCCAAACCGCTTCAGGCGGAGCTTGATCATCGTGGCCCTGGAATGAAGGAAAAGTGGTGGTCCGGCGGCGCCTAAACGCCCGCCAAACAACCACCATACCGTTCCGCCTTCACAGATCCCCGAAGCCCTTCTTCTTCTTGGCCGGTCGCTGCCGCTTGGGCGGTCCGCCGCGACCGGGGCGGCCACCGCCAGCAGGCATTCCACCCATTCCTGGCATTCCACCCATCCCCGGCATCCCACCCATCCCTGGCATTCCAGGCATACCGCCCATCCCGGGCATGCCACCCATTCCTGGCATACCGCCCTGACTCATCTGCTGCATGAAGCCACGCATTTTTTGGAAGTCGGCCAGCACCTTGTCCACATCAGCGGGCTGATGACCGCTGCCGCTGGCAATCCGCCGACGTCTTGAGGGTTGACTCGCCAGCAAGTCGGGGTTTTCCCGCTCCTGCTGTGTCATCGAGCCGATCATGGCCTCGATGCGCTTCAACTGCTGCTCTCCCTGCTTGAGCATGCCGTCATCGATTTTGTTCATGCCCGGGATCATTTTCATCAGGCCACCGAGCGAACCCATGCGCTTGATCAAGCGCATCTGCTTCACGAAGTCCGAAAAGTCAAACGTCGCCTCCTGAAGCTTCTTCTGCATCTTCTCGACGTCGGCAAGTTCGACCTCCTTCTGGGCCTTCTCCACCAGCGTCAGCACATCACCCATGCCGAGGATGCGACTGGCCATCCGTTCGGGATGGAACGGCTGCAGCGCCTCCACCTTCTCGCCAGTGCCGATGAACTTGATCGGCTGACCGCTCACCTTGCGGATCGAGAGGGCCGCACCGCCGCGGGAATCACCGTCGAGTTTGGTGAGAACTGCTCCAGTAATGCCCACCTGATCGTGGAAGGCACGGGTGAGCTCGGCCGCCTCCTGGCCAATCATCGAATCCACCACCAGCAGCACCTCATCGGGCTGCACGGCGGAACGGATCCGCACCATCTCCTCCATCATCTCGGTGTCGATCTGGAGACGGCCGGCGGTGTCCACCAGGAGGGTGTCGAACCCCTCCTGCTTCGCTTTGGCCAAGCCAGCGGCTGCAATGTCCTCCGGCTTGGCTTCAGCTCCGAGGCTGAACACCTCCACATCGATCTGGGCACCCAACGTCTTGAGCTGCTCGATAGCCGCTGGTCGATAGACGTCGGCACCCACCATCAGGGCTCGACGTCCCTGGTCCTTGAGGTGCAGACCCAGCTTGGCCGTGGCGGTGGTCTTGCCCGCACCTTGGAGGCCAGCCATCAGCACGACGGTGGGAGCCTCGGCCGCCTTGGCCAGAGGAGCGTTATCACCCCCCATGACCTCTACCAGCTGCTCATGGACCACCTGGATGAACTTTTGATCCGGGTTGACCCCTCGCACCACTTCAGCGCCGACCGCTTTATCGCGGACCTCAGCGACGAAGTCCTTCACCACCGGCAGGCTCACATCCGCTTCAAGCAACGCCCGACGGACGTCCTTCAGCGCCCCATCGACATTGCTCTCGCTGATCGTGTCCTGTCCCCGCAGCCCCTTGACCGCATCCTCAAAACGGGCTGAAAGCTCGTCGAACATCGGCGTAAAGCCCCTGGATCAATGAAGTGATCGTAAAAAGCGACGGTCCTGCTACTCAGGATCCCGGCATGTAGTCATGCAAACGCCATTGGGTGCCGTCCCTGCCGAGCACATAGGTCACGCTGAAATCACTCGGTGCTGTCTCTTCGATGACCGCACCATCAGCACCCTGGAGACGATCGCTGTAGGCCACCTGGGCCCGCAGCTCAATTCTCAGAGGTTTTCTGTCCAACACCTCGATGCTGGTAATTGAGGCATCAATCGACTTAGACCGCCCTGCGGCCGCGTCAACGGCCCGTTCACGCTCCACGCGCTTCAACAGGGGGTCCCTCGCCACGACGGAGAGGTCCGCCGGCTGACCGGACAAAGCCAATGCCTTGGCATCGAGCCATCCCTGCACCAAAGCCTGCAGCTCCGCTTCCGTCGGCGCATCGCTCATGAGCGGTTTTGAGGGAGCGGAGGGCCGGAGGGCCGGCTTCAGGCTCGCGACGGGCTCATCGGCCGGCTGCGCTGGAGAAGCGCCGATCCTTACTTGCTCTTCAACCTCGTTCTCTTCAACCTCCTCTTCAACCTCCGTGGTTTCTGAAGCCGTTTCCGGTACCAGTGGCGCGTAATCCAAATTGCGTCTGACGAGGGCGAGGCCTCCAACGGCGATCCCGAGCAGAGCAAGAGCCGCAGCAGCAGGACGAACCCAGCGTTGCTGCCAGAACGGCAGCCGCACGGACACGTCGTCGGACTCAGCATCCGGATCCGGTTCACCCAGGTCGAACGAGGAATCGAGTGATGCCGTCCCTGCTGTTGACCAGTCCAGGGGCACCTCTTCGGTAAGGGGCTGGCGCGAGGCCTTGCGATCAAGACGATCGACGTAACCCTGCACATCACGATCGGCAAACCAGGCATCCAGGTCAGCAACCGATGCGTCGACATCGCGATAACCGGGCAAGACATCGCGCTCAAGCCAGGCTCGGCAGTACTCACATTGGGCAGCCAGCCGGTCACCGGGATGATTCAGGAACCAGGCCTGCAGGTCTGCATCACGCAGAACAGCGAAGTGCCGCTCAGCATCCTTGACGTTGCCCAACAGCAGATCCAGACAGCCCATCAGCGGCATGGGGTCGAGGTCGGCATTGGCAAGCGTTTGTATCAGCTCGCGGGCCTGCTCGAGGAACTCGGGCTTACGCCGCGAGAAACCAGCGGCGGTCAGCGCCAGAACCGTGAGGAAACCAGCATCAGCAGCGCCTCCCTCAAACCAGCGACTGAACAGATCGATCTGCTCCTGAACCGTCAAAAAGCGACGGATCTGGTGAAAAAACGATTCGAAATCGGCCTGAGTCAGGCTTCCTTGGTGATCGCTATCAACGTCGGTAGCCTCCAGACCACCACGGGCCACGACCAACTCATCCAGCAGGGTCAAGCCCCGTTGGTGTGAGTCCTGATCACCAAGATCACGGCTGAGCAGATCCAGAATCCGGAAGGGTGTGAGCGCCTGCAACGCGTCTTCCAGCAGGCGCTGCTGATCGGGCAGCTTGCCCATCCGCTGTTGCAGCTGGATGCCGTCGATCAGCAGTTGAGCGGCCGACTCATAGCGACGTTGGTCCTGCTCCTCCAGCGCTGCATCGCGACATGCCAGGGCAGCCAGGAGAGTCAGATCCGCTTCACGGCCGCTGCCAAGGGCTGGTGCCTGAGGAGGCTGGAGCCCCTGCCGTGCCAGTTGAAAAGCCTCAACAGCTCCGTGGGCCTCCCAGAGCAGAATCAGACCGGCCACCTCGCTGCTGGTCGGGAGATCCAACCCCACCGTTCCGTTCGGATGGGATTCACTGAGGCGTAGCAAGGCAGCTTCGTAGTCAGCCCTATCGGAGGGGTCGGTCAGCAGGTCGGCGGATCGACGAAGGAGGTCGGCCCGCTGGAGCAGGGCTTCGTGGGTGAATCCCTGGTCCGGCGGACTGTCGCAACGGGTTTGCAACCGGCGCAGAATCGCTTCTGGCTCTGCCGATGGACTGACGCCCAGGAGTCGGAAATGATCAATGGGCAGATCCAACAGCAACGCTGCGAGGAGACGCGGATCTTAGTCAGTGTCTGGGGTTTTGCCCATCGCTCATCGGCTGGCCCTTAAAGTTGACTCCAAACCATTAGGTGGACATGGGTCAGGACCTCGCTGTCGATTCCGCTCCGATTGGCACTGCGACTGCTGGTCCCCACGCCGAACGGCTCTCAAAACTGGTCACAGCACAACGGGCCAGCGTGGACCGGAACACCGGCCTTGATCTCTACAGGGACATGACCCTGGGCAGGCGCTTCGAGGACAAATGCGCCGAGATGTACTACCGCGGCAAGATGTTCGGCTTTGTTCATCTGTACAACGGTCAGGAAGCTGTCAGCACCGGTGTGATTGGTGCCATGAAGCGTCAGCACGACTGGTTCTGCAGCACATACCGCGATCACGTCCATGCCTTGAGCGCCGGCGTCCCCGCCCGCGAGGTCATGAGTGAACTCTTCGGCAAAGAGACCGGTTGCAGCAAAGGTCGAGGCGGTTCGATGCACCTTTTTTCCAAGGAGCATCACCTGCTTGGTGGTTTTGCCTTCATCGCTGAAGGGATCCCCGTGGCGCTCGGGTCGGCCTTCACCAGCCGGTACAAACGCGATGCCCTCGGCGATGCATCCAGCAACGCAGTGACTGCTGCGTTCTTCGGCGATGGAACCTGCAATAACGGTCAGTTTTTCGAGTGCATGAACATGGCGCAGTTGTGGAAGCTGCCGATCATTTTCGTGGTCGAAAACAACAAGTGGGCCATCGGCATGTCCCACGACCGGGCAACCAGTGATCCAGAGATCTGGCGCAAGGCAAGCTCCTTCGGGATGGCCGGCGAGGAAGTGGATGGAATGGACGTTCTGGCGGTGCGGGCAGCAGCCCAACGGGCCGTGGAACGGGCCAGGGCCGGAGAAGGTCCGACCCTGTTGGAATGCTTGACCTATCGCTTCCGTGGGCACTCCCTCGCTGATCCAGACGAACTGCGCGCGGAGGAGGAAAAGCAGTTCTGGGCCAAGCGTGATCCCCTCAAGGCTCTGGAGCGGGATCTGACAGACGCAGGCCTGGTCAACAGCGATGAACTACGCGCGATCGAGAAGGACATCGACGGAATCGTTCAGGACTGTGTTGACTTCGCCCTCTCAGCACCAGAACCGGACCCATCGGAACTCACGCGCTACATCTGGGCTGAAGACTGATTCAGCTGAACTGGTTCCGTTTTAAAGAAGCCGGCTCCGAGCCGGCTCAGATGCCGCTCGGAAGTCGACGGGTGAGATTGCGCAGCTTCCGCAAGGCCTTCAGTTCAACTTGACGGACACGCTCCCTGGACACTTCCATGAGACGTCCGATTTCAGCGAGGGTGTGACGTTCATTGCCCTCAAGCCCGAAGCGCATGCGTAAAACGTGCTGCTCCTGCTCGCTCAAGTGACTCAGCCAGCGACCCAGTTGTTCGTGATGAATCCGCTGCTCCACGATGTCGAGAGGTTCATCGAGGGATGAATCAGCGATCAGATCACCGAGGAAGCTGCGACCCTCCTCGCCGTTGACTGGAGCATCCAGGCTGCTGGTGGTGAGGGCTTGGCGCAGCAGCGAATCGAGCTCATCCAAGGGAATATCCATGGCTTCAGCGATCTCCACGCGGCTGGGCATGGCGCCGAGCTTGTGGGCGAGATCAAGGCTGACCTTACGGATCGTGGTGAGCCGCTCACTCAGGTGAACCGGCAGTCGAATCGTGCGCGACTGACAAGCAATGGCTCGGGTCATGCTCTGGCGGATCCACCAGAAGGCATAAGTGGAAAATTTGTAACCCCGGGTTGGATCAAATTTTTCAACAGCACGCTCCAGCCCGAGGGATCCCTCCTGAATCAGATCGAGCAATTCAAGACCCTTGCCCTGATATTTCTTGGCAACACTGACAACTAAACGAAGGTTGGCCTTCATCATCCGCTCTTTGGCGCGCCGACCGATCCTCAGGAGACGACGCTGCGCCGTAGTGAGTTCTCCATCCGCAAACTCGCGGGAGCCGTCTTCGGTGAGGGCCATCATGGCTTGCACCTGATTGCCCAGCTCGATTTCCTCAGCTGGTGTGAGAAGAGGGATTCTGCCAATGGTGGCGAGGTACCAACTGACAGGGTCGCTGCTGCGCCGACGTTGAGTCTCCAGCGGCTTGGATGCGGTGGACACCATGGGTGCTGCGGAAGTGAGATGACTTTCCTACGAACAGAAAGAATGTCGATGTGTTTTCAGCAACCCTTCAGATTCAGAACAGCAAATCGAAACATTTCAGATTCGCGAAAGATTTAAAACCAGCAAAAGCTCTTTGGACACAAGCAAGCCGAGTGAACAAAAAGAGTCATTTGTTCAGACTTTGTTGAACATCGTTGTTTGCTTTTTCTGACACCGCGCTGCAAGGATTTTCAAACAATCCGCAATCGCCGAAGCATCACTTGATTGAGCACGACGTGCCGCCAAACCATGCAAAGCCGTGCTAGCAACAAAGCTTTCAAGCCCTGGCTGCTGCTGTGCCGCGATGACCTGGGCACCCCAACCAGTCACAAAACCGGCCAGCAGGTCGCCTAGTCCAGTGCGAGCAACCCGAGGAGACGTGCCTGTCAGCACAACCGCCGCACCCGACGAATCCGCCAGCACCGAATGCGCACCCTTCAGCAAAATGCAACAACGGCTGCAGCGTGCTGCTGCGATCACCCTCTCCAGCGCATCACCCTCGCCACATTCAGGAAACAAACGCGCGAACTCAGCAGCGTGGGGTGTCAGCCAGGTTGGACCCTGACGCTGCAACAGCCAGCGCCACCCCTCCGGACTGGACGCCAGGGCATTGATCCCATCTGCATCGAGCACCAGCAAACCAGCGACGGTGCGCAGTTGCTCCGACCACGGGTTCCACCACCGAGAGGGGTTGCCAAGCCCGGGACCGACCAACACCGCATCCAGCCGGTCTGGAATCACCCCCTCCTCCAGTTGCATCACCTCCGGCAACACCTGCCACAAATTCGATTGAAGACAGGGCGGCACAACGGCCTGAACGCAGCCGCAGCCACTGGCCATAGCCACCCGCAGCGCGAGATGTGCTGCACCGGGGTAGCGATCACTGCCCGCCACCACCAGACAGCGGCCCCGTTCGTACTTCATCGCTATGGGCGGCAGCGCTGGTAACGGGGCCGCACAGGCCTCTCCCACCGGCAGGCGGCGTGGCAAGACCGCAGCGGCGTTGCCCATCACCGCAGGCGGCAACCCCAGATCAATCCGCACCAACGCCCCAACCCAAGGACGGGCTGGGTCCAGACACAACCCGCGCTTCAACCAGCCAACGCTGAGGGTGACCGAAGCACAGGCCGCCTGCTCCCCCAACACAGTTCCGTGGTCCGAACAAAGACCTGACGGCATATCCAGGCTGATCAGAGCACCAGGCTGCATCTGCTGTCGGCGCCGAAACAGATCTGCCAAGCAGTCGGGCAGCGCCCTGCTCTGGCCAAGCCCGAAGATCGCGTCCAGCCACAGCGCTGCGTCGGCTGGATCCGGGTCTTGACGCAGGCGCCGAAGACCGAGCCACTCCCCATGGCGCAGATGATCAGCGGTGAGTTGCTTGCGAATGGCAAGGGGACACCACAGCGAGACCTCAATGCCAGCCAGATGCAACTCCCTCGCCACCACAAGGCCATCGCCACCGTTGTGGCCCGGCCCGACCAAAACCAACACGCCATTCCGCAGCAGATCCCGGCGCTTCAGCAGCCAAGAAGCCATCGCAAGCCCCACCTTCTCCATCAATGCGGCGACGGGCATTCCGCTGTCGAACAGGCTCTGTTCCAGACCCCGCATGGACGAGGCATCCACGAGCAGATGATCGGAATCAGCGGGAGGCCACACCACTCGCAGGTTGCCGGGACCTCACTATGGAGAGAACTCCCTGCGCCGCCCATGGCCATCGGATCCACCACAAACCGCGCTGGTGAGGCCGCTCTTGAGCGTCTCAGGCAATGGCCTGGAGAGCATCGCGTGGCCGTTGGTCTCTCCGGCGGTGTCGACAGTTCCCTAACAGCGGCGCTGCTGGTGGAAGCGGGTTGGCAGGTGGAAGGCCTGACCCTTTGGCTAATGAGCGGCAAAGGTGCCTGTTGCGCTGAAGGACTGGTGGATGCGGCCGGCATCTGTGAACAGCTGGGCATTCCCCACCACGTGGTGGACACGCGGGAGACGTTCCAACAGGAGATCGTCCAACGGCTGGTGGACGGCTACCGCGATGGGATCACGCCACTGCCCTGCTCCCAATGCAATCGGTCGGTGAAATTTGGACCGATGCTCAATTGGGCCCTCCAAGAGCGGAACCTGCCCCGCATCGCCACCGGCCACTACGCCCGGATCCGTCATGGGGGCGATCAACAGCGTCATCAGTTGCTGCGAGGCCTCGACGGTCGCAAGGACCAGAGCTATTTCCTCTACGACCTTCCCCAAGAGGTCTTGGGACGCATCGTTTTTCCCTTGGGAGAACTAACGAAGCCCGACACGCGGCTCGAAGCCGCCCGACACGGTCTACGTACTGCAGAAAAACCAGAAAGCCAGGATCTCTGCCTGGCGGACCACCACGGATCCATGCGGGCTTTCCTGGATGCCTATCTGCCACCCCGCCAAGGGGAGATCGTGCTGGCCGATGGAACCGTTGTGGGCGAGCACGACGGCATCGAACACTTCACCATTGGTCAGCGCAAGGGGCTGGGTGTGGCCTGGCGAGAGCCGCTTCACGTCATCCGCCTAGACGCTGCGCTGAATCGGGTGGTCGTCGCTCCTCGCGCCGAAGCGGGCCGAGACAGCTGCGTGGTGGGCGCGGTGAACTGGGTCTCAATCGACCCCATCCAGGCCCCACAAAACATTGAGGTTCAGGTGCGTTATCGCAGTGCACCGGTGCGTGCAGAGCTGGTCCCCCTGGAGGCCACCGAGGCGGATCAGCAACGGGAGCGGCCTCACCGCTGCCGTTTGACCTTTGAAGAGGAGCAGTTCTCCATCACCCCAGGACAAGCTGCGGTCTTCTACGACGGTGAAGTCGTGCTCGGTGGAGGGCTGATCCAACGGGAGTAAGCCGTGGCGCGCTTACGAACCTGAATGACGGTCTGCGCCACGCCGGGAGCCTCAGGTGGAAGCAACCATTCCACCCTTCCATCAGCCGAAATCAGCGCACTCGGACCGGTGTTGCCAACGCTGAGCAAATCGCGTCCGCTCTCGATCGCCCTTAACTGCGCCAGAGCCAGGAACTGCTTCTGCAACTGACGGGGATAAGGGTCGAGGTTGGCAATCGCGAGGAGCCAGGTCGCGCCATTTGCAGCGGCACGTGCCAGTGCCAGGCCATCAGCAATCTCATAACAAATGGCCACAGCAGCCGGGGGCTCAACCACGGCCATCGTGCGGGGAGCCGGGCCAGGGGCCAAGCCACCCACCGCAGACAATCCCGCCGTCAGGCCGGCCGGCAGCGGGGGCATCCATTCCCCGATCGGCACCAAACGATGCTTATCCGCCAGGGGAACGGGAAACCGGTCCGGTGGCTCGTACAGCAACAGAGAACTGCGTTGCTGACCTCGCACCCAACGAAATCCACCACTGATCAGGGGAATGTCTGGAGCCTCCGGCGGCACCAGAAAATTCGCAGGCAGAGCCCCTTCCGGAGCCACCACAGCGACAACGTCGTTCTTCTCCAGCTGACGCATCGCATCCACCAGAGCCATTGGAAGAGCCTGTTGACGCTCCAGCTCGAATTTTTCTCGTGTAGGGACGGCGGGTTGCCAGACCCCCATTGCGACGGACCCGACCGACGGCGGCGTCGCCCACAACAGCAGGCTCCCCAACCCATGGGCCAGAAGCACACTGGCCAATCCGAGCAAGCCCCAGCGACGCCAAGCCGCGGGTTGCTCGAACAGCGCCAGCAGGCAACAGCCCCACCACAACTGCAGCAACGTCAACCCTCCGGAGCCGAACCAGCGGGCCACCCCCGCCAAGGGGCGGTCCCACGGCAGGGTGGTGCCGCCGACGCCGATCCAGAACAGCGGTGCCCCCGACAGCACCAGCTCGGCCAGGGCCCAGAGCCCAGCCAGCAGCATCAACCGCACGGGACGCGGCCAGCGGCGAGGCAGCCGCCCCGCCAGCACAGACCAGCCGGCGACGAGCAGAGCGGCAAGGATGCCGCAGGCCAGCCAGAGGGACAGCGCCACAGGCAGGCTGAGCGCGGTGGGGACTCCCATCCAGGTGAGCGGATGCAGGGCTAGCAACCAGCCGTGGCTGATCAAAACGGCCAGCAGAGCCCAAAAAGCCGACCAACGGGGGCGCTCAGCCACGGACCAGAGCAGCGCCAGAGCAGGAACCATCAGCAGTGGCCCGCCCAGGGATGGAGCCACTCCAGCCAGAACGCCCCCGAGCAGAGCGCGCCATCCGGGATGCAGTTGGTGATTGCCCATGGTCAGCAGTCCCGGCCGGGGGCATCCTGGATCGGACCCGCCCGCCTGTCGCTATGGATCCCGCGAATCCTCTTCAGCAGTTGCTGCTCCGCGGCCTGGGGACGACCACCCTCGTAGCTGAACGTCTACGAGGCGTCACCCAGAACTGGGTCAGCAGTGGCCGGCTTGATCCGAATGAAGCCTCCGCCCTGGTGGATGACGTGCTCAAGGCACTCCGCGGTGAAACGCCCGAACTGGAGCAGCAGATGGGGCGCAACCTGGAAAGAAATCGCGACAACCTGCTCCAGGATTTTGGCGTTCCCAGTCAGAAGGAAGTGGATGAACTGCGAGGACGCATTGATCGGCTTGAGCAGCAGCTGCGGCAGATGAACCGGCCTGAGTGAACACCGGCGATGCGGACCAGAGGCCAGAATTAGAGCAACAGAAGCCTTTCCGTGCGCGACATCATCATCAGCACAACGGTCTGCGTGGCCTGCCTTCTCCTGGCCTTGGTCAGCCAGATCGTGGCCCCCTCAACTGTTGACGCCGCCCCCGTACAGCCAGCTGCCGTGCGGTCCGAGGCTTCGAAACCACAACGGGCCTTGAGCTTCGAACTCGACCCCGACGACCCCAATCCGACCCTGTTTGCCATGGCCAACGATTCCGCTCGCGCCGACGCTTCGGCCCTCGGCGGCCCGCTCGATGCCCCTGACACCACCATCACAGCCAGTGGTCTGAAAATCACTGAGCTGGAGGTGGGCACAGGTGAGGAGGCAAGTCCAGGCCAGACGGTGGTGGTGCACTACCGCGGCACCCTGGAGGACGGACAGCAGTTCGATGCCAGCTACGACCGGGGCACCCCCTTCAGCTTCCCCCTTGGTGCTGGCCGGGTGATCAAAGGATGGGATGAAGGTGTCGCTGGAATGAAAGTGGGCGGAAAACGCAAGCTGGTGATCCCCTCCGACCTGGCCTATGGCACCCGAGGCGCCGGTGGGGTGATTCCTCCCAATGCAACCTTGATTTTCGAGGTGGAACTGCTCGACGTGAAGAAGTGAGCGGAAGCTAGGCTCAATCCAAGCCAATTCCGCTCTGAACCGATGCTGCGCACGGCCCTTTCCGCCATTGCATATGCCCTTCCTGCCCCCGTGGCAGAAGCCCATTGCGACGGTCCTTGTGGTGTTTACGACCCGGCTTCCGCTCGTGTGGCAGCCGAAGCAGTGCTGTCCATGACCAAGAAGCTGAAGGGCCTTGAGGCCCCCGCCGCTGGTGACGCGGCTGCCTTGGCCGCCTACAATAACACCTTCGGTCGCTACGTCGCCATTAAGGAAGAGGAAGCACAGAAGACCAAGAAAGAGTTGTTGATCCTCTGGACCGACTACTTCAAGCCCGACCACCTGGCCACCTTCCCTGATCTGCACGACACCTTCTGGAAAGCAGCCAAGCTCTGCAGCGCCTGCAAGGTGAACATCGATCAGGCCAAGGCAGAGGAGCTGATGGCCGCCGTTGAAAAAATCCACGGCATGTTCTGGCAGTCCAAGGGTCGTTCCGACGCCTGGGTCACCGCATCCTGAGTTCGAACAGGTCCAATGCCCCTATCGCAGCAGCAGGCCTTCGGGATCTGTTGCTGCTTTTTTGTGGGCGTCGGCTACTGCTACGCATCGAAGGACGATCGATGCAGCCCACCCTTGAACCGGGAGATCGTGTCCTGGTCAGGCGTCTGGGCTCGAACTCGACCCTGCATTTGGGATCCGTGCTCGTGACATGGCATCCTCAGCGATCGGACATTCGTCTGATCAAACGCCTGAACAGAATTGAACCCAACGGGTTGTGGTTGCTGGGAGATCACCAAGCCGAAAGCACCGATAGCCGCCAACTCGGGACGGTGGCGACAAGCTTGCTGATCGGGGAGGTGGTGGCTCGTCTCACCACCAGAGGTTCAGAACAAGACCGGTGAGGTCTTCTGAAGCCAGATCGCCCCAGTGATGATCGAAAGAGCTCCGGTGCCACCAACAAGGAAAGGCATCAGCCGGGCACCACTGCGCAGGGTGAGGAAGGACACCACCGAAACCACGGCCACCATGGCGCCGATGGATCCAAGCAGATAAGCCACCAAATAGCCCACAGCAGCGTGAGGCGGCAGAGCCAGGGCAGGAATCACCGCCAGCAGGTGACTGGCACCCGCCAATCCATGCAGCAAGCCCAGCCCTGAGGATGCATGGACGTGACGGCGGTGGTTACTGGCACCGCGCACATGCAGGTGGAGATGACGATGCTCATGGGAACCGTCATGAAGATGATCATGGGAGTGCAGTTCAAGACCGAACGCGGTGCGGACCGCCAGAGCACCCACCACCAGCAGGGCCACACCCACAAGGAATTCCGCCCAAGACGACATGGCCTCCACATGGGCCAGGTCTTTGAGGCCGATGGCGATCAGGGCCAGAACCACGACTCCGGCGGAGTGACCGGCCCCCCAGGCCATGGCATGCCGAAAGGCGGACAAAGGCTTGTTCAGGGAGAAGGGCGCCATCGCCACCAGGTGGTCTGCACCACCCACCACATGCACGGCCCCGGCGGCAATGCCGGTCAAAAGGCTAATCAGCACAAAGAACCGCCTGAATGTCTCAATTCTGCATCAGCAGGAAGAAGGCACCGGCGTTATCAAGCCTGGATTAGTTGCACCAGACCCGCCTCAATATCCGGCTGCCGCATGAGAGCTTCCCCCACAAGCACCGCACCTGCACCGGCGGACTGAACCCGATCGAGATCAGCACGGCTGAACAGACCCGACTCACTCACAAGCAGCGCCTCCTCTTGCTTCAAGCGGTCATCGAATTCGTTGAGCAGCCGCTCAGTCGTACCGAGATCCGTCTCGAAGCTGGTGAGATCGCGATTGTTGATTCCGATCAAGGGGAACCCGCCAATGTTGAGCACCCGGTCCAGTTCACTGGCGTCGTGGACTTCCATCAGCACCGTGAGGTCCAGAGCCGCTGCGGCCTTGTTCAGATAGCGAAGATCCTGGTCCGACAGGATGGCAGCGATCAGCAGCACCGCATCAGCCCCCGCGGCCCTGGCCTGAAACAGCTGATACGGACTGAGCACAAACTCCTTGCAGAGCAGAGGAAGGTCGACGGCCCGGCGAACCTCCACCAAAACATCGAAGCCCCCCTGAAAAAAGGTCTTGTCGGTGAGCACCGAGAGACAACTCGCGCCGCCGGCGGCATAGGCCTTGGCAATCGCGACCGGATCAAAATCCTCGCGAATCACTCCTTTGCTGGGACTCGCTTTTTTGACCTCAGCAATCACCGCCGGTTTCTTGGCGGCAGCCTGAAGAGCTCCAAGAAAATCCTTCGTAGGAGGCAGCTTGGCAATCTGCTGCTTCAGCTTGTCCAGGGGGACCTTGTCGCGGGCCGCATCAATCTCACGGTCTTTTTCCCAGACAATTTTCTCGAGGATGTGACGCGGCTCCTCTTCATCGTGAGGCACCGCATATTCGAGATGAGCAACCCTCACCTTGGGATTGGGGGGACGACGGCGGAACTCCATGGATCAGGGCAAAGCTTGAACGAGAAACGGGTGCGTGGGCTCAGGCGGCCAACTGGGCGGCAGCCTGTTTGTAAGCAACTTCCACCACCTCACTAAGGGTGGGGTGTGTGTGCACTTCAGTGGCGAGCTGACGAACGCTCTGACGCCGGGCGACAGCATTGGCCACCTCCTGGATCAGATCAGCGGCATGAAGCCCATAGATGTGGGCCCCCAGCACTTCACCACTCGACTTGTTGAAGAGCAGCTTCATCAGGCCGTCACTGTCCAGTTCAGCCAGAGCTTTGGAATTGGCTTTGAAATAGCTGCGCACGGACCCGAGCTGAAACCCATCCTTCTCGGCCAGCGCTTTGGCATCCGCTTCGGTCAGACCCACTGAGCTGATCTCGGGATGGGTGAAGGTGGCTGCAGGAATGCTGCGGTAGTCGATCTCGCGCGCGTGGCCAAGGATGTTGTCCACGGCAACGGTGCCCTGCGCAGCAGCGGTGTGCGCCAGCATCAGCTTGCCGGTCACATCACCCACGGCCCAGAGATGGGGCAGCGGCTCACCGTTGACCAGCACCCGCATGGCGTCGTCAATCGGAACAAAGCCACGGTTCGTCTCCACATTGAGAGACTCCAAGTTGAGGCCCTTGCTGCTGGGAACGCGCCCCGTCGCCACCAGAACGGCATCCACCTCAAGGGTTTCCACCAGTTCACGGCTGTTGAAATCAGCCAGTTCGATCTGGACCGGACAGCCCGGGGTGACCTTGCGGGCCAGGACTCCGGAGCGTGCATCGATATCGCGTCCGTCAATCAAATGACGGCCAGCGATCTTGGCGATGTCTGGATCAAAGGTGGGCATCACCTTGTCCATCGCCTCAATCATCGACACTTCACAACCGAGAGCGGTGTACACATCAGCGAATTCAAGGCCGATGTAACCGCTGCCGATGATGGCAATCCAACGGGGTAGCCACTCCAGATTGATGGCCTCGTCACTGGTAAAGACCGTGCGGCCATCGGTTTCGATTCCAGGCGGCACAAAGGGGTCCGATCCTGTGGCGATGATGACGTCCTTGGCGGTCAGCACTCTGTCGACGCCGCTGGGTTCCCGCAGCCCGACTCTCTGGCTGCCCTCGAGACGGCCATGGCCCCTGAGGATTGTCACCCCAGCCCGTTCCAGGGTCTTGGTGAGATTGGTCCGGATGGTTTGAACGAGCTGATTGGCGTGATCAGCGATCTTTTGCCGCTCGAAACGCACAGGAGCGGCATGAATTCCAAAGCTCGACAAGTGCTTGTCGTCCGCCAGCTCCCGCACCTTTCCGCTGGCGGCAAGCAACGCTTTGGAGGGAACGCAGCCCCTGTTCACACAGGTGCCTCCCATGTCGCGGGATTCAACAATCGCCGTCTTCAGGCCATGGTCGGCGGCATGTTTGGCGGCATCGAAGCCGCCATAGCCGGCACCAATAACAATGACGTCGAAGTCGAAGCTGGCGTCGCTCACCCGAACTGCTGCGATGTGGCGGTCATTGTCGCTCTTCGCCGCTCCAGGAGGAGAGGAACCGCGGCAGACGCCACATTCAAGGATTCAACGCGTGAGCTGTGGGGAAGCGTGACGGCATGGGTACAGCAGGCCTGCAAATCCGGATGCAGGCCTGCACCCTCGGTTCCCAGCACTAGCGCCGTCGGCCGTCTCCAGTCGAGATCCCAGTAGGGAGATGGGGGATCACCTTTCGTCGGATCCGGTACCAGGGTGGCTACCACCTGCAATCCCGACGCCACCAGCTGCTGGAGTTGTTGCTGAAGCAGCTGGATCGCCATCTCTTCGCTGGGGCCAAAGCGTTGATGCGGCAGTTGAAGCAGAGCACCAGCAGACGCCCGCAGGACTTTCGTTCCCAGGGGGTCGACACCACCGCCCATCCAGACCGCGTTCACATCAGCGGCAAGCGCCGTCCGCAACAACGTGCCCAGATTGCCCGGATCCTGAATGCGATCCAGAACCAGGACGTAGTCCAACACTGACGGAACGGTGGGCAAAGCCTTCAGTGGGCTCAGGCAGGCGACGCCATCGGGTGTGACCGTTGTTAGCGCTGCCCGCAACACCTCATCGGTGACAATCCGCCATCGCGCCTGGGAACAACGTTCGGCGAGCGCAGGATGACGCTCCAGCCAGAGCTCCGTTGCGATGATTTCCTCCGGCGCCTTGCCTCGCGCCAGAAGCTCTTGCAAGAGATGGGTGCCCTCCAGGAGCAACAGCCCTTCGGCCTCACGCCCAACACGGGTAGCCAAGCTTCTAAGACGCTTGACCAAGGGATTGCGTCGGCTGCTGATCAGGGGGGAGGAGGATTCCAGAGAACGAATCAGAACTCTGCGTGTTTACGCACGTTCAAGCCTTTATGAACGCTGAGATTTTCGCCTTCGAGCTCAAGACCATTAATGGCAGCGATTTCGCCCTTAATCCCTTCCGCCGCGAGATTTTCAATCAGCTTTTTAATGACCTGATCTTCCACAGTCGTGTGGTCGATGGAGTCGGGGGTTAGAAGCTCAATGAACTTCCCAACCTTGGAAGCAACCACCTCCGAGGCGTTGGAGATCTTGAGAACGATCATTGTTGCCGGAAGAAGCTTGACTTCCGACAAACTAGTGCGGATGGGGAGACTTGAACTCCCACGATGTTGCCACCACTAGTACCTGAAACTAGCGCGTCTACCAATTCCGCCACATCCGCTGGCGTGTCGAGATTCGACCGGATGAACATAGGGCATCACCGATCCCTAGATCGAACAGCCTGGAAGCAAACTGTCCAGTTTGAACGCCGGCCGTCTAGACGGTCTCAGAGAGTATTGGCAAAATCCTCTCATCGGGGATCAGGCAATTGATGATGGCTGTTGCAGAAGCGTCTCAGGAGAGTCTCAAGCAACGCCTGAACGTCAGCGGCGGCCACGACCTGAACGGCACGCTTCGCGTCAGCGGGGCGAAGAACTCCGCGCTGGTGCTGATGACGGCCAGCCTCCTGAGTAAAGAGACCATTGAACTCACCAATATTCCTGCCCTGACAGACATCGATGGCATGAGTGCCATCCTTGAATCGCTGGGAGTGCAGGTTGATCGAGCCTCTGACCGCATTCGCCTTACCGCCTCTGAACTGAGTGGTTCAGCTCCGCCCTACGAACTGGTCAATAGCCTGCGCGCCAGTTTCTTCAGCATCGGACCTCTGCTGGGACGGCTGGGACATGCCCGGGTTCCCCTTCCAGGGGGATGCCGCATCGGAGCACGTCCTGTCGTCGAACACATCCGCGGATTGAAAGCCCTCGGCGCCATCGTCAATGTGGAGCATGGGATCGTCACGGCGTCCGTTCCGGGCAGTAAAAAACGCCTGTCAGGGGCTCAGATCGTTCTCGACTGTCCCAGCGTCGGAGCCACGGAAACCATCTTGATGGCCGCAGTTTTGGCGGAAGGGGTCTCAACAATTGAAAACGCCGCCCAGGAGCCTGAAGTGCAGGACCTGGCCAACCTGCTCAACACCATGGGAGCTCGTGTCACCGGAGCCGGTGGCCCGGTGATCACCATTGAAGGGGTGGAACAGCTCCGAGGATGCAGCAACTATCCGGTCATACCCGACAGGATCGAAGCAGGAACTTTCCTGATGGCTGCAGCGATCACTCGCTCACAACTGGTGGTGGAGCCCGTTATTCCGGAGCATCTCAGCGCTGTGATCCAGAAGCTCCGGGACTGCGGCTGCTCCATCGATATCAACGGGAGGTCCGTCACGATCACACCAGGTGAGATCACCGCTGTGGACATCACCACCCAACCTTTCCCAGGGTTCCCAACCGATCTTCAGGCACCGTTCATGGCCCTGATGTGCACGGCCAAAGGAACAAGTGTGATCAGCGAAAAGATCTACGAAAACCGTCTGCAGCATGTGGCCGAACTTCAGCGCATGGGAGCGTCCATTCGTCTCAAGGGCAGCACTGCCATCGTTGAGGGAGTGGCCCAACTCAGCGGGGCCCCCGTCACCGGCACCGACCTTCGTGCAGCCGCTGCCATGGTTCTGGCAGGCCTTTCAGCCAAAGGCATCACCGAGGTGTCTGGCCTGAAACACCTCGACCGGGGTTACGACGACCTCGAAAGCAAGCTCAGTGATGTGGGTGCTGAGGTGAAGCGCAACATCCCCTGAAGCGGGGCCCTTCAATCAATACAATTCCTGTGCGGGAGCCTGGCGGAATTGGTAGACGCAGCTGACTCAAAATCAGCCGGCCACTGGTCTTGGGGGTTCAAGTCCCCCGGCTCCCATCCATCCGCTGTGATGAACACCTACGGCCGTTTTCCTCTGGCTTTGGCCAAAGGGAAGGGTTGTTGGGTCAAAGACACGCAAGGTCGGAGATACCTCGATGCGGTCGCTGGCATCGCGACCTGCACGCTGGGCCACAGCGACAGGGCAATGCACCGCGCTCTGCGCAGACAGCTTGGAAGACTCCAGCACGTATCAAATCTCTATCAGATTCCTGAACAGGAGCAGCTGGCGAGCTGGCTTGTGAACCACAGCTGCGCCGACAGCGTGTTCTTCTGCAATTCCGGCGCCGAAGCCAATGAAGCCGCCATCAAACTGGCCCGTAAACATGGCCATCAACGTCGAGGCATTGAACAGCCCGTGATCCTCACGGCGGCGGCCAGCTTCCATGGCCGCACCCTCGCTGCTGTTACAGCCACTGGTCAACCCAAATACCACAAGGGTTTTGAACCCATGGTGACCGGGTTTGATTACTTCCCCTACAACGATCTCTCGGCCCTAGAAGCCCTGATCAACCGCTACGAACAAGCCGGCCCCTCCATCGCGGCTGTGCTGGTGGAACCCCTCCAAGGGGAAGGTGGCGTCAATCCCGGAGACCGCGCGTTCTTTTCACGCTTGCGCGAGATCTGCACACAACGGAACATCCTGCTGATCCTCGACGAGGTGCAGGTGGGCATGGGACGAAGCGGCCGCTTGTGGGGCTACGAACAACTGGGCATTACCCCTGACGCCTTCACCCTGGCCAAGGGGCTGGGGGGTGGCCATGCCATCGGTGCCCTGCTGGTGAACGCATCAGCTGACGTGTTCGAACCCGGAGACCACGCCAGCACTTTTGGCGGCAATCCCTTCGCGTGCCGGGCCGGGTTGACGGTGGCGACCGAGATCGAACGGCGGGGGCTACTCAACAACGTCACAGCCCGCGGTGAACAGCTGCGCGACGGACTCCAAGAACTGGTGAAATGTTTCCCAGAGCACCTGGAAACAGTGCGGGGTTGGGGCCTACTGCAAGGCATCGTGATCCGTGAGAGCAGCAGCTGGAAGGCTCCTCAGCTGGCTCAAGCCGCCATTGATCAAGGCCTTCTGCTGGTAGCGGCCGGGCCCTCCGTGCTGCGCATGGTGCCCCCCCTGACCATCAACCAGCGTGAGATCCGCGAACTGCTGCGCCGTCTGGCGGCGACCCTCTCCAGCCTCAGCTGAGTGGATGAGCTCTCTGATCTGATCCCACGCTTCGACCTGCGTGGAATGGATCTGCAGTTGGATCGCATGCATGCGGCCCTCCACGACCTTGACCATCCATGTCAGGCGGTTCCCGCGATTCAGGTGCTTGGCACCAACGGGAAGGGGTCCATAGTCAGCTTTCTGGAATCAGCCCTCTGTGCCGCAGGACTCCGCTGCGGGGTCACCACCTCCCCGCACCTGGTGAGCTGGTGCGAACGGATTCGGATCCAGGGAGAGCCGATTGCCGTTGAAACGCTGCGATCCCAGTTGCAGGCTCTCCAACCCCTCAACGAACGGCATCGGCTGACCCCCTTTGAACTGCTCGTGACCGCAGCATTCTTGGAATTTCAGCGGCACGCCTGTGAACTCCTGGTGCTGGAAGTAGGCCTAGGGGGACGGCTGGACGCCACCACAGCGCATCCCCACCGACCCGTGATTGCCGTCGCGAGCATTGGACTGGATCACTGCGAGCACCTGGGAAACAACCTCACCGCCATCGCAATGGAGAAGGCGGCGGCGATCCCGCCGTACGCCACCGTGATCAGTTGCGCCCAAGACCCTGCGGTGCAGAAGGTCCTGGAGAAAACCTGCCGGACCCAGCAGGCCATGCTCCGGTGGGTGAAGCCCCTGGATTCAACATGGCAACTGGGCTTGTCTGGCGCCATTCAGCGAAGCAACGCCGCTGTGGCCCTCGGTGCCTTGCAAGCCCTATCGAGCTTGGGCTGGACCCTGCCTGATGCAGTGATCCGTGAGGGGTTCGCGACAGCCCGCTGGTCCGGTCGTCTGGAGACCGTGCGTTGGAGGGAGCACCGGCTTCGCCTTGACGGAGCTCACAATCCACCCGCCGCGATGCAACTGGCCGAGGAACGCGTTCATTGGACCAACGCATCCATAGGTGTGGTCTGGATCCTGGCCATTCAGGCCCACAAGGATGCTGCCGCCATGCTCCAGGCCTTGCTACAGCCACAGGACCAAGCCTGGATCATTCCAGTACCGGGCCACAAGAGCTGGTGCCGGGCGGCCCTCCTCAAGGAACTCCCAGACCGCAGCAACCAGTTGCAAGAGGCCGACAGCCTTGAAACTGTGCTGAACCAACTCAACAGCGATGGATGGCCAACGCCGATGCCAATTGTTGCCGGATCGCTGTATCTGATCGGGGACCTGTTCGCTCGCGGCGTTGTAACGGCAGAGTGAACACAGCTTGCGCGCGGACTGTGCTGCGAATTTCCTGGCTGCTGAGCCTTCTCATGCCCCTCCTGTTGATGGGAGCTCCGGCCCAAGCCCTAGACACCTCCGCCGGGGTGGGGTTGCAGGACAGGGCCTTGTTCCAGGAAAAGGTGGATTACACGCTCACCAACCAAAGCAACGGAGATTTCCAGGGACAGAACCTGGCCAACACATCCTTTGCAGGAGCGGTTGGCCGCAGCGCGAATTTCCAAGGCGCCAACCTCCATGGGGCGATCCTCACCCAGGGGGCCTTTTCCGAAGCTGATTTCCGCGATGCTGATCTCTCCGATGCATTGATGGATCGCGCCGACTTCGTGGACACCGATCTACGCAACGCTGTGCTCACGGGGATAATCGCGTCAGGCAGCAGCTTCAGTAATGCCCAGATCGAGGGGGCTGATTTCACCGACGCCCTGCTCGATCGTGATGATCAACGCCGACTTTGTCGGGAGGCGGAGGGCATCAACCCCAGCACCGGAGTCGCCACCTTCGACAGCCTCGGATGCTGATCGTCAGAGGCGCTCCTCCCAGCCCCGCAGCTTGCCTGGATTGAGCAGGCCAGCGGGATCAAAGCGGTGCTTCGCCGCCACCTGATCAGCGTCGATGACGCCAAGGCCGCCATCCTCCACCGTGATCACATGCGGGTTAAACAGCACGGCACCCACTGCCCTGCAGTCGTCCATCAATCGGGCCAGCTGCTCAGCCCCCCGCCACCGCACCAGCGGCAGGGCGGCCAAGCGTGGACAGCCCTGCTGGCGCACAAGCTCGAGATGCCAGATCAGGTCGTCTCCCCACCGCTGCCTCAACGCGGCAATCGCTGGAGCCTCCGGCTGCGGCAACAGCATCTGCAGGTAGGTCCATCCCTGCTCTGAGGCCAGCACATGCAGGGTGGTGTGATTCCAGCTCAGCTCACGCAATCCATTGCCTCCTGAAAGATCTTCAGGCCCGAGATCCCGCAGGGTGGCCCCGGCTGACTGCACCATCCGTTGCAGGCTGGTGAGCCCATCCGGCGCGACGAGCAACAGCAACCTGTGCGCAGATACGGCAGGACCTCCCCAACTGGGCATCCGCGACAGCAGCGGCTGTTCAAGCAGGGTTCCTAGATGAAGATCCAAGGCGGATGCCGCGACCCTGTGCATCAACTCCATCGCCTGCTCCCAACGCTCGCAGTCCACACTCACTTCTTGCCAGTTGACCACTGGAGCGGTGGCCAATCTGAGGGCCGTAATGATGCCGTTCGTGCCGTAGGCATGGTTCAACGCTTCGGCATCCACCTCGCCGATCTGATGGCGTTGGGCATCGGGACGGAGCGGTACGACCTCCATCCCGAGCAAATGCCCTGGATCCCGCAAAAAGCCCCAGCGCAAAGAACCGATGCCACCGGAGCCCCCAGCAACGAAGCCACCAATGGTGGCGCTGCGCCAGGTGCTCGGCATCAAGCGCAGCTGGCGCCCATGCCTGCGCAGCTCCTGATCCAGATCGCGCATCACACACCCCGGTTCCACGGTGACCACCCCCGTCGCCGCATCAATTGATCGGATCTGACGCAGGGATGTGGTGAGCATTACCACGCCTCCTTGCAGGGGCACACATTGGCCGTAATTCCCCGTACCGGAGCCGCGCAGGGTCAGGGGAACCTGATGCTCGGCGCAGGCTGAGGCAAGCCGTTCAACGGCCTCCACAGTGCGAGGCCTGGCCACCAAGTCAGCACGACATGGTTCCAGTCGTGGTGTCAAAACCGGGGAGTACTCGAAGGCATCCCGGGAATAACGCTGAAGGTCTGCTGGTTCGGCCAACAGCTCAAGATCAGGGACAGCGCTGAGGGCTTGCCGCAGGGCGATTAAGGCTTCGGCGCGACCCATGATGGTGCTGAACTCTGGTCAGGGTCTAGCGCCCGGAGACGACACCCAGTGGCCGTTCACGAGAACCTGGCGCTGCGGGGGACATTGCATCAGATCCGACCATCCCTGGCCCTCCATGCAAATCAGATCCGCAGGAGCACCAGCCCGCAGCACCCCATCCCATTCCAGTTGAAGAATGGCCGACGGTGCCGTCGTGAAGGGGGCCAGGCCCAGGCGCTGCCAAGGCAACAACTGGGTCAACGGCATCGACGCGGCCAGCAGGGCCAATGGATCGAAATCGCCTCCGGGGAACCACGGGTCGGCCACGTTGTCACCCGCCACCGCCACCGTGACGCCATAGCGTTGCAACTGACGGATCGGGGCTTGCGGACGCTGAAGCGGGGTGGCGTCGTCCGATCGCGCTAGCAACCAGGCATTGGTGAGGGGTAGTGCGATCACGCGGAGCTGTGCTGCCGCCATGCGCTCTACCAACCGCGCCAAGCGTGCAGCCGGCAGCAGAGAAAGACTGCTGGCATGGCTGCAGGTGACAGGAACCTGGACCGGCACGCGCCGCAGAGCCTTCAGCAGCTGAACCATGCCCTCGGCCGGGCCATGGCCGGCCTCATCAATATGCAAATCGACGCCGCAACTGTGGCGATCGGCAAGGCGCAACAACTCCTCCAGCTGATGGGTCACCGCAGCCGATCCACAGGGAGGGGTCAGAACACCGCCGAGGCAGCCACCACTGGCGGCGACGCGACGTGCCAAATCCTCCGCTTCAGCTGAACACCAGAACTCCAGGGGAACAAGCGCCACCAGCTGAAGATCGATGCGGCTGCGCCAGCGCTGCTGAAGGGTGAGCAGTGCCTCCCAGCTGGGCTCGGCTCCGGGACCACCACTGTCGACATGACTACGCATGGCACGCAGTCCATGGCCGAATGCCCTCTCCAACGCACGCTCCCCGCGCTGGAGAACGGATGCCACGGTTCGGGTGTTGTGCTCCTGCAGGTTGGCGTCCAGGGCACCTCCATAGCTGCCGCTGAGGTTGGGGTGCTCCTGCCAGGTGTAGGCCTTGTCCAAATGGACATGGCAGTCCACCAATCGAGGCAGCACCATCCGAGATGGTGGCGATTGATCAGCCGTTAGGGGCCTGGGCTCAAGCAGACGTCCCTGATGCCAGACGAGCCGCACAGCCGTCAGCCCCTGTTTCTGGATTGCTGGCAGGGGCGTCGCAGGTTCGAAATCAAGCAGCCCCAGGGGAACCCAAGCCTCAAGGACACCATTCCCAGACGGTGACTCGAGCGACTGGGCGTCCGTCACTCCTCTGCACCGTTGATGGCGTCGGTTCTGAGGATCACAAAACGACCTGCCACACCAAGGCTCAGCACATCGAAGCCGGGCAGACGCAGCCCCGGCAACAACTCCTTCCCTTCCATGCGCGTGGAATACAAGCTGGCCACCACTAAGTTGCGACGGGTGGTGAACTGACCGGCCAGCACCGCCAGAGCATCCTGCTGAGAGGCAATCAACTCAGGGCAATTGCGAATCCAAAGACGCAGCACCATGGGCAGGTTCGGCGCCTCGCACAGTTCCTGGGTGCCCAACTTGACCAACTGGGCTCCGGCATGGGCCTCGTAATCGTCCATGGACGGATTGGAGAACACCAGCGACAGCACACCGGCCATGGCGACACCCCCCGTCAACAGCGCCAGTGCAGGCACACGTTGCGGACGCGATGAAGGGGACACCAGGCAGGCTGCGGCTCGTGTTGGTAGATTCTCACGGACGCGGCGGGCGTCGCCAAGTGGTTAAGGCAGCGGCTTGTGGCGCCGCTATTCGGGGGTTCGAATCCCCTCGCTCGCCCTTTTTCAACGATCGACCAGGGCTCTCAGCAGAGGTTCGGCACCCCAGCGAATGGGATCGGTGCAGGGCAAACCCAGAACTTGACTCACCCGATCAATCTCGACCGTTGCCTGATGCTCATCAAGGCGTGCCGTATTGAGGGCGACGGCAGCCACCTTGGCTGAAGCGCCTGCGCCATCAGGCCGTGCCCAACTGGCTAAGGCCTCTGTGGTGGTCACCAAGGTTGCAAGGTCGGGGAGAGGAATCTCAGGCAGCCGATCGATGCTCTGCTGGCCGGCCCGATGCACCAGCAAAAGGGCAGTCGGCTGGGTTCCGCGCAACAGGGGCAGGGTCGCGGTTGAAGCGGGATGACACAACGACCCCTGTCCCTCAACAAGCACAAGGCCCTGCTCGGGCAGAGCATCCGCCGCCCGAAGCACCGCCGCCTCCACTGCACCCGCGGCGTAATCCACCCGAACAGCATCAAGGGCAACCCCTTCGCCACTGATCAGAATTCCCGCCTGCCCCGTCCCAACAAATCGCGCGGGGATCCCTGATCGCTGGGCCGCTTCCAGCAGAGCCAGGCATGCGCTCATCTTGCCCACCGCCATGTCGGTTCCAACTGCCAAAAGGCGTCGACAGGAAAGCGCTGCAGCCCGTGCTTGGCCGATGCCGAGAGCCTCAGGCTCCCGTCGGAGATCCCAGATCCAGCGATTGGGCCAGCAGGCTTCTGCCAATGCCGGATCATCGGCCAGATAGGTATGGAGTCCACTGGCAAGGTGGAGTCCTGCGCGCAACGCCGCCAGGGCATCGTGGCGAACAGGATCCGGCAGCCGCCCACCAGAGGGAGCCAAGCCAACCACAGCGGCCTCCGGGTGATACGGAAGCGCCGCGGCCAAATCCGCCACCACCGGCACGTCTCGCTCGATGCCGGTGACCTGCTGCTGGGGCTTGCCAGCATGGTCTGGATCAATCACCGCGACGATCGGGCCGGCACGGTGGCGCAGCATGGCCAGACCGGTCTTGCCAGTGAGACTGGCCAAACCGCCGTGCTGGAGCAGCACCAAGCGCATCTCTCGAAATCCTGGCGGCGCCTGAATCCCGCTCATAAAGCTGCTGTGCTTTCACGCACACCGATAGCAGCGCAGCTCAAGGCCTGACTGCTGCGGGTCGAATCCCCAATCCAGATGTCGATGAAGGTCGCAAGCGATCGTCCTGCAGAACCAGACCAGCGAATGGATCGTCAACCAAGTTGAGATGGCTGTCGAGATCGGGCCAACGAATCAGGGGCAGCAACTGGGCCGCTGCACCGTTCAGCAGTGAGCTGTCGGAATAACAGCCAACCATCAGGTCCAACCCCTTCCGCTGCGCCACCCGGGCCATCAGCAGGGCCTGACTGAGCCCCCCAGTCTTCAAAAGCTTGAGATTCACACCATCCACCACCGGTGCCAGGCGCAGCAGATCCTCCAGATCCCAGCAGCTTTCATCCGCCACAAGAGGCATCGGGCAGTGCGGATGCAGCGCCGCGAACCCTGCTGTGTCGCGCACAGGGTCCAGATCGGGAGCCAGGGGTTGCTCCAGCAGCACCACCTGATGTGATGCCAAAGGCTCAAGCATCCGCCTGGTCTGATCCAGGGTCCAACCACCGTTGGCATCCACCTGGAGTTCGATCGCCACGCCCTGCCGCTGGGTTTGGTCCGTGATGGCCTGGGCCACAGCCTTCAACAGGCTCCGGTCGTGGTCCAACCCATCGGGGCTCCCCAGTTTGAGCTTCACCCGCGTTGCCGGCAGCTGCGTCCACCAGCGCGTCAGACGCTCCAGCACAGCAGTCACAGAGGCCAGTCCCAGGGTGACGCTTGTCGCAACACCCTCGGCCGCATCCAATCCCCAGAGCCGCCACAACGGGTGGCCGAGCCGTTGCCCATGCCAGTCCCACAGGGCCAGGTCAATGGCACAACGGGCCGGCGGACTCAAGGCCGCCAGCAGGGGCTCGAACTGTTGCGGACGGTCGGGATCCAAAGCATCCAATTGCGGCAGCAACGCAAGCAGCTCCTCTTCCACCGCCTCGAGCGCAAAGGCCCGATGACCGGTTTCGAATGCACCCGTCTCGCCGCGACCGATCAGACCATCCCGGTCAAGCCTGAGCTCCAAGCGCACCACAGATGCTGTGGTGCCCCGGCTGATCGTGAGGGGCACAGCCTTGGTGAGCGAAAACCGCCTGAGGGCCCAGCCCATCAACACCCGAGCGCCAATCCCCAAACTGACACAACACCGCTGTGGCTCACACTGAGAAGGCTTGAGCCAGAGTCTTGGTCGCCTCCGCCCCCCTCACCACTGACGCCACCGCCAATTCCCAGCGGGGCAGCTACTGGATCACCACCTTCGGCTGCCAGATGAACAAGGCGGATTCCGAACGGATGGCCGGAATTCTGGAATCGATGGGCTATCGGGAGGCACCGGCCGAACTCGATGCCGACCTGGTGCTCTACAACACCTGCACGATCCGCGATAACGCCGAGCAGAAGGTTTACAGCTACCTGGGCAGACAAGCCCAGAGGAAGCGAAGCAATCCCAATCTCACCCTGGTGGTGGCGGGCTGTGTCGCCCAGCAAGAGGGCGAATCACTGCTCAGGCGGGTGCCCGAGCTGGATCTGGTGATGGGTCCGCAGCACGCGAATCGACTCGAGACCCTGCTGCTTCAGGTGGACAGCGGCCAGCAGGTGGTCGCCACCGAGGACCATCACATCCTTGAAGACATCACCACCGCGCGACGGGACAGCAGCGTCTGCGGCTGGGTGAACGTGATCTACGGCTGCAACGAACGCTGCACCTACTGCGTGGTGCCTTCAGTACGAGGCAAAGAACAATCGCGACTGCCCCAGGCGATCAAGCTGGAGATGGAGGGGCTCGCTGCCCAGGGCTACAAGGAGATCACCCTGCTGGGGCAAAACATAGATGCCTACGGCCGGGATCTGCCGGGCATCACCCCGGAAGGTCGCCGCCAGCACACCCTCACCGATCTGCTCCACCACGTCCATGACGTGGAGGGCCTTGAACGGATCCGTTTTGCCACCAGCCATCCGCGCTACTTCACCGAGCGGCTGATCGATGCCTGCGCCGACCTGCCCAAGCTCTGCGAGCACTTCCACATTCCGTTTCAGAGCGGCGACAACGACGTGCTCCAGGCCATGGCCCGTGGGTACACCGTGGAGCGCTATAGGCGCATCATCGACCGCATCCGTGAGCGCATGCCCGATGCCTCCCTCAGCGCTGATGTGATCGTCGCCTTCCCCGGAGAAACCGATGCGCAATACCGCCGCACCCTCGATCTGATCGATGAGATCGGCTTCGACCAGGTGAACACGGCGGCCTATTCACCCCGGCCCAACACCCCAGCCGCCGACTGGGACAACCAGCTGCCGGAGGAGGTGAAGGTGGAGCGCCTGCGCGAGATCAATGCCCTGGTGGAACGCTGCGCCCGCAAGGCCAACGCCCGCTATGAAGGCCGCACCGAAGAAGTGCTGGCGGAAGGCATCAACCCCAAGGATCCATCGCAACTGATGGGGCGAACCCGCACCAATCGGCTGACCTTCTTCAGTGCCACGGGGTCGGATGGGCATGCCTACAACGCCGGCGATCTCGTGCAAGTACGCATTGATGCCGTTCGCTCCTTTTCACTCAGCGGTAGCCCCCTGCCCCGCTGAGCTCAACGCTGATACCTTTGGCGCTCCCACTGCTCAGGGGTCGCAGCAGCCATGCCGTCCAGTCCCATCACGGTCGGGCTCGTCTTTGGAGGCCGCTCTGGAGAACACGACGTGTCAATCCGATCTGCGGCGACCGTCGTTCGCGGCTTGCGCAGCGGACGCAACACAGATCGCTATGTCGTCCAGGCGATTTATATCGACCGTGATGGGCGCTGGTGGGGAACGGATCTCGCCGAGACGACCCTGGCCTCCGAAACCGCTCCGGAGCTCACACCGCCGCTGCCTCCCTCAGGATTCCAAGGATTCCCGGAGGGTTGCGATGCGGTCGACATCTGGTATCCGGTCCTGCATGGTCCCAATGGAGAGGACGGCACCATTCAGGGGTTGTTCAAGCTGACCGGCAAACCCTTCGTGGGTGCCGGAGTTCTTGGCTCAGCAGTGAGCATGGACAAACAAGCGATGAAGTCCGCTTTCGCCAGCGCCGGGCTGTCTCAAGTGCCCTACGTGTCGCTGCTGGCTTCCGAGCTCGAGGAGCCCAACAGCCGATCCGCTCTCCTGGATCGGATTGAAACGGAACTGAATTACCCCTGCTTCGTGAAGCCGGCCAATCTTGGTTCCTCTGTAGGCATCAGCAAGGTCCGTTCGCGTAAGGAACTAGAGGCTGGCCTCAACCAGGCAGCAGCGCTCGATCCAAGGCTGGTGGTGGAGCAGGGCGTCAACGCCAGGGAAGTGGAATGCGCCGTACTGGGGGGACGCACGCTCGAGGCGTCGGTGGTCGGCGAGGTTCGTTTTGATGCGGACTGGTACGACTACGACACGAAATACACCGCTGGGCGCAGCACCACGTTGATCCCAGCTCCCCTGTCCGATCAAGTGAGTGACCGCATCCGTGCTCACGCCTTGCAGGCTTGCGCTGCCGTTGGCGTCAACGGGATGGGACGGGTGGATTTCTTCTACGACGATGCAACCGATCAGTTGTGGATCAACGAAATCAACACCCTTCCCGGCTTCACGGCGCAAAGCATGTTCCCCATGCTCTGGGCGGCCAGTGGCGTAACACTCGACCAGTTGGTTCACCAACTGATCCAAACAGCAGGAGAATGAATGCAGCGTCCTTCGCCTGACCCATGAGCCACGGACTGCTCTGGTTTCCTCTGCTGCTGGCCTTTGTGCTGCTGGCCTCGCTTGGATGGCTGGAACGGCGGCGCCAAAATCTGTTTCGTGCCTGGGCCGAAGGCTCGGAACTGGCCAAGCTCGACGGATGCGGTGGTGCCCGACTGAAAGACGGGGAACTGCACTGGAGCAGCTTTGAGGCTGGCAAGTTTCAGAATCAGGGCTCGTTTGATGTCTGCCGGCTCGAGCTGGTGGAACTGATGTCACTTGCCTCCGGTGATGCCCCCCTTACGGATGAATCTCAGGGGCGCTGTCGACTGCGACTCATCGGCAAAGACCTCCAGATGGATGTTCCCTTCTCCGACGCCGACCGCGCTCGCAGCTGGGGTGAGCAATTAATGGCCCGGGCCCGGTGCGACCTTTGAGCCGGGTCATAAGCAAACACAAAGCATCTGAACGGCCCATCTCAGCCCAGATGGCCCGTCGCAGGGAATTACGCCGTCAACGGCGCCTCACCCTTTTGGTTCAGTTTTGGCGCCTCGTGGCCATGCTTGTTCTGAGCGGAGGATTCGCTTGGATCCTGCTGCGCCATGGCTGGACCCTTCCTGGCCCTGAGGCGGTGATCCTGAAGGGTGGCGCTGCCCTTGAGACGGACCAAGTCGTCGAGGCGGCCAATCTGCGCTTTCCCCAACCCCTACTGGAGGTCAGTCCCAGGACGCTTGAACAACAGCTGATTCGTTCCCTGCCGGTGCGCAGCGCTCAGGTGGAGCGCCAGATGCTGCCCGCTCGCCTCATCGTCAACCTGCAGCCACAAATCCCAGTCGCCCAGGCTGTGCGTCAGGGTCCCGCTGGGCGGGAACGAGGCTTGTTAGATGCCAAAGGGCAGTGGATGAGCCTGAATGACGCATCACCGCAACCGCTCACAAAAATCTTGGTGCGCGGTTGGAACGAACAGCAACGCGGCTATGTCGCTGAGCTGCTGCAACAACGGGATCGCTTCGAGGGGATGTTGAAAACTATCGTGATTCACCCTGATGGAGACATCAGCCTTGTCACAACGAGCCTGGGCAGGATTGATCTCGGAGGCGAACCAGCCCTGCTCAACACCCAGATCGAGACGATCATCCACCTCAACAACACGTTGCCGGAGCATCTACGCCAAGCCCGGAAAAGCAGTCTTGATCTCAGCGATCCCGACCGTCCGGAACTGCAATTAGCGAATCCACCCGTCCCCCAGAACGCCAAATCGCAACCCTGAGACCAGAGCGTTGAAAATCTGGAGACCACAACCTCAGCGCCTGGTTTGTGATCTGTTGAAGCCAGGACAGGGCTTCAGGGACATAATGCAACGCAACCAACTGGTTCAGCCTCGACGATGGAGATGGTGAGCGGCTCAGGGTCCTACACGGCAGCTGGAATCCAGCCCAGCCAATCCGCCCGCATCGAGGTCATTGGCGTTGGTGGGGGCGGCAGCAATGCTGTCAACCGCATGATCCTTAGCGATCTTGAGGGCGTTGGCTATCGCGTTCTGAACACGGATGCCCAGGCTCTGATCCAATCTCAAGCCCAGCAACGGCTACAGCTCGGGCAAACTCTGACCCGGGGACTCGGCGCCGGGGGCAACCCCACCATCGGTCAGAAGGCAGCCGAAGAATCCCGCACTGATCTGCACGACGCACTGCAGGGAGCAGATCTGGTGTTCATCGCCGCAGGTATGGGCGGTGGAACCGGAACTGGAGCCGCACCTGTGGTAGCTGAGGTGGCCCGGGAAGTCGGGGCTCTCACCGTTGGCATCGTCACCAAGCCATTCAGTTTCGAGGGCCGCCGTCGCATGCGTCAGGCCGACGAAGGAATCACACGATTGGCAGAGCATGTGGACACCCTGATCGTGATTCCCAATGACCGGCTGCGGGAAGCCATCGGCGGAGCACCTCTTCAAGAGGCATTCCGCAGTGCAGATGATGTCCTGCGCATGGGCGTCAAAGGCATCAGTGACATCATCACTTGTCCCGGCCTGGTGAATGTTGACTTCGCGGACGTTCGCTCCGTGATGACCGAAGCAGGTACAGCACTGCTGGGCATCGGCATCGGGTCTGGCCGGTCCAGAGCCGTGGAGGCAGCCCAGGCTGCGATCGCAAGTCCACTGCTGGAAACAGAGCGCATCGATGGGGCCAAAGGCTGTGTGATCAACATCAGCGGCGGCAAGGACATGACCCTGGAGGACATGACCACCGCTTCAGAAGTCATCTACGACGTCGTTGATCCGGAGGCGAACATCATCGTGGGCGCCGTGGTGGATGAAGCTCTCGAAGGAGAGATTCACGTCACTGTGATCGCCACAGGATTCGATAACAAGCAGCCCTACCGCAGTGAGCGCAGCCGCTCCATGCCTGCCATGGCGACCCAAACGGAACCCGAAGAGAACGGCGCCAGAATCCCTGAATTCCTGCGTCGCCGTCAGCAGCAGAACAACAGCTCCGATTGAAAGTCCTGAGGAATCTGACTCTCAATCAAGCGGTCTGAAAGTGGTGACCCGGAATCCACGCCTGCCCTGAGCATCCCGTGTGGCTGCTCCCTTCCGGTTCTGACCAGATTTGGGCGTCGGAGCCGCATGGGTCCGAGTCGGCAGAATGCTAGCAATGAGCCCCCGAGGGGTTCTGAAGCTGCATGCGTCCTTCTGATCTGACCCGCTTCAAGCAGAAGGGCCACCCCATCGCCGTGCTCACCGCATGGGACAGCCTCTCTGCGTCTCTCGCAGAAGCAGCCGGTGCCGATGTGGTGTTGATTGGCGACTCACTGGCCATGGTGGCGCTGGGCCATGCCACAACACTCCCTGTGAGCCTGGATCAGATGCTCCATCACACTCAGGCGGTGGCGCGGGGATTGACAGCCATGCCGGCCGATCAACCCCTGTTGGTCTGCGACCTCCCATTTCTCAGCTACCAGTGCGGAGAAGACCGTGCCGTGGCGGCTGCAGGCCGACTGCTGAAGGAGTCCAGTGCTGCCGCAGTGAAGCTGGAGGGAGCGGAGCCTGAGGTCGTGACCGTGATCGACCGACTGGTGCGGATGGGCATTCCCGTGATGGGGCACCTTGGCCTCACCCCCCAGGCCGTGCATCGTCTGGGCTATCGCCGTCAGGCCACGGATGCCATCAGCCAAGAGCGCCTGCTGGATCATGCGCGCACTCTGGAACAGAAGGGTTGCTTCTCTCTGGTGCTGGAACATGTCCCGTCGGAGCTGGCGAGCAAGGTGCAACAAGCCCTGAGCATTCCCGTGATCGGCATCGGAGCTGGTGAGAGCTGCGATGGCCAGGTGCGCGTCACGGCAGACCTGCTGGGCCTAACAACAAAACAACCTCCGTTCAGTCCGGCCCTTGTGGATGGGCGCCAACTGTTCATTGAGGCGTTGAAGGGGTGGGTCAACCAGACCCGGAACCAAACTCCACCCATCACAGGAAACACCCATGACAATCAATAATTCCAATCAGAGCCTAAAAAGCCCCGCGCCACAAGGGCTTCGACTGATGCGAAGCCTGGAGATGAGTGGCTGAGTGATTACAAGAATCGATGCGGTTGCAAGTGAGTTGCAAACGAGACATTCGTTCAGCTTCAGTTCCGCCAGCCGGCTGGGGGGGGGGTGCCGCACCGATGGTGAAGTACAGGACCGACGCCGTTGTGGACGAATAGATGCCGGCAAGAACGTCAGGTGTTGTGAGCCCGGGAAGTATCAGTCAGTGGGCTGACACTTCAGATGATCTCTTTACGGCCAGCCTTGATTTTCTCCCTGGCTGTAAGGAGGCCATAGACGAGCAACCCGAGAAGAGCGATGTTCATGCCAATGAAAAACATCATTTCCATGATCTTGTGGCAACTTGTTCCTTAATAGGCAGGAGATGCAAGCCGGCCTATCCGTCAGAAGACTCATTTCAAACCCTGGATCGACATTGAAGGTTGAGGCCCTCAGTGCCTAGTGGACCAGCAATCCATTGACCAAATCACATCTGTCACCTGATCGGCGTTGATCCATGTGATGACGCTGGTATCGACATCAGCCTCCTGAAACAGGAAGATCAGCCGCCCCATCCACCAGTCCCCCTGCTCAACATGATCGCCGCCAACGAGCAAGAAGTGCCGGCGAAGGACGCGGAGCAAGAGGGCTACAAGCTTGACGACGAGGTTGCTGGGATCCACGAACACCGAACCCCTTTAGTACGCCCATACAAACAGCCACGACTCATGGGGCCGGTGGCAACGGTCATCCGTACCTCCGTTGCCTGCTCTCGATTTTTAAGATCCAAGGGTCTGACAGCTGAGCTGCAACCAGACAGTTGAACCATCTCTGGTTCTGAGGGGTTCCGGAGATTTTTTATTTGCTTTCCCATGGATCAAGCTGAAATCAACAATTGGATATCCATCGCGGAGAGCATGGAAGCCAAGGGCGATACGGAGAGCTGGTTTTACCTTCGCGCTCGCGCAATTGCTGACGGCAAGGCGGATCCCATGCCCAATATTTCAGAGTTGATGGGTGATCCAGCTTGATCTGCCTGACCAGATGATGCATTGCAATGCCAGGCAAAAGATGTGCACTAGTCGAAATTTTTTCTAGTGGAACCAACTCTCGTTGATCCCGACCTGATCACCTATCACTGATATGAGACTGCTATTGAGACCTGGCTCGGCCGACTTAAGCGTTTGGGGAGACGCGGGCGAGGGAACCCGCGAACATTCCGTCTCCCAAGGGCTTGCAGTGGTGCTCGCGCCCCATTTATCTTCACAGCCAACTTGAGGAGATTTGGCTAGTGATTAATGCCTAATTTGGTGCATTTGATACCCAGCGAGGGGTCGCCTGTCAGCGAAGATTGTTTCGAAGGCAGTGGTGCCTTCAATACGTCGTTTGGGGGTGGGCTGAGGGGCCTACCTCTTTTTTTTGGCATGCTCCGCGAAGTTGTCATTCAGACGTGTCTCGCCCAAGTCGCTGATACCAGTCGCGACAGCAGCCTCTTGTTCATCAGCTCAATGGATATGACTGACTTTTGGCCTTAGCAGTCCTCTCCGAAACCTCTTCCCACCACAGAATCACCTCAATCAGCACCTGATTGCTGACAGCCATTCCTTCGGGATCGGTGAGGCACCAACGCCCTGCCCGCTGCTGCAGCCATCCACGCTCAACGAACGGCTGCCAGCGATGGACCAGTGCATCGGCATCAAAGCCATGCAGCGTCACCCCTTCCCGGCGCCGCAGCCCCACCAACAATTGGTCATCCAGTGGAAGACCAACCTCGGCGACGTTTTCCTCAGGACCGCTGTCGAGCCATGCCGCGTAGGCAGCCCGTGTGCGTGGTCGCGCCAAGCGCTCCCCCCAGGGCGCTGATGTCGCTCCCATTCCAAATCCCCACCAACCGGCACCGCTCCAATACACCCGGTTGTGACGTGAGGCATGGCCAGGCCGGGCATGGTTGGAAATCTCGTAACGGCTGAGGCCTGCAGCAGCCAGCCGATGCGTGGTTAGGTCCATCAGCGCAACGGCGAGGTCGTCATCCGGAAGTTTCAGCGCGCCAAGCGTGCGTTGACGATCAAACACGGTGCCCGGTTCCACCGAAAGGTCGTAGATCGAGAGATGGGGGGCCTGACTGGCAATGGCCTGATCCAACTGCTCCTCCCACGCGGCCACGGTCTGACCTGGCAGGTTCTGAATGAGGTCGAGACTCCAGGACTGGAGGACTCCGTCGCGCCTGGCCTGCACCAGCCAGTCGATCGACGCCTGAAGGTCGTGCTGCCGATGCCGCCGCCCCAGCTGTTCGAGCACCGAGTCGTCAAAGCTCTGCCCTCCCAAGCTGATGCGATTCACCCCAAGGGAGAGAACCGCAGACAGCTGCGCGCAGTCAAAGGTGGCCGGATCCATTTCCAGGGTGATTTCCGCACCGGGCTGAAGCCCGAACTTTTCCGCCAAGGCGTCGAGCAATGCAGCGATCTGATCCGGACACAAGAGCGATGGCGTCCCGCCACCGATGTAGACCGTGGACAGGGGCGGACCGACTGGGGCAGAAGCGATTTCGCGATGTAGAAGGCTCAGGTACTCGCGGATGGAGCGACTGCCAGGCCCCTGGTCGGCACGGGCTTGATCCCCCAAGGGAACAACCGCGAAATCGCAGTAGAAACAGCGCCGGTGGCAGAAGGGAATATGGAGATAGGCGCTGCGGGGAGGGATGGGATAGGGCATGCTTCTGGCATCTGGATTGAGCTACCACGACCTGAACCCATGGTGGATCCGCTCATCCTTCTTCTGTTTGTGGTCTCCGGTGCAGCCGCCGGATGGATGGGAGTTCATCTGCTTCCGGACGGACTGGTCACCGAAACCACTGATGCCGAACGGCTCCGGCTGATTCTCAGCGGGTCGGGAGGCGGCATCGGAGTCATTGCCGGCTTGGTGTTTCAAAGGCTCCGGGTGCGCTTGATGCAGCAAGTGCGCACCATGCCCACCGATCTTTTGGTGAGCCGGGCTGTCGGCCTGATCCTCGGGCTACTGGTCGCCAATCTGCTGCTGTTGCCCGTTCTACTGCTTCCGTTCTCCGGGGGAATTGCCCTGCTCAAACCGCTGCTAGCAGTGGTGAGCAATGTCTTTTTCGGGATTCTGGGAAGCAACCTGGCGGAGGTGCATGGCCGCACGCTGCTGCGCCTGTTCAATCCCGCCAGCACGGAAGCCCTGCTGGTGGCCGATGGGGTGCTCACCCCAGCCACGGCCAAGATCCTCGATACCAGCGTGATCATCGATGGTCGGATCCGCGGAATGCTTGCGTGCGGCTTGCTGGAAGGGCAGGTGATCGTCGCTGAATCAGTCATCGATGAAATGCAGCAGCTGTCGGATTCCACCAATGTTGAGAAACGGGCCAAGGGCCGGCGCGGATTGAAGCTGCTGAAAGATCTACGGGAGACCTACGGGCGACGGCTTGTGATCAACAGCACCCGTTACGACGGGAAGGGAACGGACGACCGTCTGCTGCAACTGGCCTCTGACACGGGCGGAACCCTGGTAACCGCAGACTTCAACCTGGCGCAGGTCGCCCAGGTGAAAGAACTGAAGGTGATGAATCTGAGTGAGCTGGTGATCGCGTTGCGGCCTGAGGTGCAACCCGGCGATGAACTCAAACTCAAGATCGTGCGTGAGGGCAAGGAGGAGAGCCAGGGCGTCGGCTACCTCGACGACGGAACGATGGTGGTGGTCAACGATGCAAAATCGCTGATCGGCCAACGCAAGCCTGTGGTGGTGACCGGTGCCCTGCAAACGCCAACGGGTCGGATGGTGTTCGCCCGTCTGGACTCCAAAGATGCAACAACCGACACCAAGACTTCAACCAAATCGAAAAGTCAGGGAAAACCGGCCAAAACCAGCCACCGCAAGCCCGCTGACCCCGGCTAGGCTCGCCTCACCGCGATGGTGGAGATGACAACTTCGGCCCCGTACTACGGCGACAGCGCCGTGATGCGCACACCACCTCCCGACCTTCCGTCCCTCCTGCTCAAAGAGCGGATCGTGTACTTGGGCTTGCCCTTGTTCTCTGACGACGATGCGAAGCGTCAGATGGGAATCGATGTCACTGAGCTGATCATTGCGCAGCTGCTCTTTCTGGAATTCGACAACCCAGAAAAACCGATTTACTTCTATATCAACTCCACGGGAACCAGCTGGTACTCAGGAGAAGCGATCGGCTTTGAGACCGAAGCCTTCGCCATCTGCGACACCCTCCGCTATGTCAAACCCCCGGTGCACACCATCTGCATTGGTCAAGCCATGGGTACGGCAGCGGTGATCCTTTCAGCAGGAACAAAAGGCCAACGGGCTGCTCTGCCCCACTCCTCCATCGTTCTGCACCAGCCCCGCAGCGGTGCCCGCGGCCAAGCTACGGACATCCAGATCCGGGCCAAGGAAGTGCTGCACAACAAGCAGGCCATGCTTGAAATCCTTTCCACCAACACCGGAAGATCCGTGGAGGAGCTGAGTAAGGACTCCGACCGGATGAGCTACCTGACACCCCAACAAGCCGTCGAGTACGGACTCATCGACCGCGTGCTCAGTAGCCGCAAAGAACTGCCCGGCAATACCTCCGTCTAACCAGCGGCGTCTGACCAGCGGCGTCTGATCCGCCTCACTTGCACTTCTCTTTTCAACGTCCTGAACCATGCCGATCGGTACTCCCAGCGTTCCTTACCGCCTCCCAGGCAGCCAGATGGAGCGCTGGGTCGACATTTACACCCGTCTTGGGGTGGAGCGGATCCTCTTCCTTGGCTCTGAAGTCAATGACGGCATCGCCAACAGCCTCGTGGCCCAGATGCTCTATCTCGACTCGGAAGACAGCAGCAAGCCGATTTACCTGTACATCAACTCCCCCGGCGGCTCCGTCACAGCTGGACTAGCGATCTACGACACCATTCAGTACGTCAAAAGCGAAGTCGTCACCATCTGCGTCGGCCTCGCCGCATCCATGGGTGCCTTCCTCCTGGCGGCCGGAACGAAGGGCAAACGTGTCGCTTTGCCCCACAGCAGGATCATGATTCACCAGCCCCTTGGCGGCACCAGCCGGCGCCAGGCCAGTGACATCGAAATCGAGGCGCGCGAGATCCTGCGGATGAAGGAGATGCTCAACCAATCCTTGGCCGAGATGAGTGGGCAGAGTTTCGAAAAAATCGAAAAAGATACCGACAGGGACTACTTCCTCAGCGCCGAGGAAGCCAAGGAGTACGGGCTCATCGACCGCGTGATCTCACATCCCAACGAAGCCTGATTGGTACGGGGCAGGCCGCTGCGTAAGCTCGTCCACTGCACTGTTGCGCAAGCCCGCCCCGGATGGCCCAGCTTTTCTACGACTCCGACGCCGATCTCGGTCTGCTGAACGGCAAGACCGTGGCCATCATTGGTTATGGCTCCCAGGGTCATGCCCACGCCCTGAACTTGAAGGACTCAGGGGTCGATGTGGTTGTGGGCCTTTATGACGGCAGCCGGTCGGCCGAGAAAGCCAAAGCCGATGGACTTGAGGTTCTGAGCGTGGCCGATGCCTCGGCCAAGGCCGACTGGATCATGGTCTTGCTGCCTGACGAGTTCCAGAAGGACGTCTACGAGAAAGAAATCGCACCCCACCTCAATGCAGGCAAGGTGCTTAGCTTCGCTCACGGCTTCAACATCCGCTTCGAGCTGATCAAACCCCCTGCCGATGTGGACGTGGTGATGATCGCCCCGAAGGGCCCTGGACACACCGTGCGCTGGGAATATCAGAACGGTCAGGGCGTTCCTGCCCTGTTCGCGATCGAACAAGACGCGTCCGGTAACGCACGGGGCCTGGCCATGGCCTACGCCAAAGGCATCGGCGGGACCCGTGCCGGCATCCTGGAAACCAACTTCAAGGAAGAGACCGAAACAGATTTGTTCGGTGAGCAGGCTGTGCTCTGCGGCGGTCTGTCCGAGCTGGTCAAGGCAGGCTTCGAAACCCTTGTGGAAGCTGGATACCAGCCCGAACTGGCTTACTTCGAGTGCATGCACGAGGTGAAGCTGATCGTGGATCTGATGGTGAAGGGAGGACTGACCTCCATGCGCGATTCGATCTCCAACACCGCGGAATACGGCGACTACGTCAGCGGCCCCCGGCTGATCACCGCCGACACCAAAGCCGAGATGAAACGCGTTTTGGCTGACATCCAGGACGGCACCTTCGCCAAGAACTTCGTGGCTGAGTGCGAAGCCGGCAAGCCCGAAATGAAAAAGGTGCGCGACCGTGATGCACAGCATCCGATTGAGAAAGTGGGCAAGGGACTCCGCTCGATGTTCAGCTGGTTGAAGGACGCCTGATTCAGCGCGAACACTGAACGCCCGGTGGGATCTCACTCCAGCACTCACCACACCCCCCGCTCTGCTGCCTTTTCGGTAGTGAGCGGGGATTTTTGTTGGCTCCTGAGCGGTCCCCTCCAATGAACTCAGGAGCGATGGGAAGCCTGCTGATCCTCGGGGCAGCCCTCTTGGATCAGCTGATCGGTGACCCGAGCCGGATGCTCCATCCCGTGGTTGTGATGGGCTGGTGCATCCGGCAGCTGCGGTGCAGGGTCGAGCAATGGGCGGGGGAGCATCCCATCAAGCTGCGCTTCGGGGGAGGACTGATCACCTTGATCCTGGTGCCTGGCAGCGCCCTTGCGGGCTGGTGCGTGGAGCGCCTGCTCTGGCTTCCCTCCCCATGGCAGTGGCTTGGCATCGCAGTTGTGACCCTGAGCCTTGCCAGCGCCCTGGCGGCCCGCAGCCTGACGGACAGCGTGCTGGCGGTGCTGAACGCCCTTCCGCCATCGGCAGATGGCAACCTCGAACCGGCACGCCAGAAGTTGGGCTGGATCGTTGGACGAGACGTGCAGAACTTGGATCAAACTGGGCTGCTCCGAGCTGCAGCCGAAACAGCTTCAGAAAATGCGGTGGATGGCGTGTTCGCACCGTTGTTCTGGATGGGCATTGGTGCGTTGCTCTGGATGGGCATGCCCTCAGGCCCAGGACCACTTGCTCTGGCCTGGGCCTTCAAGGCCAGCAGCACGCTCGATTCCATGCTCGGCTATCGCACGGGTCGCCTGCGCTGGCTGGGAACGGCGGGCGCACGCCTTGATGATCTGCTCACCTGGCTGCCCTGCCGTCTGGTCATGCTGACGTTGCCCCTCGTCTGTCCTCCATGGACGCGCTGGGCGCAACGGGTGCAGTTAGCAGAACTGGATGGAGCGGCAGACCCATCACCCAATGCAGGTCGCTCAGAAGCGATTTATGCCCACTGCATCGGGATCCAACTTGGCGGGGAAAACCGTTATGGAGAGCGCCGGGTTCTGAAACCGGTGCTTGGGGCTGGCCAGCCAACGGCCAAGGTGCACCTCGTCAGATGTGTGCTCAACGCATCAGGGCGTCTTGAAACCCTCTGGCTGAGTGCTTTTGTGATCAGCCAGCTGGTGATCACTCTCTAAACCCCTTTCAGCAGGAATCAATCAATAAGCGCCCCGATCCATCGGCAGAAGCAACACACCAAACGTGCGCAGGATGATGGCGAGATCCAGGCTGAACGAACGACCACGCGCATAGGCAAGGTCGAGCTTGACGCGTTTCTTGTAGCTCAGATTGTTACGACCGCTCACCTGCCACAGCCCCGTCAAGCCTGGACGAACTGAAGCAACTTCATCCATGTATGGGCCATAACGGCCGAGTTCCTGATCAACGATGGGGCGAGGGCCAACCACACTCATCTCACCGCACAGGACATTCAGAAACTGCGGCAGCTCATCGAGACTCGAACGGCGCAGGAAACGACCCAAGGGAGTAATCCGGGGATCACGCTTCAGCTTGAAGTCACGCTCAAACTCAGCCCGCAGCGATGGATCCGCCTCCAGAACGCGGGCCAAAACAGCATCGGCATCGGCGCGCATGGTGCGGAACTTGATGCAACCGAAACGTTGGTAACCCCGGCCCACCCGACGCTGGGTGTAGAACACCGGGCCGGGCGAACTGAGCTTGACCAAGCCAGCCAGGAGCAGCAGCACTGGGGAGCCAAGGCCGAGAACGGCCAGAGAAAAAACGATGTCTCCAGTGCGCTTGAACACTCGGCCCCACCGGTTCTGATGGCGAATCAGAGCGACAGCCGGCAGAGCCGAGGGGGGAGCTGAGATCAGCGCAAGATGGGGCTTGTACTTGCCGCGGCGCGCAGTACGTCCTGCTGTCTGAAGCAAAGAGGGCCGAGAGGCCGAGGTCAAAGGCTCAACCTGGGACTCACCACACTCAACGTCACAGGCGCAGTCCTGGCATCTCCGCGGGGTCACTCGCTGCAACGTCACAGCCACGTCGATGGGCCCGCCAGGCCGTTTGCAGAGCAGATTCAAAACGTGCGGCGAATGCTTCTGGCCTAAAGCGCTCGGCCCACTGACGGATGGCTTCCGAATCGAGAGAACGCCAGATCCGATCTTGCTCAAACCATTCCACGGCCTCTACCAGCGACTCGACGGTCTGCTCGGGGAAGAGCACCCCTGTGGGCTCCCTCACCCCGGCCGCTGCACAACGCACCGTGTCCAACAAACCACCACGCCCCAAGCCGATCACCGGAGCGCCAGCGGCCATCGCTTCAACAGGAGCAATACCGAAATCCTCAAGCCCGGCATAGACAAACCCGCGACATCGAGACATGAGCTCCTCAACCTGTGGCCCGGACTGGCGGCCCAGCAAGGTGACGGTTGGCCCTGCCAGGGCCTCCAGCCGCGCACGCTCCGGCCCGTCCCCGACCACAAGGAGCGGCAGCCCCAACCGGTTAAAGGCTTCCACCACCAAATCCACCCGCTTGTAAGGGACCAAACGGCACAAGCAGAGGTAAACATCGTCCCGAGCTGCATCCCAGCGAAAACGATTCACCTCCACGGGGGGATGGATCACGCTGGCTTCCCGCCCCCAATACTTGCGAATGCGGCGTGCTGTGAAACGGGAATTGGCAATCAGGTGATCCACACGCTGAGCACTGAGTTGATCCCACTGGCGCAGGGCATGCAGCTGCCAGCGAATCAAGGGCCCGAGGCCGCGCCGCGCCAGCGCCGAGCGCTGCAGATAAGCGTGCATCTGATCCCAGGCGTAACGAACCGGTGTATGCACATAACTGATGTGCAACTGCTCCGGCCCGGTCAGCACACCTTTGGCCACCAGGTGACTGCTGCTGATCACCAGCTCAGCTGCGCCGAGATCGATCTGTTCCACAGCAAAAGGCAACAGAGGCAGGTACTGCTGCACATGGCTGCGACCCCAGGGAAGGCCTTGAATCGGGCTAGTCAAGACAGATCGGCCGTGCAACCAACTGCCAGACCGGCAGGATTCGGCATCAATGAGGGCGGCCAGCTGTGGCTCGCAACCGCGGCTTTGCAGCAGGGAATCGATCGCCTCAACAACACGCTCAGCTCCACCGACCGAGCGTGGTGAGAACCACTCGTGAACCAGAGCGATCCGCTGCGGGAATTGGTCTGAAGCCGAGGGCATCCAGCCGGAATGATGCGAACGATACGAAGTCTCTCAGCTGATTGCAGGACCCTGCCGAGGTCACGATGCTGGTCCACATGTCCAGGTCCAGCACGAACCTCACCATCAACATCCTCCTGGAGGAGGCGTTGAACGAACCGGACATCGGCACGACGAGCCGGTTCCGTTGGCATGCAACAGCAGTGGGGATCGCTGCGCTCTGCATTGACAGTGCTCCACCATCAACACCCCCATTTGAGGATGCACTCAAGGAGGGGCTCAATGTGGGCCTCGATCTCAGCCGAGAGGAACGAGAGTTCCATCAAGTGGAACAGGGATTGGTGCTCTTGTTCCACTCCTAGAAAGACCAACTGGAGCCATCTCGAGGAGTTGCAGCAAAGCAACGCCAAATTCACCGGAAGTCTTCAGAGAGGGAAAGACAGCCTCAGACATGCAGAATTGCAGCCGGCGAGAGGGCATAGGACGCCATGAGACCTAAGACCAAGGGGCGGCGCGCTCGTCACGTGATCGTGATCGCAGGTGCATCGGGCTCCGGCAAAACGCAGTTGATCCGAAAGATGAGCCAGCCGCCACATGATCCATTCACTTTAAAGGTGCTGAAACACCTGGACTGCGATCCAAATCAACGCCTAAAACGCTCCACCGTTGAACGCATGCAGCGGCTGATGAATCCAGACAATTTCAAGAAACAAAAAACACGAAAGTTGAAATACTGCCTACTGCTTCACATCGACCTGACCAGCGTTAACCACGACAGCAACTTGAAGCTATTGCGGCAGATTTCAACGCGCGCCAAACGCCTCGACATCATCACTCTCTACACCTCACCCAAAGAATGGCGCCAACGAATCCTTGATCGCCTCCACACCGATAACGAGCCATCCTTGCGAGCAGCATTGATAGCTCTTTTAGGGAAACTAAGCAGCAATTTATCTGATTTCTTGTATCACAGGGAATACAAGAAGTGGCTCAAAACGATCCAAGAATACGACATCCAGATGAACTGCATTGCCAATACATTTGAAGAATCTCTTTTAGAATCCATACCGCCTCATTGAAAAATATTTTTTAAGATATAGAGCGATTCACAAATTTCACAACTGCTCTACGACAACCAATAAAAACGGAGAGGGTGGGATTCGAACCCACGAGGGTGTTACCCCTACACGATTTCGAGTCGTGCGCGATCAACCGGACTCTGCCACCTCTCCACACGTCCGAGGACGTGCAGGAACTTTAAAGGCCAATGAACCGCGAGCCAGCCCAATGCTGCAGAAGCCAACGGCGCTGCGGTGCAGAAGGCTTGAAGCCAAGCCATATGCCGGTGAAAACGTGCTGGGGGCCTGAACGCTGTTGCCCCTGCTGACCCCACAACGCCTGAGGCCTGGGCAGCAACTGCCAGCGCTGCCATCCCGCCCGCAACACCAGTGATCCAATGCGGTGCTGCGAGCGGTGCACCGACAAGCCATCACTCCGCAGCATCTTGCCTTTAGCGATTGGAGGGCGACCCTGCTGAGGAGCCTCGACGCGGTGTGCCAGCTGTTGCCAACAGGGGAGCACATCCGTGGCCACGGGATCCAACAACATCACCCAATCCAGGCGGGAGTGACCATGCACCGTGGCCATCCGTTGCGCCATCCGGCAACTCCGATCATCGCCATGGGTGCTCACCAAAGCAGCACGCCCGCGATGTCGAGCCAGCAACCAGTGGCGACCAAAATGCTCGACCGCCACGAGGCCATCGGAGAGCTGCAACGAGCCGTGGGCCAGCAAGGCAGTTGCCATTGGGAGCAGGGCCCAGCGCCGGCTCCAAGCACTTGCCCTCAGCAGCCAGGGCAACAAGCCCACAACCAGCAGCGCAACAACCCACCCCTGGGGGCGCCCAGTGAGCAGTTGGGCTCCAGGCCATTGACTGATCCAAATCGAGATGGCCATCACCAGCCCCGCCATCTGCTGCACCGGCCACAGCAGCAGGGGCAGAACGGACGGAGGCAACACCAACGCCAACAGCGCCGACAACATGGCCAGCAATGTCAGAGGTGCCAGCAGCGGAGCAACCAGAAGATTGGCGAGCAAGGCGTAAAGCGGCATCGCACCGAAGTGCAGCAACTGCAGGGGCAGCGTCCAGAGAAGAGCCGCGATGGGGATGGAGAGCGCCGAGGCCACGCCGCGACAGTGATCAGGCAGGCAACCTTGAACAGCCTGCTCCAGGCGTGGAGCCGTAAGGATCAATCCAGCGGTTGCTGCTGCACTGAGTTGAAAGCCGATTGACAGGGCCCAGCCAGGCCGAAACAGCAGCATGCCGCTGAGTGTCAGCAGAAGCACGCCGAGCGGACGGCTGTGATGGCCTGACTCGCGAATCAGCAAGGCGATCGCAGCCATCAGCACCGCCCGCACCACTGATGGCTGGGCCCCGGCAAGACAGACAAACAGCAGCAGCGAAAGGCCAGCCAAAGGAAGCCTCAGGCAAGGGGCCCAATGGCGGGCAAGCATCAGGACACTGCCCAGCAGCACTGACAAGTGAAAACCCGATGCAGCGAGCGCATGGGACAAGCCGGCAACGCGGAACGCTTGTCGCACGTCTTCGGGGAGCTGCACCTGGGCGCTGCCTAGAACCAGGGCGGACAGGAAGCCGCCCCGCCACGGCCCTACGGCCTGCTGAAGCCGCTGGGCAACATCACGCCTCAGATCAACCAAAGGTGTCGATGGACGCCGCAGGACCTCGATGCTGTCGAGCCTGAGTCGACTCCAACTGCCTTGGCGGGCCAGACGCTCCGCCGATCCCGGCAACAATGGGTGCGCACCAGGTATCGGACGCCGCAGAACCCCAGTTGCATGGACGTGCCAGCCCTGGAGCAACGGAGAAGCGCAGTTAGGGAGCTGCAACTCAGTGCGACCCCTGGCCCGGTGGCCCTCAACCCGATCCACCTCCAGCAGAACAGCACACCCCCAGCTGAAACGCCGCACGTCGGCGACCAATCGACCACTGATCACCACCGCTGCTGGCGGCGTCTGAATCAGGCGAGACGGATCAGATGGACTCGGCGTCGGCGCTCCCCACAGCACTCCTCGAAGCACGAGGAGTACCAGAAGGCAGAGGGCAACGCCATCAACGGAAAGACGTCGACTCAGAAACCATTACGCCGCTGTCTCGAGAGTTCCCCCCTCCAACAACGGAAAGCCCAGGGCCTCCCGTTCCGCCAGCCAGCCCTCGGCCACCTTGCGGGCCAGGTTGCGGATACGACCGATGGTGGCCGTGCGTTCGGTCACGGAAATCACGCCACGGGCTTCCAGCAGGTTGAAGGTGTGGCTGCACTTCAGGACGAAATCCAGAGCCGGTGCCGGCAACTCCTTCTCGATCAGATCGGCGGCTTCAGCCTCATAGATGGCAAACAACTGCTTTAGCCGCTCCGGGTTGGAAGCCTCAAAGTTGAAATGGCACTGGCCCTTTTCAAACGGCAACCAGATTTCGCCATAGCTGCGCTTGCCGTTCCAGCTCAGATCCCAGATGCTTTCAACGTCCTGGAGGTACATGGCCAGCCGTTCCAGGCCGTAGGTGATCTCAATCGAAACCGGCTTGCAGTCAATGCCGCCGCATTGCTGGAAATAGGTGAACTGGGTGACCTCCATGCCATCGAGCCAGACTTCCCAGCCCACGCCCCATGCCCCGAGGGTGGGGGATTCCCAGTTGTCTTCGACGAAACGGATGTCGTGATCAGCAGCCTTGATTCCCAGAGCCTCGAGCGACGCCAGATAGATCTCCTGAATGCCATCAGGAGACGGCTTGATCAGCACCTGGTACTGGAAGTAGTGCTGAGCCCGGTTGGGGTTGTCGCCATATCGGCCGTCGGTGGGGCGGCGACAGGGTTCGGGATAGGCCACGGACCAGGGTTCGGGGCCAATGGCACGAAGCACCGTGTGGGGGCTCATGGTGCCGGCCCCCTTCTCCGTGTCGTAGGGCTGCAACAGCAAACACCCCTGGTCCGCCCAGAACCGATTGAGCGTGCTGATGATGTCCTGGAAATGCACTAGTGACTCCTGTTCCCGTACTGACTGGGTTTTGGGTGGTTAGGTGCGTTGACACCTTGTAGACACACCACCGAAAACACTGGGGTTCTGGGGGGTCGTTGACACGGACGTTGACACGCAACATCCATGAACAGACATTTTCCCAAATGGAGGTCGTGTCAACGGGGTAGGACCCTCAACCGACACGACATCTCTGGACTGAAACCGAAGAGACGGACTTGTCGTCGATCTGGAAACGAGGTGATCCTTGAACCACCCGAGAAGGAAGGGAGTGCGGTGATGAGGGTGTTTATCGGGATTGGACTGGGTATCGCCCTCTTCTCCATCCCACAGACCCATGCAGAACCACTCCCACTGGGCTGTGAACTGACCAGTGAGGAGGTCCCATCAATCAAGGTTCTCTTGACTGAACGCACTTATGTCTCCCTCAAGGGAGTGTTGGTCCAGGACGGGAAGACCCTGGGGACATTCCAGACAGGTCAATCCAATGGGTACGGAAGTGTCTGGTGGTCCTTCGAGGACGGGACCAACGAGAAATATGGAACCTCAGTCCTCTTCAAGGACGATCAACACTGGAACCCACATCGACGCATCCCACGTCCATCAGAGACGAACAGGGTTCTGTTTGTCGGGTTTGCACCTGCACTTTGGTACTGGGAAAACCCATCAACACCTGGTTCCTACAGAGAGAACAGAGACCTCATCAAGTCTTCTGCGGGGTTCTGGTCCATCTCTGACCGATGTCTTGGTGGTCGGATTGTTCGCGGATGAACGGGACTTTGGACCTGATCAACGAATTTGAGACAGGGAATGCGACTCAGAAGACACATACACGCGACACAATGAATCGGTCGAATCGAGACAAAGACACTATTCCCCGCCAGAGACATATCTATAAAGACCCTCGCCAAACCAGATCAAAGGAATATCATTCGTTCTTTGGGAAAAAATCAGACCACTCTGCAAAAGTTTGACTCCTTATCCCATCAACTCAGACGATCCAGGATAGGAACATTGGATTACCTGATCACTCACTATGAATGGTTTCAGAACAACCGTAGTGAGGTAGTCAGATGAATATCACCATTCGACTGACCAAAGTTGAGTATGAGATGCTGAAGGAACTTCAGAAGAGAGACAAGAGGTACAGGAAAGGATTAGAGGACAAGGTCACTTCCATCAGGTGCTGGAAGTCCGTTTTCCTCCCTCCACTGCAGGACAAACTGTTTCCACCTTTCAAGGAACTTGGCAGTCCGACAAGGAACCTCCCTAGGGACCTTTGTTTTTGTTTTCCGAATATCCAAAATCGCAATGGGTTCATCTTCTACATCCTTCTTCAATCTCTCTGACCACCTGGTCTGAGGAACGATGTCCACATCATTCCAGGTGAGTCCTCTATCAATAACCTCTTGCCTCTTGTCATACCTGCCACAGAGTTCTGTAGGACGCACTCCTGAATTATATGCAACCAGAAGATAGTGACGAAAACACATCCTCCAATAATGAACAGAAGGTCTGTTAACACCCTTTGCATCTTTCTTAGACCACTGCTCCATCCATCTCCATACCTTTTCCCAATCTTTGAAAGGTATTGGTGGGTTTGCAGACAGGTCGTCAAGTTCCAGAACCTTAGTCTTGATGCGGGGTTTTCGGGTTACATACCCTTTAGGAATTAAATAGTTATTATACCATTCATTGATAAGTCCAATCTCACTATTAACGGTTCCATCTGTTGGTGGTTTTCTTTGACCTGCATTTGGACCACCATAGAACTTCCAACCCTCAGTCATTCTCCAAAACCGATACTCATCAAAAGTATCTGGTTGAAGGTCAGTAATTTTTTTAACACCTTTGGTTGCAAAGTAGTTTTTCAAACCATTTTGAAAAAGTGACCGTTTACTTCTCCAGGTCACTTCTTTAATCTCACCAGTGACGACACGTTGAAAACTTTTTTTCAATCCAGTCGTCCATCAACCACTGAACAGTCTTTGCAATAATACTTCCCCCATCCTGTTCAATATTTCTGAGTTTCAGATATTCCTCTAGACCTCTTTCCTCAGCAAGAGATTTGTCTTCAGTCTTGAGTGAACGTTTTATGTAAGTTCTTTTTTGTGAACCTGTGGACGGAACGTAATACCTGAAATACCAACTGTTGGGTCGGTGAGCAAATCTCACCAACTCAAACTTCCCGTTCATCATCGGGACCTTCTCAACGACAGCACCCATCAGTTCCCCTCTCTGCAAGAGACGGACCAGGTCCCTGTTGTGTCAACGCAGTGGAAGTGGAGTCCCAAGTCCTCGGTTCCTTGACCTACCAGAACATCAACCTATCGTTGACACACTGTTGACACACTGTTGACACAACCCTTCTGACAGGGGCAAAAGCGCAGCAAACACAGGACCTGAGTCATCACTCAACTTCTGGCCTGGAAGTATGTGCCTGACTTGCCTGTCATCTGCAAATTACCTTGAAACCGTTGATGTGACTAGCCCCTAAAAGGGAAGCCAGAGATAAAGGATGAAGACATCAGCTGCTTTAACTTTGCTACAACAAAGCCAAGCGGAGAGCAATCAGCCGAAGGCGAGCCTAGTCCAGCACTGGGGTCTCACTTCGCTGCTTGAATTTTGCTGGGCGCTCGAACAGGGGCTGATTCGTTCAAGCAGGCTCAAGAGAACTAAAAAAGCCCCCGCCTCGGCTAAGAGGCAGGGACAGACGATCCTTGACACCACTTATTGCAGACCAAGCAAAGAGGCAATACAAGAGTATTAATGCGGGGTTTTCCGGCTTGGCTGCCATAAAAGAAATAAAAAAGCCCGCACCCAGAGGGTGAGCAAGAAGTTCAAGCAATGGTTTGTTCTGCTGTGGCGCTGGCCTTACGACCTGAGCGCTTGAATTGCGGATTGAGACGAAGGACATTGGCTGCAGAAGAAACTCCTTAGTGGCAAATGGCGGACAGAAGTGTTGGGTCTGGTTCAAGGGCAATCCACTAGAAGCCGACTCAGGGCAATGGATGGCTGGTTGGTACGGGTTAGTGGACACCCCTTGGCGGCATCAGATGTGAGTACTACGACAACATGCCCTGCCGCCTGCCTCAGTGGCCCGTGTCGTGGGATGAACCCAAGGACCTGAAGGCAGCACTGATATGCACGAAGGTGCTGAGTGGAAACATTGCCTATTAAGTGAACCAAACTCAAAGAAACAAGACATAGGCAAAACTAATTTATCAAGAAACACCTTCCCTGCTCTTACTGTTTAGCTTACGCTCAATTAATCTTAAAAAGACATAAACACCAATAAAAATTGGCACATAGACAACTCACAATCCTCCAACAGGCAACCACTGTTATCAACAAGCAATAAGCCTGCATAACTGAGCACCATATAGATAGACATTCTTCGAAAAACTGGAAACTTACTGAGAATCTATCGTTGAGGCGAATACTCACCATAGCAAAGCTGAATAGCTCTTCATCTCTTCTCGTAACTTAATTCTTTCTCGGATGCGCTTTATCGAAACTTGTCTATTGTTTAGTCTGCTTTCTATAAGAACTGATTAGATACATTGACCTGCGGACTGAAGACAATTAAAAAACCCCGCCATTCCTGACGGAGTGAATGTTCAGCCGAAAGATAGATAGCGACAGCATCAACGTCCCCTGCTTTTCCCTTGCGGGTTTTACGTTGCATTAACCCATGAAGAAAAAATATACTTCGCAACCGATAACCATTGAATTAATAGATTGAATCAATGCATTCAAATCGTCGCCAAACCTAACGAATATTTCACAACCCAAGAAGGCAAAACAAGCAAAAAATTGAATCTATCGAATCGTCAGAACTTTGCACTCATCAACAAGCCTTAGAAAGGAAAAAGTTACCCATCTATGGCCGCGATACTTGCGAAAACGTTAATTTTGATTTGCCTTAAACATTATCGTAAAGCTCACCGCTCACCAGGCAGGCTCTTCAATTGCAATTAGATAATAAATGCTAATTTAAATTGTTTCGAGCAAGTGACCATGGACCATGCTATCCACAATTACTTTCAAATTCATGCATTGAATCGATGAGAGCATTGACATCGCTGATCGTCACAGCATTGTAAAGGCTAGCCCTGAATCCGCCTCTCGATCTGTGGCCTTTTAGCCCAAGAAAACCATTTTTTTCTGCGTAACACATGAAGTTCTTGCCTGCATCATCATTAGTGGCATGAAATATGACATTCATCTTTGAGCGTGATTGCTCTTCAACAGGAGAATTAAATATTTTCGAGTCATCAAGAAAATTATATAATTTTGAAGCCTTAATGCTATTATTTGCTTCGATCGCTTCGATTCCGCCAGCCTCGTCCTGAAGCCAATCGAGCATGCAGTCAATTGAATAGATTGCAAAAATTGGAGGAGTATGATAGTTAGATTTGGCCAATATATGGGTGTTGTATCTGAAAAAATCAGGCACTAGTTGTGAAGAATGTTCCAACAATTTGTCCGATACGATAACAATCGTTACACCAGCGGCACCAAGTATTTTCTGCGCATGTGCGTATATAAGACCAAAATCATTTGCATTAATTCTTTTGCTTAGCAAATCGGAGCTCATGTCTGCAACGATCGGGCAATTTGTTTCTGGAAAGCTCTTCCATTGTGTACCCATTACTGTATTATTAGAACATAGATGTAAATACTTGGCATTTCTTCTGATTTTCAAATTCTTTGGAATTGATGTATGACTTTTTCCTGATATATAAGTGTTTCTGCCTAGTTCTTTGGCTACTTTAATCGCCTTCTCAGCCCAATATCCTGTATCAACATAGTCGACGCAATCATTTTCTATTGATAAGTTAAGAGGAACCATATGAAACTGCATGGTTCCACCACCTTGCAGAAAGATCACCCTTTTATCATCATCTAATTCGAGAATTTGTTTTATTTTTTCGCTTGTTTGATCTATTAGGTCGAGAACAACCTGGTCCCTATGACTTATTTCCATGATCGACAATCCAAGGCCATGGTAGTCCGTTAATTCCAATTTCATGCGCTTTAAAACTGACTCAGGCAGCTTTCCTGGACCAGCAGAAAAGTTGTATTTCTTGAACATTGAATTATTTAGTTGGAGCTAAACCCCTACATTAACATGCACTTGTTTTTCTATTATTTAGAAAAGTAGAATTATCATTGAGCAACTTCTGTAGCAATCTTTGCTATTCAATTACGCGTTAACAGAATAGCCAAGTTGCAGAAGAAACTATTTATAATTCACCTTCGCTAACTCTTATTTGCAACAAAACGTAATTCATGCCTGGCTCTTGACATTTACTTCTTTGGTTCATTAAGTTCAATTGAGTGGTTATCTATGGTCTTCATTGAAAAATCCGGAAATCTATTGGGTAATTGCTGCAGGAACTAATTTTGGCAAAACTACTATAACTACTGCATTAATTAGAACACTAAATTTACTTGGCACCCCGGCGGTTGGTTTTAAGCCAGTAGCCGGATGCGAATTGTCTGAAGCCCATTGCTTTATTGAGAAATATTCTCAGTATAACTCTGAGCTTAGTGGCAATGATTCGCGAAAGTTATGCGAAGCATCACCACTCACCAACCGTGACATGGTTGATATTGTTAATCCGCACTATTTAATTTTCAAGCAACACCCTTTAAGACCAGTGTTTTGGCGCATAGGGTCTAGGCATTTAGAGAACTTCTCTTATTTCAAGGGTGAAAACTACGATAATTGCATGAAGGATAATACTCACAGAAGAGTCATTAGCAACTCTTCTATGCCTATTACGGGAGCACAATATGTCAACACAGTTGACTCTAGTGAACAGATTGAGGCTGCTTATCAAGCATTATTAAGGCTTGAGCCAAACGCTATGGTTTTTGAGGGTGCGGGCCGCCTTCTTCCGGTCTGGGGCAGGAATAACGGAGCATCAATCTTTGCAAATCATCTCATAATCATAACTCGGGGAAAATTAAATTTTATAAGAGGAATAAATTTCCGGGCACAACAGCGCGACAATAGAATCATGCCACTTGCTTATTTGGTCAATCAAATTAACTTTTCCCAACAGAAGGTTCTGTCATTGCCTATCAATAAAGTCCAGCCAGATCAATTAGAGTCTTATTCTGATTCTCTAATTCAAAAACTTTTAAATTGTTAATATCCTTATAAAAAATATTTTTCTGATTGCTGAGCAAGCTTTTACTATTCATTGAGTTTTTCTCTCTCAATAGTGCCAGCCGTGTATCTTGTTTTGCGCTTTATTGTGTTATGTTTAGTTATACCAGTCCCGCAAAAAAACCTTCATAAAGGGCTCCCCTAGGTCATGCACCCCGCCAGACAGCAAGCACTTAACGGAAGCAGGGTTATTGGTCAAATATGACTGGTCTTAGTGTTATTTGCTTGTGAGCAGGCCTTTTCACATAATTGACTCTCGGAATATCTCAGCACCATTTTGAGTAACAACAACATGCTGATAATCGATAAAAAATCTCAAATCATCTCTGTTGAATATCTAGCCAAGGAACCTGCATGGAGAAATGCCATCACGGCACTTGGTGTGGTGAGTTGAAAACACAATCTTCACAAGCTCTCCTATATTCTTGTTGCGCGATTCAAGCAGAACATTATCCCAAGAGATCATGCCTTCTTCACACCTCCTTTCTACCGAAAATTAATATGTTTCGCTAGAAAACATCCTTTCGTCTCTGCCAAGGCAGAAGATATTGAAATTGCTAGCAAGAAAAATAATGCAAATGACTTGGTGATTTTCATTTAATTCATGTGATGTGTGAGGATCTCGCCCCGTGAACAGAACATCTCCATTCCAGCTGGGAATCACCTCCCCTATCTGAGTGATTTATTCAGCGTGCTTTATCCCCTATTTGGTTAGAGGCTCACCCCCCAGGTCCAAACCCAGCAGCCTGTACTGCTCTTCCCCCGGATGGGGGATGTGCATTTGGTCCTGCGCAAGGAAGCTGGAGGGAGATGAAGGACTGATGTCGTGAGCTTCAAAGTCAAGTCCTTACTGCCTGTATCACCTCTGGGGGGGCTGCTGGTGTTGACGCTTCTGGCGTTTGCCGGCATACATATGTTCTTGCTCGCCGTGGCGTGGCTCGGCATGGAAATCGGGCGGGATTTTGAAGGTTTGTATTCGCTATTGTGGTACCTAGCTGTAGGGGCCACGGTCTTATCAGCGGTGCTGGTGCTGCTCCGTCCACGCTGGATTGCCTGGAGCCTGCTGTTGCTAGGTTATTCGTTTACGGCCGCATTCACTGTTATTGAGGGGCAAGAGTCGGCACGAGAGCGTCGTGAGTCGGACCAGCGCTTGGCACTGGAACGCCTTGCAGAGAACCGCGCTCGCATTAAGAGCGCGCTGATCAAAGCGGATTGTGCCAATGGGATTACGCTGGCACTTAATCGCAAAGACTTCAGTGATGGCGGCTCGGTAATGAGCGTCATCAAGATCCCCGCCGATCTCACTCGTCGGAATAGATTCGTCACTCTATTGAGTAACCGTGCTGAGCCCGACTGGCGCATTCGCGGACTTTCAAAAGATCGCCACCGTTTGGAGTCGTACAAGTCGCGGGGGTCACATTCGTGCCAAATACAAATCGATGCCATGCTAAAAGAACTGGATTCGTTCGCTCAATCCAAAACGCAGCCAAGAAACAGATAAGCGACATATTTTTGTTTGACGGCAGGTAGTAAGTGATGCGCTGCCCCTGCGAGGCACACGGTTACGACGTAGTTGCCCCAGTTATTCGAGAGTCGAATGGGGCGGCGGAACCACCTATCGCTCGGTCGTTGGCCGGTGGTTTCGCTCGACCATGAAGTGGAAGCACTGGCCTACTGACTGATATCGATTCCGTAGTAGGTGATGCGTAAAGCCTGCGAACAACAGGGTTACGAAATGGGTGCTCTGCTTGATCTGCACTTCACGGAGCGGCGAGGTCACCCTGTTCGAGGAGGTGTGGCTTCGCTTCGCATTAGAAAAAGCCCCCGCAGCTCTGCTGAACTTGATAAAGGGGGCTAACGAGCGCGAGCAAAAGCACTCGTGGCCGAACGATAATTATTCTCAATTCTCAAGTACAGAAGGTGAGGTGACAGGTAAAAAAGCGATCGCTTAGCTATTGCCAAAGGATTAGTACGCCTATGCGAACTAGACCAAATAGATACGTATATATACTTACCGGCGGGCTTGCAGAGCGCTTGCCCATGAATGTGCTGGGCTTAACGAGGGCCCAGCGCTTTCCCTAAAAAGGCTTTGGCTAAGCGCCTCACATCAGTGGGTCATCCCAAGGGGCAGGGATATCGGTATCCGCTGAGGTGTGAGTGATGAGCTGCAAAAGCGTTTGCCAGGCAGCTGTGATGATTTGCTTGCTGCTCAAGGCAAGTAGGCAAGTCGTGACAACCTACAGGGTGTCCATTGGGTGACTAGCGTCATTCGTCAGATGCGATACCGAATCAGCTCGATTGTTTTCAAAACAACGTCTTAAGCAGGTGGATTGCCTGAAGCTGCGGGCTTGTCTCGACACTGCTTTTCCAGGATCAGCTGCTGAAGCTTGGTGAGATTGAGCTGGTGTTCACCGTTGGTCCAGTGCAGTGGATGAGCCACTCGTGCTTCAAGCTCGGCGATTTCGTTGTTGAGGTCTCTCGCTGGGTCCTCGGACCGTGGAACACCTGCACTGTGATGCATGAGGGATGAGTGACATCAGCTTGTGTGTGCTTTCTCTTTCATTGCCCAGGGCGTTGCGCAACTCGAGCGCTTGCAACGCTTCAAAGCATGAGCACCAGGTGCCAGTAGTCCTTGCTTGAGGTGGCATCCACCGAGGACTTGGCACTGAGACAAGGTGACGTAGCCGAAGTGATGGCATGTGGCACAGCTCTGCATGCCACGGAAGCTAACGAGGTCACGGTCATCAACGAAGGGCCAGCCCTCCATGCATTGGATACGAAGTAGTACTAAATCACCGGCTCAAGACGGAGGGAATTTGTAGGCGTTAGCCGGTGAAAAGCTGCTCAATCAAGTCTGCTTCAGACAATTGCTCATAGTTCTTGGCCAATCTTCTTCTGTATGCCCCAGGTTCTTGCTGATGAGATAGGCAGGGTGTCCCATTGCGAGCAACCGTGTGGCGCAGAAGCCACGACTGCTGCGAATAGTGTAGCCAAGTCCTTTTAGATCAAGAGTTTCAAGAACACTACGGAAATAATTACCCAACAAGCTATAGGAATATGGCGCATCAGTTAGAGGATTGCCGAAGATTAAGTCTGTTGGTTTGAGAGGATGGTGCCCAACGCTTTTACGCCAGTCATTCACATACAAACGCCATATCTTTAGGTAATTTCCCGCCTCACATACGGTGGTACGACTGCCTTTACCGGTGGGATTGCGGATTTTTAGGCTACATCCGGGGGACCAGAGCCGTTCATCTTTGGTTTTTCCCTTGATATTCAGCGTTAAGTCCCTCCACTCCAGCAAATTCGTAGCTTCTTGGGGGCGCATCCCCGAATCACACAGCGTTTGGAGCAATACCTTCATCATCGTGCGGAAATACCGCTGACTTGGCAGCAATTCACGGCGTTTGCCTTGTGTTTCCTTGGATAAACGCAGCAGTTCGCCCACGATTAGGTGCCAATGCTCTGTTGTGAAGGCGACATTCCTAGTTCGTGGCTCTTCGTGGCGGGTGCTCACCTCCATCAAGGAGAGTTCCACCTCAACCAGCTGCTTCTTGCCCAGATACTTCCAGAATGCACGGACCTCACGTATAGATTTGTTAAGTGAGGTGCGTTTGAGCGTGCCGTCCTTGCCTGTCGTGATCTTCAAGGACTTATCTCGCCGCCATTCCACGAATCCGTCCAGCGTGTGGGACTGAACGTCGGATAAACGGGTGATGCCTTCGAGTTTGCAGAAGATGAGGAAGGTATTCAGCTGGGTCTCCGTATCTCGGCGTGCGCCCTCTTTGATTTCGCCTGCTTCAACCCGTGCTTCCTTGTGAGTCAGGTACTGATGGACTGCTGCCTGGATGGTCAGCGTTTCAGTCGGGACACCTGCCTTAATCAGGGGCACCAGCTCCTTCCAGATCTGGATTGCTCGGTCTGTTGCCAGCGATGCGTCCTCTGTCTTCAATGAACGCACCACATACCGGCGCTTCTCTTTGTTCCAGAAGCGGACGTACCAACCAGGCCTGGTGTCGTAGCGGAAGATCTGAATCTCCCCGCCCATCAGCTTGGTGATGTCGGTGGTTCTCATTCAGAAGCCAGCCCTTGCAACAACGTTGCTATAACAAGGGCTCAAACAGCACTCCAGCACTGAAGCTTGGCTTCTGTGCTGAAAATGCACTGGGCGGGGGCTACCTGAGTTCCGATTCTGCCCAGTTACCGGTCAGCCCTCCAAGGCCAGGCAACGCTGCAGGTGCGCAATGGCGTGATGGCGATGCGGATTGCTTCCGCTTGGGCCAATCATTCCGAGCCAGAAACTGCCATCCCCTTGAAATACCAGAACAGGCTTTGCCCCTCCCTTTCCATGGCAATCGAGCAGGGACATGCAGAGTTTTTCGGCCACTTCTTGGCCCTTTGGTCGCTGACGCAGGCGGCGCAAGAGCGGATCCACCTGAGAGAAGGAGACGAAACAGGCTCGATCGGAATCTGTGATCAGGATCAGACCATCCAGCCACTCCACCTCTTGCAGCAGCTCTTCGATACGGGGCAGCAGCTTCGGCAGCGGAAACGCCAAACCGGACCCTCCCCTTAACTTTCTCTTTAGCTTTTCTAGGCCAGCAACGGTGTGCGTTGCAAGCGACACAGCCAAAGATTCACGCCCTGAGAGTCAAAACTCCCATCTGTCTTCCCACAACAGAGCGATGGATCGCTTCAGCAAATCCCGCCTCCTGTGCCAAGCGCTCCTGCTCAGGCCCATCAGGAAAGCGCTCAAGGCTTCTCTCCAGATAGGCGTATTCCTCGCGCAAACCCACTGAAGCGGCGGCGGGCACCACCAGGCGACGCAGATAGAAGCGCTGAAAGGCAGCCGCCGCTCCGCTCGCCGGCAATCGATTGAAATCCAGCACCCCTGCGCGTCCCCCTGGCTTCAGCAGCCGTCGCAGTTCCTTCAGCCCCTGCAACGGGTCCGCCAAATTGCGCAGCCCGTAGGCCATTACTGCGCCGTCAGCACAGGCACTGGGCAATCCGGTTTGCAGGGCATCCACTTGCTGGAAGGACACCGGCAACCAAGGCTGCTGCCGTTGGCGCTGGCGGGCCCGCTCCAGTGGAGCCGCGGCCGCATCCAAACCGGTCACCGCGCCGCCAGGGCGCACACAGCGCCCCAGCTCCAAGGCCAGGTCGCCTGTTCCGCAGCACAGGTCCAGCCACTCTTCACCAGCAACTGGCTTGAGGGCCCGCACCAGCTGACGTTTCCACTGACGATGCAGCCCGAAACTGAGCACATCGTTCAGGCGGTCGTAGCGCGGAGCCACCGCATCAAACAGCTGTTCAACCGCTGCGGGATCACCAGGCTTCATGGACGAATCGTCAGGCCACGGGAGAGCAGATCCTGCTTGATTTGTTCCACCGTGAGAACGCCATCGTGCAAAAGAGAAGCCAATAACGCTGCAGAGGCATGCCCTCCCTCGGAGCCCACATCCAGAGCTTCAGCGATGTGATCCATGCAACCAGCTCCTCCGGAAGCGATCACCGGGATTGGGATGGCATCGGCTACGGCCCGGGTCAAGGCGAGGTCGTATCCAGCCTGGGTTCCGTCGCCGTCCATCGACGTGAGCAGGATCTCGCCGGCCCCGAGGACCGCCACCCTCTTCGCCCACTCCACAACATCGAGACCAGTGTTCTCACGCCCTCCCTTCACATACACATCCCACCCACCTGCATCGCGCCGACGGGCATCAATAGCCACAACAATGCACTGACAGCCGAACTGATCCGCCCCCTCCCGCACCAACTCAGGCCGACGCACCGCCGAAGAATTGAGGCTCACCTTGTCGGCACCGGCCCGCAACAGCTCGGTGATCCCCTCAACGGTGCTGATCCCACCGCCCACTGTGAAAGGAATCGTGACCGATTCAGCGGTGCGACGCACCATGTCGATCAGGGTGCCACGCCCTTCGTGGCTGGCCGCGATATCGAGGAAAACCAATTCATCAGCCCCTGCACGGCTGTAACGGCAGGCGAGTTCCACCGGATCACCGGCATCGCGCAGGCCAACAAAATTGACACCTTTCACCACCCGTCCGCGGGCGACATCGAGGCAGGGAATCAGACGCAGAGCAACCATCGATTCGGCGCAAAAGCGACTGTTAAGGTTGCGCCACTATCCAAGCCTCGCAGGCCATGTCCCAGGGTGACGTCATCTCGATCGGCTCCAAGGTTCGCGTGACCCGAGTGCGGGATCGCATTCCACAGGCGATGGTGGACCTTCTCAAGAAGGACGCCAACGGCACAGTGAAGGATTTCCGCACCGTCGACGGCAAGGGAATCGGTGTGGTGGTCGAGCTCAGTGATGGTTCCACCAGCTGGTTCTTCGAAGACGAAATCGCCGCCTCCTGAGGACAGTCTCCGTGAGCGACGCGCGTCAGCTGCTTGGGATGAAAGGTGCCTCCGGCACCACCAACATCTGGAAGCTGCGACTGCAGCTGATGAAACCGGTCACCTGGATCCCTCTGATTTGGGGCGTGATCTGTGGCGCCGCCGCCAGCGGCAACTATCAGTGGCGTTTGGATCACATGCTTGCAGCCTTCGCCTGCATGTTGATGAGCGGCCCCCTACTGGCGGGCTTCACCCAAACCATCAACGATTACTACGACCGCGAGATCGACGCGATCAACGAGCCCTATCGGCCGATTCCTTCGGGAGCGATTCCTCTGGGCCAGGTCAAGCTGCAGGTCTGGGTGTTGCTGCTGGCAGGCCTGGGGGTCTCTTACGGACTCGACCGCTGGGCTGGGCACAGCACCCCAGTGGTGTTTCTCCTTGCCCTTGGTGGCTCTTTTGTGAGCTACATCTACTCAGCACCTCCGCTGAAGCTGAAACAGAACGGCTGGCTGGGCAACTACGCCCTTGGGGCCAGCTACATCGCCCTTCCCTGGTGGGCCGGTCAGGCCCTGTTCGGTCAACTCACCTGGGGCACAGCGCTCCTCACCCTCGCCTACAGCCTCGCTGGTCTCGGCATTGCTGTTGTCAACGACTTCAAGAGCGTCGAAGGCGACCGCGAGCTCGGCCTTCAATCCTTGCCTGTGGTCTTCGGGATCGAACGTGCCAGTTGGATCAGCGCCGGAATGATTGATATTTTTCAGCTGGCGATGGTTGCCGTCTTGATTGGGATCGGCCAACATTTCGCAGCTGTTCTGTTGGTTCTCTTGATCGTTCCTCAGATCACCTTCCAAGACATCTGGTTATTGAGAGACCCCGTGGCCTTTGACGTCAAATATCAAGCCAGCGCCCAACCGTTCCTGGTGCTCGGAATGCTGGTGACCGCCTTGGCTGTGGGCCACAGCCCCCTGACCCAGGTGATGTGAACCGTTCCCGCCTGCAATGGGCTCTGATCGCTGGCACTGCAGCTGCGGTGGGAGTGGGAGCGGCACTGGGCACGCGAGCTCTGACTGAGCTTGTGGATGCAACTCTTCCGGATGCCCGGGGAATTGCCAGCTTCAATCGGCCGGGAACGATCACCCTGCTGTCCACCAACGGCCAGGTGATCCAGAAGCTGGGGCCAGCGACCCGCGAGAAGGTTAAGCCCGGTGCGATGCCGCAAACGGTGGCTGAAGCCTTCATCGCCGCGGAAGATCGGCGCTTCTATCAGCATGACGGCGTGGATGGCTGGGGCATTGCCCGCGCCATCGTCACCAATGTCCGCCAGGGCGCTGTCCGGGAAGGGGCGAGCACCATCACCCAGCAACTGGCCCGAACCGTCTTCCTGAGCCAAGACCGCACCATCACACGCAAACTTAAGGAAGCGGCTCTGGCGATGAAGCTGGAACGCCAGCTGAGCAAGCAACAGATCCTCGAGCAATACCTCAATTACGTCTACCTGGGATCCGGCGCCTATGGCGTCGCCGACGCGGCCTGGATCTATTTCTCTAAAACCCCAGATCAGCTCACGGTTCCGGAAGCGGCGATGATCGCTGGGCTGCCCCCGGCACCATCGATCTATTCCCCCCTGGTCAACCCTGATCTAGCGAGGGAACAGCGTTCGATCGTTCTCGATCGGATGGCGCAGGCCGGGTTCATCTCCACCAGCGAAGCGGAGCGCGGTCGCAACAGCCCCCTGGGGCTTAAGCCTGCAACACCAAAATATTTCAACAGTGCAGCGCCCTACTTCACCACTTGGATTGCCCAAGAACTGCCCAAACTTTTAACTCCCGAACAACTTGAAGTTGGTGGGGTCAAAGTTCGCACCAGCCTCAATCTCGATTGGCAAAAGAAAGCTCAACAGGTTGTTCGAGCCAATGCACCATTCGACACTGAAGGGGCAATGGTTTCGATCGATCCCGGCAACGGACTGGTGAGAGTGATGGTGGGTGGAAAGGATTTCTCCAAGAGTCAGTTCAACCGCACCATCATGGCGCTGCGCTCTCCAGGTTCAACCTTCAAGCTTTTTCCTTATGCAGCAGCCATTGATCGGGGAATGAAACCCGAAACCAAGGTGTTTGACGCAAAGCGTTGCTGGAATGGCTACTGCCCCAAAAATTTTGGGAACAAGTACTACGGAAACATCTCCCTTGCCGATGCCCTGAAGAATTCACTCAACACGGTGGCAGTTCAACTGCAAGACATCGTTGGGTTTGATGCCGTCATTGACATTGCGAACAAGTTCAACATTGGCACCGAGCGTCCTCTCGGCAAGTACTACCCCATGGCCATCGGGGCCTACGAGCAAACCATCCTCGACATGACTGCGGCCTACGCAGGCATGGCCAATCGCGGTGTGTTTTTCACACCAAGCCCCTTTGAGGAAATCCGCGGACCCAAGAATGAGCTTCTTTGGAGTCGGCGATTGAGTGGAAACAGAGGACGACGCGCTGTTGATAGTGATGTCGCCGACACCATGAACTGGATGCTGCAGCGGGTCGTGACCGGCGGCACAGGCATCGCCGCGAAACTCGATGATCGGCAGGTTGCCGGAAAGACAGGAACGTCAGAGAACACCCGCGATCTCTGGTTTATCGGCTCAATTCCTCAGCTCACAACTGGTGTTTGGTTCGGATACGACGACGATCGAGCCACCAAAAGTACGAGCGGCGAGGCCGCATGGGCTTGGAAACAATTCATGCTTCAGATCAAGGACGAGATTCCCGTCCGCGCCTTCCCTGACAAACCCAAGCTGAAACGAAAAGTGCGTCTGGCGGTCGATCCAAAAACGATCGCCAAACCGCCCAAGACAAAACCCAAACAAGAGCCGAAGGCCACCTCCGAGCCTGAAGCACCTCAACCGACTGCAGAGACGGAACTGGAACTGCTGAACCCCACTCCCGTGGCACCTCCGCGTCGCCAGACGCCTTACCTATGGAGAAACCGCTCGCAAGACGACAACGTTGATCGCCAAGGACGCCGCTGGACCCGGGATTAATCCAACGGCCTAAACCCGCTGAAGCACAGCGGAATAGAACCCATCCCCCCCGCTGGCTTGATCCGGCCAGCGCTGGCTTTCCTCCTCCAATCGCAGCGAGGGGTGACGCTTCAACAAGGCCTGCACCTGAGCATGATTTTCATCTGGATGAATGGTGCAGGTGGCATAAACCAACGATCCAGCGGGAGCCAGCAATGGCACAAGCCCATCCAGGAGAGCCTGTTGTTGGGGCAGAAGGCCGCGGATGGATTGCGGCGTCACCCGCCAACGGGCATCGGGGTGACGGGCCAAGGTGCCAAGCCCAGAGCAGGGAGCATCGATCAGGATCCGCTGGAAAGATTCACGCCATTGGGGATGCTCTTCCAACAGGTTGGTGGCATCCGCTGCAAGCGCATTAATGGAAGTAAGGCCTAGCCGAGCTGCATTGGCCGCGACGCGCTTGAGCCGTCCAGGAGACCGATCCACAGCCCAAATCTCAGCCTGATCTCCCACCAATTCCGCCAAATGGGTGGCTTTCCCGCCCGGGGCAGCGCAGGCATCGAGGATCCGGTCCCCAGGCTGGGGTTGCAGCAGAGGCGCAATCCATTGCGCCGAACAATCCTGAACACACCAATGGCCCTCCGCATAACCGGGCCAGTGGCGCAGGTCGCCGCTGTGACCGGAAATGCGAAGGCCATCAGGACAATCAACGATGGGTTCACAGCTGATTCCTGCCGCTGCCAAGGCCTGCTGCACCTGCTGCGGGCTCGAGCGCAGCCGATTCACCCGTAAATCCAGATCCGGCACCCGGTTGCAGGCGCTCGCCACTGCCTCGGCTCCCTCCGAACCGCGCCAGTCGAGCAACAGCTGGGTGAACCAATCTGGAAGGGAATGGGCCTGGGCCAGCTGAGCCGCCTCATCATTCGGCAGCTCAAGGGTTTCGCCGGCATCCCGCGCCCGCAGCGCCGCCCGCAGAACCCCATTCACGACGGGAGCCAGCCGTGCCAGCCCCTTGCTGGTTTTGGCCAATTCAACGGCGGTGTTCACCACTGCTGAATCTGGAATCCGCTCCATCAGCAGCAGTTGATAGAGACCCACGTGCAACAGCCAGCGCAGCTTGGGCGGCTGCTTCGACGCGGGAACTTTGCCCAGCCGATCCAGCCAGGCATCGAGGTAGCGGCGTTGACGGATGGCGCCATAGGCCAGCTCGGTCACCAAGCCTCGATCCGAGGGTTTGAGGTCCCTCTCCCGCAGCAACCGCTCCAGCGCCACATCGGCATAGGCCCCAGCCGCAACTGCCTGCAACACATCCCAGGCGAGGCGGCGCGGCAGCAGTCCAATCGGAGCCGAATCAGACAAGAACACCACGCATCAAGCTCCAGCATGGGTCTCCGGGTGCCAGAGGAACTGGCGTAGGGGCAAGCGTCCTTCCACATCCACCGGAATGCCTTCTGCCATCAGCAAATCCCGCTGCATCCAGTCACTTCCCTCACGGCTGAGGCTCATCGCGATCCGCCCTTGTGCATTCACCACGCGGTGCCAGGGAACGGTGGATGGGAGCTTGAGGCGACGCAGCGCCCAGCCAACCTGTCGCGCGCAGCCGTAGGCACCGATCAAATCAGCGATCTGGCCATAAGTCGCCAAGCGACCGTGGGGGATACGAGCCACCTCGCTCCAGACACGCTGATTAAATGTGGATGAGGACGTCTCCATCAATCTGCGTGGCTTTGATGGGAGCTTTCATGCATCAGAACCCAGACGATCTCCGGTGCCGCCGGAGACGTACGGTTCAACAGAGGGATCCTTGAGCAGGATCTGGATGGCGACAGAAGCACAGACTTCTTGATTGTCTTGCCAGGCTTCCAAGTATGGAAGGGCCCCCAACTGTTGCTCTAACCCGATTCATCGCCCATGCCCCTGCTGCCGCGACGATTTGAGCGGCTGAAATCCGTGCTGAACCACCGCATGGCGGACCTCACGGTGCTGCTCGAACACGTGGAGAAACCCCACAACCTCTCCGCCATCCTGCGCAGTTGCGATGCCGTCGGGGCGCTTGAAGCCCACGCGGTGAGTTTCGACGGGCGTCCGCGCACCTTTAACAGCACGGCCCAAGGCAGCCAGAAATGGGTGCCTCTTCACGACCACCCCGATACCGAAACAGCAATCCGCTGCTTAAAAGAGCGGGGGTTCCGTCTCTACGGAACCCACCTCGGAGTCAATGCCAAGGACTATCGAGAGTGCGACTTCACCGGACCCACCGCCTTCGTGCTCGGCGCGGAGAAATGGGGGCTGACCGACCAGGCCAGGGATCTGATGGATGAAGCGCTGTTCATCCCCATGCGCGGCATGGTGCAGTCGTTGAACGTCTCGGTCGCCACCGCCACCCTGCTGTTTGAGGCGCTGCGCCAACGCCAGGTGGCCAGCCTGGCGCCGACCCAAGGCGAAGGGCTTAAGCCGGAGCAGTACCAACAATTGCTGTTCGAATGGTCTTATCCCGAGGTGGCCCGCTGGTGCCAAGAGCAGCAACGGCCTTACCCCGCCCTGAGTGAGGAAGGCGAACTGATGGAAGAGCTGCCTCGGACTGTGAAGCTGCGCTGCTGATCCGACAAAACACTTGTATCTCCGCGAACCCTGGGCCATAACCAAAGCAGCGGATTGTCAGCAATGGACAACAAACAGCTGCACCAGTACGCGGTCACGTATCACTGCGGCCACGAGTGGGGCGAGGAAATGCTCCAGTCCGATGATCTCAGCCATGCCGTGGAAGCAGCCCATGCCATCTTCCCGAGCTCCTGCCGGATTTCGATTCGAGAGGTGAAGGCCCCGAAACAGGCCTGAGTTCAACGCGGCCGCCGCGGCACTCCAGGCAACTGAATCGCAGCGATTAACACCGCTGCCTCCAGCAGCAAATTGCGGCTGACCAGCACCACCACCAGTAGCAAGGTGGTGGCCAAGATCCGCTCGAGCAAAGCGATCACATCGTCCATGCTGTCGCAGCTCTTCTTCCAGAGCAGCGCTGCCATGCTCAGCAAAATCAGGCTGATCCACCAGGCCATCAAATGCGAGCTGATGGGATCAGTCTGACGCGGGGCGGGCTTCGCCGCCGCTCACCCAAGCCTCAATGCCTTCCCCAAGGAAGGACAGACCGAGCACAAGAACAAACATCGCCAGGCCTGGGAACAGCGCGGTCCACCACACCCCAGTGGGCACCGCAGCCAGCGCCAGATTGAGATCACCGCCCCATTCGGGCACGGTCTCCGGCAGGCCCAGGCCGAGAAACCCAAGCCCCCCCAGCACCAGCACCGCATCAGCGGCATTGAGGGTGAGCAGCACCGGCACGGAAGTGATCACGTTGCGGAACAAATAACGCCGCAGGATCCAGAGCGGCCCCGCCCCCAGGCTCTGGGCGGCTTCAACAAACAGTTCGCTCTTCACCTGGGCGGTTTGGTTTCGAACCACCCGGAAGTACTGCGGCACGTACACCACACAGAGTGCGGCGGCGGCATTGGGAATTCCCTTGCCCAACAGAAACGCCAACACCACTGACAACAACAGCACCGGCAGGGTGTAGAGCGTGTCCATCAACAAGACCATCACACGATCGACAGCGCCACCGAAGTAACCACTCACCATCCCGAGGGGTACACCGACCACCAAGGCCAAGCCCACCGCCAGCAAGACCACCTGAAGCGCCACTCCACTGCCGGCCATGGTCCGCACACACACATCCCGGCCGAGACGGTCGGTACCGCACCAATGAGTCCAGCTGGGACCGGAGTAGATCGGGTTCTCTAGGCCGGCATTGGCGTCCGGAAGAATGCCAGCACTCACCAACAACGGCGTGATCAAGGCCACCAGCAGGTAAATCCCCACAATCACCAGGCCCCAGCGGGCCATGCGGGTGGAGAGGCTGCGGGTCATATGGAAAACATTCAGGTTGATACGTATGGCATTCTCCGCCCAACTGATGAGAATGGACTCATGCGCTCCTCTCATCCCTGGCGAGAACGTTTGCTGGGCAGCCTGCAGGGGCAGCTGCAGTTGGCAACGTATTTGGTGGTTTTTGTTGGCTTCACCGGAGCATCATCGGTGGGCCTGTACTTGGGTCAACGCAACGTGTTCTCCAATGAACGCCGGTTAGCCAGAGCCAACGTCGAAGAATGTAAGCACGCAATCGAGAGCCTGACTGGAAACCCTGGACTCTTAGAAAAGGAACTCCTCTTTCATTCAGGGATCAACAACCAACTTTGGGTCGAATACAAAAACGGAGATTTATTTTATGCAGAGATTCATGGCACGGCTAGCGAAGAAGTTTTCAACAAAGCGATGGAAGCGAATCCTCAGAAAAAAGCTGGGCTTCAAAGTTTTGTTGAGGTCAACAACTCTCAGCACATCGTTGAACTGGTCAAGGAATTCCCCTCTGGCGCACGACTATGGATGATGAGCAATACAGAGGCCAGCCTGAAAGCTCTTAGCAATTACTTGGCGATGATGATCCTGATCTGGGGAAGCTGCCTTTCTATTACTTTGCTGACTGTCAGCTGGGTGGTACGAAGAATCGTCAAGCCGCTCAATCAACTCAACCTAGCCACAGCCGACCTGACTGCCGAAAACCTATCAGACACGCGCTTACAACTTAATCAAGCCCCGACTGAAATCGAAGATCTACAAGACACTTTTAATTCCCTTGTCGAACGTTTAGCCCAATCCTGGAGCCAGCAAAAGCAGTTTGTCAGCGCCGTTAGCCATGAATTGCGGACGCCCCTAACAATCGTTCAGGGCTATCTTCACCGCACAATAAAGCGAAGTAAAAATCTCACAGAAGCAGAGATCAAAGGCTTACAAACAGCAAACGAAGAAACAATTCGGATGAGAAACCTTCTTGATGACCTTTTAGATCTATCTCGAAGTGATTCAGACAGACTATCCATCACCAATGAAGACGTATGTTTGAGTGAAAGGCTGGAGCGAGTTGCCATGCTTGCTCGAAACACCATTCCTCGCACATTCCGGATAAAATTTCCAGAACGAAAGCGTTTAATTGCAAAAGCCGATCCAGCAAGACTTCAACAAGTGCTGTTAGATCTCATCGAAAATGCTGACAAGTACTCTCCGGAGGAAGCACCGATCGAGCTCGTGCTGCGCGAAGACACCGAAGGTCCAGCCATCGATGTTATTGACCATGGCATCGGGATTCCCCCTGAAGAGCTGGAGACAGTGTTTGAACGTTTCCAACGCGCTAGCAATGCCCCCTACAAAACAGGAACAGGGCTGGGGCTGTCTTTGGTCAAGCTGTTTGTTGAAGGAATGGGAGGCAGAATTGAGTTGGCGAGCCGCCTTGGGGAAGGCAGCCGCTTCACCGTGCATCTGAAGTCATGATCGCGTTTCTGGTGTTGTGCTCACTGCTGGTCCCGGTCAACATCTGGGCTGCAATCACCCCACACATGCACAGCGAAGTCTCGATGAGAATCCTGCATGGTGTTTGCACCGTGGTGTTGATTCCCTTGCTCTGGGCAATCTGGAATCAACGCCGCTCACTGCAGCCGCTGCTGGCACTGGTGCTAGCGATCTTCGCCGTGGTGATGGTTGTTGTGAACAGCTGGATCACTGTCATGGGGATGGGAGTCGAGCTGGGCTGGTTGGACCATCTGCTCCTCGCACTATCAGAGCTGGCACTGACGATGTTCTTCCTGATGGCTCCGGAACCTGAGCCCATAACCGAGACCTAACCCACTCCCCGGGAGCGAACCCTGCCTCCACGGCAGGTACGTTGCTCGAGCAGCATCTGCAGCACCGGGAGACCCGAGGGCTGATGAAGCTGAAAACGGTCCACACCATCCAAGACAACACGGTTCTGATAGCGGCTGCCGCTGCGGATCTCGCCCTGCAAGCCAAAGGCAGGGCCGCAGCGCATCAACACATCACCACGCCAGATCGCCGATGGCGCTGATCCGAGGCTGTACACAACAGGTTCTGAGCCGTCTCTTGGGGTGATGGCGAGCTTGGGTTGCCGGTTGGCAAACACACAGGGCCAACTCCCGGACGGATCTGGGTCGATCTGCCAGCTGGATGCACGCTCCAGATCGCCTTTCAGCAGCTCCAGCGTGCGCCGTTGCCATTGCTTCAGCTGGAAGCTTTCGGCCAACGAACCGCCATGGCAGGTTTCGGCGTACAAAAGCTGAACCACCACACTGCAGAGCAGACAGCCCACAAGGGCTGCCAGCAATAACTCGACCAGCGTGAAGCCTGGAGCAGGGCGGGGCCTACGCATCAGTGGGCAAGCAGAGGGCACTGCTCAGGGAGGCGGCTGGATCACCCCGATAGACACCGCTGCGGCTGATGCCCAGGGGCAAACCGATCACCAGGCACAAGGCCTGGGCTTGGCTGTGTTGCGACAACACCACCAGACCGTCATCAAGCACCAATCCATTGCTGCTGAAGCGAACGGCGTCTGGCAGGTTGCTACGAACCTGCAATGCACCTGCACCGGTCTCAGCCAAAAGCGTCAGGCCCCCACGGCAGGACGGCAGATCACCCGCCGGCGGCGGTTGCCAACCATTCGCACTGAGATGCAGAGCACAGGGCTGGCGGTCCCGTTCAGCGGCCATTCGACCCCGGTCGAGCCCCACTCGCAATCGGCGCAGACCGCTGTCCAGTGCCAGCCGCCGTTGCACGGCACTGGAGCTGGGAATCACCAAGCCCGCCAGGATCCCCAGCAGCGCCACCACCACAAGACACTCTGCAAGGCTGAAGCCACCATCCCGATCCCCGAACATCAGATCACAACTCATCGTTGGCCTCCCGCGGGCAATGTCCCAGTCCGGCCGGGGTGAACAACTGACTCCGCTTGATGGACTGCGCAGCCTTCGAGCCCATCAGTTCCACATCGAGCCAGAGGCCAACCCCCGCGGCGTCAAAACGCCATGATGTCGCGGGATGGGAGTCTTCGGACAAGCCCTCCAGAACCCCGACCACCGCATCACGATCCCAACGACAGGCCTGATCAGCAATTGGAGCGCTGGACAAAACACGACGACTAGCCAGGAGCCGTTGCTCCAACAACCGCACCTGCTGATCGGTGCGGGCCGACGTGGCTGCGGCTTGATTGGTACGCGACCAACCCTGGAGCGACACCTGGCTGCAGATCCCCAGGATCAGAGCAGAGACGACAACTTCCGTGAGGGTCATGGCAGAAGCTCCAGATCCAGACGGCTCTGACGGCCATCACTCCAGCGCAGCTGCAGGGTTCCAGCCATCGCGCCAAGCGGTTGCCAATGCAACAGCTGCCAGGCGCGATCAGCGACGCGGCCTGATTTGAGGGCTGAAGGATTCGATCCAAAACAATGCTCTGAGGCTGGCCACGCACCGGAAGGCATCGCCAAAAGGCAGGCATTTTCGCCAACGGATTGCTGTTGAAAGGCCATCGCCACCGAACGCTCGGCATCACGGGTCTGCACGGTGGCCAGCGCCTGACGACTGCGCTGACGCGTGTGCATGGCGAAGGTCTGCAACGACAAGCTGCTGAGCAGAAGCAGCGCCGAGGTGGTGAGCGCCAAGGGCAGGGCAAAACCCTGCTGATGTGGATCAGGCAATCGCATCCAAGCTCGACAAACGTTGGATGAAGCATTCCCCTCTGGTGTGCCGACTTAGCCTGAAGTGATTGCACCCAGCCCGTGAGCCCGGAGGCGAGCCAGCTGCTGATCGTCGATGACGACCCAGAACTGCTGCGGTTCCTCATGGAGGAACTCAGCGACGCCGGCCACCACTGCACCGGCTGCGACAACGGCCAGGACGCTCTGCTGCGTTGGCGCCAAGAACAGTTCGATCTGGTGGTGCTCGACTGGACGCTGCCGGACTTCTCTGGTGTGGAGCTGTGCCGCCGTCTGCGCAGCAGCGGCAACACCACGCCGGTGTTGATGCTCACCGCCCGCGACGATGTGGACGAGCGGGTTCAGGCCCTCGACGCAGGGGTGGACGACTACCTGACCAAGCCGTTCAACCTCAAGGAACTGCACGCCCGGGTACGGGCCCGGCTTCGCCGCGGTGGTTACGAACAAGACGCACGCGGCGAAGCCAGCGGCATTGAACTCGGTGATTTGCTGCTGGATCCGATCGAACGCGGCGTGCAACGGGGAGAACGCAGCATTGCCCTCTCCCAGCGTGAATTTGAGCTGCTGCTGTTCCTGGTGAAGAATGCGGATGCGGTGCAATCGCGCCAAACGATTCTTGATGCCGTATGGGGTGCACCCTTCGTTGGCGATCCCAACACCCTTGACGTCTACATGGGTTACCTGCGCAAAAAGGTGGAAGTCAAAGGGGAAGCGCAGTTGCTGCACACCGTGCGCGGCGTTGGCTTCATGGCGCGGGTGGGCGCGCCGAAAGCTTGAAGCACAGTTGCATGTCGGCTCCATCCTCCGGGGCATCACCGATCAGCAGCTCGCCATGCATGGCTTCCATCAGCAAATTCACGGTGGCAAGACCAATGCCACTACCGCGAGTGCCGATCGAGGTGCTGCCGCGCACAAACCTCTGCAGCACCTGGCCGCGTTCAGCTTCTGGGATGCCGGGGCCTTGATCCCGGACATGCAAAATCACGCTTTCAACTGAAGCCGTGACCGCCAGCTGCACCGCACCGTTTGAGTAACGCAAGGCATTGTCGACAAGGGCTGCGAGGCACTGCTGCAGCCGTTCGTCATCCGCCGTAATACGAGGTATCTCGACTTCTAACGGCGGTGCCAAACGCAGCCGATCCGGAGTCAAAGCTTGCAAGCGCTCATAGGCATCCAGCACCACAAGCTCGGGATCCAGGGTTTCCAATTCAAGAGTGAGTCGACCGGCATCACAGCGGGCCAAATCGAGCATTACCATGACCAACTCCCCAAGGCGCTCAGCTTCAGCCGCAATCAGGGCGACCTTGGCCTGGCTCGCAGCGGGTAGCTCAAGCTGCAAGCTTTGAGCATGACCAAAGATCACGGTTATCGGCGTGCGCAGTTCATGGGCAACACCATCAACAAAGCGACGTTCGCGCTGCCATGCTTCTGCCAGGCGTGATTGCAGTTGGTTGAAGGCCTCGACGATGGGCTGCAGTTCGCGCGACTGTCCAACAGGATCCAACGTCCGTTGGCCAAGGGAATCGGCACTCAGACGCGAGAGATCACCAGTCAGCGACTGCAACGGCTTGATCAAGCCACGCCACAGCACCAGTCGAAACAGCAACGACACCAGCAACAGCGACATCCCCGCTGCGGCAATCAGCAGCAATTGATCGCGCCGTTGGCTTTGAACCGATGCAGTGATGTTTTGCCGCACCTCCAACAGCACATAGCTTGAAGCAAGCGACGTCAGAGAGCTACGGCTGGCCAGCCAAGAGGCCCCATCAATGAAATGAAGCGTGGGACCTTCTTGGCCTAACTCCCCAGGTACCAAGGCAGCTTCAACACCGAGGCCCGGGGATAAGGGCAGCGAGAGCGAACCGTTTTGGAAGCCACTGCGGATCTGGGCCACAAGCCGCTGATGACGGTCCAAACGTTCCGCTTCCGCTAGAGAAGAGCCAAAAGCAAAAAGCGCCACATATCCAGCCACCACCACCAGCAACGAGGTGGACTGCAACCAAACCCGCAAGGAAGGGAGAGAGCGCAACGCCACGAATCTGAGAGAAAACCTAAGAGCGTTCTTAGGGAAGCTTTAGCCAGGGCTTCTTTGCGCGCCAACGGAACGCGTCATGGTTGTCATGTCGGCACCAACGGTGCACATCAACAATCAAAACATCTAGCAATGACTTCACTCAATTCCAAGCTTCAGCTGGCACTGCTCAATCGCAAGAAGGGCAGGAATCTAATCGAAAAGGGCTTCACTCTTGTGGAGCTGATGATCGTCATCGTGATTGTTGGCGTTCTATCAGCCGTTGCACTTCCAAACTTCTTGAATCAAACAGCAAAAGCCAAAGCAACAGAATGCACCACCAAGGGCGGTAACATCATGGGTCTTGTTGCAGCAGAAGCCCTACAGAGCGAAGCCGCTGGAAATGCAGCCTTAACCGCTTTGGTAACTGAAGCGGATACAAACTCTGATCTCTGTGATTTCACGTCAGGAGGAGACGCATCGTCGAATATCTACAAGCTGACCGCAACAGGAAAAACAGGCTCAGACCTCGCAGGAAAATACGACGGAGCATTCTGCGTGAACTATGCCACTGGCAAGAAGGGCGCAGCAACAAGCACGACAGGCACTGCGCCGACTGCACCAACCTGCTAATAAATAGGAAAACAAGAAACAGAAAGGCGGCTTCGCAGCCGCCTTTTCTCATGCCAGCAAAGATCTGACTTCAAACCAAAAAATTAAGCACAAACTAGGAAAATTAAGCCAAGAAAGAATGTATCATTATAATTATTTTTACCGCATAAACTAACACGACAAGCAGAAAACAGCGTCCAGAACAACCAAGAACTCCCAGACTGGCAAGACTCTTCACTCTCAAAGACAAGGATTGGATCAATTACCAAAACAGTCCAAATAGATCAAAGCCTCACAATCGTGGCGCAGAACTCAAGACCCCATTCCTGCATGTCAAAAACAAATTACAGATCCAAGACCTCCATAAAAGCATAAACTCCATACAATTCACTTAAACTATCAATACTAAATGGGGCGGCAGGCACCAGCTGAAGGCAATGAAACAAAATCAAAAACTCCAATGCAACTTGCAAAAAATTACCAATCGCAACACTTAGAAATATAGAGATCCTTCAATCAACACTCACTAATCTCCAAGGAAGAACCAGCAACAAGGTGCCAGACTAATAAGATCATAACTAAGTCATGAAGACGCCTAAAAGAAACATCAACGGATTCTCCCTGACCGAACTTATGGCAGCTGTGAGCATCGTTGGCATTTTAAGTGCGATAGCAATCCCAAATTATTCAAACCAAATGGAGCGGACCAAACAAAACAGCATGGCAGCGTCCATGGAGCAACTCTTGATACGAATAATCAGCTCCAAAGAAGAAATTGGCTTACCCCCTAAAACATGGAAAGACCTCAGCAACCAAGCCGTTATCATGACAATATCAGGCCCCATTTCAGATGATGAAGGCAGTCTTGAGAAAGAAATAGCTCTGTCCGATGGAAACTATTCTACAAGACGAATTGGCGATCTTACGGATGAGAACTATTTCATTCTCGAGTCGACTGTGTCACAAAGCCCAGAAAGAAATGTTCTTGGATGCATAGACCTCAGCACTGGAGCAAGCGATGTCAAGTTAGGGATCGTTCATTCGAAGACATCCACCAAAGTGGAAACGAGCGATCTGATTTGCAAATGAAATATCCTCAAGCGTTCAAAAAATTGATGCAGATGCACCAAGAAGGCGAACAAGGCATTGCATTAGTACTTGTTCTACTGATGGGCTTCCTACTAATCACAGGATCAAGTGCACTCTTGGTAAGAAAACTTGTAGAGAGAAAGGTGGGAGCATTTGCAAGCTATCAACAAATGGCAGAAAATGCTGCGATCAGTGGATTTAACCATATCCTGAGCCAACTCAATAATCCTTCCCCAACACAATACAAAGGATATCTCTACGAAGTAGATAATTTCCCAAAAGGCGATCTGCAATGGATAAATATTAACAATACAGAAACATCAAAGGCAATCGAACTAGAAGAAATATGCACACCAACCCTAGGAAGCGCCGCATTGCCCGAACATCCAGAGAAAGGAAAGATTTGGCCAATTGATTTACTACCTTTAGCAAATAACACTTCAGATGCCGAATTCACACTACGCGATGACGGAAGCAAACCTGTTATGGCTTACTACAGACTGAGAGAATTTGACAGCAGTTTTGCTAGCGACCAAGCGACTGGAGTATTCAGCATTGAGGGGCTAATCAAACGAGAGGATGCAGTTTTAGCTCGTACACTTCTGACACGTTCACTAGATATCAAGTTTGTTGTCGCCACCAACGCAGACTGGGCAATAGTCAATGCTACATTATTCAAAGATATCGAAAGACTAGAAATCAAAGGAGAGGGAATTATTTTAGTAAATAAGAGCGAGTTTTGGGAAAAAAATTGTAACCAACAATCATTAGAAAATGATATAGCTTTTAATGTATATGGCTCTACATCTCCTTTGATTTGGCCGGTTAGAGAGAGGGGTATTCCAGGCCCAGTCCTTTATGAGCAGCAACGGCAGGACGATGCAGTAGACAACGAAATCAGGGTATGGAGTTTTGATGACTCTGGCCTTCTCGATCGTGGTAGCAATTGTGCCGAAATTGCCTGCGTTCGGAAGGAAAGTCAAACATCAAATGACAGCTTTATCAGTGCGTCTTCGACAGGTTCTATCATTCAAGATAGTTCCAACAACACAATCATCTTAAAAGAGAATGGCCTATGCGATGAAGGCGAGCCAGGATCTCCTTGTCATATCAATATCGAATATCTTAACCTCAATAACACAAAACTTTTAATCGAAAATGAAGAGCGACCGATTGTTATTCATCTGCTTTCCCCAAACACAAGTGCACCGTCACCTTCATCAATTAGCACCGGCTCTATTGCACTCAAAGATGGCAGCATGCTTTGCGGAGTGAACACAAATTCTTCTGAATGCAATAATAAAGCAGAGCATCTAGTCATCGTAAATGGACCAAACGATGGAGACTATCAGAATGGGTGTAGTTCAACGCAAGGCAGATTGAGCTTTGGCAGACAGAATCTTCCTGCAGCACTCCTTACCCTCCAAAGTGGGACTGTAAGTATCGACCAAGATGCATCTATACGAGGACTGATCTGGGCACAGAATATTTGTGGGAACAACAATAAATTGATCATTGATTCAGCAGAAGTTATTCAAGACACCGAAAAAGCTTGGAAATGGCGAGAAAATAATTTATGGGGTGGAAATGGTCGACAGACAATTCGAGGTATTCGTGGGTCCGGAATGGATCTGTTCGAGAAATTCTAGAAAGTACACTTATATCCTGCGAAAAACTTTGATAACTCACTGGCGAGACTCATGGAACACTCATCCAAGGAGAAAAAAATCAAAGATACTAGAGGAAGGAACATTAGCTCAGTAGAGACGTGAGATGTTATTGGACAGCTCATCAAAAGTTGCAAGACGTGATCTATCAATGATCGAAGCCGATGGCTTTGGTCTCGTCGAAGTCTTGATAGCTGGCGTGATACTGCTGTTTGTCATGACATCCGTAGGGCGCTTTACACAGGCAGCCATGACAAGTGGAAGCAATCAAGAATTACGAAACAGACTTGAGAGCAGAATCATGGATAATATGCAAAAAATACAACAGCAAGACTCACGTCTTACATGGGAAGTTGTCAAGATATTTGGTGATCAACAAACGGCTTGCAGTAATCCTGCCCAATATGCAAAAGAACAAATAGAAAACAACAGTACGGAATATTTTGTAGATCCACCGAAGAGTATCAATCGCACAATAAGTGTATCGACAATCAATCCAGGGATTATGAGAATAGAGTACGGCTTTGATGGGCCAGAGAATTCAGTTGGTATCGAACGAAGAGTCCTTGAGTTGAATCCGACTTTTGCTGCCGACTGTCTCGACCTCGGAGTATCGCCTTGAAATGAATTTAGACAGTCACCATAAACATAGCAAAGGTTTTACCTTGGTTGAATGCTTGATTGTAGTCATCTTAATTAGTGTTGCCATTGGATGGAGCATTCCCAATTTACGCAGACAACTCATACGACAATCATTGAACAACTACGTTCTGCGTATAGAGGCAGGGTTGCAAGCTCTACGGATGAAGCAAGCAGTTGTGAAGACAGGCTGCGAAATGAATTTTCCCAGCGATGCATTAACAACAGTGGGGCCAACATCAATATCCAAATTCAAATCTCCTGAAACGACAATCGAGGTAGCAAAACTCACAACAGATGAGAAGAAAGACCGTCTGAACTGCTCGGACGACCCAATGATCAATCAAAGATTTAGATTCCTGGATAGCGAACAAGGTCCTGGCACGGAGTATGTGGAACTCTCATTCTCACGCTCTCAATTCAGCATTTCACCACCAGGCACATCCGATGACGGTGGGTCCCTCGTCATCCTAGTTCGCGCGAAACAACATGCCTCGCTTCAACCAGAGCTGCCAATACGATGTGTTGAATTTAGTCCCAATGGCCTAAGCAGGATGGGGGACTGGGAGAGTGGACGTTGCGAAACACGCTGATGTATACATCCTCAGATTATTCTAATCAATTTCCTTCCCTTTTCTTATATACAAGAATAAGGGAGGAAAGAGAATATTAGTAGACGGAAGTACCGACAATGCACACCGCGAAGCATGTCGCACAATCCAAGAATCATTCTAGTTCAGGCTTTACACTGCCTGAATTTATGATGGCTGTATTAGCAGGATCGTTGCTCATAACAGGCAGTGGTGTCGCCCTGAGGAGCATGTCTGGAGCTATTAGTAACTCAGCAGAGAAAGCCAATGCAAGACAAAATTCAGTCAACGGAATTAAATTATTGCGATCAGAAGTTGAGAGAAGTATGAATCTGCTTGTGTTTGGTGAGACACCAAGTCATTTACCTGAAAGTAATTTAGCAAATCACGTCAGTAATTTAGAGGGAACGATTACCCCTGATGATGGCATCGTGAGCTACTGCGAAAACAAAGCGACAGAAGATGGAAGATTTTTTAAGGTTGTTTTTGGAATTAAGATGGTAGAACTAGCGAATCCTATCGTTTATGGACTTAGCACAAACTACTCACGCCTTCGTGGCGGAGATAGTTACGGATATGCGCTTGTTCGTTGTGGCTTGCCACTTGATATCAATGGACAGTATGACAAGACAGCATCACCATATATCAGTTTAGTTTTAGATGACATTGCCCCTCTATATTGCCTCAAAAATGAAAACAGCTGCGAAGCCTTAAAGACAGTTGACGAGGCCACCAAAGAAGAAAGAATGAAATTAAAGGCAGAAATATTGGCTGATCTAGATGTTGATTTTATATCAGCAAATAATTCATCAGAGCCAGATGCTTTTACGCCTTATCGAACATTCCAAGAACCAGCAATTCGATTCAAAACTGACCATAATCGAAAAGTCTTGGCCTTTGAAGACCCTGCGCTAAGCACAGAGGATGAAGATCCAGGCAATCTAGTGGACATGAGTTTTATGGCCACGAAGAATTCAAATCAAAAGATTTACATGACAGCATTTGCACGTGCAGACAAGCGTTTGGTACGCAAAAATCTCGATGGATTAACTCTAAATGGGGTTTACTTCAATGCAAAGATTGGCAATACTGTACGTTTTGTTGTTGATGCATCTGGCTCAATGCGCGAATGCATGATTACAGCCAACGGTGCTTGCAAAAAAACACGGATGGAGTCAGTAAAAAACGAACTCGTACAGATCTTAACCGACCTGAAAAATATTGCCCCATACACGAAAGTAGGAATCAGCTTTTTTAGCCACCGTGAAGGCCGCAATCACATGGTTTGGACTTACGGTGATACAGACAGTGGGAATGACAATCAACTTGTTGTGATTGGTAGAGAAGGAGCTCTAGCTGATGCAGAGATGCTGATCGAGAGCATTCAACCAGAAGGCTGGACTGAGCCTTGGGATGGAATGGATAACGCTCTTGATGATCATGAGACCACAACACTATTCCTACTCTCCGATGGTGAGCCCAAATTCAACGTAAGCAATCAATCGAAACCTGAAAGTAGAAGATCGGTTTACCCAGAACTCTTTGCAGCATGGGATATATCCGGCAATCGGTGCAAAACACGATGGTGGAAGAATGATGATCCAATCAATTACTCCACACGTTGGCCGAGACGTTGGTGGGGAGAAAAATGCTGGACTACAACACAAACAAGTTATAACGACTGGGACCGCATCGCTACCTACTACATCAACCAAAACAAAGAGAGGCCAAGCCGCAATAAAATGAAAATTCACACCATTGCAATCGACCTGGAATCAAACTGGATGGAACATCTATCTAGCGAAACAGGAGGAAAACACAACCTTGTAGATACCCAAAAAATAATGAGCAACAACGGGCATGGCAATAATACTGATAGCTGTGATTCATCAAACCCAAGTTCCACATTCGATCACTGCAAGCAGGATCTAGAAAACAAGTCTTGATTGACTGTGATTAACGCATTAGATGTTAGCTACCACCATCATTCAGCTTGAGCACCGCCATGAAGGCCTCCTGCGGCACATCCACCTTGCCCATAGCCTTCATTCGCTTCTTGCCTTTGGCCTGCTTCTTCAGCAGTTTCTTCTTCCGTGAAATATCACCGCCGTAGCACTTTGCAAGCACATCCTTGCGGATGGCACTGATGCTAGTAGAGGCAATAATCCGGCTACCAATGGAAGCCTGAATCGGAATCTTGAACTGCTGGCGGGGAATCAGCTCCTTGAGTTTCTCCACCAATGCCTTGCCCACGTTGTAGGCCTTGTCTTGGTGGACGATCGTGGTGAGGGCGTCAGCTCGCTCGCCATTGATCAGCACATCAAGGCGCACCAACTGATTCTTGCGATAACCAATCAAGCTGTATTCCATCGAGGCATAGCCCTGGGTACGCGTCTTCATCTGATCGAAGAAGTCGGTCACCACTTCCGCCAGCGGCAACTCGTAGATCAACGTCACCCGATCGGTGGTGATGTATTTCATATCGATGTACTCACCGCGCCGTTCCTGGCAGAGGCCCATCAAGGCACCGTTGTATTCATTCGGTGCATAGATCTCCATCTTCACGTAGGGCTCTTCGATCGACTCACGCTTTTGCGGATCGGGAAGTGTGGCGGGGTTGTCCACCATCACCTCTGAACCATCGATCATGTTCACCTTGTAGATCACCGATGGCGCGGTGACGATCAGATCGAGGTCGTATTCGCGCTCAAGCCGCTCCTGCACGATCTCCATGTGGAGCAGGCCAAGGAAGCCGCAGCGGAAACCGAAGCCCATGGCACTGCTGGTTTCAGGCTCGTACTTCAGCGCTGCATCAGACAGCTGCAGTTTGTCGAGAGCATCACGCAGGTCTGGGTACTGATCCGCCTCAGTGGGGAACAGGCCGCAAAACACCATCGGCTTGGCCTCGGTGTATCCGGGTAAGGCCTCATCCGCCGGCGCATTCACCAGGGTGATCGTGTCGCCGACCCGGGCATCAGCCACCGCCTTGATCGAGGCCGCGAGATAGCCCACCTCACCAGCGTGGAGCTCATCCACCTTCTTCTGATCCGGCGCCATGATCCCGATCTCATCGAGCTCATAGGTCTTCTTGCTGGCCATCAACAGCACTTTGTCTTTGCAGTTGATCCGGCCACTCATCACCCGGAAATAAACGATCACACCCCGATAGGGGTCGTAATAGGAATCGAAGATCAGGGCCTTGGTGGGTTCTTCCACCGCATCCTTCGGCGGCGGCACCCGGTCGACCACGGCCTGCAGGATTTCGGGCACACCCAAGCCGGTCTTGGCCGAGCAGGAGATGGCATTGCTGCAATCGAGGCCGATAATGGCCTCAACCTCTTCCTTGATTCGATCGGGATCCGCACCAGGAAGATCGATCTTGTTGAGAACCGGGATGATCTCGAGATCGTTGTCCAGCGCGAGATAGACATTGGCCAGGGTCTGGGCCTCCACGCCCTGACTGGCATCCACCACCAACAACGCACCTTCGCAGGCCTGCAGGCTGCGGCTCACCTCATAAGAGAAGTCGACGTGGCCAGGGGTGTCGATCAAGTTGAGGACGTACTCCTCGCCATCAGCCGCGGTGTAATTCATCCGGGCGGCCTGAAGCTTGATCGTGATCCCCCGCTCCCGTTCCAGATCCATGTTGTCCAGGAACTGCTCCTGCATATCCCTGTTGGCCACGGTGCCCGTGTCTTGCAGCAACCGGTCGGCCAGGGTCGACTTGCCGTGGTCGATGTGGGCAATGATGCAGAAGTTGCGGATCCGTGAGACGGGGGCGTCGGTCATGCAGCGGCGGAATCCCGTCTCGGGTCCAGAAAGCGTCGTTGCCACAATCCTAAGGAGCGGCACCAGTGCGCATGAGCAATCCCTGGACGTTGCTGCTGCTGGCAATCAGCGCCGAAGTCATCGGCACCTCTTGTCTGC